>NZ_NTMG01000054.1 GCF_002487355.1 Candidatus Methanoperedens sp. BLZ2 | reverse complement strand
TGCCTTTGCAAGCATATTTGCATCTGTTACCAGTAAATTCACAGCATCAATACAGTTATTGAGATTATTCTTTATCTCATTGAAATCGCCCTTGTATTCATCCTTGATCTTTTCAGGAATATCGCCTTTTGAGATCCGGTCCACATATTCTGCTGCCACGTTAAGAGGGCCAATGACTGAGTCAAGGGTATCGTCTACGCCCTGTACTATCTTCCTGAAGTCACCCTGATGTTTTGAAGCGTCTGCACGCGTATCGAGTTTTCCTTCAACCGCTGCCTTTGAAAGCATGTCGGCATCAGTCACCAGAGCGGCGATGTTGGTTTTAAGGAGCATGAGCCACTCATGGATCTGATCTTCGGGAGACGCTTTTTCAATGGTTGCAGTGAGGTCGCCATTGGCTATCTTCTTTTCATAAACTATCAATGCATTCAGCCAGTCGTGTACTCCGTTTACCGCATCCTTCATTTTGGCATGATCACCCTTGCAGTTGATTTCGACCCTTTCCCGCAAATTGCCTCCACGAATGAGATGGAGGACCCGGTTGCCCTCCGCAATGGGTAACAGGATTGCATCGAGCATGTTATTGATATTCAGTACCACGTCTGCGTATGCACCCTTGAACTGTTCGGGCTTGCCTCTCTCTGAAAGCTGCCCTTCTTTGGAGGCTACTGTCAGGCGCGTAAGTTCCTTCTGAAGATCCTGAAGTACAGAGATCACATTGACCAGGCCCCTGGACAGCATGTCATTTTCAGACCTGACATTGATTTTCACGGACAAGTCCCCAAGCCCAATACACCTCGCAGCATTGGCCTGGTTCTGGATAGCATCGATACAGTTATTCAGGTTATTCTTTATCTCATTGAAATCACCTTTATATTCATCCTTGATCTTTTCAGGAATATCACCTTTAGAGATCCGATCCACATATTCTGCTGCTACATTAAGCGGGCCGATAACTGCATCAAGGGTCTGATTCACTCCCTGCACAATACTCTTAAATCCCGGAGTCTTAAAATTGTCGGGATTACCTCTTGTATCAAGCTTTCCTGCGATAGCCGCCTCAACAAGACACTTGATCTCGGCAACTGCCATCTCTTCTTCCGAGGTGTCAATAATACTCTCAATTCCGCCCACAATATTACCAGTATTATCAATAAGCGGGGAAGCAGTATAGCGGATTGAAATATCACCAGCAGGCAGTTTGGCTCTGGTATTGGAAGTGAAACTGCCATTTTCCTTAATCGCCCTTATCATCTGGCAATTGGAAGTATTACAATGATCGGTTTTCATAATATTGAAGCACTTCTGTCCTATACAGGCATCTGCCGCCCTCCCTACGGCTTGGGCACCAGCTTTGTTAATGAACCGAACATTCAGGTCTTTATCTACGGACAATATCGGTATATGGAGATTGTTTAATAAACTGATCTTTGTCTTTTCCTCTTTTACATGTTTGGTTACCGAATCCCGTATGTTTGGGGATCTTTTAATATTGTTTTCAATATTTTCTTTAACCTTTTTTTTATTCCCGGATCTTTTCTGCATTATTTCACCTTATTTTTGATTATTTACATGATTTAGAATGAAATTGTACCTTTATTCTATATCAGCAGCCCGTATTGCCCCCCGAAGGGCAGTTTATGGCGATACAAAGATACAATTGAAAATTCAGTTTTATATATATTACTAAGATTCAAATTTTGAAACAAATTCCGAAACAAACTTTGAAACAAGTACAGATTTATCACACTTTTTACACAAATCAGTTTAAATGTTTGCATCCAGCTACAATGTATTATATATAGAATAAACAAAAAAAGCGAGGCAATACAATGGATAAACCCAGGATACTTGTAGTAGACGATGAACCAGTAAATGTTGAACTGCTGGATGGGATTCTGTCTAATGATTTTGAGATAATCAGGGCTTTTAATGGAAATGACGCACTGACACAGGTTGAAAAATTCCTGCCGGATTTAATACTCCTTGATATAATAATGCAGGGTATGAATGGCTACGAAGTATGCAGAAAGCTTAAGGGCAATGAAAAAACAATATCAATTCCAATAATATTAATCAGCAACCTTAAGGATAAGCCTGACAGGATAAAGGCTATTCAGGCTGGAGCAGATGAATTCCTGTCAAAACCTTTTGACATGGATATATTATGTGAAAGGGTGAAATCCTTACTAAAAGTAAAGCATTACTATGATAATCTAAGGGCTCTGGACACATACGGACAGATGTTTTCAATAAATAGAGTCAGCAATTCACCGGATCATTTTGATGTGGATTTTTTTAATAACAATGTTGCTTGCACAGAGGATATAGTCAAAAGCCATCTTGAGATAATATTACTAAAGTTCCTGTCTGAAAAACCTATGTGCGGCCTGGAGATAATTAAAGAGATTAATAGAAAGTATAATGTTTTATTGAGCCAGGGGACTGTATATACGACTTTATATAAGCTCAAGAAGGATGGGATATTATATGCAGAATTTGAGAAGGGAAACATGAGGACGAAGAAATATTCTGCTACAGGGGAAGGAAAAATGACAATATATAAGAAGATCAATGAATTTGTTAATATGGAGATGAATATTTTGAATTCTATCCAGGTTCAAACCATTTCAGCATCGTTATAGACCTTAATTGCCATTATATGCCCATCATAGCCGTTTATATCCATTACTTCACGTTTGCCTTTTATCTCCCAGACAGGAATATATAGTAGATCAATATTAAGATTAATTTCAGATGGGTCAGGTGCAAATATCCTGTTCTCAAAGACTATCGTATCACCTATCATTTCATTCAGCCTGACCTGCTTAGTATGTTCCCTGATAATGGAATTCAGGGCTTTTTCCGAAGCATCGTTTTTCTGGATAGAAGGCTGCATTATCTCATAATTCTGGGTGGGCATCATGATGTTTTCCCTGATATCCCTGTATTTATTAAAAAAATTCTCACCAGTTATAGCATGGATATATCCTTCACCATCACCCGTCAGGTCAACCACTTTTGATTTGTATTTCTTCTGGATATTAAAAGAATAACTATAATACCAGACCGGGATAAATTTCAATGTCTGGCTTTTTGGCGTTCCGACTTTAGCTTGCGCTATTGATATAGCATCTTTTTTCCCTATATTTACAGGTACGCAACGAAGCATTACTTTTATAGTTTTTTCATATTCCTTTGTTAAATGTTCTTTTGCCTGAGGTTCATTTACTTTCACCGGTTCTTGAATTGATGAAAAAATACTATACTCGTTCTCATCCGGTTTTTCTTCATGCTTTGCAAGTGCCTCTCCCAGTACCACTCTTCCGATTTGCATTTCAAGTTCCCCCCTGTCCCATAGTATAAGCCCGTCATTAAGTGCGAGCATGCGGATCTTCTCATCAAAGGAATCTGATATTACTATTCCCTTGCCATATCTTTTCACCATGTTTGAAAAATACCTTATATTATTATAATTAGGGTCTTTTTCAAATTTAATAAGGAAATGTTCTGTATCCTTTTCGGCAAGCAGGTCACATATATCAGATGAACTTATGCTGTAACCACGATTAGCGAAAATATTTTTGACAATATCAATTACTACCTGCTTATTCATAATATCACTTCTTACATGTCTAAAAAATACTTAATCTTTCGGTATGTTTATGACTCATCGTAATTATACATGATTGCTGAATTAATATGGCCGATTTAATGTTCATAATCTCAAGGATCGAAAATATGATGTATGAGGTTACCTTTGATCCGGTAAAAAGAAAAGGTAAAATAATCGTAAATATTTCCATAGTCAATGAATCGGATTTTAAAAAAATCATTGGTCTTTTCAGGCAGGCCATTCATAGCGGACTTGCAGTAAGTCCATTTATTAAAATAATACGACATGGAGAAAAAATAGGTAATCTCAAAATTGAAACCGGAAAGATTGGAATAGCTACAGCCTGCAGCATCACTATAGATGGTGTACTGCTAAAAGCCGGAATACCTGTAAAACCAAGATTGGGGGGTGTCGTTGAAATTCATGAAGGTTCGCCTCTGAGATTTACGGATGTTTTGACATATGATAGTACGACGATCGATCCTCTTGATATTTTTATGTCCCAGGAACTCACATCTGTAACCCAGATGATCAACACCGGCACAGGAAAGATACTGGCAAATCTCAGAGAAGCTCCCATGTCGGCCCGCGACAGGATAGAGCAGGTGCTTGATTTACTCGTTGAATCGGGATTTTCATGTATTCTTGAAGTCGGGGAGCCCAATAATGATATCCTGGGTATCCAGGTGGGAAGGGATAAACTGGGAATTGCTGTGATCGGGGGTACGAATCCCATGGCTCTTGTGCAGGAAAATGATATTGAAATAGACACGCAGGAGTTATCGATTTTACTTGATGTTGAAGAGATGATACATATTGATGAACTGAAGGTTTAGTGTGCAGGATTATCAGTTTCCTGGATTAGAAGCCATTTCCACAATGATTTAAAGATTATTTCTTTGCCTTTGATATTTTCTTCTCCCTCATAGTCTTCTGTTATCACAAGACCTCTTTCCAGATTTAACTCTTTCATAGCCATGATCATTCCTGTGATCTCCCTGTCCTTTGTTTCCATATTGGATATATCATCGCAAACCTGTATCAGCTCTCTTATTTGTAAACCCTCTTTTATTATGAAATCTACTTCCCTTCCGGCTGCATCTTTGTAATAATATATTTCTATCATAGGGTCAAAAGTCTGTCTGATCCTTAACTCATTTGCAACAACATTTTCCATGAGCTTTCCTGAGTTTTTCGAAAAACGAAAGCCTATCACATTTGATAAACCTGTGTCTACTGAATATACTTTTTTCTGTGATTTTTCCTGTTCTTTCATAGAGAATGAGAATTTCTTTATGAAGAAAACAAGACATGCAGTTTGTATATAGTCTGAAAATCTATCTACAGTTGTATGGGGGATATTTAAGAATTTCGAGGAGGTGATCTTTTTGCATGATGGATTATATGTGGGGCAAATATTTAATATTTTGCCCCACACGAAAGGCAAAAAGTGAATTTTGAACTTCAAATTTAGATCCGCAATACATTTAAATACATCAAAAATCCATTTACATTCATGGGCACGATAACAGTAAATGTCAAAGACGACGTCGAAAAGGATTTTCGAAAGCTTGTCCGCAGCGTTCACGGCGCCAGAAAAGGCGATCTTGGGAAAGCTCTGACTGAAGCGATGCAGAAATGGGTATATGAAAAAAGGCAGGAAAAGATAGCGCAAGAGGCATTGAAACTCCTTGAACTGAAATTCAATTTCGGTAAGAGATTATACAGGGATAGGGATGAACTCTATGAGCGATGAACTTGCCCTTATCGATTCGAACCTATTGACCTATGTTTTTGATGAGGGTGAACCCGAAAAGAGAGAGATATGCAATGAGCTTGTGGCAGACTGCTGGAAAAGAAAACGAGATTTTGCAGTTTCTGTCCAGAATCTTTCGGAATTCTATGTTGTTGTAACAAAAAAGATATCAAATCCGATACCTGCAAAGGTTGCAAAAGACTTTATTGAACTTATCATAGATTTCCATGGCTGGCATGTCCTTAATTATAATGCCCAAACAATTAAATCCGCTATCGGAATTAGCACAACAAATGGCATTCACTATTGGGATGCATTACTGGCTGCAACTATGAAAGAAAACAATGTATTTTCAATTTATACGGAAAATGATATGGACTTTAAAAAGGTTCCCTGGCTAAAAACAATCAATCCATTTTCCTCTCTTGCCTGAAATGGATTTTGCATAGATTAAATTCTATGCATAGATTTTGTGCATAAATATTATAAACATGCTTATGATCTGGAAATTATAAAAATCAGCATCATTTAAATACCTACAAAACAATAATAATTATGGGAGATACATATGGAACTAAAATCTATAAAAATAACGGCGCCTTCTGATACAAACCTGATCCTCGGACAATCGCATTTCATAAAAAGCGCTGAGGACCTGTACGAAGCACTCATCACTTCGGCTCCGGGCATTAAATTTGGCCTGGCCTTTTGCGAAGCATCAGGAAAGTGTCTTGTAAGGAGTGATGGAAATGATGAGGAACTTATCAAAGCTGCGCAAAGTAATGCCATGGAACTTGGCTGCGGCCACAGCTTCATAATATTCATGCGAAATGCATATCCCATAAATGTCCTTAATTCGATTAAAAACCTTCAGGAAGTATGTAATATTTTTTGCGCTACATCCAATCCTCTGGAGGTTATTATAGCCCGGACTGAACAGGGTAGCGGTATCCTTGGCGTCATAGATGGTGAAAAACCAGAGGGTATTGAAAGCTCAGGGGATAAAGAAGAAAGAAGATCATTCCTTCGAACTATTGGTTACAAACGATAATGGTAAAAGATCATTTGAAAATAAGAGTTCCTGCGACTTCTGCTAACCTGGGGGCAGGCTTTGATGTATTCGGAATCGCCCTTGAAACCCCTTATGATATAATTGAAATTGAAAAAAGCGATAGTACAAAAATAGTAATGCTTGGAAGAGATTCCCAATTCGTTCCAGCTGACCCGCAAAGAAATATTGCAGGCATCGTTGCTTCGATCATGAAGGTCACTGTGAAGATCACAATATACAGGAACATTCCACTTTCAAGCGGGCTTGGGAGCAGCGCTGCACCTGCGGCAGGCGTCGCGTTTGGCATAAACGAGATGTTTGAACTCGGGCTTTCACAGAATGAACTTGTGCGAATAGCTGCGCAGGGTGAAAAAGCAGTATCAGGAGCTGCTCATGCCGACAATGTAGCGCCTGCTATCTATGGTGGATTCGTCATTGTGCATAAAGACAAAATAATTTCTCTTCGCCCTGAGAACATTGGTATAGTTGCAGTTCATCCCGAAATCATAGTCAGCACGCGCCAGGCCCGTGCTATCCTTCCAAAAAAACTGTCCCTTGAAGATATTTCTTTTAATACGGGAAATGCCGCTTCTATGGTAGTCGGAATGATGAAAAGTGATATAAGACTTATCGGGGAAAGCATGGCTAACCACGTAATTGAGGAGGTCCGCTCAAACCTTATAAAAGGATACAGGGAGGTCAAACAAAGTGCGATCCAGGCAGGTGCAGCCGGTGTGACAATAAGCGGTTCAGGGCCTACATTGATCGCGGTTTGCAGGATGGATCAAAGAGAGAATATTGCAGAAGCGATGATACGGGCTTTTTCTGAAAAACAGGTAAAAAGCGAGGCTTTTATAACTACAATAGGTAAAGGAATATACATTATAAAGTAACGCAAAGCAATAAGCTTTTAAGATTTCATGACGATACATGCTGATATGAGACGCACTTATCATCTTTTCCCGCAAAACCCGGAATTTGAACGTAAATTTAGATTCGAAGCCGACCTCCCTTTCCTGGTAAGAACAATTGCAGGACTGAATGGCCAGTTCGGTACATTCATCACAGATGGCCCGGACCGTAAAGCAACTCCTATACAGGCCAAGAGAAGCATTGAAGTTGAAATAGCAGATAAAAGCGTTGATTTTGTTCCTCTTAATAAGAACACTCTTGATCCGGTGATAAAGGACATTACACCGGAAGGAACAATTGATTTTAAAATCAATCTGCAATATTCCGTACTGGATGCAAATTATAACCGTGTTGCTTTCAAAGGCGATACATATCTTGTAAGGACAAACCTTGATAACAGGGTTCTTACTATGAATATACATCTTATCGACGGTCTGGCAAGGACTGCTCCTGAAAGAATAGCTGATACCATTGTTGAAGAGATAAAAAGAAAGGCTGGTAATGTCTGATCTTACTTATACCGTATCAATGCCCTTTAAAAGAAAGGGAAAAGATGCGCTAAAAGATATGGAATTTGTCCTTGCGCTCTCCCTGGATTTGAAATGGTTCAATCCTGAGCAGGCAAAAAACATATTGAATGATGCCCAGAATTCGGGTCTTTTAATACGCGAAGGAGAATTTGTACATCCTTCATTTGATATATCAAAAATTGAGATACCTTCCGGATGGAAACCCGTTATTGGAGAAAACAAAACAATTATAGAAAACAAAACAATTTTTGACAGGATAATCGATCGGATAATACAGGGCACGGGAATAGAAAAAAGAAAAGTTATTGCAATGATAAATAAAAAACAGGAAGAGTTTGCAAAACAGGTATTAATAGAGGTCAGCGCCATTCTCATTGCGGTTGAGAACGGGGTTATGGTGGATGACCTTATCGATGAGGAGTATGCGGCTTTAACTACTTTGTCTTCTTCGTAAAAAGATCTATAAACTCTTTGCATTCTTTGATCAGGTCCTTCGATGCTTTTTTTATCACATCGATGGGGTCTGCGCCATCTGTCCTCACAAAAAGGATTGGTTCGCTGATCGTTGGATGCTTTATATCATATGTTGCTATTTCAACATGTTTGTTGTTGAGTAAAGCAGTCTTTAGCATATTGAGCAGAGTATGAGTTTCACCTGCTACCTTAATGTTAATTTCTTTGTCCGTTTTTTTAAGGATCGTAAGTTCCATAATATCACCTAAATAATACCTGTCCCGTAATCAGAAGATAATTTTCTTGTCTCTGTCCTTTCACATTTGGGACATTTAAGTTTGTTGTTATCTATTTTCAGAACTGTTCTGCAATTTCCGCAATAAGCCTTCATAACGCCAAGTTCCTTATTGACAGTTGACAGGCGCATGTTCCGAAGGTCAAGTACTCTTGCCTTTACAATATCAAACGGGGCGAATTCATAATACAATTCCTTGACATAGGCGTCTTTTACATTTGATACATGAATTGCAGCCTGGTCCGCATTGACGATCTCGCGTTCGCCTTTGCCTTTGATTCCTGCGATCTCAACGAGCGCAACCGAATCTTTTACATCTGTGACCTGCCCGATAACGATATCTCCAACCACAAGATGCGGAGGTGTGTTCGTGACAGGTTCGACTGATATGGAACGCTCTTTATTGTTTATCTTAACAATACCGCTTGCTGATGCGTAAATATTCCCCCCTTCCACATATGCGCCGCTTTTTGGGATGAATTCTTCCGAAGTTCCAATAAGGTCACCCGGCAAAACATTTCTTATTTCTTCTTTTTGTTCTTCCTCAACTGCTTCTTCAACAGGTTCTTCGGCCTCAACAGGTTCTTCGGGTTGGACGGTTTCTTCTGTACTCTCTTCTGTAATTTCCGGTTCCATGGTTACATCTTCAACTTCTTCTTCCAGCTCAAGCTCGTTTTCTTTTACTCCTTTGGGTTCTTTTTCGTCACCCTTGCCAAGCTTTCTTCTGCTTGTTATTTTTTTTCGTTTGATTCTAATAATTATCCCTCTGTTCTTTTCTCGATCCTGTATATCTCAACTTTTATGACCAGTCTTTCCTTCTTATGAAACCCGAATGTCCTTTTTATCGGGAAATCTATTAATTTGTATTCTGTTATGACCGATGGGCTTATGAATTTTTTTATAAATTCTGCACTCCGGGCATTATGTATGGAATAAACCACGCTGCTTAATTCGAGGGCTTTCCTCAAAAAAGGGCGATCGCTTCCTTTCTTCTGCGCGCCAAAAGGCGGATTCATTACAACCGTATGCGCTTTTCCACTTATATCGGAAATATTGCTGCATACGAACTCGACATCAACGTCAAGTTTATGTGCATTTGCCCGTGCAATCTCTAAAACCTCTTTATCATCATCAAAACCTATAACCTTTTCTGCCCCAAGGAGTTTAGCGCCAATAGCAAAGATGCCACTTCCGCATCCAAGATCGTAAACCGTACCTGTGATATCTCCTTTCATAAAGGCAAAATGCAACAGCTCCGAGGCGACAATTGCTGGTGTTGCATATTGTTCCTTATCGGCTTTAGGTGACTTGAAACCTTCCACTTTTTCCAGCATAATCTCAAGATGTTTTTTCTTCATGTCATTTCTTCGCGATAAAATGTATAGCTGGCAGCATGGATTCACCATGTTCTTTTACTTTGTGGAAATACTGCTTTACAAGCGCCTTTAAACCTTCTCCGCCCTGTGTTTTTTCTAATTTTACAAGATTTCCCAGCATCAAGAGGTGCTCATTGACGAATTCCTCAGGGACCGTGATATCATGCCTGATGCTTTCAACTGTTATCTCTGTGAATCCCGCTTTATTCAGCTTGAGGCTTATTTCTTCAAAATCATGCTGGTAGAGGGCTCCAATACTTTTCAGGATTTCATTAAATAGCAGATTTGACTTTTGCGCTTCATTGGTTGCAGCCCATTGCATAATCATGAATGAAAAACTTGCATCTTTATCAAGCACTCTTGCTGCCTCTTCAAACAGGAAATCAAGTTTTTCAGACGATACAAGGTCAAAATAATGATAAGAAACAACTGATTTGAAGACAGAATTCTTAAATGGCAAGAGCAGCGGTTTTATAAGAACTGCGTTTGAAAGTACTCTTTTTGAGGTTATCCCGAAAACAGCTGAGTTGAGTTCTTCGGATAGCATCCCCCCAAAATCCAGGACTCTGGAATCGGGAATAAGGTTTGAGCGTTTAATAAATTCCTGTCTGTCTTTTGCTGCGTAGGGCATAATTATCAAAATATCTCAGTAATTATATATCCTTTGCAACTCTTATCGTGATAAGTTTTGCGACGATAACAGAAACAGCGTTCAAATTTTAATAGATAACTTAATTATTATCTTAAATACAATTATGGATGAAGTGAATCAATGAAAAACATAACAAAAATAATAATCTCAACATTTTTGGTCATTTTATTGGCAAATGGCGCTTTAGGATTTCCGGGAATGGGCGGAAATTCAAATGCTACCAATTCCAGTACTACCAATACCACAGATATCCCGCAAGATACACAAAATATTTCACAAATAGACTTAACTAATACAACAGAATCAGACCAGGATATCATTATGGTCCAGCATCTGATTGAAGTGGATGATTCGGCCCGATTAAAGGCAGAAAACAAATTGTTTATCCGTGAAACCCTTATTTTCAGGAATATCGGAACAAAGGATTTCTATGGTGATCTAAGAACATGGGTCCCTGATGGATCAGAGGATGTCATTGTTGCCCGGTCGGAAATGATGACAGGCGGCGGGAATGTGCCAATCGATTTTTCGCAAAATGAGAATATCGTAAGCTGGAAGGATTATGTTGAACAAAACAGCAGTTTACCATTCCTGTATGTTTTAGAATATACAGTTCAACAGAAAGCTGGGGCATCAAGCTCAGAAATATATTCAAAGAAATTGGCTGTTCCTGCATTAACAAGTTATAGATATGTGGAAAATCCGAACATAGGTGCTGCTTTAGTAGTAAAAATTACAAAACCTGAAGGAAATGCAGTCCAATTCACTGATGAAAATGGCGATAAGATGGCTGCGACCGACGTGGACGAAAAAGCCGGGATTTTCAGGTTCTCGTCTCCGGAATTCAAGGAAATAAATGTTGAAATATCATCATCCCCGTTACCTGCATCCGCAAGCCAGAGCTATGTTCCATATATTGTTATAGGGATATTGATAATTCTTGCTCTCCTATATCCTTACATAAAGAAAAAATTAAAATCTGAGGACGGTAAAGGAAAGGGAAAAGTAACCTCAGAAAACTCAGAAAAAAACAGGACAAAAGCAACGAAAATAAACAAGAGAGAGGAAATTGAAAAACCTTCAGAGGCCCACAGTGTCGTATCATCCGGAAAATATGACGGAAAAAAAGTGAATGAGCTTTTAGACATCAAGAAACAATTGCTTTCCAGTATAAAAGACCTTGAACAGAAATATGAATCCGGGGATCTCCTGGATGAAGATTATGAGGACAGAAGGAGATCATACCAGGATGACATTAAGGAAATTGAGGAGAAATTGAGACAGATGGGATGATTATCCTATCTTATCCTATCATTTTCAAAAAATAATGGTGTATCCTGTAATCATCTGTCAATTCAGGATGAAATGCAAGTGCAAGTATATTTTTCTGTCTTGCTGCCACAATTGAATCTTTATACTTTGAAAGTATCTCCACGTCATTGGTGCATCCTGTGATGCCCGGAGCCCGAATGAATATAGCATTAAAAGGCGTGTCAAATCCATTAAAACCGATCAGGGTCTCAAATGATTCTCTCTGGCGTCCGAATGCGTTCCTGTTTACATGGATATCCATGATTCCAAGTAATGGCTGCCCTGTTTTTTCTACCTGATCGTCTCCATGTTTTGCAAGAAGAACAAGCCCTGCGCATGTTCCCATAATTGGTATTCCAGCGCTGGCCGCCTTCTTTATTTCATCCGCAATGCCTTCCCGTTCCAGGAGCCTGCCAAGTGTTGTGCTTTCTCCCCCGGGCAGGATCAAGGCATCGCATGAATCAACTAATCCTTTGTGTTTTATTTTTATTACCTCAGCCTGAAGACCAGCACGGCGCAGTGCATTTTCTATTGCAATAACGTGTTCTTCTACATTTCCCTGGATAGCGATTACTCCGATACGCATGCGTCTAACTTATTATTTTAGAATATAAAGTGTTCTTTTATTTACACCACAGTTCCTACAAATGATATTTTTTTATAGAATCATGATGTTTCTGAATAAGCTGGAGTAAGCCGGAGTAAATACCATGGAAATAAAAACGTCACAGGGAATCCATAAATCAAAAGGTGGACTCATAAGATCGTTCGTTGCAACCGAGAACGGCAGGATAAAAGAAATAAACATCTCAGGAGATTTCTTCCTGTTCCCTGAAGAGGCTTTCTTCAAGATCGCCGGAGAACTGAAAGGAATTAAGGCAAAACGTGAAGATATAGAACATAAGATCGAAGAAATTTACATACGGGAAAATATCCAGTCACCCGGAACATCACCAGCTGACTTTACCGAATCCATAATGAAAGCTCTGGAGGTATAATATGGAAGAATGGCGCTTTATTGATTTCGGACTTGTGGATATTCGCGACATGATGGCAATGGACGAAGCTATCTTGAAATCCGATGAAGGAAATACCTTCTTTTTCTGGACCCCGAAAAAATCCATTATCCTTGGTTTTTTCCAGAAGGCAGAGGTCGAATTGAATCTTTCACAATGTAAAGACTATACTATCACAAGACGTATAAGCGGTGGCGGCATTGCATTTTCAGACGAACGTTGCAGGCAGGTAAATTATGGTGTCGTGGGAACCATTGATAATGCGTTGTTTCCCATGGACATTATAGGATCATATAAACAGATATGCGGCGTACTTATTGATACATTGATACATTACAAACTGAACGCAGCTTTTCGTCCTATAAACGATGTAGTTGTCGATAACAAGAAGATATCAGGAAACGCCCAGACGCGCTGGGAAGGAAAACTGCTCCAGAATGGAACTCTACTTCTTGATTTTGATATAGAGGAGATGCTTCGGATCTCAAATATCCCGAAAGAGAAATTCATGGATAAAAAAATAGCATCAGTAAGGGAAGGACTCACCTGGCTTGACAGGGAACTCGGGGAACAGCGTGATATGGAAGAGATAAAAAATGTTATGAAAAAGAAATTTGAGGAACGCTTTTCTATACGTTTAAAATCCGGGTCCCTTAGCGGCAAGGAAATAAAGCTTACAGAAACTCTTTTGCCAAAGTATTACTCAGATGAATGGGTCTATCGCTAATGTATGATGCGATCATAGTAGGAGCAGGGCCTGCCGGGTCTGTTACTGCAAGAACAGTAGCTCATGCAGGTTATGATGTCCTCATACTTGAAAAAAACGAAACGTGCAGGTCACCCTGCGCCGGGTATATCAGTAAAACCATAAATTTTGACGTACCGGATGAATCTGTTCTCCAGTCAGATATAAAACAAATGCGTACCTATTTTCCTGACAAGTCGTATCATGATTTTTCATTGAATGGATATGTCGTGGATAGACCTTCGTTTGATATGAGTTTATTATCAAAAGCAAAAGAATCAGGGGCGCAGGTCATGTGGAATTCACCGCTGGTCGATATAAGTCCCGGTATAGTGAAATTCCGTAACGGTAATGCACCTGGAAAAATAATCGTTGGCGCAGATGGTGTTTTTTCAAAAACTGCTTCAATACTGGGATTGCAGCCGCAAAGATTTGCGGCCTGCGCCCAGTATCATATTAAGGATATTGAGCCCATTGCGCAAACGTGTGAGATATTTTTTGATTCTGATTATGCCCCGGGCGGATATATCTGGATTTATCCGACAGGAGAAAATTCAGCTAAAGTCGGGCTGGGAATGATAAAAGACAAAAACAAAAAATCCCCACGGCAGAACCTTGATGCATTTATAGCCGGATCAAAAATCGCGAACCGGCTTTCAGGTAAAATAACAGGATATATTGCAGGAGCTTTGCCAATCGGAGGACTTCGGGAAAAACTTGTATTTGGCAATGTTATTCTTGCAGGGGACAGCGCAGGAATGGCAGACCCAGTAACGGGCGCAGGCATCAACAATGCGATACTTGCGGGTGAAGTAGCAGGAAAAACAATAATCAAAGCGCTGGAAAATGATGATATTGCGCAACTTTGCGAATACGAAACAAAAATACGCAGATTGCTTGGCAGGCCGCTGGGCCGCGCGCTTGAAAAAAGAATAAAAATGGATGCCTGCTGTAATAATCAGTTATTACAGGAGCATCTTCCTGAATTATGGGTTACTTTTAAGCAGTACCGGGTATGAGAACAGCGTTGATGCTGCCTTCCTGTCCAGGCCTGTTCGTGACGCGGGCGCTCCCGATTTCAGTCTTGATTATAGAGCCTTTTGTCACAATATTTCGCCTTACATAGTGTGTATTTGCCGGATTTCCGGTAACAGTTTCTATTTTTACAGTCTTTGATGTCTTCGTTGCCGGATCTGTTACTACTGCGGTTTGCGCTCTTAAGAGGCGTACTTTCAACTTGCCACCCAATGTTTTCACTGTTTTGCGAATGGGTTCGCCCAGATGAGTATTGGCCTGCTCTCCGCCAAGCTCGTATTTTTTCTTACCTCTTTGCCGTATGAGTCTTCCGCCTGTATATTTTCTTACTGATTTTCCCTGAAACTTCATAATAATCCTCTTTGATCTTAAATAATAGAATAATTATTTTTCCGCTTTAACGTGGTAATGTAATAAAAGCTTTCTCCTCAGTTTTACACGATCATGAATTTCACACCCGCAATGACAAGAACCACTGCAAGCAGTTGATAAATAGTTGCATTCGCAAATCTGCGGCTTCCCATGTATGAACCTATTGTTCCCCCAAGAACTGCCGCAAAACCCAGAACATAAATCGTATCAGGCAAAAATTTCACGCTTGCCAGATGTCCTGCTATTCCGGCTATTGAGTTCACAAGAATGAACATGGCAGATACGCCTGCTGTCTGCTTTGTTCCTGCCCAGCCCATGTACAGGATAAGAGGGGTGAGGAAAATACCGCCGCCCACACCCACCATTCCGGAGAGCATACCTATTCCGGCGCCTGCGAGTATTGCTGCCAGAACTGGAATTTGTTTGGAGGCATTTGCGATCGCTGATTGCTTTTTGCTAAAAAAGTGGTAAGCTGCGAATAACAGGACAAGACCCACGATTTGTTTGTAAATATTACCAGGGATGGACATGGCGCCGCCTATGAACGCAAACGGGATCGAACTGATCGCAAAAGGCCAGAAAGTATCCCATGAAAAATAACCAGCCCTTTGGAATTGCGCTGCTGCTATTGCTGCAACAAGGATATTCAGGACAAGCGCTGTGGGTTTCATTGTATCGGGAGCAAGGCCGAAAAGTGCCATTACTGCCAGGTAGCCTGAAGCTCCGGCATGACCCACTGAGGAATACAACAATCCTGCTGCAAATATAAGGCCGGAAAGAATAATTATGTCATCCATGATTATTGGTTATTCAAATTTTTCTGCCATCTTGTCCAGAAGAAGATTCAATAATCTGGTCGTTTCCTGGACATTATTAATATTTCTCAGGATTTCATAAGGTTTCTGGATATATTTCCCTTCCGTGATATCCTCAAGGCAGTTCCTGAACATGAGATCAATACTTTTAGCATTGTATTCAAGATGAAATTGAAGCCCTATAACTCTTCCATCATCATATTCAAAGGCCTGATTCGCACAGGCCAGGCTTTTTGCGATCCATGTTGCGCCATCCGGGATACTGAACGTATCTCCATGCCAGTGGATTGGCATGAATTCTCGGGGAAAATCATTGAAAATCGATGACTTCTTACTTTGCGGAGTTAAAAAAACCGGGAACCAGCCAATTTCTTTATATGTGTTCGGGCTGACCTTCCCGCCAAGAACATCTGCAATAAGCTGGGAACCAAGGCAAATCCCCAGCAATAATTTTTTCTTTGCGATCGCATCACCAATGAATTTCTTTTCAGGGATCAGCCAGGGATATTTTTCTTCCTCATAGGTACTCATTGAGCCGCCCATGATTATTAACCAGTCAAAGTCATCGATATCCGGGAATTCTTCATTTTTATATATCCGGGTTCTTGTGATCTTATGACCTTTGCTATTTGCCCATACTTCGATGTTTGCAAGTCCCTCAAAGGGTTCGTGTTCAAGTGAATGAATTCTCATCGCTTTTCCTCCATTTATTATCTTTCCAATTCCACCATTTCAGCAGTTCAGGATCATGTTCATAGTAAACGACACAATAAAACACATAAAGCATACACCTTTCAACCTGAATGCCCTGCCTTTCATAATCTTTCAGGTCTTCCACTGAACGTAAACCCATGCTCCATAAGTCCAGGGATATCTTCTTGTTGACACCAGGGATATGTTCAAACTCTTTCAAACCCGATTGTTTCATATGGACTGACATATTTAACCATCAGACGCACTGTGAGTTATATTTCAAATATAATTTTCAACGAAATAACTGAATGATCCATTCTTCTTTTTTGCCGTATCTATACAAAATAATTTCAATATTTCGGACATAAAGTCTATTCGTGAACTGAATTTTTTGGGTTTCACGTCATTAAAAGCGCTTTTATTAATGTGTTCTGTATTGTGAAAAGATTTTATTCCAAATTTCTTGGAAGATCCCTCATCAATTCCAGCAAGATACCAGCCCTCTATTTCTCTTACCACAACTAATATTTTATTTTTATCAATATTTTTGAAATCATTTTCTATTCTTTGTTTTCTATCCGTTATGCATGGAGAGCCATTATTATCTGCCACATAAATGTAATCAGCATCATTCATCGCTTGAATGCTATTGAGGAATTGGAAGATTTTTTCGTTTTTTTTCTGTGCATATTTCCACAAATGAACTTCATATTTATTTTCAAACATAGGTTTAATGATTCTATTGAAAAATCTCTCATCATCATCGCCTTCGATAAAGATGAATAATTTAGACCCCATCTCTCATATCTCCAATAAATTCTGGACATAAAGTTCTTCTATTCCCATTTCATTTTCCAGAAATATTTTTATTTCCTCTTTATCAGATGGCTTTGAAATTGTGGAAAAGCCTTCTTCATTTCTTGATAAAAGATAGATATTCTCTAATCCAGCATGTTTTATTACCTCTGGATTATGGGTTGTAATAATGATCTGTTTTTCTTCAGAGACTTCCTTCATCATGTTTACCAATCTGGAAATCAGGTAAGGGTGTATATTCCTTTCTGGTTCTTCAATTATTATGATTGGCTTTCTGTCAAAATATAATGCGATAATTAAAGCAGTAATGTAGATTGTTCCATCAGATAAAAATGATGCAGGTAAGTATTGGTTTTTAGAATAGATTTCACGTAATTTAAATAACAAAGATTTATCTGTTAATTTTTCTACATCCATATCCTCAACAAATGGTAAAACATCTCTCACTAAATTCGAAAGTTTTCTTTTATTATCTTCATTTTCCAAAATGTTCTTTAGAACTATGGCTAAATTACTCCCATCCTCTTCAAGATCAGCTTTTCCAGTTATTGGAGTAGCTTTTTTGGGGAGATTTGGATCGATATCATAAATTGAAAAATCAATGAAAAAAGGTGACATTATAAAGAATAAATATTGGAGAAGAAGACTTTTAGATTCGAATTTGTCGTCTCTTAAGAACGATGGAAGTATATCCTCTTCTCTTATTTTCACTTCATCCGGTTGAATTGAACTGAACTTAATTTTCCCATTAAGTTTTGAAATTATAATTTTTCCTTTTCCAGGAATTTCCTTTTCATAAAATTTATCATCAGAGTTGATTCTCTCTAATTTTACAAAGTTACATTTCTGCTCAATTGTTTCTTTAATAATTTCATATTCTTCACCTTCATTTTTAAATTTTATTGTAATTTTATAAATTGTTTCGTATCTGTCAATTCTTATTCTTTCATCTTTACTTACTTCAGGCAAAAAACTCATAAATAGATCATCAGTAGTCACTTCTAATGAAAATTCTTCAGATTGACCAAGACTTATATTTCTGAGATATTCAATACCCCCCTGCATGGATATTGCATTATCAAGACCATGATTATTCATATCTCGTAGAAATTTGAAACTCTGGATAAAATTAGATTTCCCAGACGCGTTGGCGCCAACAAATACATTGAACTTTCCAAGCTCTACATCTAAATCCTTGAAACTCTTAAAATTCGATAATCGGATTCTATTTATAGCCATGTTTTATACCAGACCCTGCGCAAAGGATAATTCTGCAATGTTTTTATAATATGCTACTTTCGTGGCATCTTCATAACCCGGAAAATCAACAAGTTCATCAAATGAAAGTTTTCTCTCAGTAAAGCTTTTTGCTGTAAATTTCCGGATCGTTTCTTTAATCATCTCACTCATATATATCAATTGTATTACATAGTTATATTCTTTAATATCCTGATCTTTTGCCAGTAATATTCTCTATATCAACCTTAATAATTGTTACAGTATCAATTTTTTTTTGAAATTCATGTAAACCATTTGAATAATGTTCAATTATGATATTCATTGCTTTTATTTTTTCATCAAAGTCATCGATAATAGAAGCCTTGCCGAATCCAATAACACTGGAATATTTTATATTCCAATCACATGGATTTTCAGATAACAATAATCCACTATAATCATCAAATTCAAAACATATCTTATTATTTTTTCCAATGATATCTATTTTTTTACCAGCATTGGCGGAATGAAAATAAAGGCAATTATCCTTATAACCGAAACAAACAGGAACAATATATGGAGAATCGTTTTCAGAAAAAGCGATCCTGCAAACATTTGATTTGTTTATGATGGACTCTATCTCTTCCATATCCTTGATTTCTTTATCTTTGCGTCTCATTATTAAACCTGTAAGTATGCAACAAATCATCCGCCCTTATAATGCCTATTTTCTCTCCATTTTCGATCACGCCTAAGTATGATGCTTTACAGCGCTCAAACATTACGATCGCATCAAGGATCCATTTATCCGAGTCGATCGTTAGCTTGGGTGAGTGCATGACATCATCTACAGGAATGTCAAGTTTGGCTCTTTCTGCCGCAGTATTCATAATATCTTCTACCGAGATAATGCCAGCAAGCCTGCCGTTTTTACTTACAAGTACACTTGCAACCTTTTTAATCTTCATGAGCTTTGCAGCCTCCCAGAGTTTTGTCCCGGTGGGAACAACCACCGGGTTTTTCAGGAGGATATGGCTTATTTTGGACATGTTTTCAAACCTCTATTAATTATATTAAACGAGAACGACTTTTTATTATTTCTGGAATATTGCAAAAACCACAGAGTCCACAGAGGGCACAGAGAAAAAAACACTTCTCTGTGGACTCCGAGTCCTCTGTGGTTGATTTTCTTTGCAAGCTTCGTGTTGTGAGTTCTATGTTACCTCCGATCCTTCTCTTACCCCAAACATGACCTTCGGCTCGCACACAATATTCTTCTTCGGGCACCTGCGCGCGCAGGCGCCGCAGCCGATGCAGTTCCCGGGATGCGCCACTGTCATGACCTTTGCGCCGCACAGGTCATCAGCATTGGGATGGTCGATATATTCGAACACGCCACGTCCGCATATCTTGAAACATTTTCCGCAGCATCCGCAGTCGTTGATATTGCTTCTTACAACAAAGGCAGGAGTCCAGCTCCCGCCCGATGCAGTTATTCCGGTTATGTATTCCATGTTTTCACCTCACCGGGCACTCACTGATGCAGCTTATTGGGATCATACTTATGTCCCAGGATGGCATTTGTCATCTGGTCAAGCAGGTATATCGAACCGTTGTAGCCCATAATGGAATACCTGTACACACCAACACGGTCATAAACAGGAAAACCAAAGCGCACAAGCGGAACGCCCTCATCGTCTGCAACGTCCTTGCCCTTTGAGTTGCCAAGTATCAATTCTGCCCCCTGCGCTTTTACAACCTCGTGGAATTCATACAGGTCTGTACCTTCAAGGATCTGCGTATCTGTCTTATATTCACTATTCACTGCCTTTATGTCAGGTGCAAAATCCTTATGCTTTGTAGCTGTCATCGCTACTGTGGGGTTCATCCCTGCTTCAGCGCAGAACCTGACGATGGCTGACACAAGATCAGGGTCGCCGAAAATCGCGACTTTGCGCCCGTACATATAGTGATGAACGTCCACCATGCTGTCTATCAGGCGCCCGCGATCTTTCTTTATCTCATCCGGGATGAAGGCACCGCTTAACATGCTGATGTTTTGCACAAACCTGTCAGTATTTGCAACACCTATTGGTGCTTCTGCAAGCACAGCCGGTACTTTGAACTTGTTCTGGAGATACGTTGCAGCAGAACCTGCTGTCCTGCAAATCGCGATTGTACCCAGTGAATTTGCCGAATCAATGATATCGGATGGTTCCGTCCCTCCGTCAGGCAGCAAGGGCTTATGACCGCCAGGCATGATTGGCGTATCAAGGGTCTCCGAGATATCGGACAGGAATATGTTATTCACATTCATGATGCGAAGCATATTCTTTATCTCCCTGATATCTCCGGGGTTGATTATGCCCGTGATGATGTTTATTTTGTTGTTGGGTTCACCCTTACCCTTTGCAGCCAGTGTTTCCACAAGAGCCCGCATGGCATTATCGTAGCCAGTAAGATGAGTTCCCACATAGCTTGGAGTGGACGCAGGAATTATCCTCATAGTATCATCGGGCGCCATCGCCTTCTTTGAGATCAGTCTTACATCATCGCCAATTGTCTCGCTCATGCATGTTGTGCATATTCCGATAAGAGCAGGATTGAGACGCGACTTTACGTTCTTTATGGCTTCAGTCAGGTTTTTTGCTCCGCCATATACTGCTGCATCCTCAGCAAGCGAGGAAACTGCAACTTCTGCTGATTCCCTAAAATGGCGCGCAATATTGTAGCGGGGATATGTGCTGCATCCCTGGGAACCGTGCACAAGCGGCACACAGCGGTGAACTCCCATGTAAGCAAGTATAGCGCCCATGGGCTGGCACATTTTGGGAGGATTAATTGTAACGCTTCGAGGTTTTCGAACCGTCTTAACAGGTAAACTTTTATTTATCAAAGCCATTTACTTCGCCTCCAGGGGCTGGTTTATGAACTTCCATACCGGGCTGTTCACTGCAACATCAATATCCTTTGCGAAATTCACGAATCCCTCAAAACCTGCATAAGGTCCTTCTTCGTAGGAATGACCGTTGATAAAGGGAATGCCAAGCTTGTATGTCAGGTATTTCTCCTTCAATCCTCCGATAAAGAAATCAGGCTTGAGCTTTACCAGATATTCCTCTATCTCAAGAGCATTCGGGTTGTCTATGCAGATATGTCCTGGCTTTGCCTTTTCCATTATTTTTTCATAGTCGTCCTTATGACCGAACGTGGTAGCAGTGAGGATCGTTTCGATGCCCAGTTCGCGCATCGGCCCCATCCAGTGCCAGGCACGCGGAGCCCCCTGGTATATGAAGCACTTCTTACCCTCAAGTTTCTTTCTATAATGATCGATCCTGGACTGGTACAATGCAAGCTCTTCTGCTATCACTTTTTCTGCATTTTCTTCAAGGCGGAAGAATTTTCCCACATCTCGAAGAGCTTGTGCAGTTTGAGTCATGCCAAACAGGGATACGTTGATATATTGGACTCCGTACTTATCCTGGATCATCTTTGCGATATATGTGGATGACCTCTGGCACTGCACGATATTCAGCTTTGCCCTGTGCATGGGCGGAATATCACTATACGAGGCATTGCCTGTAAATACCGAAAGAACTCTCACGCCCATCCTTTCAAATAAAGGCTTGACGATCCACGCATCGCCGTCGATGTTGAATTCACCTACTATGCACATATCGTATGGTGTGGTCTCTTGCGGTTCTTCTGTTCCAACCACTTTCTCAAACAGTGTGCGGTTGGCGATGTGATGCCCCAGGGACTGGCTCACGCCCCTGAAACCTTCGCAATGGAAAGGTATCACGGGTATCCCGATCTTTTCCTGGGCCTGCTTGCATATAGCTTCGGTATCATCACCAATCAACCCGACCACGCATGTGGAATACACGAATACCGCCTTTCCTTCGGGAAAAAGCTCATGCGACTCTATAATAGAATTTAGTAGCTTTTTTGCACCGCCGTATATCACACTTTCTTCTGTCAGGTCAGTACTGAAGCAGTACTTTCTGTGCAGTTTCGTGTCTGAAAGGTTCCTGCGCGTGCCCCAGGTATAATAGGCACATCCAATCGGTCCGTGCACCAGTTGTATTGCGTCCTTTACAGGCCCGCCAACTACGCCCCTGCATCCTGCGAACGTGCAGCCGCGCTCGGTCATGTCGCCCGGGACTGTCTGGACATTGCACATGGGCAATATGATATTCGCCGGATCATGGCAAATAATGTGTGGCTGACGCTGCGGTATGGGGATATCGCATTCAGGTAATATTGTTGTCATTTTTTTACTCCTTTTTTTATTCAAATAAAATCAACCACAGAGAACACAGAGTTCACAGAGAGATGTTGTTTTTCTCTGCGTCCTTTGTGTGCTCTGTGGTTTATCAATACTGATCGATCTCAATTCAATGCCTGTTCTTTGCTTTCTCCTGTTCTTACTCTCACTGCATCTTCCACAGGACACACGAAGATCTTGCCATCTCCAATATGCCCTGTCTGATTCGTCCTGATTATGGTCTCAACCACTTTCGGGACATCATCATCCTCAACCACTGTTGAGATCATCCTTTTGGGGATAAAGCGCATGGCAGCCCCTAAATTTTTTTCCTCTAACTCTATGAGTGCGGGATCGAGTTCATAATTCCAGCCAGGCAGCCCTTTCTGTTTGCCTCTGCCTTCTACGCTTATCATTGTGATCGCTGGCACTCCTATTCCCAGAAGACCTGCTTTTGTCTCCTGCAAATTGTGCCTTCGGATTATGGCAATAACTTCCTTCATATTTTCACCTATAATCCTGATGCGCCTGTCCTCACAGTATACGCTTCTGAAACATCGGTCACGAATATCTTACCGTCGCCGATATTCCCGGTGCGGGCGCTGTTCTGGATAACGTTTATCGCCTTTTGAACTTCCGTGTCATCCACGACCAGCATCAGCATCACTTTAGGCAGCTCGTCGTAACATACCGTCCCTACCCTGATCCCTTTTTGCTTGCCGCGCCCAAACACGTTCATCTTGGTGAGGGACACAAACCCTTCTTTTTCCAGGTGCTCAACAACTTTTTCTTCCTTGTTTGGCCTTATTATTGCACGTATCATCTTCATATTCTCACCTCTCCACTATTCCGAATTCAACCATCATGTCCTCAAGTTCCTGCATCGCCATGGGCTTCGGGATCACAAAATTCGTGTTCTCAATAATATTTTTGGCAAGCGATCTGTAAACATCGGCCTGCTTGCAGGCTGGATCAAAGTCGATCACGGTTTTTCGGTTGATCTCAGCGCGCTGCACCATATTGTCACGGGGCACGAACTGGATCAAATGCGATCCGATCTTCTTTGCGAATTCGGTCAGAAGCTCAAGTTCATTATCCACATTACGGGAATTACATATTATGCCGCCAAGACGCGCATCGCCATTCTCTGCGAATCTCACAATACCCTTGCAGATGTTGTTGGCTGCATAGAGCGCCATGAGTTCCCCGCTTGCCACAATGTATATCTCTTTGGCGTATCCCTCGCGTATGGGCATGGCAAAGCCCCCGCATACGACATCTCCGAGCACATCATAGAAGACGAAATCGAAGTCTTCATTATATGCGCCCAGTTCTTCCAACAGTTTTATTGCAGTGATAACTCCTCTTCCAGCGCAGCCCACGCCTGGTTCTGGACCGCCTGCCTCGACGCACTTTATCCCGCCAAAGCCAGTATGCTGGACAACATCAAGAGTCACACCCCCAGGGCCGTTGTCGCGCATGGTGTCAAGCACAGTTGCCTGCACTTTTCCCCAGAGGAGCATCCTTGTTGAGTCTGCCTTGGGGTCACAGCCTATCTGCATCACGCGCTTTCCAATTGAAGCAAGAGCTGCGGTAAGGTTCTGGGTTGTTGTGGACTTACCGATCCCGCCTTTTCCATATATTGCTATTTGTCTCATTATTCCTCCTTGCCATGGTACCGGCAATCTACTGAATATCTTATTGTATATAAAGTATTCCTATAATAAGAAAAAAGTATTTATATTAACAAATATACAGTAAGTTACCGTATGCCTGTTAAAAAAAGGTAAACAAAAATAAATGAGGTGATATTCGGTGTACAAGATAGGAAATGCAAGATCTGCTGCATTGATAGTGGCGATCTTTTCAATAATAGTAATGCCTGCTCTGGCTGAAGAAGCAGGAGTGGTCAATTCAGGAGACACGGCATGGGTACTTGTTTCTGCTGCCCTTGTCATGTTAATGACTCCTGCTGTCGGGCTTTTCTATGGCGGGATGGTCAGGAAAAAGAACGTCCTGGCTATCATCATGCAAAGCTTCATAATACTGGCAATAATAAGCATCCAGTGGGTGCTTTTCGGATACAGCCTGGCATTCGGTCATGATACCGGAAGAGGTTTGATAGGGGGCCTTGAGTGGCTTGGCCTTAATGGTGTGGGAGCAGCCCCGAACCCTGATTATGCTGCCACGATACCTGCATCTGTATTCATGATATTCCAGGCAATGTTCGCAATTATCACACCCGCATTAATAACCGGATCTTTTGCAGACAGGATGAAATTCAGCACAATGATGGTTTTCAGTGTACTCTGGGCAACTCTTGTTTATGACCCGGTGGCGCACTGGGTATGGGGTGTAGGCGGATGGATACGCACACTTGGCGCTCTTGACTTTGCAGGCGGTACAGTCGTCCACATCACTGCGGGAATTTCAGCGTTTGCAGCAGCGATAATTATAGGAAAGCGCCTCGGATACGGAAGCGAGGACATGGCGCCGCACAACGTCCCGATGACCATAATCGGTGGTGTACTCCTGTGGTTTGGCTGGTTCGGCTTTAACGCAGGAAGCGCACTTGCTGCCAACGGGCTTGCAGCTAACGCTTTTATCGTCACTAACACGGCTGCGGCAGCAGCAGCTCTTACCTGGACATTCGTAAGCTGGACACATGGAGGAAAACCGAATGCGGTCGGGATCGTTACCGGTGGTGTCGCAGGTCTTGTGGCAATAACCCCAGGATCTGGCTTTGTGGGTGTAGTCCCTGCAATAATTATCGGCATAGGAGCAGGAATATTCTGCTACTTTGCGATGCATCTGAGGTCTAAAAGGACCAGTATCGATGATTCTCTTGACGTCATGGCATGTCATGGGGTCGGAGGTATCTGGGGTGCTCTTGCAACAGGGATATTTGCTTCCGTTGCAATTAACACTGCCGGGGCAGACGGTCTTATTTACGGGAATCCGGGACTTGTAGTGAAGCAGATGATAGCGATCGTGGCTGTATTGGCTTATTCATTTGTTATGACGGCCATTATACTCAAGGTTCTTGATGCGACAATGGGCCTGCGGGTAAAGGATGAACATGAAGTTGAAGGACTTGACGTTTCCCAGCATGGCGAGAAGGCATACTTATAAGGAGTTGATTTAAGATGCATAAAAATAAAATTCCAAACACGGTTGGAGAGAATAAGAATATGTCGTTAGACGAGCTCTACAGGTACAGGACTGAAAGCGGAGAATTCCAATGCCACAGGATAAATGCGCCTGATGGTATGGCAGGAGAACTCATAATAAACATTTCCAGGAATGAAAAGGCACTTTCCGTAGAAGAAGTATTTGTGGACAGGAAATTCAGGAACACAGGTCTTGGTAGCAGCCTTCTATCATTTGCCGAGAAGACAGCCATGACCTCAGGATTCCAGAAAGTTGAACTGAAAGTTTTTTCAACAGATCCTCTTGTTCCGGATCACAAACTCCAGGAATGGTATATGAAACGAGGCTACGAGGTTGATGGAGAAAAGATGTCTAAGAGAATAAATCCCCGGAATTTCGAGGTGATAATATGAAGAAAATAGAAGCCATAATAAGGCCAGAAAAGCTCGGTGAAATAAAGACAGCTCTTGCCATGGCAGGATTCATTGGTCTGACGACCTACGAAGTGAAAGGCAGGGGAAGGCAGAAAGGCATAGTGCTCTCATACAGGACAAGTGAGTACAGGGTTGATCTTCTCCCCAAAACAAAACTTGAGCTTGTCGTGGATGATAAGGATGTCGAGAAAGTAATTGAAATAATATGCGACATCGGGAAAACCGGGAATATGGGTGATGGTAAGATATTTATTATGCCTGTTGAAGAAGTTGTTCGTGTCAGGACGTGCGAAAGAGGAAATGGCGCGGTTTGAAAAAGCCGGGAGGCGGAAGGTATTGCTCCCTGGATAACTTTATCGTATCTCCAGTCAGCTTTAATATATGTTATGGAGACTGGTGGCTAACTTTATGGATTGGATTGATATGGTTAAATGCTGAATAAGGGATGATATAAATATGGCTGAAAAGGAAATAATCAGGAATGAAAAGTTACAGCAATCAGAATATTTATCTGATTTAATCAATAAGATAGTTGTTTGTGAAACATTTAGCGGAAAAACAATAACTGGCGTATTGACTGAATATAGCAAGTACGAACTTATTCTGATAGAAACGAAGGATATAAAATCGAAAAAGCCGAAGAAAATAGTGGTCTTTAAGCATGGTGTTGTCAGTATTCGGGAGATGGAATGAGCTGCTTCATACCTATCATTTTAGATTGACATTGCAGGTTTTTTATTTTCATATCATTTCCGGAGGATAGGAGCACCTGGAGCATGAGAATCAAGCGAAGCTTTGCGTATGTCAGCCATCTTAAACCCCCCGTACGTGCCCATTCCCGGCATTTTTCTATTGCTTTTCGAGGTTATGATCGAATTCAATAAATCTGAATGGGCAAATGCTGAGTTTTCTCAAGAATACATAGAAAATTCGGATATCTATATCGTTGAGCGCAGAAGGTTGCTTGAGATTCTGAGATCTTTTTACAACCATTTTATCAACAAAAAACCAAATATTAGAATTCTTGATCTTGGATGTGGAGATGGAATTATTACTCATGAACTTTTGAAAGTTAATAACTCAATATCAGCCACTTTGATAGATGGTTCGGAGGATATGCTCAATAAAGCTAGAAAGCGTCTAACTGGCTTTAATCATACTCATTTTATTAAAGCAAGTTTTCAAGAGATTATTGATAAAAACCTTGTACAAGGAAATTTTGATTTTATAGTTTCTTCACTGGCAATACATCATATAACAATGGATGAGAAAGAAGCACTATTCAGGAGTATCTATTCCCATCTGGATACAGATGGATACTTTCTGAACATTGATGTTGTCCTTGCTCCGACAGAGGCCCTTGAGCGATGGTATCTCTTGCTCTGGAAAGAATGGATTGATGAAAGAAAAACCCTCTTAAAAATAGAAGGTAATTATTTTGACGAGATCATCAAAAGATATAAACTTGCGGAAAATAAACCTGATACTTTAGATGCACAGATTGAAGCCTTAAAATATATCGGCTTCAAAGATGTGGATTGCTTCTATAAATATGGAATATTTACAATGTACGGAGGCAAAAAATAGATGCAGGATTCTTCAGTGGACTGAATCCCAAAAAATGGACCGGAAGTTAAGAAACATGTTCTACTTACATATAAAGTTATACAGATTGAGCAGGGATGGTAAGGAGGGCATTTATCTGTTCCAGCCCCTGACCAGACTCTGGCTGTTGCTGCCCGGTGAGCCATTTTTCACCCCAGGTTTTTACCTCCTGCATTAAATTTCTCAGGTCTTCGCCCTTCTCTGTAAGTATATATTCTGTTTTTTCGGGCTGGTCCAAAGTTGTCTTTTTTTCGATAATCCCGTTCTTTTGAAGTTCGGATAAATTCTGGGTGAGAACCTTGGAAGATATCCCGGGAATGCAGGCTTTCAATTCATTGAACCTTTTTGGTGATTTCATTAAATTATACGTAATAACAAGAGACCACTTATTCCCTATTGTATATATCGATTCTACTACAGGACAAATCTCTTTATTTGAAGTTGATGTACCAGGAGTCACAATTCGGTATATATAAGTGTTATATAATATATCTTTGGTCTTTTGAATGATGGTCTTTTTACATGAGGTTACCTGTTGGTAACTTTAATTTTAAATATAATATAATAATTAATAGGGATTTGAGGTTTTAAAATATGAATTTTGACAAAGAAAAAATAGAAACAGCACTCAATGCTGTAAACGATGCATGCCTTCACTGCGGCAGCAGCCACACCAACGAATGCCCGGTAAGTATGGCAAGGCAGGCTTTGAAATCCGTGGAGTGAGCCAGATGTCGGAAAAAACGCAAAATTTCAGCCTGGTATTTCTGCGTGCAGCCCTGGGCATAATCTTTTTCGCCCACGGCTCCCAGAAGCTTCTCGGCTGGTACGGAGGATATGGTTTTGATGCAACCGTCCAGTTTTTCCAGCAGATGGGCATACCGCCTGCTCTTGGCACGCTTGCGATCCTGGCTGAGTTCTTCGGAGGGCTCATGGTACTCCTCGGATTCTTCACCCGTATCGGTGCTGCAGGTATAGCTGCAACCATGGCTGTAGCGCTGTTCACGGTCCACCTTTCGCAGGGATTTTTCATAGCAGGCGATAAGATAGGATTTGAATACGTATTCGCGCTGCTTTTGATGGCGTTATATCTTGTGATCAACGGTGGAGGCGAACTGTCGGTAGATAGATATATCCGGGAAAAAACAGGGAGCAATGTAATCGGAAAATTACTATCCTGATTTATTTAATTGTTGCAAAGGCGCAAACGGAAAGCCTCATTAAAATCTTTTGCAGCCTCGAATTTCTTAATCAAGCCTTCATAAGGTGGGAAAGCCCCCCCATATCCTATTACCCTTCTCGCTTTTGAGACCGCTTCTAGTTGTTCAGTAGTCCACATAGGCGAAATATATTGATTCTTTTTCAATGAATTCAACGGTTCGAATCTCATAGGATATGAAACGCAACCAAGTTTTTGTATATCTTTCAATTTTTCTAAAAACATTTCTGCCGAGTCGCCATGTGATTGAATGGGATCGTAAAAATTGTACAATGTGTAAAATAAAATATTTCTCCTTTTTACTCCAGCTTCTTCTAACAAATCAACAGCATTTACTAT
Organism: Candidatus Methanoperedens sp. BLZ2; assembly: GCF_002487355.1. GTDB lineage: Archaea > Halobacteriota > Methanosarcinia > Methanosarcinales > Methanoperedenaceae > Methanoperedens. The sequence goes on along the minus strand of NZ_NTMG01000054.1, from coordinate 47,857 downwards.
GGTTTTTTTTTCACCAATCCAATCATAAGCCATTCTTAACATTGGCATTCTAAGACTGGCCAAAAATCCAGCTTTTTCTTCATCCATTAATCTTGCATCAAGCCCCTGATTAAAATCTATCTTTAAACCAGTTTCCAGTAAATTCTCAATTGTGATTTTCCAATCAGGCGAGGCTAAAAAATTATTATCCCATAATATTACTCTTTTATGATCTGAATAAATATAATTTTGAACATCAGAAGCAACAGACCTTATTTTTCCCTCTATTTTTGGTACAATGCAGAATGGACAGTTTCTTATACATCCCCGTGAAGTGAATATTATTGAGCTATCCCAATCTTTCCATTTTTCAACATCCAATAAAATATCATAAGCTGGCGAATAAAGTTCTGCTTCTTCATATAAACCAACATGAACATTTACAAAAGGGTATGAATCCTTAATCCGGTCTGGCATTATTGATGCATAAATACCACCAACCTCAATCTTAGCATCTGGAAATAGCCCATGGTAAAATTCAATCGTATTATGAACTGGGAGCCAGGCATAAGTAAAAAGCGATGTAATCTTTATTTTATCTGGATTAAAATTTAAATCGGTTTTTAAACCGCGAACCAATTTAACTTGATCCCCCTTAGACCGATGATATGAGACTAATTTCATCAATCCTAATGGCGGATATTTTGTATAATAATCTGGTTCGACAAGTAAAATCTTCACATCACTATTTAAGTCAACTCTATTTATAAAGATTCCTATAAAATCCTAAATTAAGATCTTAAAATAACCAAACCGAAAGATCCTAAGGTTGACTTTTTTCTGATTTATCTATCAACCTGTAGATTAAATCAATTACAGCATACATTTCAGCAACTAATATCTCCCTTTCTTCTTCAGGAGCATTTTCGAACCAGTTAAAGGAGTCGTTACCTTTTTCATGCTTACATAGATTAACAAACAGGTCATAAAAGGTATAAACCATTACGCCAAAACGACGGTTATGTTGATCTTTAGTTTTATCTATACGTAATATTGGAGTATTGTTTCCAACTACATCAGTCCATCCATAAGCAGCTTTACTTAGTTCGAAGATTTCATTCTTTGTGAACTTCAACCCTGTTTTCTTTTCAAGAATTTCTTTAACGGCTTCTGTGATGCTTATTTCTGGATACAACCGACCTTTTGAAGATAGCTTTGTGACATTATCTCTCACAGGTTTGAACAGATTGTTGATGACTGTATTTAATAAGAAATCTTTTTTCCTACCTCTGGTAGTTGATTTTATTTCGTTTATTTTTGTCTCTAAAATAGAAAATTCTTTTTTGTCCTGTTCAAATTTAGAATCTATTAGTGGTTGCATAATTTTAAGAGATGGCTCAACAGGGAAACGTGCAGATTTATTTAATCTTCTTTTTATCTTATCAGCAAGTTTTTCTGCAGATTGTAAATCTTCATTTTCTAAATATTTTTGTGCTTTTTTAATCTGGTTTGCTGCAATTCTATCAGATTGATAGTGGTTTTGAATCTCAAGTTGGCGGATATATTCTTCCACATTAGCTAAAAAAGTTTGTACAATTCTATTATTATATTCAAAGTTATTTCTTGCAGCGTTTTCACGTAATTCCCTGGAAATGATATGAATCTCTCCATATTGCCACGGGTGGTAAGTACCACTATATTGTCTTAATACAAGATTTTCATCTCCAAGTGTAAAACCTTTTTTCTTAAAATAAACTCCACCGTTTGGTTTGTCAAGTTTCTCATTTTTATTGGTGGTAAGAAACCAACCAACTGCAATTAATTTATCACCTACTATAAATTCTTTTTGAATAAAACCTTTAAAGAAAATATCACTTTTGTACGGGGGTCTAAAGATCCTACCATAAAAATTGATATTAACTGATGGATATTTCACACCCTTTTCATTAAGCCATTTATCAATCTCAGTAGCGAGTTCGAATTGTTTTGCATCGAAAGGCGCTGGTACTACACTGGATAGATAGCTATGTATATCATCTTTGTTGAAAATATTTTTTTGATTATACAAAATAGATTCTAACCTTACTATTGTGTAATGATCTTTTTCAAAGGATTCGTCGTTGCCTAATGGTAATTCTTCAATTTCTCCTGTAGCATTGCTTAAAATATCAAGAACGGGTCTATTACTCATGTATTCGTTCCGCAGAGCATCGTTATTAATTTGTATCCTGAATTTTTTATCATCGCATTTTTTAGTTATTATAACAATTCTCTGGCATATTGGGACTCCACTCCAAATTCCTATGCCTCTCCATCCAGCATCTTCTTCAGTTTTGTCAGATACTCCTATACCTAACGCCTTATTCTCTAATTCGAATTTATTCATACCAGAGCCATCATCCTGTATGATTAGATTTTGGTCTCCATTTTCAAAAGAGATCTCAATATTTTTTGCACCTGCATCTATGCCGTTTTGTACATATTCCCTCAAACAATTAAGGTTACCATCGTAGAGACCGGATGTTACGGTCTCAATTAATCTAATACCTATTGCTTCGCTGGCGAATTTCATATTTTATCATCTCAATTTTTACCAATATCCTTCATTTTCTCATACTTCATTTATCAGATGGGGTATACATTGAAACTAAAATAACAGTTTAAGATTATATAATCTGGGTCAAAATAAAAATTAAAAAAGAAGATATCTTTTTACCTTCTTTTTATTTTTATCAGTACTGCCGCGAACAGTGCTGAAATAGCAAGGATCGCTTCAAAAGCTGGCGCTTCTGCCGTTGCTGTCGGACCTGGAGTGGAAGTTGAGGTTGGTGTTGATATTGGTGTAGCCTGCGCTGCAAATACAAGCTTACTCACGCCAGTCTCGAAACTATGCCTTACCTGTGCACCATCAAAGATCGCAGTACCAAAGGAATACTCCTTATTCATGTCCTGGAACTGTACATCATACTGGCTTCCTGTTGTCAGCTTCCTGCCATATTCCATTGTCCACGTGCCATCAGCATAAACAGCCCTTGCCATTATATCTGCCCTGTCTCCGTCAGGAGGTCTCGCTATGATTGCGGCTATTTCGTCATTAGCCATGTATGTATCCATGAAGGGCTGCTTCCCGGCATCAATAATCCAATAGGGCGGAGCGGGCTGGTCTGCCGATGTAAAGTTTGGAGCTGTACCGGCAGCATTGATATTTGTATAATAAGGAACGAGTCCGGGATCACTCTTCCTTCCCGCATCCGGCGCATTGTCTTTATTATAACGTGTGGAATCCACATATTGGTCATCTATATAGCCTGATGGATTTGTTCGTACGAGTTTTGCATGCCAGATATCCGCCATTTCACCCGGGTTTGCAGTATATTTATTACCATATGCTTTTCCAGTCTCTCCAGCATGGCATGTTGAGAAACACCCGCTTGTATCGAATCCCGGAGAATTTATGTTCCAGATTTGAGCGAACTTATCTTCGTAGTACATGTTGTTGTCTCCACCTTTATCATCCGGATCCTTGAGCTGCATCCATGTATTGTTCGCCTGTTTTACCCAGGGCTCACGCCTTAAGCTTTCTGTCGGGTCATTCCATGCCGCAAGGAAATACACCGAGTCATCAGTATAAATGCTTTTCAGAGTTACTACATGCGAGCCTGTATTTGCTCCGCCAGCTACATTCACCGTCATGGCAGTTGCCTGGTTCCACAATGCTTCAGGTGTGCCATCTATGACCGGTGCGGCTGCCACCTTTACGGAAGTAAGAGTGCCGGCTGAACCAAATACGATGCCTAGCGACAGCCATATCAACAATCCTACCACTATTGATTTATTGAAGTTACATATTTTCATATAATTCCTCCCATATATTACAAGCATTACGTTTCCCCATTTTTCATAATGCTTTAATTACTATTTGTCTGGTAAAGCTTATAAGTATTTTCAAAAACATTCAGAAGTATCCGGATACTTATCCAGACCATCATAAAACCATTGATATCACGATTTGAAACAGGCAAAGCTGTGGTTTGTTCCTGCAAAAATACTATAATTAAGTTTTAAATGATATTACTTTATATACCGGAAATTATGAATAAGACTTGTTTACAATGAATGTAAAACACACACGATGGGTGTAAAAAATACACGATGAGTATAAACTGGGATTATGAAAAATATGAAACCTAAAAAATTGTTAGTCTTATATACGATTTTACTTCTGGCTGCATTCGTTTTGCCAGCAGTTGCAAATGAACAGAATATGGACATGGGAAATATGGATATGGGTGACATGCCTGCATCAGATCATGCCGCCGCAACAAGTGAAGGCGGTCACTCCATGGAAGGACAGGTCAACTGGTTAGTCATAGCTTTATTCCTGCTTGGCACAGTGGCTTTAGGATTTGTTGCATTCAACACCGGGAAGCTCAGTAAAATAAATTTCCTTAATAATCCGCAGATTAAATCCCTTTTAAAAAGCAAATGGTACCCATTGATATTTGTTTTGCCAACAATGTTAATATTTGGCATCCTTGTCATCCAGCTGTTTTTTGGACATGAGGAAACAGCTCTTAATTTCGGCTCTGTAATGGTATGGATACTCCTGTGGCCAATCTTGCCGGTCTTGTTCCTTGTTTTCGGAAGGTTGTGGTGCTCAGTTTGTCCTATGTCACGAGTCAGTGATGAAGTGCAAAGAAATGTGGGGATGAATAAAAAAGTTCCAAAATTCCTCCAGACTTATGGCGTCTGGGTCATAATATTTGCTTTCCTGGTAATAACATGGGTTGATACAGTACTCGGGCTTGTTGAAAATCCAAGGAACACAGGCTATCTCCTGCTTTTCGTGTTCGCGGGTGTAGTCCTTATGGGCGCAGTATATGAAAGGAGAGCCTGGTGCCGGTATCTGTGTTTCCTTGGCGGCCTGTCAAGCAATTATTCCATGAGTTCAGCGCTGGAACTGCGGGCTGAAAGTGAAAAATGTAAAGCCTGCAAGACTCCCACATGCTTTAAAGGAGACGGGAAGGTTGACGGGTGCTCAATGTTCGAGTACCCAAGAACGATGGACTCAAACAGGTTCTGTAATTTCTGTTCAAACTGTATAAAGACATGCCATTTTGATGCCATAAGAATAACACCTCGACCTCCTACAAGTGAACTCTGGTTCATAAAGAAACCGCGGTTTGAGGAGTCTTTCCTTGCAACAGCCCTGATCGGGATCGTGGTAGTCCAGACTGTGGTCATGCTTGAAGTATGGGGGCCGTTCATGGAATGGTTTGAAAGCACCACTGGAATCGCTAATTTCACAATTGCATGGACAATAATGTTTGCAGCAGCAATGGTAATAGCTCTCCTGTTAATGCTTGGTGCAAGTTTCATTTCGAGTATATTGCCGACAAAAACACAGAATACAAATGTAATCTCTGACTCGTCTGCGGAATTGAATATTGATATGGATATTCCTGCGGAAACAACACTTTCCAACTTCATTCGCTATGGATATGCTCTTATCCCCCTGGGACTTGGAATACACCTTGCCCACAATGCAAAGCATTTCCTGGGTGAAGGGTTGGCTGTGATATATACATCAGCTTCACTTGTGGGATGGAATATTACAGGTGATCCATCGCTCCTGAATATGCCAACGATTCAGATAATACAGTATATTCTTTCAATACTGGGCGTTCTGGGAGCTATTTACACAGCATATAAGATATCACAGAATAATCCCAATTCGAAATCATCGGTTCTTCCTTATATTGTGTTGATGCTGATGTTCGGATTGATAGCCCTGTGGATGTACGGCGTGCCTATGGCAGCACGCGGCCATTAAACTGTCCTCTTTTGAGGACATCTTTTTTCTTTTTTTCCTGAAGAAGTGTCATTTTTCTCCTGTGATGAAATCAGATGACTGGATACATGGAAAACTTTATTATTCATTGTAGCAGATTTACATAATAAAATAATAAATTCTAAAGGGTGATCTAAATTGGGAACATATGGAATACATCCTGGCGAGTACACAGTAACAAACATCTTTGTGCCACTCTCTATTTTGTTTTTATTCTTCCTGATGATGTCGGCATATTATTTATATCTCAGATTTTTTGAAATTAGATCAAAAATGCTAATCGATAACAGTAAGCAAGAAATCGGACATGAAATAGACTATAGATTGCATGGTAATGTTTTATCTTACACATTAATGATAAGAAAGGTTAGCGATTCTGAGTGGAAGGCATATAAGCTATTCAGGTCGGGGAGGAAGGTATCATTAAGAAAGGGAAATTTGAGTAAGATCATAGATTATATGAACCGGAATTTCGGGTATAATGATGAGGTTACTTGCACTGGCTCTTAAAGTTTATTTAAATGCACTATTTTAGCTGGCGGGAAACCATTAAAATGAGTGCTTGAAGCGATCGAATATGCCCCAATATTTTCAGCATAAAGCAAGTCATCAATTTGCAGATCCTCAGGTAGCTCATCGGCCAGGGAAATAGTGTCGAACGCGTCGCAAGTCGGGCCAAACGTAGCACATACTTTTTTCACTCCGCCCTTTATGGAATGCAGCGGATAGGGCTGGTGATCAAAAACCTGTCCTGAAAAAGTATGGTAAACACCATCATTCAGGTAATAGCATGTTTTCCCGTCGCGGACAGCTTTGCCAACAATTTTCGTGATCAAAGTACAGGCAGTCGCCACTATAAATCTTCCGGGCTCTGCAATAACCTGAATATCATCAATGGGGAACAAACGCTTTATTTCCGAGTTCAATTTTTCAGATAAAGAGCTAAAAGATTTTACATCCGGCGTATACTTTACAGGAAACCCACCGCCAATATCTAAAATTTTTCTTTTCTTTTCTTCCTTGCCAGTAAACCCGATATGATAATTTCTTAATTGTGCTTCCTTGAAAATCGAGGAGGCGAAATTCAAAGCCTGTGAATAGTTATCAAAATTATTGCACTGGCTGCCAACGTGAAAACTAATCCCTTCAACTCCAAGCCCAAAATTTATGGCTTCTGCTATAAGATCAACTGCTTCCCCGGGATGGGCCCCGAATTTTGAAGACAGCTCAACCATGGAACCGGTATTAGGCACACGTATCCTTAAAACCAGGCCAACATCCGGAGCATATTTTTTTATCTTTCTTAATTCTTCAATATTGTCAAAAGTAACTAAAATCTTATAAGCATTTAACTTAGCCAGAACTTCGGCAGGCTTGATGGTATTAGCATAAATAATTTTATTCCAGATAAAATCTTGCCTTTCTTCTTCAGGTAGATGCTTGATATTGTCATAAACAAGCATAAATTCAGGGAAAGAAGCCACGTCAAAACTTGCACCCATATCGTACATCGTTTTGATAATTTCCGGATTGGAATTGGCTTTGACAGCGAAATATGCCTGGACTTCAGGCAATTTTTCCCTGAATTCATTATAATTTTCCCTGATTTTTTTATGATCTATAATAAAAACCGGCGTACCATGTTCCCGGGCAATTTTTTCCAGCATTGTTTTTTGTTTGTTTATCATTATTATCCTATAAAAAGAAAATTTTCAATTTGCCATGGGTCAGGATTGTATTTCGCTGACGGATGTTCTTTAAAAAATATTTTACGATTTTTAAGAGGCGTCCAGTCAGACGGGGTCGAAATAAATTTACCAAGATAAGGTTTGGCAATACCCAGGATAAAATCATGGGGCAGATCGTCGGGCAATTTAATACCTTCTCGCGGATTTTCAAGCATCCAGAGTACTGCAGCAACAATACCAGCAGCTACTTGAAGGGTCGTAGCGTTCTGACCAGGAGCAAGGGATCTGGCTTCTTCAATACTCAAAGAGCTGCCTGTCCACCAGGAATTATAAGGATGCCCCATCAAAAGAGCTCCCAGCGTATCCTCGCCAGATATAATTTCATTTGTCATAATCCTGATCTTTGGCTGGAGTTCGTAATTCCTGCCTCGCAATTCCCAGAGCGAGGAAAGCGTATCGTGACAGGGCATATAAGCATAATTTACGGTAGGCCGGTAAACCGCCAAACCATCTTCACAGACAGTTAACCTGTCTGAAAGGCCAAATGCTTCACCATGCCGGATCATCATACCGATAATTTCTTGATCCGGTATCCACGATCTGACCCATGTATTAATGCCCATCTGGGGTAAAAATATCTGGTTTTTCGGTCCACATGGAGGTATATTTGCCAGGGGCGGCAGTTTCTTCTCATGCGTCCCCCAACCGATCTCAGCCGGAGCTGTCCCTTCTTCCCGCAATCCTTCAATGCTCCATGTCCCCACAAATTCGTTTACCTCTTTTGGCCTGTTGGCAATTTGAGTATCTCGCTCGCTGCAATGAATTACTTTAATTCCTAATTTTTTCGCCAGCCGGGGAAAATTCCTGTCTTTTGCAAGCTGGGCAATTTCTTCTTCATCCTGTACAGATGCTTTTTTATCAAAAATGATACGCGCAGCAATATCCAGTAAAGCTTCCTTGACGAAGTGAGAAATAAGGCCGGGATTTGCGCCATGGTCAATAACAGCGGTTGGCGCATCCTTCCAATCACGGGAAAGGTTGAGCAATTGCATTTGCCGCCAATAAAGTGATTTTTCAAACGGACTTTTTGTATAAACTCCCTCAGTAGGATCCCAGACTTCAACAGATGTATTAACGTACAATACTTCGTGATCATGGCACCATTTAATAATATCATTGGCGCCTATATTCCATGCAAGATCAATTAGCAGGCTCCCGTTATCCAGATATTTTGATAAAACCTGATCTATATTTTGAGGAGTAATTTTTTCACAAACATATTTTAACCCCTGATCTGTATATTTTTTCAAAGCTTTTGATTTATCTTCAAAATCAATTATCGTAATGTTTTGTAACGGAACATCGATTTTGTCTAATAGAACAGGCAGTGTGCATTGTGAAACTGAGCCATAGCCAATAATAAGAATTTTATTGTTGAATTTCTTTTTCATTGTTTTTTAAATTTCCCTCTATCCGAAAAACTATTGAGCCATCACCATCAGTATCTATGTGTAAGTAAATAATACTTACGGTTCCCGGTTATGGTTTAGTGATAAATAGATAAAAGCCGTCCGAAACGATTATCAAAAAAATAACTTGTAAATGCCGAAGCATCAGTTTTCTCACTGCCGAATAATAAGCGAGAAAGAGATGGCCTGTTGGCATATCCCACTTCGGGTTTTCCCACAATACCCCCAAGTCTTGCGGCGATTTCAATGGCATCATCAAGGCTTCCGAGATCATCCACAAGACCCAGTTCCTTTGCTTTTGCGCCTGTGTATATCCTGCCGTCAGCAAGGTCCTTGACTTTACCCAGAGAGAGGTTCCTGCCATCTGCCACTTCTTTAATAAAACGGTTGTAAGCATCAGTGATCACCTGGTCTACATACTGTTTTTCTTCATCTGATAATCCTTTCCAGTCACCGCCCATATCCTTTAATTCGCCTGATTTTGCAATATAAAACGATGTTCCTTCCTTATCGTAAAATTTAGACCTGTTCTGGAATTCCCATATAACACCTATGCTTCCTGTCATTGTATCAGGATTAGCAATTATCTTATCAGCAGGAGCGCTTATGTAATAAGCAGCGCTTGCCGCTACATCACCCATCGAGATAACAATTGGCTTATCGATTTTTTTCATTGCGCCCACAATTTCTTCTGCAGATGCGGGAGAACCCCCGGGGCTGTTTATCCGCATAACAATGGCTTTAACGCCTTCATCTTCGTTAGCATCCTTCAGGCTTTTTACAATATCCTCAGATGTTGCTATCCCAAAACCAGTGGGGATACTCCCTGTCAGCATTTCTCCCTGCACATAAATTACCTCAACACGATTTGTTGAAATCCCGAGGTCCTTACCCCCCATGATCAAGTAAAAGCTGCCTGCTATTATGAACAATAATATAAGAACAATAACAATAAAATGTATGATTTTTCTTGATGATTGTGTCATTTTAATAAAAATGCTATTCCTGAAAAAGGGATTTATTTCTCCTCAATACAGTGGTCAAGGTATCTTGCATTGCTTGCTTTTATGAACTCATCACATACTTTTCCGGGAGCCCCGTCCATGACAATATGTCCTTTATCTATCAATATCGCCCTTTGTGCGACTTCCCTTATGAAATCAATATGGTGACTTATGAATATAATTGTCGTATTAAAAGTCTTATTGACATTCTTAAGAGCATTTGCCACATCCCTCAAAGTAATCGGATCAAGGTCGCCAAACGGTTCATCAAGAAGCAGTATAGACGGCTGGGTAGAAAGAGCAAGAGCAAGAGCAGCCCTCACATTTTCACCGCCGCTTATCTGGTACGGTTTTAGATCAAGAACTTCAATAGGCAAATCCACTGCCTCAAAAACAGGTTTCGCAAATTTTAAAACTTCTGTAAGCGGATAGCTCGGGAAAAGGACTCCAAGGATTGCAGGAGTATAGCCCATCTTGGCAAGCCTCTCCTTCCCATTTTCCTCGGGCATATCGGTCATCTTGTACATTTCATCCAGGTCCACATCAGATATACCAAGCTCCTTTGCGCGTTTTCTTGCTTCTTCAACAACATTCTGTCCCTTTACGCCCAGCCTGAATGCAAGCTGCTGCTTAATGGTTGAGTGAGGTGTAAGAGCGAATTCCTGGTACATTATGCTTGTAATCCTTCTGACCTCCATTCTTTTTGGAGAATACGTTGACATTTCAACCCAGTCATCATTTACACGGAATTCTATGTCCCCGTCATCCGGGTAAATAAGCCCATCCATGGCATGAAGCAATGTTGTCTTTCCTGCACCGCTTGGGCCAATAAGTCCAACCATCTCACCCTGTTTGAATTCAAGATTTATCTTATCAAGGTCAAGCACTTCTCCCTGCCTGATAAGCCAGTATCTCTTTGAAAGGTTATTTACCTTGATCACAGTCTTATCCAGGGTTCTAACCGGCATCGGAATCGCAGGTTTCATTTTCTTAAGGAATTTGTTCAATATTTCCTCAGGTTCGCCTTCATCTATTATTTTTCCGTTTTCAAGCCATAACACACGGTCTGCAAGATATGAATGAATCTCCGGCAGATGGGATACAACAATCGTCTTAAGTTTTAATTTCTTATTGACATTCTTTATTGTGTCAAGAACCCCCTGTTTTGTTGCAGGGCATGTCATTGTGGCCGGTTCATCAAGAAGAAGAAGTTTGGGTTTGGATGCTAACTGCCTTGCAATCAGCAACCTTTGTTTTTCCCCACCGCTTAATACCTGTGAAAAATGTTCTGCCTTGGAGTCAAGATTTACAAGTTTTAAGTACTCAAGACTTTTTTCATAACATTCTTGATAATAAGGAGAATCCCTATCAGGGAGCGACTCATATCCGAATTTTTCGGCATAAACGCGGCGCAGCACGTTCTCATATGTAGCACCGGACCATAGCCCGAAATTTCTCTGGAGATGGATCGCCGCCATTTTCTGAAGCGTTTTTTTATCTTCTATCGACGCATCCGGTTTTACCGTAAATCCATCAAGTTCGAAACTACCGCCCACGAATGGTTCCATTCCGCGCAATACCTTTAATATTGTTGATTTTCCGCCCCCGCTTCTTCCTATTATACCAAGTATTTCTCCTTCTTTTACATCAAAACTTACACCATCGAGTACTCTGATCGTATCAGAATCGATTACATAGTCTTTAACCAGATTATTAACTTTGAGCATTTAAGATTCTCCAAAACATTCGGCAATTAATGATTATTAATAACGCTGAATTCGTAATGTTTGAACGTCTATATATCCTTATTGGTAATTCGGCCAAACCCCGATCCATTTATATCAAATTTTTCTAAATATTCACAATGCGGCTATAGAAAGGTATATACTGTATAAATACTCTAAATGATTTAGACTGAGGTATATAATATATGAAATTAAACGGGTTTTTCAAGAAAAAAGATTTGATGCAAGAAGCACAGGATTATAAGAATTCGGGAAAATACGACCGTGCCCTGGAATCTTATGCGAACATCCTTAACATTGAACCAAAGAATCTTAAAGCATGGTATGACAAAGCCTCAATACACCTTACCCTTGAACAATATCTTCCGGCTCTTGATGCTTATAAGACCATCCTGGAACTTGATCCCGGGAATATAAAAGCATGGCATGAAATGGGATTCATACTTGTGAATCTTGGGAGACTGGAAGAAGCACTTGTTGCTTATGACAAAGTCCTGGGAGCCGATCCTGGAAATATGAAATTGCTCAATGAAAAGGCAATAATATTGAAGGAATTGAAAAAGGATTCCGAAGTATTAAAAATTTATGACCTGCTTCTTGTGAAAGACCCGAATAATGTTAAAATGTGGTTTGAGAGGGGATTAATGTTATCAGGTCTTGGAAAAGATGCTGATGCATTATTGTCATATGAGAAAGTGCTGGGGATCGATCCCGGACATGCAGGGGCTCTTGCCAGGAAAGGATTGATCATAGGAACGAAAAGACAATACGCCGAGAGCTTTGACTTACTTGAAAAATCGATTAAGAGCGAACCGTCTAACTGGAATGCATGGTATGGTAAAGGAAAGGTCTGGGGATTAAAGGGCAACGACTTTATTTCAATAGACCGGAAATATGATGCAATGAAAGCATTTGAAACATCTTTGGGCGCATATGGAAAAGCACTGGAATTAAAACCGGATGATCCGGTATTATGGTTTGAGAAAGGTGTTATTCTCAATAACCTTGGCAAGGCTAATGAAGCACTCGAGGCTTTTGATAAGTCAATTGAAATAAATCCCGATAGCGCTAATGCATGGTATGAGAAAGGATTGATTACAAAAGAACTTGGAAGTGATGCTGATGCCCAGGATTGCTTCAGGAAAGTAATGGAATTGGACCCGTCACATACTCTTGCCCGGCATAAATTAAAACACTGACTTTAAAAAGGAGAAAACGAAATAATAATAAAAATAAAATATCCAAGTGAGAGATTTAATATGGGAAATTACAGGATGATAATAATAAGTCTGGTATTTGTATCGATGCTTACGCTTATTACGCCGGTATATGCTGCCGATTGGAGCATGTTCAAAAACGACATTTCACGTTCCGGCTATACAGGTGATACGGTTAATCCGCCACTCACGTTAAAATGGACAAAAGATCTTGGATTTGAAACAGACTCATCCCCTGTGATAGTTAATAATGTTCTGTATATCGGAACAACTTTTGGTATCCATGCGCTTGACATATTATCCGGAAATGAGATCTGGAGATATCATACTAATGGTTTTGTAAAATCAGCCCCGGCGGTTGCAAATGATGTTGTGTATTTTGGCGCGAATGACCGCAAGTTCTATGCATTAAATGCAAAAGATGGAACCCTTCTATGGACAAATGATGCAGCTCTGGATGGCTATACTACTTCGGCTGCGGTTACAAACAATATGGTTTATGCAATGCCAAAAGATGGTTCATTTTATGCATTTGATATAATGAATGGAAAAATTATATGGTCCACACTTATTGGAAAAGCATCTGAATCCTCACCTGCTGTCGGGGAGGGAATTATTGCATTTGGAACCGATAGCGGAGATATAGTGGCGCTTGATGTTTCAACAGGAAAAGAAAAATGGCATTACAATACAGGAGCGATTGAGATCAAATCTTCACCTGTAATAGCGGACGGAACCTTATTTGTCGGGTCAAATGACGGATCAGTCTATGCAATTACCACAGATAAAGGGGCACTAAAATGGAAATATTCCACAAGTAATAATGTTGAGTCTTCGCCATCTGTAAGAAATGGCGTAGTATATTTTGGCTCAACAGATTCAAATTTCTTTGCACTTGATGCATTAACCGGAAATGCCATCTGGAAATTCCCAAATTCCGGCTCTGTTCTTAGCGGACCGGCAATTTCAAATGATATCGTCTATTTTGGGACAAGAAATAATTTTATATATGCACTTGATGCCAACTCAGGAAAAACGCTCTGGAAAAATTCAACCGGCCAGAATGATAAGGATTACATAACTTCTCCTGCCATATCGGGCAACATGCTGTTCGCAGCAACCCATAGCGGGCTATTGTTTGCGTATTCAGGAACTGTGGGAGTCTCAACGCCTGCTGTTAAGGAAACAACACCCCTGCCAGCAGCACAAACTGCCAGCCCGACTGTTACAACGGTTAAACCTTCACAAACAAAAGAGTCTCCAGGATTTGAATTTGAATTCCCGGTTTTGGTCTTACTGATGTTAGCAGTGATAGGAATGTACCGAATGCACAGTAAGAAAAAATAACTACACATGGAGCAAACCCTCAAGGGCACAATAATATACGGCGATGAGTTTGAACCTATCGATGGTTATATTACTATTAAGGATGGCATAATCAAAAACATTGAAGAAAGTACCATCACGACTGATGTAATAATCGCTCCCCGCTTTGTGAATGCGCATACTCATATAGGTGATTCAATCCTGAAAGACCCTCCTTTTTTACCTCTTCCCGAACTCGTGCAGCCTCCTGATGGTTTAAAACACAGGATATTAAGGGAAACCTCTTATTCCGACCTTGTCTCTTCAATAAAGGCAAGCATTCAGGACATGATAAAAACAGGAACATACGCTTTTTGTGACTTTCGTGAAGGCGGTTCTACAGGAATACAGGCGCTTAATGACGCCCTCGGAATCGGTTCAGGCATTAAAGCTTTAATTTTCGGACGGCCGGATGATGAGGGTATGAATTATCTTGAATCCTGCGATGGGACAGGACTTAGCAGCACGAACGACCTTGAATATGAATACATCCGGGATATTGTGAAACAAACGAGGGAAAGGCGAAAGAAATTTGCAATACATGCAGGCGAAAGGGATCAAACAGATATTTCCAGTGCACTTGCACTTCATCCGGATTTTCTGATACATCTTACGACGGCTGGACAAAAAAATATTAAGGATATCGCAGATGCCAATATTCCTGTTGTGGTCTGCCCGCGCTCGAATTACATCACGAGGTCGGGGATTCCCCCGGTTGCAAAAATGCTTGATGCAGGAATTCTTGTTGCTGTGGGCACTGATAATGTAATGCTTAACTCCGTTAATATGTTTTCTGAGATGGAATTTCTTGTTAAAACTAATCTTTACGATGATAGACAAGTATTTAAGCTGTGCACGCTAAATGGAGCAAAACTATTAGGTATGGATAAAGAATCAGGTTCCATAAAAATGGGGAAAAAAGCAAGACTGATGATCTTAACTAAAAAATCCTATAATATGCAGGGATTACGAGATCCATTGAGCGGTTTAGTGAGGCGGGCCAGACCGGATGATATTATTAGAATAATTTAAAAATTTGAAGGAGGAACATTATGGCTAGTAAATTGTATGAAAAAATATTGATTGCAACAGATGGTTCGGAATATACAAAAAATGCGGTTGATTACGGTATCGACCTGGCAAAGAACACAGGAGCAAAGCTGCTTACAATTTTTGTGGTTGATACTGCTGCTTTTGCTTCGATCCCGATGGATGCAGCGTGGGAGAGCATGTATGAACTTCTTAGACAGGAAGGCGACGCAGCCATAAAATATGTGATAGATAAAGCAAAAGCAGAAGGAGTAGAAGCTGAAGGGAATTTGATTGAAGGCCACCCTGCGGATGAAATAATAAAATATTCTGAAAAAAACTCGGTTTCCGTCATAATAATGGGAACACTGGGGAAGAGCGGGCTTGACAGGTTCCTTCTGGGGAGTGTTGCCGAGAAAGTAGTTCGCAATTCAAAAATACCAGTGCTGGTTGTCCACGCTAAAAAATAACAAAAGGAGACAAAAATGCCGAATACGCCACATACCATAAAAGTTGATGACGTGATGGTCAGGGACGTTGCCCGCGCTGAATTGCCAGGATCAAGGGATGAAGTTCTTGAAATCCTGAAGTCAAAGCATATTTCGGGAGTTCCGATAGTAAAGGGTAGCGAACTTGTAGGTATCGTAACAAGAACTGATCTGTTGAAACATCCCGAAGAGGAACAGATAGCGCTCCTGATGACGAGAAATCCCATTACGATCACACCCGACAAGTCAATCGTTGATGCAGCCAGGATAATCCTGAATAATAAAATTCGGCGTTTGCCGGTTGTTGAAGATAGTGTCCTTACAGGCCTTATTACAATAGCCGATATTGTGGGCGCAATAGGAAGACTGAATATCACTTCCCCGATAAGTGATCATATTGGAAATGGCGTGGTTTCGGTCTGGAGCGAAACACCCCTTTGCGTAGTTGGTGAGATCATGGAGATTGCCGATGTTAAAGCTGTTCCAATATTGGATTCAGCACTTACACTGGTTGGGGTAGCATCTGATAAAGATCTTATTAGTGCCAGTATAATTGATGACAAGACAGAGATGTCCAATATGTCTGCAGGATCTGATGATGATGCCTGGACATGGGAATCCATGCGGGACACTATGAGCTTATATTACAGCGTCTCTAAGATCCAGCTTCCGAATTCGCCTGTGAAAAAAATAATAAAGTTAACCGGTGAACCTGAAACTGCATTGTTAAGCTCGTCTGTAAGCGAATGCGCTCGTAAAATGAGGCGTCATAGAATAGATCAGCTGCCCGTCGTCACCAACACAAAAAAACTACTGGGTCTGGTACGCGATAAAGATCTATTGAAGGCAATAGTATAATATAATTCGGATTCGGATATCCTATCTGAATTATCAGTTTTTTTACTGTTAAGTAAATATTATTTGTTTTTTCAATAGAGGCATATTTTGCCTAAAGATTTAAATCATATCATATCGTAATCCAAATATTTAACATGACAAAATCAACAGCTGGATATACATATTCTGAAACTGCGGCAATGCAAAACGTTTATACACGGAAAATATTACAATTATCACCTTCAGTAAAACTTGTCTTCAAAGTTCTTGAATTTAAAGGACTCATGACCCAGAAAGAAATTGTCGCTGAAAGCTACCTTCCTCCCCGCACTGTGCGATATGCCCTGAGTATACTTAAGAAAGAAGGGATACTGGAAGAGCGACTCTATTACAAGGATGCACGGCAATGCCTTTATGGCGTTAAGGCCCCACAGGATGATGAGTTATTGTCAAACTTTGCATGCGGCATGGTATGATTTATATATTTTTAAACTAACTTGAGGCTCATGAATAGAAACAGTTTGCGGGAGATTGTACATCTTGTAGCTTCTTTACTTGTTCTAACAATTGCGTTTTCTTATCCCAGTACAAGTTTTGCAGCATTAGCTATAGCCGCCGTTGGTGTTGGTACGGGTTTTCTTCTTCATGAACTTGCTCACAAGTTCACAGCCCGGAGATACGGCTATGTAGCAGATTACGAGGCAAGCCCCATGGGATTGGTAATGGCTATTGGTTTGTCAATTTTCACCGGTGGGAATTTTGTATTCGCAGCACCTGGCGCAGTGATGATCAGGGGAAAAAAAGTATCTTACAGTCCTTATGAACAATACCCGAATATGGAACAGACCGAAAAAGAATTGGCATACATATCTGTTTCAGGGGCTGCGGTAAACCTGGTTCTTGCAACGATTTTTTATATTAGTTCAAATTTCATGTTAGTACCTGTTGCATATGATGTTCTGCTAACAGCAGCCTTTATCAATGTATTCCTTGCAGGCTTCAATATGATACCTTTCGGACCGCTTGATGGGGCAAAAGTCTGGCGCTACAACCGAATGTTATGGGGAATGATGATATTTGTTACCATTATTTTGTTCTTAAAAATCAACCGATTTTTTTGAATATATTTGAATATAAATAACCTCAGGGTTTATAAACAGCAACCGCAAGATTTATAAAGAGTAAAAACTATAACATTTAATAGCCAACAAAACGAGTGGTAACGTTAAGCTAGTGGGATTAAAGCTAACAGTTATTTCATGATCATTTAATCATGTATTTTACCTGTGGGGTGGCAAAATCCTATTAAACAGTATAATAAAGTAACAAGGGAGTGAGAATATGAAACGAATAGTAATATCAGTATTTATATTAACCATATTAGGTGCAATGGCTTCGGCCGCGCCAAACATTACCCTGACCCTGAATAGCACAATGGATGGTGGGAATGCGACAGTGACCAGCATCACTGGTGCAGTCTTGCTTGACAGGGCGGGCGCAATCATCGAAACAGCAGTATTACCAGACAACATGACAGCACAGTTTGACCTGAATGGCATAACACCGGGTGACTACTTTATAGAAGTCAACGGTCTTGCAGATGACCGCGTGCCTACGCGCATTGACAGCAACGAATCCGACATCAACCAGTCCGTCGGAATGAGGCTGATAAATAGCGTCATCGGTAATGAAACGACCCCGGCGATCTACAGGATCAAGGCAAGGTCGGGGGGAAGACACCCGGTTGTGAATTACAATACAGGCGCGAATGAAACAAAGTATCCCTTTGTGATAGTTTCGGCACTTACAAGCAAGATCGAAGTGCGCGCAGTTAACACTTCAGAGGAATTGAGTAACTTTTCAACCACCGGAATCACACATCCATTCCAGACATGGATCCTTGGATCAAATAATCATGGAATAGTGTATAATGGCACAGACACATGCAGTGGATGCCATGGTAACTTGGCCTTTAAACAGCCGAATTATGCGAATATAATCCCGCTAAACACTTCAAGCGGTGGCTGGTGCTTCAAGTGCCACAATGGCCCTGGAGGAGATGCAAGCGGGTTCGTTGATCCTGCAGTGGTTGCTGCTAACGGCACAATAGCTGGGACAGTGACCAACGCATCAGGCTCAGCGATAGCAGATGCAACCGTGGCAGCAGACAGCCAGAGCAATAATACAGATATCAATGGCAACTACACTATAAGCATCGGGTCCGGGACATACACTTTAACAGCAGGTGCAGCCGGATACCAGAGCAACAGCACAAGCGTCACAGTAACCTCTGGAGCCACAGCCACGCAGAACTTTGCCCTGACACCATCATTACCGCCAGAAGGAACATTCAACATTTCAGGATTCAAGATCGATAATAGTACAGGAATGGGTCTTGCGAACTGGAATATCAGCCTGACAAAACCAGATGGCACAATCCAGAACAATGTAACCGATGCAGGTGGCATGTACCAGTTCATGAATCTGTCAAACGGCACATATACTATCGCGGAACAGATGCAGCCAGGATGGATGAATGTATCTGTGATGCCTATGGCAGTCACCATAAACGGCACAGATATGATGAACCAGAATTTCACTAACAGGCAGTTACAGCCAGGAGAAAAACCCAACATCTCAGGCGCGAATATTATCAGTATATTACCATCCACTGAAATCGTGAATAATCAGGCTGGCGAAAATAGAACCTTCAGCATTACAGTTGACCAGCTGGCGGATATATCCTGGCAGATCAACGGCACTGAAGTATCCAGCGCTACAAACGTGATCTCATCTTCTTATGTAAGCAGTGCAGCTGTGGGTACATGGAATGTTACAGCAGTTGCCTCGAACATTAATGGAACGGATATACATAAATGGGATTGGATAGTACGGCCTCCAACAGCTGTGAACATTGCCATCCAAAGTTTTGCTTTCAATCCAGCAAACATTACGGTATTAAAAGGAACATCTGTAACCTGGACGAATAATGATGTTGATGCACACACTGTGACGAGCGATACCGGAGTCTTTGATTCAGGTACTCTCAATCAGGGAAACACTTTTGAATTTATGTTCAATGATACCGGGACTTTTAAGTATCATTGTGCGCTCCATCCAACTATGCATGGAGAAATAATCGTAATAGCCGCTCCGGCTCCAACCATACCTCCGATGGAGGAAATTGGAATCGGGCTTGAACTTGTAGCTGATAACTTCACATCCCCAGTTGCTCTTGTTTCTCCTGAAGATGGAACGGGACGGAGGTTCATTGTCGACCAGATAGGTTTGATCAAAATCATCAATACAAGCGGACAGGTAATTGAAGAGCCATTTCTTGACCTCAGGTCCAGGATAGTGGCATTAGCACCACAGTATGATGAGCGTGGCCTGCTGGGATTGGCTTTCCATCCTAACTTTTCGCAAAATGGACGCTTCTTTGTCTACTACAGTTCGCCCCTGCGAACTCAGGCGCCTTCTAACTGGAATCACACCAGTATTGTATCTGAATTCAAGGTCTTACAGGACAATCAGAACAGGGCCAATGATAGTTCAGAAAGGGTTTTGCTTCAGATTGATAAACCCCAGGCCAATCACAATGCCGGCCAGATCGCCTTCGGGCCTGATGGATACCTCTATATACCGCTGGGAGATGGAGGTGGAGCGGATGATTTCGGCATTGGCCATCCACCCCCTGGCAATGGACAGAATACTTCAACTTTGCTCGGAAAAATCCTTCGTATCGATGTTGATAATGGAGATCCCTATGGTATTCCTCCGGACAACCCATATGTAGGGAAAGATGGGCTTGATGAGATCTTTGCCTCAGGATTCAGAAATCCATTCCACATTTCATTCGATACTGGCGGGAACCATTCCCTGTTCGCCAGCAACGCGGGGCAGAATGCCTGGGAAGAAGTGGATATTGTTGCCAGAGGTGGAAATTATGGATGGAACATCAAGGAAGGTGCCCATTGTTTCGATCCTAATAATCCCAACCTCTCGAACCAGAGCTGTCCGGATGTAGATGCAAATGGCCAGCCCCTGATCGATCCGGTTATCGAATATGCGAATGCCAGACAACCCGGAGGAATTGGCGTAGTGGTTGTTGGCGGATATGTTTATAGAGGAAGTGAACTTCCGCAGTTCAACGGGAATTATATCTTTGGCGACTTCAGCAAAGGACCTACCGCAGGCAACGGCAGTTTGTTCGTTGCCAGGCCCCCCTCTTCCGGAGAAGGAATGTGGTCAACTAAAGAGTTGCGGGTTGCCACGAGCAGCAATGGACGCATCAATGAATTCGTGCGCTCCTTTGGACAGGATGCTGACCATGAGTTGTATGTTCTGACCTCGCAGATGCTGGGACCAACGAACAATACTGGCAAGATATACAAGATCAAGCAGTTCACAATACCCAATAATTTCACAGCCAACCTATCGAGTAACGAGATCGTGCAGCAACCAGTGGTCAGCTCTGCAAAAGGCAATGCAACTTTTGAGCTCAGTGATAATGGCACAAGGCTGCATTACAAGATTATGGTGGAAAATATTGAAAATGTAAGCATGGCTCATATACATCTAGCTCCTGCCGGGGTAGATGGTCCTGTTGTTGCGTGGCTATATCCGGAGGTTCCGCCAGCAGTATTGATTCCCGGAAGATTCGACGGGCTCCTTGTTGAAGGAAATATCACGTCGATCAACCTTTCCGGTCCGTTGGCAGGACAACCTCTCAATGCCCTGTTAGGAGCTATGATAAAAGGTAACACCTATGTAAATGTCCATACAAATCAGTATCCTGGAGGCGAGATCCGGGGACAGATTACAGCATCCGGAGTTCTTCAAGAATTGAGATCAATAACAATTTCACCGTCAACTGCCATAATGAATGTTGGAAATAGTCAGGTATTCAATGCAACAGCACTGGATCAAAATGGCGCTCCGATAGCGGGAATCAATATAACCTTTACAAGCAATGATACCGCTGTTGGAACTATATCTCCTGAGACATCAATAACAGGCGCAGACGGAATCGCAACAGCCGCGTTCAAGGCAGCAGGAGCAGGAACCGCAATGGTAATTGCAGCAAGCGGCAATATCACAGGAAGTGCAAATGTTACAGTATCAGCACATCCGTCGCAACCAAATGTAACATCCTTCGAGTTAACACCCGGTAAAACTGCTGCACTGAAAGGAAGCACCATAACCATAACCATAAAAGCTCTAAATGCTAATGTAACAGATACGACCTTTAATGAAATGGCGAATATAACTGTTAATGCAAGCAAGAATGCAAGCGCTGTAATATATCAGCCAAACGTAACATTCAGCAATGGGATCGCTATCCTGCCAGTGACTTCAAATATGGCTCAGTTCGTAACGGTTACAGCAACAAGCGGCAGCATAACAGGCAGCACAGAGATCGCATTCGCAGACATGGTATTTGACCTGGATCCGGGCTGGAATTTAATATCTGTCCCGAACTTCGCAGATCCGGGCAGTGTTGACATGATACTGAAGAACGTGAAGAACAACGGAGTTGCCGGATACGATCCTGGAAATAAGACCTTCTCCACGCCTGCTGACCTGCAACCCCTGTATGGGTACTGGATCAATGTTACTGCACCCAACCAGAGTATTGGATTCATTGCAGATACGAATATCAGATCCGTACCGCCAAGCAGGGACCTCTTTGAAGGCTGGAATCTTATCGGGGTCGTTGCAAGTAAGCAGGAGCAGAATAGAGAACTGGACGCAGGCCTGCTTTTCCAGCCCCTCCAGGCAGATGGAAAACCGCTGTATTCATACCTGGTATCCTATAAGGATCCCCACAATACTTACACTGTCGGCGATGATCTGACAGCTCGTACACCATTGAATAAGGGACAGGGATACTGGCTCTTTATGAATACATTGACCGGTACAAACAAGGACAGCCTGGTTTGGGCAGGAAAGCCATGGCTGCCTAATTAAATAAAGAAAAGGGAATCGAATAATCCCTTTTCTAATTTTTGGTGATACAATGAAAATGAAAAAAAATATAATCTTAATGATGGTATTGACCATTCTAATAACTTCAGGGATAGCTTCAGCACAAAATGAACCTTTAAATCCATCGAGTTATTACGGAACTGTGACAGTGAACGGGCAGCCAGCACCTCAAGGGACAACAATTATTGCTAAGATTGGAGGAGAAGTAAGAGGTTCCATAACCACCAAAGCATCAGG
Source organism: Candidatus Methanoperedens sp. BLZ2 (assembly GCF_002487355.1). Classification (GTDB taxonomy): domain Archaea; phylum Halobacteriota; class Methanosarcinia; order Methanosarcinales; family Methanoperedenaceae; genus Methanoperedens. The sequence continues at coordinate 24,960 of NZ_NTMG01000054.1, read as the reverse complement.
TTTCTATGGTGACAACCAGGGTCCGACAAAACTCTGGATAAGAGGATACCAGAATGAAATTAACTCTACTGTGACTTTCTATTTGAATGATGTAGCAGCTCAGCAGACCAGCACATTCGCAGGGCCTGAGACTGATAACAGGGTTGACTTGAGTTTCACAGTCCCATCAGGCCCGGGCGGAAGTTCAAACGGTGGGTCAAGTGGTGGAGGCGGTGGAGGAACAACTTCAGGAGAGAACCTATCCAATATAGATGTGAAAGAATCCTACGAACTTGAGATTTTCAAAGACATTCTTACATCATATAGATTCACCCATGCCCTTAATCCGATAAGATTCAGTAATGTTACGGGCAATGTCAATGCAGGTTTGATAACCACAACTGTTGAAGTCCTCAAGGGCACATCGAGTCTGGTTTCAAGCGCAGCGCCTGGCAAGGTATACAAAAATGTCAATATATGGGTGGGTACGAAAAATTTTGCCACGCCAGCTAATTTAAAGGAATCAAAGATCGTGTTCAATGTGCAAAACTCATGGCTTACAGATAATAAGATTACCGCAAGTCAGCTCAAACTCCTCAGATGGGACGGAAGCAAGTGGATCACACTGGATACAAATGAAATAAGGAAGGATGCAACAACCACCTACTTTGAATCAGGAACCGATGGTTTCTCGCCGTTTGCGATTTCCGGGATTACGGGAATTACCACAAATCCAGCGGCTGCAGAGACTTCCATTCCTGCTGTAGAGGGAACACCTGCATTACTACCGGAAACACCGCCAACTCCATGGAACTGGATAATTTATTTACTGGTCGTGGCAGCCGTTGGGGCGACAGCATACTTCTTTATGATCAGGAAGAAGTAACATAAAGGGGCTATTTTCCCCTTTCTTTTTTTTTATTTCCAAAATTCATAGCTTGCTGGAAAACCACTGAATTCCAGAAGAAATTGCAGAACAAAACCAATATGCTTTTAAATAAAGAAAGACGAATGACCCTAAAACGCAGGAGGAAAATATGTTTGGTATTGAATTTGTACCGGCAGACCCGGTCGTAAAATTAGCATATTACACAAAGCTCGCAGAAGAAAATGGTTTTGACAATGTATGGATTACAGATCACTACAATAATCGTGATGTATATACCACACTTGCCGTACTGGCAATGAACACCAACAGGATAAAACTCGGAACAGGCGTTACAAATCCTTATACAAGGAATATTGCTATCACAGCCCAGAGCATTGGCGCGATCAATGAGATTTCCGGCGGCCGCGCAGTTCTTGGGATCGGTCCTGGCGATAAGGCCACTTTTGATGCTATGGGGATTGAGTGGGTCGAGCCTATGACCACGATCGCTGAAAGCATAACAGCTCTTCGGGGATTCTTTGGTGGTAAGAAGGTTGCACAGGATGGAAAACGCGTAAAGATCGGCGGCGCAAAACTGGCATTCAAAACAGGTAACATCCCGATTTATATGGGAGCCCAGGGTCCGAAGATGCTTGAACTGGCAGGTAAAGTCGCTGACGGTGTACTTATTAATGCATCACATCCAAAAGACTTTGAATTTGCAATCAAACAAATTGCACTGGGTGCAAAAGCAGCCGGACGCGATCCCAAGAGCGTTGACGTAGGCGCATATGCATGCTTCTCGATTCACAAGGATGCGGAAAAAGCAAAGAACGCAGCAAAAGTCGTCGTTGCATTCATCGTTGCAGGTTCACCGGATACCGTTCTTCAAAGACATGAGATTGATGTTGGTGCAAAGAAGAATATCGGCGATGCAATTGCAAAAGGTGACTTCCCCGGATTGAACGCACTTGTCACTGATAAGATGATCGATGCTTTCTCCATATGCGGGACACCAGCTGATTGCAAGGCAAAAGTTCAGGCCCTCCAGAAGATCGGCGTCACCCAGATCGTTGCAGGTTCACCAATTGGTCCTGACAAGGAAACAGCTATCAAATTAATAGGAAAGGAAATCATCGGAGGAAAGTAAAGTGGAAGCAAAACCGGACAGTGCTGTCGCAGGACCCCTTACAGAAAGGGGCGTCATTAAATCCGATCAGGATAAGGTACTCATCAGACTGGGCAATATGTATGCCCCCGACGTTGGGCTGCCAAAAATTGCAGATGTTACTGAATTCAACTACTGCTCTTCCTGCGGTACATGCGAAGCTATCTGTCCGGTGAATGCCCCCGTAGTACGCAGGGGTCCTGTTGATATCTCAAAAGAAAAGAACAATTATAATAAAATGGAATTAAAAACCGAGGTTCTTTTCAAGGATGTCGATCCTACAAAACAGGAAATAAACCCGTGTGTGAATTGCTATGCATGTGAACGCGTTTGCCCCATACTTGATGGTTTCCCGGTAGATGAGTTCAATAATATAAGGGTAATGAAAGCAGGAAAAAGCAAAACCCTTCACGGCCAGGATGGAGCAATTGTTTCCCAGATATTGAAATCTCTTCTTGAACAGGGAGAGATCGACTGTGCAGTCGGTGTGGTGCGAAACGAGAAATGGGAAACAAAAATTGTGGTGTTCACCAAACCTGAGGATGTTACAGCCGCAAGCGGTACGAAGTATACATATCAACCTGCTGTTTCAACAATGAGGGACATACACAGAGCATATGTTGACAGCGCCGAATCGCCTCTTATCGCGCCGGATGGTACAATGCAGGAGAAACCAAGGACATACGTTGAGATTAAGAAAATACTGGAAAAACATAAAAAAGTCGCATTCGTGGGAGTACCATGCCAGATCCACGGCGCAAAACTTTTCCGTGAGAATTATGACAGGATCAATTTGATAATCGGACTTATATGCATGGAGAGTTTTTCTGAAGAGATTATGCTGGAGGAAATGGTCCCGAAGATCATGGGTGTTGATATCAGGGATGTCAGGAAGATGAACTTCCATAAAGGTAATTTTATTGTCGAAACTAATAAAGAAGTAAAAGAAGTCCCTATCAAGGTCGTTGCGCCCCTTGCCAGGAAAGGATGCCACTTTTGCCAAGATTATACCTCATATTATGCAGACATATCCGTAGGCTCGGTTGGTTCGGATGAAGGCTGGAGCACTGTCTTTGTAAGAACGGAGATCGGCGAGAAATACCTTGATAAAGTCAATGATATTGAGTGGACCGACAAACCAATAAACAAGGAAATGGTCAAGAAACTCGCAGATATGAAGCATAAACATAACAGCTGGGACTGGCGCACATTCATGAAAGAGATATGGAATCGCGACACACCTGTCAGGCCATGGGGAACAGAGAGACTCGCTAATATCCCACCGCCACCGCCTCCACCCCCGCCATCAGCCGAAAAACCACCGGGAGCAGCAAAGCCGCCTGCCACAAAGCCTCCGGCTGCACAACCAACTTAATAATATGCGCCGCGGGATTTATCTTGGAAGATTCCAGCCATATCATTTAGGGCATCATGAGGTCTTAAAACAGATTGTGAATGAAGTAGATGAAATCATCGTTGGCATCGGCAGCGCCCAGAAAAGCCATGAGGTAGAGAATCCGTTCACAGCAGGTGAAAGGGTTCTCATGGTATCAAGTGCGCTCATGGAATTTGATATCAAGCATTATGTAATACCAATAGAGGATATCCAGCGCAATTCCCTCTGGGTATCGCATGTTAAATCCATGGTGCCGCCTTTTGATATTGCATATACTAATAATTCTCTCGTGATAGAATTGCTGCGTGAAGCCGGAATAGAAGTCAAACAATCGCCTCTTTTTATGCGAAACAGTTATTCCGGTACAGAGATCAGGCGCAGGATGTTAAAAGGTGAAAAATGGGAGCATTTTGTACCGAAAAATGTTGTAGAGATCATAAAAGAGATCAAAGGTGTAAAGAGAATCAGGACTGTGGCGCAATCAGACCAGGAATGAACTCTAATAAACTGATAAAAATGTTAAAGGTAGATAAATTATAAATACTTACCGCTAATAATAATATAATCGATTCAGGAGAAAAAAAATGGGAATTATAAGACTCGCAAAGAATCTACAAATTATTTATTTTGGAACATTGATAATAGCATTAATTCTTATTTTCGTATTTTAAAGTATATTTTGCGTATTTCAATGGCCGTATTTTTATGATGAGTCTTCTTGTTTTCTTGGTATTGCTTTTCGGCTTATTCGGAGTCATATCTTCCCAATATATTATCCAGTACAGGGAAGCTTATGCACTATGGATTAAAGAAATCGTCTATTCCGATCCAGAGAATAATTCTGATACTGATAAAAAAGCATTATGCAGCAAAGTAGAATCTTATTCCAGGGAAATCTGTGAACTTACAGATATGATATTGCTTATTTTCATTTTGATCAGTGCCACATTTCTTATTATCGTTTATACAATTGAGAAAAATATGCCTTTAATAAACCCCAATACAATTGACTATAATATTTTAATTGCTTCCAGAGTACTTACTTTCATGCTATTTAGTTCTCTTATCCTGATCCTCTATTTTTTGAAGATAAATATTATATTTCCGTCCGGAAAAACAAGCGCCATTGATGAAAAATTATTTTCAGTATGGTACAAATATAAATGTTATCGTAATAAACAAAAAGAATTTCTGGATAAATTAGAACCAAGAAGGCTTTATGAGATACTTGCGGAAAAAATTGAAAATGGAGAATTGAAAGATGCTTCACAGGATGATATTTTGCTTATAGAGCCACTTTTCCGCAGTAAAAAAATATCATCAAATCCATAGGTCAGGCAAATTATGGAACAGGAGACTAATAACTTAATAAATTGCCTTCATGATCTTGGTTATCCTGTGAACTTCATAGAAGACATAAGCGCACAGCTTAATAAATTGTTTAAAGATATAGATTTTGACAGCATAAAACAAAGAGCAAGCCAGGCCGCCCGGGTCGAGGATACGGATGGATTCATCAAATCCCTTAAGGACCTCATGTTCCTTCTTGAAGGAAAAAGCATTTACCGTCCCGATGCGCCCATACACCTGATAAAGCAGCTGGTCAATGGACTTAATATCAACAACGAAGACATCTTTTATATCATTGCCAGGGCAAAAATACCAATGGAAGAAAAACTAAAGGAAATGGAGTTTCTTGCATCATGCGCAGCCATTACTCAGCTTGGATATATCCTGTTAAAATGTCTTGTTTCCGAAGTAAAAGCCGCAAGTTCGGGAGAGCATGTTTTCCTGGTAATTGATAGTTTTCGTGCGGATTCAAAGATATTCGTTGATTTCAGTATAGATTCGATTAGAGAAGTAAATGTAAGCCTTTATGATGTGAATGGAAAAAATTGGAAGTTGAAAAAAGACCGGAATCTATCGGCTCTTGATCCAGAGACTGCGCATTATCTAACTGAATATTACTCATTTTTCCAGTTGACTTCAGGAATTGGCCTGAACCATAATATCCATAATAACCTCGGTCTTGCCTATGATAAAATAGGAATGTTCGAAAAAGCAATACAGGAGCTTCATGAGGCTTTGCATCTTGATCCGGGTTATATTGAAGTCCACAATAACCTTGGGGTAACTTATTATAAAATGGGTCTGATAGATGAGGCGGAAAAGGAACTGAAGGAAGCTATAAGGCTTAATCCCGGATATCCGGAAGCACACTGCAACCTTGGAAATATCTATGCATGTACAGGTAAATTGGAGGAAGCGCTTTTTGAACTTAATGAGGCTTTGAGGATAAATCCCGAACATGCTCCAGCCCATAATAGTCTCGCAGAGATCTACGCTCTTCAAAAAAGAAGTACGGAAGCAATAAACGAGTTCAAGGAGGCGCTTCGTATTGACCCCAGTTATCCTGCTGCCCATACGAATATCGGGAATTTTTTCCTGGAGTCGGGCAAGTATGATGAAGCAATAAAAGAATTCCAGAGTGCCCTGGATACCGATCCTGATTTTGCAGATGCTCATTATGGAATGGGACTTTCATTTTATGAACTTAAGAGTTATGAGAAAGCATCACAGGCGTTCATTAAAGCCGTATATACTTCTCCTGAACTTCTTGATAGTGTTCCTGACAATTTGATACTCAAAGTAAAGCAGGGCGTTTCAAGGTTAAGATAATTAACATTAACTTATTTATAATTCTTCAAACCACCCGGGGGTAGTGATTATAATCATTATAATAAAAAATTTTTAAAAGTAGAAAGATTTATGTATCTTTTTGATGTACAGATAAATTAGATTCATGACTTTATTATAAGTCAAAGGTGGTATCAAATGAAAAGAAAAATGATTTTACCTGTTGTATCAATTATTGCATTTTTCATGCAGTCGGCTTCTGCAATATCGGCAAGCTCAGCCCCGGAAGAAGATATTTTGAATCTCCCTGGAGGAAACGCCACATTTGGCGACAATTCTGGCGCTTTTGATGAAGTTCAGATTCCTGGAATATGACGATCATAATAACTGGCTGCGCAGGATTTATCGGCTCGCATGTGGTGGATAAACTCCTGGATATGGAAAAAAATGTTGTGGGTATTGATAATTTTGACCCATTCTATGATCAGCCTATCAAGATGAAAAATATACATCATAATCTTGATAACGAAAATTTCACTTTTTACAGGGCAGATATCAGGGAAAAAGCCCGGATGGAAAAAATATTTAATAATGATGAGATCGATACCATGATCCATCTTGCAGCAAGAGCCGGGGTGAGGCCTTCAATACAGGATCCATTGCTATACCAGGATGTAAACATCAGAGGAACGATGAATCTCCTTGAAATAAGCAGAGAGCATGGCATTAAAAACTTTATTTTCGGTTCAAGTTCATCTGTATATGGAATAAATGAAAAAATACCATTTGGGGAAGATGATCCCGTTGATAAAGCCATCTCTCCCTATGCAGCCACAAAGAAAGCATGTGAAACATTCTGTTATACCTATCATCATCTTTATGGAATACCGATAACAAGTCTTCGGTTTTTCACTGTCTACGGGCCACGGCAAAGACCTGAAATGGCGATCCATAAATTCACAAGATCAATAGATGAGGGTAAAATTATTGAAATGTATGGCGATGGTAAGTCAAGAAGGGATTATACCTATATCAGCGATATCGTGAACGGGATAATAGCGGCTGTTAATAAGAAACTGGGTTATGAAATAATCAACCTCGGTAATTCAAATGTAGTGGAATTGAGGTATTTGATACAATTAATTGAAGAGAACCTGGGAAAGAGCGCCCGGATCCAAAAAATGCCAGATCAGCCAGGGGATGTTCCAGTGACTTATGCTGATATATCAAAAGCGCAAATGCTTCTCGGTTATGAACCTGAGGTTCGCATTGAACAGGGGATCGAGAATTTTGTAAATTGGTATAAGGATGTGGCTCGATGATATCGGTAGTAGTTCCTTTTTACAACGAGGAAGATAATATTGAACCCCTGCACGCGCAATTGAGCGATGTCCTGAAAAGTTTGAACAGGGAGCACAAAATCATTTTCGTTGATGACGGATCAACTGATAATACCTTCAAGAATATGCTAAAGGCTCGTGAGAAGGATACCAATGTCAGGATAATAAAGTTCAGGAAGAACTTCGGGCAGACCGCAGCCCTGAAGGCCGGGTTTGATCATGCAGAGGGGAATATCACTATCAGCATGGACGGCGACCTGCAGAATGACCCTGCTGATATTCCGAAGCTGATCGAGAAGATCGGGAAGGAGGATTATGATGTAGTGTGCGGATGGCGTGCTGACCGTAAAGACACGTTTTCTAAAAAAATCACTTCAAAATTTGCCAACATGCTGCGCAAATTGACTACAAATAGCAAAATACACGATTCAGGATGCACTTTCAGGGCGTACAGGAACGGATGTGTGAAGAACCTTGATCTGTATGGAGAGACGCACAGATACATCCCTGCAATGCTTTCCTGGAAAGGCTACAGGATCGGGGAAGTGAAAGTTAAACACCATCCCAGGAAATACGGAAAGACGAAGTACGGATTGTTGAGACTTGGAAAAGGCTTCCTCGACCTCATCGTTATCAGCTTCTGGCAGAAGTTCTCAGCCAGGCCGATCCATGTGTTCGGGGGATTGGGGCTGCTGCTGGGCATCTCAGGCGTGCTGCTGGGCGGATATATGGGTATAGAGAGGCTGTTCTTTGGGAAGGGTCTTTCGGACAGGCCGTTATTCTTGCTGGCTGTATTGATGGTGATAATCGGCGTGCAGTTTGTTGTTTCAGGGATACTGGCTGATATTATGCTCAAGGTTTATTACGGGCAGAACGAGAGGAAGAATTATTTGATCGAGAGGGTGGTGGAATGAGAATTCTGATGCTGAATTATGAGTACATCTATAATTTACGAGATATATTTATTGCTATGATGATATCTTATTAATATGAAAACATCTAGTTTGATTGAAGTGATTTAAATGATGTCAGGAACCTTAATAGACAAAGAAATAAGTGTGATCCCGAGTACGGGGCTTTATAAAAGCGGGGATGATTTTATCAGAGATGCCATAAATACGCTTTTAGCTGCCAGGAAAGACGTGAGGGTCGCTATCGCCAGCGAATTATATAAGCAAGGTGAGATATCATTCGGAAAAGCCGTTGAGATCGCCCAAGTTGATATGGAAGAAATGAAAGAAATCCTGCATAAAAAAGGGATTGTGAGGGAATCAGGAATGGAACTAAAAGAAATTGAATTTATTGCCGAAGAGGCGGTGAAATTTGCAGGAAGAAAATAGCGTTGTCATTATAGATGCTGACTTCCTCAGCTCTTTTTTAAAAATAGGCAAATTGGCTTTAATAAAGAATTTTTTCAAAGTGGAAAAATTATTTATTCCAGTTGCAGTTTTCAATGAAATCGCAAGAACGAAACTTGTAAAACATGTGTTTGAAGTGAAATATCTGCAAATAGAGACAGTTGACGAAAAAAGCATTGCGAATTTGGACATGGATTTTGATAATTTGGGCAATGGGGAAAAAGAATGTATTGCTCTTTGTAAAAACTATAGAAAATCATTGTTGTTGACAAGCGATAAAAAGGCACTCGATATAGCCAGAAAACAAGGTGTAATGGCAATCAACATACCAGCTTTTTTGCTTGCGTGTAAAAGTGCAGCATTTCTGAATACTTATGAGATTTCGTGCATCATACAAGATTTGAAAATTAAAGACTATTACGAATTCAGTGACGATATGAGGAAACGGTTGCTATGATCTCATTGATATATTTAAGATATGGATTTGTGAAATGCCCATGCACCAGAGGATTTAGATGAGAATACTGATGCTGAATTATGAGTACCCGCCGCTGGGGGGAGGCGGGAGTAATGCCTGCAAATATATATTGAAGGAATTTGCGAAGAAGAACCTTGAAGTTGATCTTGTTACATCCTCATCAGTGAACACCTTTGAGACCGAAAAGATGGGCAGTACTATCAGCATTTACAAACTTCCAGTTAATAAAAAGGACATCCATTACTGGACCCAGCGGGAAATCATAACATACAGCCTGAAGGCGCACAGCTTTATTAAAAACATAACAAAATTCAGAGGATCATGCTCTTAAAAAAACTCATTGATGGTGGTGAATCACAGTGTCTTGAGTTCAAAGAATCATTAGGATTATTAAACGAAATCGGAGAAACCATTTCAGCATTCTCGAATTCAAATGATGGGTTTGTCATTATTGGAGTTTCAGACAATCGAAAAATTCTCGGAGTTGACATCGGAAATAACTCATTAGAAGAATTAGCGAATTACATAAAAAGGAATACTGATCCACAGATATTCCCTTGTATAAATACAATCGATATTGATGAAAGAGATATTATTAAGGTCGAAATAAAAGAAAATCCAGAAAAGCCAGTCTTTTTCAAAAACCATGCTTATAAAAGAGTTGGAACTACAAACTTAAGAATTTCATCGAGTGAAATAAGAAAATTGGCGAAAGAAAGTGGCGCAAAAAATTACTGGGATGAAAGAATAAGTGAAGAAGGAAATCTGGATTTCATCGATAGAGAAAAACTGAGATGGTTTTTAGAAGAATCCAGAAAACAGAGAGGATTAAATCTTCCAGTTGATTCTCCGATCAAAGAATCTTTAATGAAATTGAAATTATTGAAAAATGGGGAATTGACAAACGCCGCACTTTTGCTATTTTATAAGGAATCATTTTTTTTACAATCAGAAGTGAAATGCATAAGGTTTTCTGGAAATGAACCTGTTAAGCCGTATATTGATTTCCAGACAATCGAAGGGACTGTGTTTGATTTGATCGATAGAGCAATGGACTTTGTGTTGCGTAATATCGGAAAATCAATACGATTGGTGCCCGGGAAGGTTCAAAGAGAAGAAAAATATCAGTACCCATCCGATGCGATAAGGGAAGCTGTTGTTAATGCTATTGCACACAGGGATTATGAATCGCCATCCAAGGTACAGGTCAGGATATTCGATAATAGATTAGAAGTTTGGAATCCTGGAAAACTTCCGGATGAAATCACTATAGAAGACCTCAGGAGAGAACACATATCTGTACCACGTAATCCTCTCTTATTCAAACAATTGTTATGGGTAAAATATGTGGAGGATGTAGGTGGAGGAACTCTGGATATGATTAACCAATGCAGAGAATGGGGGATCCCTGAACCTTTGTTTGAACATATTTCAGGAGCGTTTGTGGTTACTTTTAGATTGCCTCATAATCCAGAGGAACTTGAAAAAATGGGGCTTAATGAAAGACAAATACAAGCAATGAATTACATTATTGAGAAAGGCTCTATCAGCAATAAAGAATATGTTTCTCTAAACATTATTTCACGTAAGACTGCTACGACTGACCTGAAACAACTGGTCATGAAAGGATTATTGACCAGAGTGGGCGATGGAAAGCGAAACATACTCTATGTCTTGCCAGATTACGCAAAAATTACGCAAAAAAATACGCAAAATGGAAGTTGATACTTTTTGATCTCTCATAAGGAACTCAAGCAAAGGACAAGCTCTGGCAAGATTAATCGGAGGAACTCGTGAGAATACTGATGCTGAATTATGAGTACCCGCCACTGGGGGGAGGCGGGAGCAATGCCTGCAAATATATATTGAAGGAATTTGCGAAGAAGAATCTTGAAGTTGATCTTGTTACATCTTCTCCAGCGAATACCTTTGAGACAGAAAAGATGGGCAGTACTATCAGCATTTACAAACTTCCAATCAATAAAAAGGACATCCACTACTGGACCCAGCGGGAAATCATAACATACAGGCTGAAGGCGCACAGCTTTATTAAAAATTTTTTAAAGCACTCAATTTCATCTTTACTGCGCCGGGGTTACGACCCCTTACCCCGGGGATGCGCCGCCGATGGCGGGCTTGAATATAAGATCACATGTTCCATATTATGCCATTAATTTTCTATCATTATAAGCATAATTATTTTAATATTTTCAATGATATACCATAGATGTTATTAAATAGTAACATACCATTAAGATTCCTGCATTTCCAGGCAAATATTGCATGAATTGGATCAAGGTGGTATCTAAGATGAAAAACATAAAATTCAGTCTATGGCTCCTGCAAAAGCACAGGAGTAATTTTCAGTGATGTCAGTCATCGTCCCTTTTTACAACGAAGAAGATAACATTGAACCGCTCTATGAACAATTAAGCAATACATTAAAAAACCTGAACCGTGTGGAAATATGGAATCCTGGAACATTTCCAGAAGGACTCACGCCTGAGGATTTCATTACGGGCGATGAGCAGTCAGTCCTTAGAAATCCTTTGATCGCTGAAATATTATATAAATCAAAAGAGATCGAACGATGGGGCTCCGGGCTGAAAAGGATTTGTGAAGAGTGTAAGGCCGGTAACATGAAGGTTGAATTCAAAGACCTCAAGACGGGATTTTTAGTTGTATTTTACAGAACAGAGGAGGGCATTACCCCCAAAACTACCCCCAAAACCAGGGATGAGATTTTGCTTCTTATCAGGGAAAATCCGGTTATGACAAAGGAAGAAATTGCGGGGCAGTTGAATATCAAGTTAGACGGTGTCAAGTATCATATCAGGAAATTGACAAAGGAAGGCATTATTTCATGGAAGGGACCAAGTAAAGGAGGGCGCTGGGAAATCCAGCAGAACGAATGAAAATGACGCATAAGAGAATACTGATGCTGAACTATGAGTACCCGCCGCTGGGTGTAGATTACTTTATTGATAAAGGCTCCATAAGAAATAAAGAATATGTTTCTAAGTATGGGTTGCAAAGACTAGCAAAAGGCTTCTTTGACCTCATCGTTATCAGCTTCTGGCAGAAGTTCTCAGCAAGACCGATCCATGTGTTCGGGGGATTGGGGCTGCTGCTGGGCATCTCAGGTGCAATGCTGGGAGGGTTTATGGGCATGGAGAGGCTGTTTTTTGGGAAAAGTCTTTCGGATAGGCCATTATTTTTACTGGCTGTATTGATGGTGATAATCGGGGTGCAGTTTGTTGTTTCAGGGATACTTGCTGATATTATGCTCAAGGTTTATTATGGGCAGAACCAGAGGAAGAATTATTTGATAGAGAGGGTGGTGGAATGAGGATATTGTTGGATACCGATGCATCTATTAAGTTGACAAAAATTAATGTCATGGAGATAGTTGCTTCTGGATTTGATGTAATCTTAACTGAGCAGGTGTATAAAGAACAGGTGACTGCAGGTCTGAAAAGGAATCTTCCAGATGCAAAAAGAATGGAAAAACTTGTCCATGAAGGTAAAATTACAGTATCAGAGGTTATAGGAAAATCTTCAGTTGAAAATTTTAGGCTGGGCGCGGGAGAAAAAAGTGTGCTGGATTATTATCTGGCGAACGATATGGATTTAATTGTCTCAGATGATGAAGCGTTCCTCAGGATGCTGGATATTTATGAGATACCTTTTACGCCTGTAGCCGGTATAATTTTAATGTGTGTTATGAATGGATTGTTTAACAAGGAGAAAGGTTTAAAGTATTTAGAATTGTTAAAACCTATGATAAAGGAAGAGCACATGTTCTTTATAAAAAGTAAAATCGAGGAATTAAAATGAGTGTTACGATTGATTTACCCAAAAATATTGATGCAGTTTTGCATCAGCGTTCACGGGAAGAGCATATTGATACCCTATCTGTATTAAAACAGATGATCCGAGAAGGTGCTGAATTATATCTTATTAATCAATATTCAAACGGCAAAACAAGCAAGGATAAACTGGCAGAGCTGCTTGACCTGGATATGTATGAAGTAAATGAACTCCTGGAAAAATACCATGTTAAAGCAAGTATTAGTTATGATCGGTTCACGAGGGGAATTAAGACCGCCGAAGAAACGGCGAAGTCTCAAAAAGGGCGTGCTTGAGATAAAAAGCATGGAATTACTTTGAGAGAACATGAGAATACTGATGCTGAATTATGAGTACCCGCCGCTGGGGGGAGGCGCGTCTCCAGTAACAAAATCGTTGTCTGAAGAGCTTGTTAATTTGGGTCATACTGTAGATGTCGTTACCATGGGCTTTAAGGGACTGAAGCAGAAAGAAGAGACTAATGGAGTAACAGTTTATAGAGTTCCAAGTATCAGAAAGGAGCAGAGTGTATGCCAAACGCATGAGATGCTTTCATATTGCTATTCTGCATATCGTTTTCTACCGAAATTATTGAAGGAAAATAAATACAATATTTGCCATACTCATTTTATTATTCCAACTGGTGTTGTTTCTTATTTGAATAAAAGTAAAATTCCATATATTATTACAAGTCATGGGAGTGATGTCCCGGGTCATAATCCCAACAGGTTTTCAATACAGCACGAACTACTTAAACCATTCTGGCGAAAGATAGTTCAAAATGCTGAGTGTGTAGTAACACCATCGAAATATCTAAAAGATATGATCTTGAAAAACGTCGATACTGATAATGTAACAGTTATTCCTAATGGATTTGATATCGGATCATTCAATTTTGATCCAAAGAAAAAAGAGAAGAAGATATTATTAGTAAGCCGATTATTCGAATTCAAGGGCTTCCAGTATTTTTTGGATGCAATTGAGGATATGGATATCGATTATGAGATAAATATAGTGGGGGAGGGACCGTATAAAGAGGCATTGGTGCAAAAAGCAAAAGATCTTAAAGTAAAGGTAAATTTTATTGGTTGGTTAGATAATAAATCCGTAGAGCTAAAAAAATTGTATGAGACATCTTCGATTTTTGTATTTCCATCCACTGCTGAAAACTTTCCGACTGTGCTATTAGAGGCTATGGCGGCTGGCTGTGCGATTATTACAACAGATGTTTGTGGATGCCCGGAAGTTGTTGGGGATAGTGCATTAGTTGTAAGACCTAACAGTTCGGAAAACATTAGAAATGCGTTAAATAAACTCATAAGTAATGATAGACTTTTCAATGAATTTGGTAATAAAGCTCGACAAAGATTGGAAGAGAAATTTAATTGGAAAAAAGTTGCAAAACAATACGAGAATATTTACAAAAGTGAAATCGAAGAAAAAGAAAACATAAAAATTAATAAAATTTAACAATGAAGTGTACATGTCTGTTATCATAGCTGCTATTTGCTTTATTGACAAAGAGTTGATCTTATGAAAATTATTGAAAAAAAACAAATTTATGAAAAATACCTAACAACCCATTTTCAGGCAGCGCATGAAAATGAGTATAATGAATTTAAAACCTACCATAAATATTTCAAGATTAATTACTCAAAACACTTGAATGAAGATAAAAAACTAAAAATTTTAGATATCGGGTCTGGTATGGGACATTTTCTTTACTTTCTTGAAAAAGAGGGTTATAAAAATAATTTAGGAATAGATATCAGTAATGAAAATATTGAATTTTGTAAGAACAAAGGATTTCATGTTGAATATATTGATGCATTTGATTTCTTAGAGAAAAATATTGAACCATTTGATGTGATTGTAATGAATGATATTATTGAACATTTTGATAAAAATGAGATAGTTCAAATATTGAACCTTATCAATAATAATTTATGTGATAATGGAAAAGTAATTGTAAAAACGTTAAATTCTTCAAATCCATTTTTAGCTAATAGTGGAAGATATATAGATTTCACTCATGAAATTAGCTTTACAGAAGAAAGCTTATCTCAAATTTTAAAAGTATGTAGTTTTGAAGACGTCAAAGTATATCCCCAAGACATTTATATCTTCTACACTAATCCTTTGAATTATATAGCAAAATATTTTTCAAAATTTATGAACTTAACTTTCAGAATAATTTTTTTAATGTACGGCAGAAAGACGAAGATTTTTACTAAGTCAATTATAGCTGTGGGCTTCAAAAAAAATAATATGAAAATTTAATATAATGCTAGGAAATTTTGATGATTGCAAATTCAATATACGACAAAATTTTTTTAGAGAATATAGAATATCGTAAAGAGTATGGGGATATAAGTGACAGTTATAATTTCTTAATGGAGAATAAACTCCCAAAAAATTCAAATATTCTAGAAGTTGGATGCAATATTGGAAGTTTATTGAACTTATTATCAAAGTCTGGTTATTCAAAAATCATTGGTGTTGATATCACGTCCGCTGCTGTGTCTTATGGGATGAATGAATACAAAAATTTGAAAAATAAATTATTTATTTATAATGGGGATAAACTTCCATTTAATGATAACGAATTTGACATTGTCATATCTTTTGATGTTTTAGAACATATACCAAATGTTAATAATCATCTTAAAGAAGTAAATAGAGTGTTAAAACCCAATGGAATGTATCTTTTTCAAACTCCAAATAAAATTATCAATATCCCATGGACAATCTTAATAACAAAAAGTTTGACTAAATGGCAAATATATCATTGTTCACTACAAACATATTGGGATTTAAGAAACATTTTAAAAGATAATGGATTTGTTGACATTTCCATCAGAAAGCGTCATATTTTGACAGAATACAAAATAAACAAGGTTAAGAAAATTAAGTATTTTGGAAAGCTCTTAGTAATAATTTTATATTTATTAAATAAAATGCCTGTATATTTAAATTCAAATTTTTGGGTAGAAGCAAAAAAGTAATGTGTGAATTCATCTAAAATAAGCTCTGTCTACGGTTTTCCCAAAAGATTGATTATGTAAATATAAAATAAATAATTTGATTATGAGTTGATATAATATGAAACAAGTAAATATAATACAAGTCGGACTTATTGTATTATTTTTGATGCTACCTTTTGCGTCAGCAATTGAAGATATATCCTATTCATTTGAAAACGATACAGTAGGAACGTATACACCAATCGATTCTTTAACAGGATATTTAAGTTTAATAAATTCATCTTCACTTAGGGTGGATATAACTGTATCAAACACAACATCAAATAACGGAAATAAAAGTTTAAGATTAGATGATTTTAATTATTCAACAGGGTTTGCATCTGCAAAAATATATCCTACAAAAAATATAGTGAAAGGTTCTACTACTATATGGTTTAATCTCACAAATATAAACAGTTCAACTAATCCTGATTGGGATTATTTCCAAAATTCGATTGGTTCCGTTATGGGATATTATTATTATTCAACTAGATATAATTCGACTTATAATATGTTAAAATATAGAAATTCTACAACATATATTCTTTTAGGATATTATACTTTGAATAATTGGCATAATTTAACTACGGTCTTTAATTCAGTAAATTTTACAATGGATACGTATTTAGATGGAATATATTTAAATTCTGGGATTTATATAAATAATGTTACCGAATTAAATCATGTTTCAGTTGGTACTCGTGCGTATTCAAATTGTTCATTATTCTTAGATAATATTTCATTTTATGATGATTCGCTACCAAATCTACCAGAAACAACCCGAAAATTCCCATACCCATATGTTTCAGCAATGTCCATTTCAAGTGATATTGACAGCATGGATACGAATGAAACCTATGATGCGCTTGATTATCTTAATACAAATCATTCTGTAAATGGTACTGATAGTGGAGTAGATTTAGAAGTATCACAAAACTTTTGGATGAATGGAGGTTCAGCTTCAGGAGCTATTGATACATTGTGTTATTATTCTGATAATACACTTGAAACAACCTTATTGTGTGATAAATCAAATATATTTTTAGATTATTTAAATATGGGATATTTTGATGCCCCACATACAATGTCCCCAAATAATGTGGATATGGCTACAAATTTATCTTGGTATTTGGATGCCATTTCAGTTCTAAATCAAAGTAGCCATCCAATTACTTATTGGGTCGACCATTCAGAAGTTCCTCAAAATATAGGAATTTATAATAATAACTTTGTGGGGGATAATCCTGAAAATAGTGCCCATTATCATTGGAATAGAACAAAAACATCGCTTCCGAATTTAGTATATTTTTGGGAGAATTCACCTGTGGTCTCATATAAATTCTATCCAGGTATATCAAATCCCTTATATTTTGCAACTCTAAACGATTCAAGTTTAATTTATGGATTTTGGAGGAATCAAGGCCGTTGTTCTAAAGGTAAACAATGTATAGACCCATACCCAAATTCAGCATATAATAGAAACCTATCGAAACAAATTACTGATTTAATTTTAAATAATTTAATTCA
Organism: Candidatus Methanoperedens sp. BLZ2; assembly: GCF_002487355.1. Lineage (GTDB taxonomy): Archaea > Halobacteriota > Methanosarcinia > Methanosarcinales > Methanoperedenaceae > Methanoperedens. Next base: position 7,337 of record NZ_NTMG01000054.1, on the reverse strand, counting down.
ACATAATTTATATTCTATCATACCATCACATTTCGGTAGTTCTGGCAACACTTCAACAAACACATTTAGAACTATTTTTGATTCTAACACAACTACACAGCTCCATACATTGGCTGACTACAATAAAGGAACAAATGGAAAGAATAAAAGTATTTATGTTACGACTACAGGCAAATTATTGAGATATGCTGAGGTTTCAACATTTTTAAATTATACTTATGATGGAAGTAAGATAACAATAAATTCGGTAAATAGCACTATACGAAACTTTACGCCTACTGTAGATGATTTAGAAGGGATTACATTTAATGTACCTATCACTACCTCAGTTTTTATAGGAACCACAAACGTGACTTCTTTCATTGTACCAAATCCAGCGGACAGTTCAGGTCAAGTATCTATAATGTTTCCACTCAAAAGATTAACCTATCCTTATCCAAAAATATCAAAAGTAGGTAGTTATTCAATTGATTCCGCTGGTGTCGTAACTTGGAATAGAAATTCTCAACGACCATCAATAAATCAGGCTATAAATATATCATTGATTCCATCATCTGATTCAGTTAATATTACTGTATCCATATGGAACACTACGGGAGATTATCGCAAAGTTTGGAATGAATCATCATCAAATCACAGTGTAACCACACAGCATACAATTGGCGACTTCCCAATACATACAAATGTGATTGTTCTAAAAAATGGGGCCACATATGGAAACTTCCCTAGCAATTCAACAGGTGCTATTACTTTCATCTATTCAGATGGTTATTCTGAAATACAATTCTATGCAAGTGAAAGTAATCAGAAATCGTTACCAAATCCGTCAAATGGAGTTATCTTAACAATAGCGATTTCTAGTGCACTGTATGGATATTATCTCTGGAGAAAAAGACATATGTAGGGAAAATTATTCCGCCATAATTGAGGAAATCTACTCCGCGGTTAACATTTTAGGCATTTAGGATTAAGTTTTGGATTAGGTTTTTTTGAGTCTCAAGCTGTAATTACGATGTTTGCTTGTGGCTCAGATAGATTATCAATAGACCATAGCCTCCAGTAACCAATAAATAAATTAAAATGATAATATGATAACTAAATCCAGATATTATTGCAGTTTCTAGAGTAAGACCTAAAGGTACAAATACTAATGCCCAGAATCCTTCAGTTGTTCCAAATCCTCCTATCCCATATATTGGTAAAACAGTTGACAATAATAAAAAAGTAGATCCCAATAAAACTTTTTGAAATGGTAAAAAAATGTTCATACCATAAAGTATGATATAAATTAAAAGATAGCTAAAACCAATAATTAAGATTGAACACAGAAGAAGCGAAAAAATTAACTTTTTTGATTTAATTTCCTCAAAACTTTCCATAGTTTCCCTTCCTTTACCTAATAAATACTTTACTATTCGTGTTTCTTTCAATCCCATTTTATTACTAAATATGATGGCCAATTTTAAAACAGATTTGCCAAAAAATAATAAACCTACTAATAAAACTATACATATTATAAATAAAAAAACAATATACCATACAACTTTTGTGACTAATATAGGTAAATCTTTTGTCAATATAAAAGCAATAAAAAACATCAAGAAAATAGCAATAAAATCGAAAATTCTTGCAACAAATAATGTTGCAATACCATCACCAATTTTTGTATTGTAATGCTTTTTCAAGAGATATATATATGATAATTCTCCGGTTCTTGCTGGTAGAATATTATTTACCATATTATGCACACAAACGATATTAAATAAATTCCTTATCGCAATCTTTCGGTCCAGCAATATATAAAATCTCAAAGTTCTAAAAAAATTTATAATAATATACAAAATAAAACCGAATAATATATACAAAGTGTTAATGGTTGTCAGAGTACTAACAATATCATCCATCTGAATTTGTGATAGCAGTAAGCTAACTAAAATAATTGTGATCGTAATACCTATAAGAGTCGCTAGTAATTTTCGCTTCATAATTTCAAATTGATATTATAAATTTCCATGAAATAATAGAAATAGAATCATTCTATAAATCTATACACTTTGGCACTCCATTTTCTTCCATATGCTTCATATGAAAATTCTTTATCTATTGAATATTTTGATTCGAGGAACTTTTTAAACTCATCATTTATTAAATAATATCTCCTTATATAAGAATCTTCAATTATAATTACAGGTGGAGTTATTTCCATGTTTTGAAAAACCCTAATCACATCTTCCGGTTCATAGTACATAGCAGACAACTTCATAAAATGCGGCCTATCTGCTAAAAAGGAATATATAGGGTTACCTCCAAAAATATATTCTCCTTCCAATGTTGTTTCATGTATATAAGCTGAAACTGCTTTTACCCCTTCAAGATTATATGCACCAGTATCACCTTTAATGAATATATATGAATCCAAATTATAAGGTATTATTAGAGCAAAAATTAAGATAAAGCATAAAATTCTTAAAATTTTTGTATTCATAGATCTTATTAATATATAGATAGTTATACCGATAATCATTGAATAAAAGGGGGCAAATTCCATTAAATATTGTTCCCAAAAACCATTATATAACAATAGGTATATATAAAATGGAATTAGACAAAAAATAACAATATATGGTAATAAGATAGGATAGATTTTATCTTTGAGTTTATTCCTGTATGGTAGAATTAGAGGTAAGTTTATAAAAGAAATAAAGAATAATAATAAATATCCATAAGAAAAATAAAAGGGGACATTTAGGATTCTTGCATTATTTTCCATATCAATATTCAATGAAATTTTTGCTAAATAACTTGTCATTTGTACATCCTTATTTGTAAAAAACAAAGAAAAGATTACAAAAAATATGACGGTAATAATAGCTGAAAAAATTATTAAGACTTTAAGTTTACTTATTCTTTGTTCTTTTTCTCTGATAAATATTAATACCATAAATGCAGATAAAAAAAACAAAGATGATTCTCGACACACTAGAGCAAATAACATAAATAAACCGGATAAAATTAAATATTTGTTATTTTTCTTTATCAGATAATTATCATACGATAGTATTGAATACAATATTAATGGAATCTGAAAAGTTTGTGTTTTTACATAAAGCATCATTATATTTATGGGTGCGATTCCGAAAATAAAAATTGTAATCAAAGCGATTTGCTTATTAGTTAACCTTTTTACCAGAATATAAAGGAGAAAAGTGGTTAAAATAACTAAACAAATTGATATTATATATATTCTTTCTAAAGATTCACCGAAAATTTTAATAAAAATGGATAAAAAGTAAATAATTAATGGAGATCTGGCATCAAAATCCTTGAAAGGAATACTTCCTTCTATTATTAATTTAGCATCATAAAATAATCTCGCTTCATCTGTATTGATATATTTTATTGTACTTAAATTTAAAAAATAAAGAATTACTAATAATATGAAAATTGATATTAATCCCCAAAAGTAAAATCCCTCTATATATATCTTCTTAGCAACATACCGCACACCCCATATTCGATTTACTCCCGAATACACCTCCCTAAACTCCATCTCTCGTTTTTTCTCATCATTTTTTTCCTGTTGTGCCTCCTTTTCAATAGCTTCAAGCTTATCCCGGCCTAGATAGAAAGTAACCGCTCCCATTGCAACAACCGCAACCATCAGGGGTGTCTTTGCCAATTCAGGTACAATTTGTGGTAATATTGACTGCACCACCAGAATCATAAGCAATCCAAGAAATGCATAAGAGATGTATTTATTGACAATATCAAACTTAATTTTGTCAAATTTCTCAAGTTTCTCTAAATAAAAGAGAAGATATACAGCCCCCAGCCCGATTAAAAGATAAAGAAAATTATTCAAATCAAAATAGAACCCTACATTTCCTGGGGATATATTGTCAAATAGAAGCAGTATAACATAAACGACCAGCAGATTTCTTAAAATCACAAAGATTAGCTTTGAAAGTGTATCTTTATCTGGGAGTAAGGGTAACTTTAAATTCGTTTAACATCACCTCGCTATTCGTTTTGTTCGTTAAGCCAAATACGATCATTTTGTCGTTATAAAGTTCGAGGTCTGAGCCTTTGAAGTTCTTCTTTGCTGAAGTCCAGCCGTAACTATCCTTCTCAATCTGATAATTTGAGATTATAACCCACTGGTTGTTCTCATTGTTGATCTCATATTTATATGGCTGAAAAAGAGATTCTTGAATAAAAGCAAAGTCAGCGCCTGAAATATAGAGATTGCCTTTAATGTCCATATTGTAACTACCTTCAGGCAGTTCAACTGGCACCCATTTTCCTAAGAGACTCTTATTGATAACAATTTCTTTATCCATTTCCCCATGGATGCTTATGTTCTGTACTGCTTTACCCTGCCATACATTAAATTTCAATGTTGTATTTTGTTTAAGATCGAAAAATAGTTTAGCTGGGTTTAAAGGCAAAATAGTCCCCTGTGTTATGATCTTGTCTGTATTTATTCCTAAGCTTGTTATGGTCGAATCTGCGGCTTTGTTTTCTCCCTGAATATTAACAAGCCTGAGTTCGTATGACCCTTCTCTGATACTACCTCTGAAAAACGTTTGAATTTGCGGAGGCTTTCTTTTGCTGGAGTTATCAATGATCCCGTCATCGGGTATGATATCGCTAAAGATTAGACCGCCATCAGCATCGTAAAGCTCGATCAAATACTCATCGCTGCCGTCATACCAGTTCATATCCTGCTTGCTCAGCGTTAGGTTAAGGCTGTCATTCAGGTTTATTAAAAAAGAGAGTGACCCGCGAAATGTCTGGTTGATCTCCGTATATGCATTTTCATCCGTGACAAACCTGTTCATAAGTATTTCAGAGTCCATCTCATAATCATACAATCCTATTGTTGAACCTCCGGGTATATTCTCTGATATCCATTCATTTATAGTATCATAATCTGTATAATTCCCGCTGTCATTCTTCGCATAAATAACAACATCACCAAATTGCTTGACAGGAGTATAGTTCTCAAGATTTTTTATATGCAGGGGCTTCCATGCATAATCCGGGTACACGCCGATATCCAGATCTGAATCTCCCTTGAACTTTAGCTCGACGGTGATATTTGTATGGTTCGAAATGCTGTTCCCGGGCGTAATATAAAAATATAACGGCGATCCGGTCATGTTCCTGAAGGTATCGCCTTCAATCGACATGCTCCGGGTTAACCTGCCCTGACTCGTCATATTACGCAGGTAGGCATCTTTGCCTGCGTCCACATCTCCTTCGGAGCCGATATCGATGGTATAGATGACAGGGACTTTAAATGCAATGAGGTAAAAAACATACAGGAGGATCAATGCGGGAATGCCTGTGGAGATCAATTTACTGAAATTTACCATTTTTTACCACCATTGGACCTGGGTCCTACAATTACCTGGTTGATGCACAAAAGGCAGCTTCTAAGGTTATCTTCCTCTACATTTAGCATGTATTTAGGTTTTTTCTATATAATTCCCCATGCTCATGATATGAAGGTGATTGCTGCGGGAACACGGGTGCGCCGGGGTAATAATATTCTAATTGTTATAAATGTGCGGCGAAGATGTATTTTCGGTTTGGATTTGGTCGATCCTGTCGATATGGTTCTTGACATGGCTTTGACTCATGTTTGTTGCTTTGGGTATGCGTCTGCGCCAGGGTATAAATATTTTATAAGTAATAATTATGCGAGAGGGCACATATATTTGCGCAGCAATGGGTTTTTTTATCTGCGTTCACATGCGGGTTCGGATTGCTAAGGCTCTTTTGTGTGAGGGAAGCATTGGCTCCGGCAATTGAATGATTAGGATTTAATAATTCTCTGGCGCAATATATAATTGGAATTAACAACGTATGGAGAGCTCTTAAACTGCATCAGCAAGTTGTTTGTGAAGGAGTTCATTTGCCAAATAACTTGCAGATACCCCTTTTTTCCTGGCGCTTTCCTGAAGTATTCCAGCAATTTTCATATCAACTTCTATTAGAAAGTGTTTCTTTTGAATATTTACTTCCATTTCAATTTCTTCAAGGTTATCTATGTAGTCCATGCTATCATGAGTATCCCAGAAATCTGCGGCTTCCTCGTATGTTTTGAATTCTTCAGGTATTTTCTCAGGCTTTCTTGGCATTGTAGTATTTCCTTTCTTTAAGTGTCATCTCTCTCGCGGATATTATCAGTCCAGTATTATATGATTTATATACGAAAACTATAAAAAGATATCGACCTGCAACAGTTCTCCCATATCCAACATAAACATCCTCCCCATCCACACTGCCCCTTTTTACTCGGCGAAAGAGTGCATTTGAATGCATAGCTTCTTCCACTTCATCATTTGTAACATTATGCTTTTTTCGGATCTTGGTTACAAACCTCTCAATCCACAAGATTTCATTAATCCGCATAATCCACATTTCAAGAAATTATTGTTGGTATATTGTTCATTCTCTTCAATTCTTTTATCCTATATTTTATAAATATCTTGCTCTTTAATGAATCTCTGAATTTGTTCATGGATATCAAGAAGACTTATGTGTAGGGGCCTCCAATATTTTTATACACACGCTGGTATCGGTTTTTAAGTCCTCCCCATGAACCTGAGCTCAGTCATTATTTTTGCTTCATCCGTGATGCTGTTCCCGGGCGTAATGTAAAAATTTATCGGCGATCCAGTCATGTTCCTGAAGGTATCGCCTTCGATCGACATGCTCTGGGTTAACCTGGCCTGACTCGTCATATTACGCAGGTAGGCATCTTTGCCTGCGTCCACATCTCCTTCTGAGCCGATATCGATGGTATAGATGACAGGGGCGTTAAATGCGATGAGGTAAAAAACATACAGGAGGATCAATGCGGGAATGCCTGTGGAGATCAATTTACTGAAATTTACCATTTTTTACCACCATTGGACCCTGGGTCCTACAATTACCTGGTTGATGCACAAAAGGCAGCTTCTAAGGTTATCTTCCTCTACATTTAGCATGTATTTAGGTTTTTCTTATATTTCCCCGGCCATGCTCATAATATGAAGATGATTGCCGCGGGAACACGGGTGCGCCGGGGTAATAATATTCTAATTGTTATAAATATATGGCGAAGATGTATTTGGGTTTCGGATCCGGTCGATCCTGTTCATCCTGTCGAAATGGGGGTCTTGCTCTGTCTTTGATTCGCATTTGTTGCTTCGGTAGCATGTCAGCTGAATGTAAATTATATTTAAAGTATTATAAATGTATTGCGCTTTTCACCGCAAAGGGCGCAAAGAACGCCCGTGACAAGAAGTTACATCATGTATTGCCAAGAGCTACCCCTTCCGTTTGGG
>NZ_NTMG01000074.1 GCF_002487355.1 Candidatus Methanoperedens sp. BLZ2 | reverse complement strand
TAAAATAATTTCAAGTTATTTTGATATGAAAAGAATGCAATTTATGGGGGGAACCAGCTAGATTTTCAACTGAGATGATATCCTAAAAATCAATCAGCTGCGGTCTATTGCAACGGGAAATAAAAGTTGCTCAATTATGACATTCTCATCCGATTTCTTGCATTGAATTTTGTCAACACTTTCTTTTTATGCTTTTGGGAAACTTCGGTGTAAATTTGAGTAGTAATAACACTTGCGTGCCCCAGTATCTCCTGAACTGCCCTTATGTCCGCCCCATTATACAACAACATTGTTGCCATTGTATGTCTCAAACAATGTGGAGTATAGTGGTTCCTGATCTTTGCCCTATCACAATATTTTCTGAATATATTCTCGATAGAATATATGCTGAGTCTTTTCTTATCTCTATTCAAAAAAAGAGCCTTTATACCTGTTTGAATGGATTTTCTATAAATCAAGTATTCTTTTATGGCATTCAAGACTTCATCACTCGATAAATAAATTATCCGTTCTTTCCTTCCTTTTCCAAAAATTAGAATGGTTCTTTCCTGGAGGTTTATGCCATTGACATTTAGCATCACCAGTTCACCTATGCGCATACCAGTAGAAAATAAAATTTCCAATATTGCGCAATCGCGATAGGCTCTAATCAAATTATTATTTTTTAGGTCATCGTCAATATTTTGTTCTTGCATCTTATGTAAGATTTTTATTTCATCATACAATGCTTTTAATAACTTTTTAAGTTCTCTTTGTGATAATACTTTGGGCAGGCGTTTGGCAATTTTATATTTTTGCCTTATTTTTCTAGTTGGGGAATCAGAGATTATTCCTTCTTGCTCAGCAAAATTAAAGAAAACTTTGAGCGTTGCTATTTTTCGCTTGATTGTAGTATCTTTGTATTGGTGGTTCTTTTCTAATAGCTCGATGATTTCTCTAACATTTTCTGTAGTTATTTCTTCGACTTCTTTTTGTTTGAATATTTGACCAAAGATTTTTAAATCGCATTTATAGGCTTCCAAAGTCCTTTCTGACAAATTTCTCTCAACCACTATTGAATTTAGGAATTTTTCGATAACGGATTCGATTTTCATTCTTATCATCCCCTTAATGTACTTTCATGCAGATAGACTTCTTTTAATTAAAAAATTAGGAAGGAAACTAATTTATCACGTCTAATGGAAAAAATACTATATCTTTGGTCAGTTCTCCGGGGAATTAAGTTAAAGGGAGAATCTGATTTTCAAAGGAATGACAAAGATAAGGAAAGTTCCCTTTACTGAACGATCTCTTTCCGAGGATTGGATTTATAATCCTTCATCGAGATTGTTCCTTTTCATCACCACATATTCTATAAGAAATCAGTTATTTATTGTACATCCCCTCTCCCCGTATACTGGCTGAATTCCCACATCTGCCTTTTGATCCCAAGAAGCACACTTCTTGCCGCATCCTCAGGCAGCGCAAGCATAAGCGCGCCTATATGCTTGCAGAATCTCTTCTCCAGCTGCGTTCTTCTCCAGTCGCCGCAGTCATGCAGTATAAACCGCTTTTCAAGGTCTATGTAAACCGAATAGCCCCGTACATCCGCTATGATCTTATCCATGCTCAATTCGAGCATCTCAATGTCCTTGATCTCTTTTGCTCTATCAAGTCTTGAAGCATCGATATATCCCGAGAGCAAAGTCATCACATCCTCTTTTTCCGGCTCAAGAAAATCATTAAGCGTCCTCGCAACAACTTTTCCTTTCACCTTACCTTTCCAGTAATCCGAAATATGCTGCCTTGCCTCTTTCTGTTCAGGAATGGCTACTCCCAGCATCTCCAATACATCCATGGAGTTCTCTGGCGCATAACCGTGGTAATGGTTGTTGAAATAACCATAAACCTGGGCTCTCTGCGACATTTCTTTAATTTTCGGCACCCAGGCCGCAAGCTCATCTTTTGAATAACGGTAATTATACCACATATTTTTACCCCGACCATGCCATCGCACATAGGCGATATCCGAAGTCAGCCTTATTTCAGGTGGGAGCAGCGGCTCATCTACAGTCACAGCAGCGACATTATAATGCAAAAGTAGGTCATGAGCTTCATCTGTAAGCCAGGTCTCATTCCTGTACTCAAGTGCAAATCTCATATCTAGAGGCAGTATTTTCAGGAATGCTTCTATCCTGTCTTTTTTGAATTTCATTCCGGGCGGAAGCTGGATCAGGATGCAGGCAAGTTTTTCTGTTTCCTGCAGTGGTTTCATGAGTTCGCAGAATCTTCGCAAGTCATCCTCCACCCCTCTTGATAGATCAAGCATTTTTTCATGTGTTATCAGGCGGTTTAACTTCACTGCAAATTTAAAATCATGCGGCGTATGCTTTGCCCAGCCAAACACAATTCCAGGCGCAGGATAGCTGTAGAAAGTAGAATTGATCTCAGCAGTGTTAAAAATACGGGAATATGCCCTGAGCTTTGACTCATCCGGGCTTTTATAAAATACATCTGCCCAGTCGCGATAATCCCAGCCTGAGCATCCCAGACGAATTGCGCCCATAGCAATTAATTATATCCCTTCAGATTAATAGTTATGTTTATGCTTCATATCGGCGCAGGAGGATGGGCATACTCAACGAATTTTTTTGTAAAATACTGATTATATAGCACAATAATGGCTGAAATTAAAGTAATAATTGTTATGTTTGAATAAAAAAATTGCAAAGGTTTTTCTATTAAAATTCATATTGTACATTCTGCACCGATTAAGAGAAATATATGATTATTGACCCTTTATTTGCGTCACTGGCGGGAGGGCTTCTTGCCAGCGCTTTATCAGGAGTTGTTGGAAACAGAGCTGATTCTTTAGTTACTACCTCTTATAAAAAATTCGTTGGACTGCTCAAGACAGGGAAAAACCTTGAAAATCACGACCTCCAAAAAGCGATTAGGCGCTCATACCTTCGGGCGCTTTTGAAGATTTGTAAGGATTGTCGTGAAAAATTAAAAGTATATAAAAAAGAAAATAGTTCCGCTATCGAATGGCTGGGAAGAAAAACAAAAAACCTGACAAAAGAATTTGAAAATGTTGAGATACAAGAATACTATGATATACCCGTCGGGCAATTAAGCGAAATCGAGTTACTGGTTACACCTGAAGGTACACTTGCAGGGGATAGAATCAAAGTTGTCAAGTTAGAGCTTGTCAGGTCAGCTTTGGAGGATAGCGCAATACCTGACTGTTTCAGGGAAAAAGTGAAGGAGAGGCTGTTTGAAGAGGTTTGCGATTACTTCGCTTCTGAGTTGAAGGATAATCCAAGGGTTCAAGTTATTTTCAACTCTGAATTGTTGGCTAAAATTTCAGCGGAATCTGAAGGTATAAAGCTCACTCTTGGACAAATAGTTGCATCTTTACAAGAAATTTCAAAGACAAAATACAAATTGGATAAGCCAATTTTTACCATTGAAGAGTATTCGCGTTTATCATATATTCAGCCTCTCTTACAATATGAAACTTTCATTGGGAGAAGTGAAGAACTAAGGAATCTTCATAGATTTCTTGAAAGCAATAAGAAAATAATGGTTCTGTCTGGTGACGGCGGAGTAGGCAAGACAAAATTGAGTCTCGAATTTGCAAAACAAGTGACAGAAAAAGGAGAGTGGGATACATATTATATAAATCCAGATATTATTAATGTTGGTGAACTACCGCCAGAAGAAAAAATCCTGTTGATTCTGGATGATGCTTCAGATACTTCAAAGAGAGATAGCCTGATAGCTTCTGTATCAGATTATTTTCCTAATGGGGAGAAGGAATTAAAACTAATATTAATTAACAGACCGATATATGACGAAGCAATCAAAAGTTTTATCACTCAAAGGAATATCCCATCAATATTCCTTACTGTTGAAAAAGGAGATATTATCGGCTTTTTAAAAGAATACTGCGACTGGGTAGATGCAACAAGCGCCAAAAAAATTGAAGAAAACTGCCTTAACAGTTTTGATTTTGCCATATTTTTCGCTGAATATTATAGGGAAAAAGGTGAGATTGGTAAAGCGTATGATGTAGTCAAATGGAAGGCAGAACGGTACATAAAAGATATTGCAACCATGGTTTCCCTTAGTATTGAGGAAACACGTGAAACAATCCAGTTGATGTCTCTTTTGACACCTATTTATTGGGATGATATAGAGCATATCAGAAAATTACCGATATTAAAGAACAAAGATTCTTTTGAAAAAGTATTGCGAATGGCATCAAATAGCGACATGGGTATTTTATTCTCAGAAGGTGATAACAAATATGTAATAAAACCCGACCCTTTAGCCGATTTCATGAGGCTTGAACTTGTAAATAGCGATAAATTCGAGAAAATCTGGAGAAGTTTGATACCATATATGCCTCTTAGAATTTCTCAAAACGTCGCTGTTATTCCAAGATATAATATAACCGATGGCCAGAAGGCTTGTGAAATACTCAGTCAAATGTGGGATGAACTGAACAGTAAATGCGGAAAGAATCCAGAATTTTTCTTCGCTATTATATTTTTCACTGGGGATTTGCCTCGCACTGGCATTTTTGACTGGAATAAAATCAATTTAAAGCAATGGATCAGGTGTTATAACGATATATCAGAACGTTATCCTGAAGAGCAGGTGATAGATAATCTTGCCAAGAGTCTTGTTAATTTGAGCTCTTATTACGGAGATATTGCCCCGAATTCTGAGAAGATGGGAAAAAGCATTGATGAACTGAGGAAACTTTATGAAAAGAATCCAGAAAAGGAAGTAAAAGATAAACTTGCCGTGAGTCTTGTCAATGCTACAAATCATTATGGCAAAGCACTGAATTTTGTGAAGATGGGGAAATTCATTGAAGAACTGAGGGAATTGAACAAAACGCCTCCAGAAAATGAAATAAAGAAAAGTCTTGCCATGGGTCTTGTCAATGCCACACTATATTTTGGTGGGGTACCGGATTTTGAGAAGATGGAAAAATACATTGATGAACTGAGAGGACTGAACAAAATACCTCCAGAAAATGAAGTAAAAGAAGAACTTGCTGAGGGTTTTGTCAATGCTACAAATCATTATGGTAAAGCACTGAATTTTGTGAATATGGAGAAATACCTTGATGAACTGAGGGAACTGCACAAAAAATATTCGGAAAAAGAAGTAAATGAATTGTTTTCTAAGGGTCTTTTTAATGCGATATTATATTATGCTGTGGGGGTGCCGAATTCTAAGATGATGGAAAAATACATTGATGAACTGAGGGGATTGTATGAAAAGTTTCAAGAAAAAGAAGTAAGAGAACACCTTGCTCAGTGTTTTGTCAATGTGTTAATACATTATGAAATTATGGTGCCGAATTCTAAGATGATGGAAGAATATTTAGATGAACTGAGGGGATTGTATGAAAAATATGGAGAAATAGAGGTTGGAGAAGAATTTGCAAAAGGTCTTGTTAATGCGATGCCACATTATGGGAAGAAGGTGGATACTAATAAAATGGAAAAAATTATTGATGAACTAATGGAACTACACAAAAAATATCCAGAAAAAGAAGTAAGAGAACAGCTTTCTAAGGGTCTTTTTAATATGATATTATACAGTATATTATACAGTAAGGAGGTGAATACTGATAAGATTGAAAAATACATTGATGAGCTAAGTGAACTGTATAAAAAATATCCAGAAAAAGAAGTAAGAGAACAGCTTTCTATGGGTATTTTTAATGCAATAAAACATGCCATAAAACAACCATACAAAAATTTCATTTTGCTATATAAATTAAGATATGATTTACCAGACATTGAAAATAGAAAGGTCGAAATCACGTTTATTGAAGAAACACGAGATGAAATAAAATCAAAATACGATATAGATAACAAGAGTATAACAGAGTTTGTACAGAACCTGCACTTAGTTCTTAATAATGAAATCGAATTGGTTATCCTTATTGATAGGGTTGCTGAAAATCTTCCCAATAAAATTCAAAAATCCCTGTACGAAGCTTTAAATGAACTTGGAATGTAAGCTATGAGACTACAACTTGTGACTGTTTTTTTTTTGATTGTAGCTGGTAATATACCATTTCCATCGGCAATCCCATTTCATCGTGTTCTGGAACATCAGGAATTGTTTTTAACGCTTTGAAACCACATCTCGCTGTGACCGCTGCAACTAAAGCATCAAGAATATCGTCTCTGTTGACGTCCCTTTTTTTATATTTATCAAGCGCATCATCGACAAGCTCATCACATTTCTCGTAGACATTCCGAATAACAGACAATCGTTCGTAGAAGCCCTCTGGAGTTCTTTTATAATGATTCATGCTCTTTCCACCGTTGAGTCCCCAAAAACATACTTCGGGATGGACTTCTCTGACATATTTTCGTTTCACGGAATTTGTAAGCAGTTCATCGACCTGCCTGATTCTGCCGGATATAAACCAACTTTGCTTCGATATATATTTGCCCGTTAATTGAAAGTTAATGTGACTCGCTTCTTCGTATGTACTTGCATATACCGCATTTCTGCATGGAACTGGAAAAACACTTGACTTTCTATTTCCCAAGACTTTTCGTGCTTCTTTATCGCATAGTCTTTCAAGATTTCCATTTCTTCGTAATCCCACGGGTATATCCACCAGAATCAAACACTCTTCATGGAATTCATCAATCAATGATTGAATGTCTTGAATGACACCAGTTTTCCAATTATCAGTGTCGCCCAAACATACATAGAACCAGCCTTTCCTACACCCATCGATGCCTATGTAATTCATTAGTCAACTCTTTGAGTTCTTCTTGTCATGTCACCATCACTATTCCAATCATATTTGTATGGGTTGAACAAGAGTAAGAAAAAGTTCCAGCTTTTTTAAAAGTCCATTTGAAAGTATCTCCTGCATTTAGAATACCGGAATCAAAACCGTTTCCTGTTACGGTATGCTGTACACCGCTATCCATTTGTGCCCATGTCACGGTTGTCCCCGCCGGAACAGTGATTGTTGATGGATTATATGCAAATCCTTTAATCTGTACTAAAACTGGTGCTGGTGTCGAAACTGGGGTTGCTATTACTGTTATTGTAACTGCTATCTCTGTTACCATGGCAGTTGGCAAAGTCTTCGTTACGGTTGGCTGTGAAATGGTCTCGGTTCTTGGTTGATAGGTGCAGCCACTTATTAGGACTATTATTAACAGCAGACCAATGAATAATATCTTTTTCATTTAAAATCACACTCCTTTATGAACAAATACAACTTTCGGCATATATCATTTATCTCAGTCTCTATATTCACTTTAACCTATGGATTTGTTTCCCAACAGAAACCACCATAAATGACCAAGATAAGAAGTAATCTCGTCCCGTATTTTCCTGTTATTAGCTTTGCAATAAGCTCCCATAACGCAGCCTTGTCAGAATGATAAGATATATGAAGGTAGGATGTCCCAGCAAAAAAAAATTTAGACCATAATTACTCAAGAACTCCTATGTACTTATATCAACGGTCTTAACCGCAGCACCCGCTAAAAGAACCACAGCGCCGGGCAAAATAAGCATTCCAATGCTGAACATTGCCAGTACCGAATATGCAAGCACGAAAAGACTCCCAACCCATGCCATATGTTTGCTCCGATAACACCCTATTGCAGCTACAGCAGCACCAATAACAAATATCAGGAGAAGGGGATTATATGCACCGCTCCAGACTGTTTCTGTAACGACAGTTCGATTACCGCCAGCAGATTCCTTTTCCGTAATACTTGTTCCCGGCACTCCCATGAAAAAGAAGAACAGAGGGGGAGCGGATACCAGAATGAAGCCCAATATTCCGTAGAGCTTGGGATTGCGCCAGAGCGGTACTGTCATGATCTTATCTCTTTCCCGCCTTCACGGTACTTTTCAAGCAACAAAATTCCATATCCTTACGGTGAAATCAATATTTCTGACATTCTTAATATTTTCGTTTGCCTGCCTCACTTACCTTCCATGAATAATTATTATATCCTTTCCAATTAATACTTATGTCCATGCTTCACATCGGCGCAGGAGGATGGGCATATTTCAAAGTGCCTGGATTGGATTCCCTCGAAGCGTACTCAAAAGCGTTTGATTTTGTGGAAGTAAATTCAACATTCTACACAATTCCATCTATCGAGATGGTCAGGTCATGAAGGCAAAGAGTTCCAGACAATTTTATGTTTTCAGTAAGGTGCCACAAAGACCTGACGCATAAATATCTGCTTTCCCCAGGAAGTGAAAGTTATGAAATACTCAATCAATTGCTTCGTATTTGCGGAGAATTAAAAGCTGAGATCCTGCACATCCAGACGCCACCCCATTTCAATCCTGATGAAAAGCATAAAAGTATTCAGGATCTGCTCTCATCCGTTGATTTTGGCAATGTGAGACTGGCATGGGAGATTCGCGGGAATGTATCTGATAGAACAGTTGAACTTATGCGCGACCTTGGAATAATCCACTGTACTGATATCTCAAGGGAAATGCCTGCTGTGGCTTCCGATATATTCTATACTCGCTTATTCGGTCATGGGAAGCATAATCTGTACCAGTTCGACGATGCAGAATTATTGAAGATTAACACGAGCGCAAAAGAAAGAGGGGGAGAAAATGTTTATCTCACATTCCACGGGGCAAGGATGTATTCGGATGCTGCACGGCTTAAAGTATATGAAAAAAGCGGGGTCTTCCCAAAGGTCACTAAGGCTGCCGGGCTGGAATCTTTGAAGGTCGTACTTGATGAGGATGCCGTGTTCCCTGCAACTAAGGGTGAATTAATGGAGAAGCAGGGTTGGAAGGTGTTCGACCTGACCGAGAAAGAGCATATGCATGCGAGCATGCTTCTCAATAAGCTACCTGATGTAAAGTTTGATCCTGTTGAAGAAGTGATTGAAACTTTAAAAAAAAACAGCAAAGATAATTGAGTCTCCGTTAGGTATAATGATGTGTTGGAAAATTACTCCTGTTTTTAAGTACCTCACTTAACCTCATACCGGTATCTGTAAGGTCACGGACTATTGACTTTTCCTCTGAGGTCTCGCATGCATCTTTTAAATCTTCTACCTCATCAGCGGTCAGATATTTTTTCTTATTCATATTTTTCTTTTTCTTCTTTCTGTAATTATTCTAAAAGGCAATAAAACTTTGGCGATCAGGGCTGGAAGGTATTCGATCTGACAAAGACTGAAAAAAGTGCATGCTAATTCGTTTGGAAAATTGCCTGCTAAGAAATATACGAGTGTGGAAGAAGTGATCGGGAATCTACGATAGCATGTCTGTCAAAATAATTGAAAAATCCTGTCGTATATGCTAAAAAAAAGCGTAACAAGTAATCGATAAAAAACAAATACAACATCTGAGACGCGAAAAAAAGGGCAGCAACAGCCCCGCGGCGATTGAGTGGCGCAGTCAAGGGGAATGTAAATTCCATTGTTGATAATAGTTTCACCCTGCATGGCAAACAAATAAAAATAAGCACCCACAAATGGAATACTCCTTCACTTTATGGCAGACTCACAATATCGCCTTGTCAAACATTTCGCAAAACCTGAGCCTGGCGAATATGTACCTATCGGATTCATCGAAATGACGAAAGAAACCGTGGCATGGTCGCCCAAACTGAAGCAGAGCATATATGTCACTCCCGACATGCCAGACGCGGATGAGCTAAAACGTGTTCGTGAGGTCAATGTGCTCAGGGTCGTCAACAAGCTCTCAGTAAACATATCTACAATTGAACTGACCGATGAAGAGAAAGAACAGTTCGAGAACGTATATAGAGCATATCAGGAAAAGGGCGGACAGATACTCTTCAGCCGCAAAAAGATGGGCAGGAAGACAATATCCTTTTTTGAACTCTCGGAGGAAAAAGAAGAAAAATACACAAAGAAAGGAGTCGAAATAAAAAGCATGCTACTGTCAGAGAAACTCGAAGGAGAATTATAGAATGTCTGTATCGGACTTACTTCATAGTATCAAATCTTCACGAAGTTATGAGAACCAGATCGTCCATGTAGAAGAGATACCTTCCAGGCAGCCTGAGCACACTTCCATCGAATTAAAACCTTTAATCAATTACGCATTAGACCGGATCGGAATAAAACAGCTTTATAGCCATCAGGCAGAAGCTATCTTGCATGCGCGTTCGGGAAAGGACATTGTCATAGTAACAAGTACGGCGAGCGGGAAATCCCTGTCATACATAATCCCGATTTTTGAAATGGTTATGGCTGACCTGAAAGCAACCGCTCTCTATATTGCTCCACTTAATGCCCTGGTCAATGATCAGCTTAAGAGTTTTATCGAATTCAGGGATGAAATGGGCATAGATGCAGACATCAGCAAGTATGTCGGCACAATGAACGAAGATGAAAAAAGAGAAGTACGATACGGAAATTCACAGATCATTCTAACAAATCCTGAAATGATCCACTTGAGTTTTCTCCCATGGCATCGCATCTGGAAAAGATTCATCTCAAATCTCAAATTCATCGTGGTGGATGAGAGCCACTATTATCGCGGAGTGGTGGGCAGCAATATGGCAAATCTCATAAGAAGGCTTGATCGTGTATGCTCATATTATGACTCACATCCTCAGTATATTTGCTGCTCAGCTACCATAGGTAATCCTTGGCGAGCATACAGGCGCTTTGATTGGCAGGAATGTTACTGTAATAAATAAGGATGGTTCAAGTCGTGGGCCTCAGAAATTCATTTTCTGGAATCCACCTTTTTATGTCAATGAAGCGGGTTTCAATGTGAGAAGAAGCACATTCGGCGAGTCTCTCAGCCTTTTTAACCGTTTTGTGCAATATGGACTTCAGACCATTGCTTTCACTCGTGCAAGGCAGGCTGCGGAGAGAATGTATGTAGCTTCCAGAAGCGGTCTAAAGGATAAAGGACTGGCAGAAAAGATCTCTCCGTACAGGGCAGGTTATTTCGGTAAAGAGCGTGAGGAAATAGAAAAAAAGTTATCAGACGGCAGTATCCGGGGAGTTATTTCAACCAACGCTCTTGAGCTTGGTATAGATATCGGCGGGCTTGATGCGTGCATCATAGACGGCTATCCAGGCACTATTATGAATACAAAGCAGCAGGCAGGAAGGGCAGGGCGGGGAAACCAGGAGAGCGTTGTTGCGCTGGTAGCAGGTTCAAATGCCCTTGACCAGTATTACATGCGATACCCAAAAGAGTTCTTTGATAGAAACTGCGAAGAGGCTGTGCTAAATGTCTCAAATCCGTATATCCAGGCAGGTCATGTGTTGTGCGCGGCAAAAGAATTACCACTCACAGGCAAAGACGAAAAATATTTCGGCAGCGGATTAGAAAGGATAATCGAATTGCTGGAGAGTGAGGGATTATTAACAGGCTGTGACAGCAAATCCGCCGTGGATCCGAACCCTCATGAACAGGTTTCCATCCGGGGTATCGATAGAGATGCGTATTCCATATTCGCATTCAATGGCGCAAGAAGAATCCCGATAGAGAAAGACATTGAAAAGTCACTCGCTTTTAAGGAAGCCTTTGAGGGCGCCATATATCTGCACATGGGCACGCCCTATCATGTCAGCAAGCTTGACCATGAAAAGAAGGAGATCCATGTGGAAGAAACAAAGGCTGAGTACTACACCAAAGCACTGGTGAACTCTGAAATATTCATAAAAGAAAAATACACCGGGAAGAACCTGCCTTCATGCAAGGATGTCAAGGTCGGTCTTGGTGCAGTGGAGGTGGTGGAGCAGGTTACTGGTTTCAAGAAATTCAGATATTTCAGTGAAACTGTAATTGGAGAGGAGGCTCTTGAGATGCCCAGGCTCTCCCTTGAAACAGTCGCACTCTGGGTCGAATTGCCGGATAGATTTACCGACCTTGTTGAAAAGCATAACCTCGATTTTCCCGGCGGTATTCATGCTATCGAGCATGCAATGATAGCAATGTATCCATTGCGTCTCCTCGCTGACAGGAACGATGTCGGCGGCGTCTCTACGCCCGGTCACAATGACCTCGATGGAAATTGCGGGATATTTGTATATGATGGACATCGCGGCGGAGTAGGATATGCCGAAAAAGGATTTGAAATTATATCCGATATTCTTGATGTCACACTAAAAGCCATCGAATCCTGTCCATGCAGCGACGGCTGCCCTAGCTGCATCCAATCGCCAAAATGCGGTAACCACAACAATCCGCTGGATAAGCATGCAGCATTGATGATTTTGTATGAATTACTGGGCAAACCTCCCTATGTGCCAAAGAAGACAAAATCCCAGAAAAAGTCTGATGATATTCCAGGTGCGGCGCTTGATAGAGTCCGAAGCCAGTTGAGGAGGGATGCGTTAAAGTCGAAGGAGCCAAAAGTTAACGAATCACAGCAATCCCAAAATCACAGGAAACATATTATTTCTCCTGAAGAGAAAAAAATTGCAGATAAGATAAAGCAGATCGAAGAATTGCAGAGACTGCATGAATCGAAGAAGAGGAAATAGAGTGTTGTGATGAGAAACTCTTTGAAAAAAAAGTTCAAAACCTCATTCTATTTAGTTTAACTTTGTTGATGTTGTGCCACGATGTTTTATTCATTGAATTAAATTACATCACATATCCGTACCTGCTGATTAAAATGGAAATGTCGATCACCGCCCAGACCGTCAGAGCAATATACATACCCTTTTCATGAGCAGCCGCATTCATTCTGGCAGACTTGAAATGCCAGACTGCCAGCATTACTATCCAAATCATCAAAGCCACCAGTAATGGAAGGATCGGTCTGAAAGCATCATTCCATAGCCAGGAGGCTCCAAGGAGAAATATCCCCGCCGCAATACCTAGCACGATGGCCAAGATCAGGGCTTTGCCTGCACCAATGGCAGCGACCAGGGTCAAGTCGCCTCGTTCTTGGTCTGAGTCCAGCTGGTAGATCTGGGTTAAAGGATAGAATGATCCAAATAAGAGGCCAAATCCCACGATCAGTAACCAGCCTGCCAGGTCCGGGCTGACAGATATAGCACCCAGAATAACCTGCCCGATCATTATCCCTGAGAGTGTCGTGCACCCGCCGTAACCCACTATATTAATAACCAGGTCGCCGCCAGGAATGCTCTTCCAGCGGAATGCATCATGAGAATAGAGGACAGACATTATGACACATCCTCCTGTAACCAGACCGAAGGCCGGCGTTACAAGAAAAGCAAGACCTGCGCCGATCGCCATTAAAATAAAGGAGAAGGTCGCCAGATGGTTAGGTGGGATTGGTGGCTTGACCAGATAAGCAATATCTTTCTCATCGCGATCATAAGCGCTATTAAAAGCCAGTGTGCCTCCATTCAGGCAGACAACCCATGCCAGCCAAGCTATCAGAAGACTGCTCCATGAAAATGTCTCAAATGATCCCCGGGAAATGGTCGCGGCGACCGAAGGAGCAGTAAATATCCCAACAATCAACTGAAAGGTCAGAATAGGCCACTGTCGAGGGCGAAGGAAAAGGATATAATCGAATGAAGGACCAAATATTTTTCTCCCCAACATTCGTGTACGTAACATATCAATCTCTATTATCTGCATTTTTCCAGATTTTTTTTAGCAATATACGGCATCCTGATCATTCCGCTTTAGAATTTCCAGGCAAGAGTTACACCATCACGAATCGGGAGCATTACCACTTCCACACGTTTATCAGAATATACATGTTTGTTGAATTCATCTATTGCTCTTTCAGTTTCATCTTCCGGGTTAAGAACCGATCCACTCCAGAGCACATTATCAATTACCAATAGACCACCAGATCGGATTTTTGGTAAGCACAATTCCCAATAATTAATATAATTCACTTTGTCAGCGTCGATAAAAACTAAGAGCCTGTCTGAAAAATAAATTTTACAATGTCAGGTCAAATAATTATTTTTCATATTATTTTAATTATAAATAACAATTCAATAATCCAACTTTTCAAAAACAATAGAATATATCAATTTTTTATATTTAATAAAAAAATTTTAAATATTTAGTTCAACAATTTTGATGCTAAGGTAAATTTATTTATGATATCATATCAGTCTGATATATCCGATAAGGATTGGCAAAAGGTTGAACCTCACATTCCAAAACCAAAAACAAAACGAGGCAGAAAACGTGAACATGCTGTTCGAATAATATTTAATGCTATTTTTTATATATTGCGTTCAGGTTGCCAATGGCGCATGATGCCCCATGACTTCCCACCTTGGAGCACCGTATACCATTATTTCCGTCTCTGGCGTTTGAAAGGGATCTGGGAACAAATAAATACTGATTTGAGGAGTGAATTGCGAATCGCTGATGGTCGCCAACCAGAACCAAGCGCAGCGATAATAGATAGCCAATCAGTAAAAACAACTGAAACTCGCGGTGTGCGTGGTTATGATGCTGGTAAGAAGATAAAAGGAAGAAAACGCCACATTTTGGTGGATACGATGGGATTTTTGCTCATGGTAATAGTGCATGCTGCCGATATACAGGATCGAGATGGAGCCAAGCTTGTTCTGGAAAAATATATTGGAAAATCATCTCGTATGAGCCTGATTTGGGCTGATGGTGGTTATGCGGGAAAATTGATTGGTTGGGTCAAAGAACATTGCTGTTGGGTATTGGAAATAGTAAAGCGTAGTGATGATGTAAAAGGTTTTCAGGTTCTTCCCCGAAGATGGGTAGTAGAACGTACATTTGGATGGTTGGGTCGTTATAGGCGTTTGAGTAAAGACTACGAAGGATTGTCAGAATCAAGTGAATCAATGATTTATGCTGGTATGATCCATTTAATGCTTAAGCGATTGGCTCGAAGAGGTTCTTCCATTTCATAAAAAAGGAATTTTCATACAGGCTCTAAGTCGAAGAGACCTTCAATAGTCTTGAGTGTTTCAAGGGCAGGACCGAACCTGAGTTCAATCTTCTTCCCATGTGGACTCCTGCTCCAGTATTTTTTGGCGATTTGAGTAGTCTCAGGGTCAATATCGCAGGTGATCAGCTTACCATCATCGGGTAATCCTTCTGCCATAACAAGCGAACTGTAACCTGTAAATGTTCCTAATTCAAGGATTCGTTTTGCTCGAAGTAACCTCACCAGTATCCTAAGAAATGCTCCCTCAAGATGTCCTATTTCCATTTCTGGAAAAGCTGTATGTGCAAAAGTCTCAGTTACAAGTTCATGAAGAAGCTTTGACTCCGGATTTGTGTGTTCCTGGCAATACTGCTCGATTTTTTTTTGCACAATTCTCTTCATACCTAATAATATGATCAAAGCTAACTAAATATTCGTCCCATCTTTTCGAGGAAACCTTTTAGCGTTCTGATAACTTTGTTCCGCTATCTTTTTACTCCCCTGAAGTTCCACGATCTTCAAATCGAAAAACCGCGCAAAATCCCGGACATTTTTATCAAAGTCAGGTTCATACGAAAGCCCTGTATTGATCTTTGCAGCTCTTCCGTACAGCTTCAGATACTTTGTATCAGACTCCGGTGAAAGAATCGCATTATCTTTCGACTTCTCCTCCCAATTTGAAGCCCACATCGGGGTAAGGCAAAAAGTACCTTCGCCATTGACTAGGGATCGTGCATAGACATCGTTCCCTCCGAGCGCCAGGCTGATGCAATCCTCAACAATCTCACCTTTTTCGTCTTTCAGGAAGTAAAGCTGGCACCCAAGATTTTCAAAATCTTTTTCCAGGTTCGAAAGTGAATGCCCACATGTGCCGTAGAAAATGAGAATCCTGTCTGAAAACCGGGACATTTCCATGATTTTCCTGTAAACTTCTACTCTTACCATTTCAACATCGGCATGTAGTCCCCGTCTCAACATATTGGCTACAACTGTTACTTTTGGTTTATGCTGGTTTTCCATTTTGCTGACGATTTTTTTGATAAAATTAAAGCGGCAGAGTGGTTTCAGGATTGTCGGAAGGGTTTGGTTGTTTTCTCGAATCAGGATTTCCAGAACTCTATCCAGTGGAATAAGCGTTGGAAAGCATCCCAGGGATTTTAGTTTCCTTTGCAGCCCGAAATGTTCACCGTTCTCTACAAGTATCAACTGGACAAGCTCCCTATCGCTTGAGAGAACATATGCGAGTTCATCTTCAAGCATACCGCATACAATTATGCTTAATACTGGCATTTAATATGTATCCGTTCGTTGATTATACATTGTTTTTTATTTGGTTATGGCGCGATAAAGATATCCAGGGTGAACCCAGCAGCCTTCTCCTGTTTATCCCATTCACGGACTTCAGCCAGCATCTCAGATGCGATTTTACCCTCATAAGTAATCGAAGAAGCTGGAGTGGCAGGAATAGCTGACAAAAAGCACAATATATATTAAAATAATGAACTGGTGAGACTGCATTCGTGGATTTAACTTGTATTCTGTTTTAACTTGACAAAGTTTAATGTAAATTCTCCATCAGGAGTTATTTGATATACTTTCTCTTTCTTACTTCCTTCCCTGTAATTTACATATATCAAACCCCATTGAATTAAATTCTCTACAAGAGCATTAAAAATTCCTTGTTTCAATTCCCTTTTCTCCTTAGGTTTTCTTATTTGTATATATTCTTGTTTTACCTTATCGAAAAGATCCTTTCTTGATAATCGTTTGGACTTTTGTTCTTGGAGTATATTTAATATCAATACGCGGTTAGGATTTTCTGTAAGATCCTTTATGTGGATTCTTGGAACAGAGAGTTTTGTTGCATCTAAATCCTGATCAACAAGATATGGAACCGCTTCTATCCATAATCCCATCAAAAAAAGACCAATCGATAGTTGTTTTGTACCCCCTGAAACATTAAAGAAGAAGTTAGCATCTCGGTTTTCAGTATAAATTTCTATGACCGCGTTCCGAATATATTCAAGCGTATCTTTAGGTATCCTTTTTTCATGAATGCCATTTTTAACAAAAGGAGATGCGATTTTTTTGAGTTCATTTATTGAATTTCTGATTTTTTCACGCATTTCCTGTTTATCCTTAACCTCTGAATCTTGATACACTCTATCTTCGACAATGACATAGACCTTTGTTGCCCTGGATATTTCATTAACTGCAACAGGAAAGGTCAGGTGTACACTTGCTCCTGCACTCATAACGTGAATAATTTCTTCTTCGGACATTTATTGCACAACTCTCTAAATACTATCTTTACATTAATTCTACTAACTTATAGTTTTATCTATAATACTATTGATAAAACTAAAGAATTATTATATTTTTCAATACCGATTATGGTTTGATGAAAGATAGAACAATAAAATCGATAAATTGGCACATAACCGCAAAATGCAACTATAAATGCAAGTTTTGTTATGTCCAGAGACTTGATACTGAAATTTTGGATCTTAATGAGGCATTTTCCGTACTTAATAAGCTGAAAGATTCTAAAACAGATGATATTAACATCGAGAAAATTAATTTCGTAGGGGGCGAACCATTTTTACATCCTCTTTTTTATGAACTGCTTAAGATGGCGCACGCTCTTGGATTTACCACTTCCATTGTTACCAATGGTTCATTTATCAATGACCGAAACATAGCAGAGATCGGGAAGTACACGGATTGGATAGGCATATCCGTTGACTCGATCAGCAATTTGAAGGAAGCTGAGCTTGCAAGGGGTAAAGGGAAGCATGTAAGCCATGCAATAGAAGTTTCTGACCTTATTCATGAACAGGGTATAAAATTGAAAGTTAACACTACCGTCACGAAAATGACATATCGCGAGAATATGCATCAATTGATCCATCGGATGAATCCTCATAGATGGAAAGCATTCCAAATGCTTCACATAAAAGGACAAAATGATAATTGTGTGAAAGAACTTGCTATCACGGATGAGGAATTCAACGATTTTATTAACCGACACAAACATATCCGCTTAACAGGAGGGACTAAACCCGTTTTTGAGTCCAACGAGGATATGAAAGGTTCTTATTTGATATTATCACCATCTGGAAAGGTAATATCAAACTCAAGTGGTTCATACCAAACATTTGAATTCGATGATTTCCTGAATAATCCAGAAAGCGTGGTGGATATAGGTAAGTACCTGGGAAGAGATGGATTATATGACTGGAAGAAATGATTATTTTTCAGAAATATTTATTATATATATGAATGGCATTATAAGTTAGATAAGGAGATATTAACAGCCGTTTTGCGTAAAGCCTAAAAACCGTTGTACCATAGCGATATATGAGTTATTTCACAACAAGTCTAATATTAATTACACAGTGACGGCAGATTGATATAAATTGAATGAATATTATACAATGTTAAATCAGATATTTGAATAAGGATAATTGGACACAATGACTGAGAATTATACACAACATGAGCAGGAATATGATGAAATCTACATGATCCTGCTAATATATCATGAAAAATATCCAATTGCAATCAAGGAAATCGACAGGGAGATGTTGGAATCAATAAACTTAAACAATCCAAAACTCACCGCTATAATTAATCTGCATTGGCAACTTTTTAGCCTTTCCGATTCCGTGATTATGATGAACACAAAAAGAAATTATCGCGGAGCAAGCATCATATTGAGAACCATGATGGAAATAACGCTGCTGATTCAATATTTTGACAAATATCCAGATGAGGCTAGGAGATGGATTGATTTTCAGGGGATATTGATGAACAAGGTTGTTGATAAGAAAACGTATAACGAATATAGTCATTTAACTTTTGAAGGATATGAGGAACTAATCAAAAATAGAGGATATAGGGATACTTCCCATATAACTAAAGAATATTACAAAAGATCACTTACATTTGATCCGATTTTCATATGCTCGAATATCGATTATGAAAAATACATTCATGGTTTAACAAACTATGAACAGAAACGGAATTTGCGCAATT
Source organism: Candidatus Methanoperedens sp. BLZ2 (assembly GCF_002487355.1). GTDB lineage: Archaea > Halobacteriota > Methanosarcinia > Methanosarcinales > Methanoperedenaceae > Methanoperedens. The sequence goes on along the minus strand of NZ_NTMG01000074.1, from coordinate 57,873 downwards.
ATTACAATATCCTCAGCAACGACGTGCACCCTTCTTTCACTCTTTTTGAACCATTGGAAAAAGACATTGAAGTGGAATTAGAAAACCTAATGACAGCATTGAGTTTCACTGAAATCGTTTTGAAAATAATATTCAATGAGATTCGGACCTTTATTCCTGAAAAAACTGCCAACGAAATGCACTTATTACTATTGTCAATGTTGAAGGTGCTTGACAAAAACACATTTGATAAAATCATCGACATGCTAGAATCATCGGATAACGACAAAGTTAATATTCAGGAAATTAAAACCAAGGGTTTTATTCAGTTGCCGATACATAACGGACAGAAAATTATCCATGAAGCAAATTGTCCACTCCCAGATGATCTCGTGAAGGAATATCAGACTGAAAGAAAGCAGAACCCAAAGAGAACGAATTTCTATTTTGATTTGGCAAAAAGATATTTTGGACTCTCTGAAAAAACAGTATATGTCATAGACTTGGACATCAATAAAATAGAGGGAGATGAGAATAAAGACCTGTTTAGTGTATTGTCTGCAATTTTATTGAACAATAGTATCTTGATCCATACAATCATTGATTTTAATAATTATCGCAAATACTCTGAGTCACAGGCAATTCTGCGTTTTATTGTTGAATCTGCTCAAATGGTATTGTACTTTCATCAGCATCCTAACGAGATAAAAAGATGGGGCGACCTTCAACAATTGTGTATTCAGAGATCTATATTCAACGAGAATATAAAATGGTATGCAGCGATGGATTACGAAGGTTTCAGGTCTTACCTTCAGGAAAAAAAATACCCAAAAAAGATTTTCAATCTAATTAATGAAAAAAATTATTCTTCTGCAAAATGGTTCTCTCCATCATTCATTCACTGGCAAATAGATTATGGTACGTTATATAAAGAGAAGTATATGAAAGATGTGTTCCACGAGTTGTCAGACATCATATCGCTGCATTCACATCCTTCAATAGCTACGTCATTATATAAAAACGAACGACTAATCGATGAAGAGATTTTTATATTGAGTACTGCCTATGAGATGTACATTATAATGGTTGATGTTATCTTGAGCCGATACCAGAAATACTTTCCTAAACAAAAAGTCGATGATCTGATTGAAATATTAAATACACCAATAAAAGAAGAAAAGGAATCTTCATGAAAATAGTATCCTTTTTGAATTGCTTCACTTGATATATCTGGCATATGCGCGAAACTATGGAGAGGAGTTCGCCAGGAAGCTGCAAGCCGTCTCATAGAGGAATATAATTTATACATATGGCAAGACCGCATATGGAAGGAAGAAAAGGCTGGTTATAGGACAATGAAATGCAGAGGTCAAGAGCATCTTCTGTGGATGCGATACAGCGAACATTTGCAATAGGAATAGTGTGGTGAGGCCACGCCTAATCCCGCACGCTGCAACAGCGGCCAATCATTGATGAATAGAGTCATACATAAGGGCAGGCTCAATCTCAATATCTCCGGCTGCCCCATTACAATAGTAACTTCCTGCCCCTTCAATCAGATATCCACGCGCGCCTATTTGCAGTAAAAACGAGATGAGTTAAAGCGATATGATAGCCGAATCCGGCGACTCTCTGGAGCGAGAGCGAAAGAGTGTCGCCACAGCCAGCAGCGACAATGACCGCAAGGCATGAGCCGTGCCTGAAATGCGCGAAGCTTTTGTTGAGCGCATGAAGGATGCGGTGATTGGAGCGTACGGACAATAGTAACCATTATTCCTTGAAATTCATATCATTTAATGAATTCTGATAAGGTTCTTGATGTTTTTGTTTGGCTATTCCTAGGCCCCCTCGACTAGCACCGCCAGTTTCGCAAGTGCCATTCGCAAGCCTGCTTCGTTGTCGGCGGTCGACAGGCTGGGTGGCAGTCCTTCGTGCACCCCAAGGACATCGGTGCCGCCGTCTGCATCGGTGAGAGTAATCGTGACGGTCATCTCGCCGCGCAGAGCGGGATCTGCTGTCTCAAACTCGTCCACTTCGATAACCTTTTCATTCGGCACGAGCTTCACGAAGCGGCCGCGGTACGTGTCGGTGTGCGCGGTCGTCTTGCCTTTTCCGGTGGGCTCGTTGTACGTGAGTGAGATCCGGATCGAGCCACCTTCGCGGGCGTCGAACTCATGCACGAAGCAGGTCATACCGGTCGGCACCTTCCACTTAGCGATCGCGTTCGCGTCGACAAGCGCGGGATAGACTTTTGCGCGAGGCGCGTTTATGTGCTGGCTGACGCAGGTCGAATTTTTGCTCATAAGTTTCATATTCTTATTTTATCTTCTCTTCACTCTTAATAATCATGGCTATGCCTTCTAACTTGGCAAACACTTGAATACTTTCACTTCGCTCTCAAATTGTTTTTAAGCTTATCCATCCTATCTTATTATTCCCCTCTGGATCTGAACGATATGTCTTTCTGCATTAGCTCCCGCAGTCTCCCGGTATTGCCATGTATTGACCTTCGGGATTTTAAACCCTCATGCATCACAGTAATTGAGGTTTCATCCAGTCTGGTGCCCGATGTTTTATTCCGCCTGTGCGCAGCCTCTGTTGTATCATTAGACAGGGATGCCTTATTTGTGGACGGGGGAAACAGTTTTAATCCCTACTCCTTATTAAGGATTGCAAAATCCATCGGCACAGAGCCAAAAAAGGTACTCTCCCGCATTCATGTCGCCCGTGCTTTTACCGAGTATCAGATGGATGCCCTGATACATGGACTGAAGGATGCTGTTGAGCAATGGAATCCCGCGGTCCTCGCGATATCCTATCTGCCTTCCCTGTTTTCTGGTTCAGACGGAATGAGACTGTTCGAACCATTACTTGAATTTTTAAAACTTCTGACTGCATCCTCTGGCATCATTGCAGCCGTCACGAGTTTCGGTGGGCAATGGTATGGGGATATGCTTCTTGCATCCAGGGCCGATAGAGTGATACTCATCGAGCAGCCCTCAAAGAACCTCATAAGGCTATTCGATAACGGCCACGTTTATGAGTATTTCCCAGTCCCGTCTGGGCAGATGAGATTTACGGATTTTACAGGAGGTGATGCATATGGGAAGAACAGTGCCTAGCTTTCGGATGTTGCTTGAGGAAATGATAGCAGAGCTTTCGGTATTCAGAATGGCTCTGCACGGTGAGGATAAGGATGCGTTCGATAACCTCATGAACAAGGCAAGAAAGCACGCTTCCTCCTGTACTGTTACACCCACAATTGACCTGATGCAAGCTGTTTTCCTATCTATTTTAATTGAGCAAGAGAAAGAAATCATTTCATTGCAGGAGGCGAAACCGAATGTTCCTGCTGGACGTGAGATATAATCCTGAGAATAGCACGATAACAAGATGGATTAAAGATGGGGCAGTCTGCAGGCCAGTCCGTGAGGTATTCTATCCGAGGATATACATTTCGTGCAAACCCGAACTTCTGTCCCTGGTAGCGAGCCTGCCCGGTGTTAAACACACAAATTACGAAGAGAAGAGCACCTGGCTTGGCAAAGGACCTGAAAAAGTAATATCTGCTACCATAGAACCGAATGCAGTTTATGAGATTGCCAATATGCTTGAGGCGAAGGGATGTAGCCTGTACAATATAGATCTCGATCCCGTCAGGCAGTATATGCTTGAACATGGACTGTTTCCCATGGCAAGACTCAAAGGAGATGTTCTCGATGACAGCCAGTATTCCATTGATTATGAAATACCTGAGCTTGTAAGCATGGAACTCTCGGTAACGCCAGGCAGGGAAAAAGGAATTATCACAATGGGCGACCCTATCAGCAGGATTACCCTCGGGAACACCTTTATTGAAAATAAGGATGAAGGAGAAATGATCGCTGAACTCAATCGCGAAGTCGCTCGTGCTAACCCGGACCTGATAATAACAGAAAAAGGAGATAGTTTTGAACTGCCGTATCTGCATTACCGCGCATCGCTTCATGATATCGATCTTCAGCTTGGAAGAGAGAAAGATATCCTGCCAGAAGGAAGTGGAAAATCGTATTTCAGCTACGGCAGGATAATCTATAAGCCGAAAGGCTATATGCTCTCAGGCCGGCTGCATCTTGACAGATCAATCTTTGTTTTCAGGGAAGGAGGTCTGCTTGGGTTGATCGACCTTTCCCGCATAACAGGGATACCGATGCAGGAGCTATCGCGCCTGAGTCCCGGCAGTGCTGTGACGGCACTTCAGGTTAATCAGGCTCTGCGTGATGGCGTACTCGTTCCCTGGAAGCGCAACCTTGCAGAATACTGGAAAACGGCTGAGGAACTCCTCATTGCTGACAGGGGTGCTTTAGTTATAGAGCCGAAAGTAGGACTGCATGAGAACGCATTTGAGATAGACTTCACATCGCTTTTCCCAAATATCATGGTGAAACACAACATATCGCCTGAAACAGTGTTATGCGGATGCTGCCCGGATTCGGAAAAGCGCGTTCCGTTTACGCACTACAACATCTGCCAGCAGCATATAGGATTAATCCCGCGTGTTCTAAAGCCTTTGATAGAAAGGCGGATGACCTACAAGAGACGCATTATAGAGTTCCCGTTGAGAGCAGAAGAATACGAGATGAAACAGAACATACTCAAATGGCTGCTTGTGACAAGCTTTGGTTACATGGGATTTAACAAAGCGCGGTTTGGGAGAATAGAATGTCATGAATCCATAACAGCATATGGACGGGATATCTTGCTTCGCACAATAGAGCTTGCAGACGACATGGGTTTTGAGATACTGCACGGCATAGTGGATAGTCTGTGGGTAAAAGGGCGCGAACCTGAGAAACTCTGTGAACTTGCATCCCATGAAATCGGCATACCTCTTGAGCTTAAAGGCGAGTTCAGGTGGATCGTGTTCCTGCCTGATAAATCAAATGGAGTTGGTGCTCTGAACCGATATTATGGGGTAATGACAAACGGCAAGCTGAAAGTGCGGGGCATTGAAACAAGACGGAGCGATACTCCAAAGCTGATCAGTAACCTGCAGGACGCCATGCTTGGAAAGCTTGCAGAAGCAAAAAACGCTTCCGAATTTTACATGAAGATACCTGAAGCTATCGGTTTATTGCGGGAATATACAAGAAAAGTGCTTGGTAATGATTGTGAATTTTCTGACCTGATATTCAAGACACATGTATCCAGAGGCTGCGATGAGTACAGGCAGTTCAATAACCAATTGGCTGCCATGAAGCAACTTAAACAGGAAGGTATAGAGACACTGGCGGGGCAGAGTATTCGCTATATAATAACAGATCATAAATCCAGAAGCTGGCAGAAACGGGTTATGATACCGGAACTTGCAGACGATGACACACAGTACGACAGGGCGAAATACTATGAACATTTGCTGCGGGCTGCGGAGAGCATGTTGCTGCCCTTCGGGTACACGCAGGAACGGCTGGATGAACTTATGAAGGGAAAAATGCAGAAAAACTTGCTTATTTATGGAATATCGTGAATATAACCGGAAAAAATTTTATATATTCCTGAAAAACGCCCTAAACAGGCATAGTACATCCACAGTGTATACTATGTCTGCGGGATGGGGAGTTCGCGCTAACATTAGTAAAAAATTCCGGAAATTCTTGTCTTAAACCTCAAATCGTAGCTTACATTTACGATACGCACAAGATATTTATACAGTGCCGCCTTTTAATGCTCACAATTTGTTCATGTGATTGAAATTTAAATAATTTGAATAGGGGATAAATATGATAATTAAAGAACTCATTCTTAAAAACTTCAGATGTTTCGGGTCAGATGAGGAAACTATTGAGTTTGATAATTTAACTAGTATAATTGGTGCTAATAGCAGTGGAAAATCCGCGATATTAGGGGCCTTACTAAAGTTATTTGGCAGGAATGGAGAAGAGAGGGAAATCAAAAGATCCGATTTCCATGTACCTATGGGAAAAAAACCCGAGGAAATAGATGAAAATGATCTAATCATTGAAGCTATTATTTCCTTCCCTGAATTAGTGACTGACAAAACGGCAGCTGAGAAAACTGTGCCTAATTTATTTCAGAGAATGGTCGTAGAGGATGTTGACGGTGATCCTTATATCAGAATTCGATTAGATGCTTGTTGGAAAAAAAATAATACGCCTGATGGTGACATCGATTCGAAACTATCATTTATAACTGTATCAAGAGAAGAAGATGACGGGAATGAAGATAATAGATCTCCTGCGAAAGTAAGTGATATAAGATCAAATATTCAAATGATTTATGTTCCCGCTGTAAGAGAACCTTCGCACCAGTTGAAAAATGCTTCTGGTACTATACTTTGGAGAATTCTAAATGGGATTAATTGGCCTAAGGATATCAATGAGCAAATTAACAATAATATGAAACCCGTTAACTCTATCTTTGATAATCAAGTTGGAGTTAAACAAGTACAAACGATTATTCAGACTCAGTGGCAGTCTTTTCATAAAGATTCCAGATACACAGAAACCAAAATTAAATTTACAAATAGCGATTTAAATAGTATTTTGAACAAAATTGATATTGAGTTTTCTCCTACGGAAATTCCAAAGTCTTACAATATTAACTCCTTGGGAGAAGGATTAAAATCCTTATTCTATTTGTCTCTAGTGAATTCATTGCTTGAGATTGAATTTATATCTCAAACTGAAAGTGCTGAAGAAAAGGCATTTAATTTATTGCCTCCAGCTTTAACCATTCTAGCTGTTGAAGAACCAGAGAACCACATAGCACCTCAACTTTTAGGGAGGATAATTGACAACCTAGATCAAATCTCTAAGAAAAAGAATTCTCAAGTGATACTGACGTCTCATTCTCCTTCAATAGTAAAAAGAATTAAACCCGAATCAATTCGCCATTTGAGAATAAGCAAAGAGAATTTATGTACAAAAGTAAATAAAATCTTACTACCTGATAAAGTAGATGATGCACACAAGTATGTAAAAGAAGCAGTTACTTGTTATCCCGAAATATACTTTGCTAGATTAGTCGTATTTGGTGAAGGAGACACAGAATCTATCATTATTCCAAAAGCGATAGAAACTCTTGGTTCAAAGATAGACTCGTGTGGAATATGCGTTGTTCCATTGGGTGGCAGATTCGTCAATCATTTTTGGAAATTATTAAGTGAGATTGAAATACCTTTTATTACTCTTCTTGATTTAGACTCTGAACGTGCGACAGGAGGTTGGGGGATAATAAAATATGTAATAAATCAACTTATAGAAAATGGTATATCATTTGATGATATTTGTGGAAAAAGTGGTCTTACGCAATCTGATCTTGACTCTATGCACACATGGCCGTTAAATTCAAAGGAGGACGGACAAACAATGATGTCTTGGGTACAACACCTTGAAAGTTATGGAGTATATTTTTCATCTCCTCTAGATCTTGACTTTTCAATGCTAAAAGCCTTCAAGGAATACTACCAGAGAACTGTACCAACCGGAGAAGGCCCTCGTATACCAGACAAAGAAACTGATAATAATGGATACACTAAAAAAATAGAGACATGTATTAGACATACATTGAAAGAAAGTGGTGGAAATGGAAATTCTTATCAAGATTTTGAGAAAGAGTTGATGTTGTGGTACCCTTATTTATTCCTTGACCGAGGAAAACCTGGGACCCACATTCTCGCAATGACAATGCTGGATACTTCCTCGTTTAAAGAAAATATGCCTGAATCACTAAAAAAAGTAGTTAATGCAATTGCATCCGAGCTAAAAAATGATCCTTTTTCTTCTTTAAAACAAGTAGCTACATAGGTGATTAAATTTGAGAATTACTCCAGTTGATTGGAAACCAGTAAATGATTTAGATTTGGAAAAAAAAGCTCTGGAGACAGTTAAATCATCGAAAAATTATTGTGTACTTGCTGGCCCTGGAGCGGGAAAAACAGAACTACTTGCTCAAAGAGCTTGTTTTTTGCTGCAAACAAATACTTGTAAATGGCCAAGAAAGATACTTGCTATTAGCTTCAAGAAAGATGCAGCAAAAAATCTTGCAGAAAGAGTTAGAAAGAGATGTGGGGATGATTTAGCTCAAAGATTTGTTTCACTCACTTATGATTCATTTGCCAAAGGAATTCTTGATCATTTTAGGAAAGCTTTGCCAAATGATTATAGGCCGTCCCAAAACTATGAGATCGTTTTTGACGATAAAAAAATGTTTGATCAATATTTTGGTTCGCTTAGGCCAGTTCCTAAGTTGAATTTGAAGAGCGAAGAAAAAGAATATTGGAAGTATCTATCAGTTAAGAGGTTGCCTCTAGATTCTGGTTCAAATTGGGATTTAAATGCCCTAATATTCAGAGTTTGGATGAATGGTTTAAAGGTAGGGTCTGAGACACAATCAAAATTATCATTCTCAATGATTTCAAGATTAAGTGAGTTTTTGATACGAGAAAATAAGAAAATTCATACCGCTCTTGTTTTATCTTACAGTCATGTTTTCTTAGATGAATTTCAGGATACTACGACATATCAATATGATCTTATTAAAACATGTTTTTTTAATACAAATACGATATTAACTGCAGTCGGCGATAAAAAACAAAGGATAATGGTATGGGCAGGAGCAGATGTAGAAGTATTTAATAAATTTAAAGACGATTTTGATGCCGAAACATGTGAATTATTAATGAATTATCGTTCAGCTCCCAGACTTATTGAAATACAAAAGATACTGATAGAAAATATAAGTGGTGATAATAATAACATATCTGCACATGAAGGTTGGGACGATGAAGATGGAGTTTGCGAAATATGGAACTTCAAGAATAGCCAAAAAGAGGCAGAAGTCATTTCACATGAAATAAAAAAATGGATTGATGATGATGGTTTGAATCCTAATGATATTTGCATCATTGTAAAACAATTACCAGACGAGTATTGTGGCAATTTGATCAATGAAATGGCAAAATATGATGTAAAGATAAGAAATGAAAGTAAGCTACAAGACTTGATATCGGAAGAATGTGTCAGAATACTATTGGATGTAATTATGTGTGCCATCTCTAAAAGTGCAAAAGAAGAATGGTTGAATACACGCGAACTTACAAAATTAATGAAATCATTCTATTTGGACGAAGATTCGGATTACGAGAAACTGAGATTATTTGATCAAAAATTCAATTTAGAAATTGAAAAAATTTACAAATTATTCTTAGGCATAACTAATGAAAAAGAATTGATATCAGGATTATATAAAATAATAGATTTTTTTGGCAAAGAAAAATTTTTGAATCATTATCCTCAATATAAGCAGGGTACATTCTTCATCCAACAAATTAATGAATTATCCAAATATTTATGGAAAGAATTTGAATCATATGACAATTGGGTAAAATCTGTTGAATCTTTGAGAGGAAAAGATTCCCTCCCTCTCATGACAATACATAAAAGCAAAGGTCTCGAATATAATACTATTATTTTCATCGGTTTGGAAAATGGTGCATTTTGGAATTTCAGAAAACAACCTGAAGAGGATACTTGTGCTTTTTTTGTAGCGTTTTCAAGAGCCAAAGTGCGAGTTATTTTTACATTTTGTGAAAATAGACCTAATAATCGCTACCCAGGCAGCATATCTCATATAACATCGTTATATAGTATGTTACATGAGTCCGGATTAGTTGAAACCCATGATTTTTGAAATGTTGATACTGCGCCGATGGTTTATGCAGACTGCGGTCTGTTTCATGTGTTCTCGGATGAGGAGCGACCAATTTTTGCTGCAAATTTATATTCTGCGCTCTATCCTGACAGTAAATATTTCATGCTCTGTTTCAGTGAGCATGAGCCGGGAACATACGGGCCAAGGAGAGTGACTCAGGCTGAGATACGGGCAGCGTTCAGCAAAGGTTGGAAGATCAATTACATCAGGGAAGCGGAATTTGAAACAACGTTCAGCTCAGAGGGCGTGAAAGCCTGGCTGTCCTCTATCAGTCGTTTGTAAATACTGCTTGATTACTTTCACGTTCTTCAGTAAAAGACGATCTCTAATTTTGCCATTTCAAGAAGAGATGTTAACATGATGCGAATTTAACAAATTTAATGCTCAACTTCAATCCATAGCAATCGATTTCAATCTCCATTTTGGACCCTGCCGTCCACTTAACGTCGTCGATAATCCTGTTTATTGAATAACTGCTCGTGTTCTACGAAAAATAGATTGATTATTTATTAAAGGTGGACAGGTTTGGAACATTAACATTTTCCTTCTCGCCTTCACTCATATCAAAAATGCTTGAGATCGGTATGTATTTGACCTCCTTTTTTACCTTCTCTTTCCCTGAATGCTTCTCCTTTTGCGCATCGCAGAGTTCATAGACGATATAGTCATCCTGAACCTCCATAATCAAGCCCCTGATGTCTCCTGAGCCGAGCCCGTTTATCATGATTCTCGTTTTATCCTCTTTGAGCTTCTTTAACAGTGTCTTGAGATCCATGTTAACCACCTTTGCCCTTGTGGGTTGCTGTTGCGCTTTTTATATTTGCGAACTTGCTGACCCATTCTTCCTTTTGCTTCGCATGAACCGGATCTATCGTTTGATTTGTAACCCCTGGTTTCTTTGTTGATACCTGCATAGGTTTTAAATCTCCTTCCCATTCCTTTTTTGGAGGCTGTGATGTATCCTCCCGATTTCCGCTATTGACCATGACTGCCGGTTCAATGGCATTCTCATCCTGGACCTTCGGGATATCCTTTTGCGTTAGGAGCTCAGTGGTTCCATCCTTCTTTTCCACACAGACCCATTTCTCCTGTTTCAATGCCTTCTCTATTGCTTCCAGTATCTTGTCCCTGGGGACGCCGGATTGAAACGGTACTCCTTTCTCTGTTGCTTCGAAATCAGTTAATACCGTCCCGGTTTTCGTATTCGTTCCGAGAGTATCGTCCCCTCGCTTGCTTTCTATCCTGAAGGGGATTCTGTCTGTCAAATCATGTTCCATTTAGATCTCTCCTTATGTTCTCCTCTACCGAGGGGAATGCGCATGGCAGGGTTTGAACCTGCTCACTCGCCTTGAACGAATTGCGTTTCATATTGCCAGGTTAATCGCCCTGTTATTCATCCCGCGGAACTTGTTCAGCATCATCTGAACTCCAATAAGGGCAACTATCTTATTCCCTTCATCTATCCTGCCCATTAGCAGGTTTTCGCGGTCCTGACAAGAATAGCAGGCCGTATCGTTGCTATCAACGAACTTCAGATTATCACTGGCTTTCTCTAACTTTGGGAATGCTGATACCGTCCTTCCGGAAGAGCGCAGATCCAGGAAATCCACTTTTTTTGAGAAACAGTATTTTATGACCAGTTCCCTTGTTGGATCATTGTCCACGCAGAGAAATATGAGATCGTAGCCTTTGAGCTGTTTATCCGATTTTATTCTGTCCTTTATCGCTGTAACGCCAACGTGCTTGAACCTTTTTGCCAATGCCTGGGCCTTGTTCAATCCGGCTTCCGCAAAAGTGAAATTCTGGTACTTTACCTGCTCCATTTCTGCCAGGTCATTATCTGCAATTACCAGATCCGTATTTGGGTCAATCTGTTCTATCTCGATTAACCTGCAAACCTCTGCGATAAGATACGATCCAATGCCGCCAGCCCCGATTATAAGAATCTTCATAACTCTGGCTCCAATTCTAACGTATGAATTTCATCTGCTACTTTGAGGTCGTGCGCTAACATCAAGAGTCTTTTAGCCAGGGCATCCTTGCGTCCCCATTCTTCATCTGTTGATGTACCCATATCCACAATGCAACAGTATCTCCCCTTGCCGCCATTCTCCATATCGTACACTGCAAGGGTATTTGAGTTAACTGTGTATGGCTTCCCGCTCTTACCGACCACTAAGTAGCCATCTTTTAACTTCTCGGCCTTACTAAGCCTTACTGCCTCTGCCAGGAAACCGTTTGCTTTCTTTAACTTCTCTGCATTCTCCAGGCGTCTTCTTTCCTGTAACCTTGCATATTCCTGTTCACCGTTCTTTATTATTTCTCCGATCTCTTTTGGTGATATCCCCTTGATCGCCTTATACAGAAGCCTTATTGTTCTCTGGAGATATCCGCCACCTCCGTAACCTATCCTCGCGCTGTTAATGTCCTTCCCAAGATCAAAGAACGCGTTTAAATCCTGTATCTGATAATCCGTTCCATTGATAGTGGTGAAATTCTTATTCTTCTCGCGATGTAAAGGCAGCGAAAGGATCATCTTAGCTTCATCTGTTGGAAGCTCATTATCTGTTGTTTTATCTATCTTGAGTTCAAATGAGATCCCACCATCTGAGAGAACCTTCTGCAGTGTCAGATTAACCCTTGAACTGTATGCCAGATATTGATCGAAATCATTCTGATTCCTGTGAAACAGAGCTGTGAATATTACATCTACAAGGTCATTCTTTGCTATCCTGTGGTCATTTACAAAAATGCTATTTTTCCGGTTCTCAATACACAGCTTCACTTTTCCGATCAGTATTGTTTCTTTTCCAGCGAAATTACATACGTAATTCACTCCAGAAGAATAGTTGCTCCATACTGCATCTATGTTCAGAATAAAACAAATGAAGTCCTTTACTATTTTCGAGAACTCCGGTTCCCTTTGGAGATGAATGTTATTACGCATCACAAAATGACCCAGCCTATCGTTTTTAACGAGAACGCCTTCACATTCTATGCTATTCTTCGTGAACGTAATACCCTGTCTTACTACCTTTCCCTTTTTGAACTGCGCCTCTATATTCTTTACAAGTGCTTTCTTCGCTTCCTCTTCCTGGTGATGCCTTGTCGCGCTCATCACCTCAATTCGTAGAAGAGTCTGCTTTTTATTGAACTCGTCAGCTGTAAGGAGAGTCCATCTCTTGCCGTTGAGATTCTCTGCCTCCCTTCCTGAGAAAAGCCGTTTTGAAAAAACTTTCAGTTCCGGATAGTCTATTTTCTCAAAAAGGTCATCATCCAGCCATATCTCTGCAGTTTCATCTATCCCATTCGGAAGATACATTTCCCGGTTAAGGTCTACATAGTTGTACTGAGGATTGCCTGGCTTAAAGCACCTGATCATAAGGACATTGCCCTTCACGGATTCGAACCATGCGGGGTTATACATCATACCTCCCCTTCTCTTCTCGTAATCATCTGACCTCTGGATGATAGCCATCCTTCTGTTGTTCCTCTCGAAGACTTTGATGATCCTGGGGACGTTTTTCCTGGCAACCTTAACTTCTCTCTCAAACTTCTCGTAATCCTCGCCAAAAAGCCAGAAAAGAGCCCGTAGCTGTCTTTCGATGAGCTTTGTCTTTAGCTCTCCCCATGTAGCTCTCTTATCTTCATCATAAGAGTGCAGTTCGTTGTAGTGAGTGTCATCGTAAAAACGCCCGAGCTCCTTGGGGAAGTTATCAATGAACCTCTCGCATATCCTGTCCTTTAACTCTTCCATGTTATTGGATCTGAATTTCATATCGGTATCCAGCGCCCTGTACTGCGCGATTGCATGAAGCGTATATATCTCCTCTGGCAGTTCATCGAAGGGTATGAGAGTCTTAAACAGAACTCTACACGGTGTAGGAAAATCTTTCTTTATTTCCCTGATTATGATTTTGTGGTTCTCATCATGGCTGACGGCTATGGAATAGCCCTGCCTGACGCATCGAATATACACGCCAGTTCTATCCGTGGCCTTCTGTTCTCTCTCCAGATCGGAAAACTCCTCTTCGGTGATAGAGAGTGAATGAATGCTATCGAAAACTCGTAGAGCATTGAGATCCATTTTACATCACCTCTTATATATTGAGAGCTTGTGCTCAATGGGATATTCTGAAACTGAAAACGCCTGATTTTAGGGCTGCGCCCGACCTCGCGAAGCGAGGGAAAATCTGGCTTCAACGTTACTGAGGTAATCTAATTGTTTCAAGAACTGTTTCTATACACTTGCCGAGATTCCTGAGGAGCTCCCACTTCTTATCAAACGACATATTCTTGGTGTCCAGAAGATCGTTCTCTTTGAAAATCAACATTGGCAAATCGGCTCCGATCTCGTCAGGCACTTTTTTGAATCCAGGCATTACTCCCTCTTCTATTGCTCTTATTAGCAGTTGTTTATCCTTTATCTTAACTTCATGGATATCGATAAAAGACTTGACCGAATTATCTATGCCTTTTGATATGGCCCCGACTATCTGCCAACTGCAGGTCTCTTTATGAGAATGATCACGCAGCTTTATCCACTGCGCTCCCTGGGTGCTTCCCATTTCGTAGGCGTACTTCATGGTGTCTTTTTCCATATATTCCTTAAGTGCTTCCGGTGTTATATTTCCCACAAAATAAGCGCGAAGGACATTCTTGCATACCGGGCAGACATATGCTGACAGGCACATGAAGTCCAGAACCCTGAGATCGGATTTTAACGTGTTGTAGAAATATATCCTGCCGTTCTTTATTTCTATCATATATTATACCCCTCCTCTCTCAGCATCTTAATAGTGAAATCTTTGTAGCTCAACCATTTCCCGGGGTCAAAAGCAGCCGCTTCCTGATAATCAATTCCTTCGTCAATAGCCTCACTCTTAGCCTGCATCAATTGGCTCATGTATTCGTCTATGGTCCCAACTGCTCTCAAGAGGAAAATTTTGGGCTTTTTCTTTTGCTGAGGTCTGAGTATCCTGCTATACGCCTGGATCTGTTTGCTCGGAGTCCATGAAGTGTCAGCGAGAACCACAACATTCGCTTCAGGGATGTTCAGACCAACTTCACCGCATGATGTTGTTGCGAGCAGCACGTTTGTTCCGTTATTCCTGAAATCATTCAGGAGAATATTACGCTCTTTAATTCCCTGCTGTCCTATGAAAAGGTGAGACTTTACATGATACTTGGTATGAAGGATCTCCTGGACAAACCTCTGGAACTCAGGTCTTTCAGAGAATACAATTATCTTCTCTTCATTGGCGATTGCTTCTTTTATAAGGTCTATTGTCCTTTGTTGCTTTGTCGTTGGGCCGAATGACCACTGTGCATCCTTTGTGTTTGTCTTTGGCGATTGCGGAATAGTTGAGGCGAATTGCAGTTGAGTGAGGTGAGCAAGAACCATCATTTGATCAATCTTGTGGCCCTCTTCCTTCTCCATCCTTAACTGTTCCTTGAACCATCCTGCAAAATTATCAAGCCAATGCTTATAGTGCTTTATGTGCTCTGGCGACATTTTTATAAGCTCTGTCTTTATCTCAGGCTTGGGGAAGGTTATGTGTGCCTTGACATCAGGCTCATCTCTCTGGCGCCTTATCATCTTGCTACACATCATCTGCCACCATAGCTCCGGGTTTTTAATTTTTGGAACCTCGCGGCTTTTGGCTCCTGTATCCAGAGTATGATCAAACTGTGGAGTAACCCATTCGATGCTAATGAAATCCTCTTTGAACTGGCGCGTGCCTGTTGTATAACAGCTCCTGATTCTATTATCTTCAGTGCGCTCTATCGGACTATAATAGCCGTAATGATTGCGTTCTGTTGCATCACCCCATCCAAAGACAAGGAGGCTGAATATGTTCCTTGGATAGTTGGCTATCGGTGTTCCTGTTGAAAGGAGTTTGTACCTTGCTTTCAGCATCCTGACTGCTTTTGCCTGCTCACTGTCTTTAGCCTTGATCTTGTGAGCTTCATCAATTGCTATGAACTGAAACCTTCTTCTCATTGCCTTTGCGAAGGTCTTCTTTGTGTGTTTGTTGAGAGGGCGCCATAACAAGTTATAAGCAATAAGATTGAACTTTCTCAGGCTCTTGAGTTGTTTTTCATCAGTTATGATCTGATAGTCTGTTATGCCGATGTTCTTGAACTCCTTCACGAACTCATCTTTTAACTTTGGCTCTACAACAATCAGACTATGTTTGCAGCCATATAGAATCCCCAGTGCTATTATCTGTCTCGTCTTACCCAATCCCATGTGATCTGCAAGGAGGTTCGAGTTCTTCATGCTCATCCTGGCTACATCTTCCTTCTGGAATGGCCACAGCCATGTAATGCCGAGCTTATCCAGCTTCTTTAACCTTGCATGATACAGTTCCGGATACAGCGATTTAATGCCGTCATCCTTATGCAGACATATCCAATTACCATCTTTTCCTTTGATGAACTGCTCGAAGGGAGCCTGCTGCCGTTCAAACCACTTTGCCTTTTTGACTACCCAATTAGCGTATTGCGTATCGATCACAGGAATTAAACCTGTGCGCGAAATATCTTGCCACAACTCAAAAAGTGCTCGTGGATCTTCTAACAGGTTTCTCCTTCTGAGTTTTACATCTGCAAGGGATGTGTAACCACTGAGCCCCTGATTCCATTCTTTGCCCATTGCTTCCCTGAACTCATGTACTTTCAGAGCAGCAAGGAGATTATCAACCTTCAGGTTTAAGCAGCTGGCGTCCGGCGATAAACAGAGCTTAACCGTGTTCGATCCTGTCAGTGGTAGCTTTGTTAGAGGCTCCTGTACCTTATCAGGTTTGTATTTCTCTGGCCTGGTGAAATGTATGTGCCCTCTCTTCCTTATGTGGTCAGCAGCTTCTTGGATAATTCGGCCTGTTTCCGATAATTGCAATATTGCAAGTTCGCGAGCGAGAAACGCTTCATCGAGAACATCTGTTTTATGGTGGAGCGTTCCAGGTATGCTAAGGTCATCCGTTGAATAGATCACCACTGAGCATGGCCATGTGAATCCGTACTTAGTGAACGCTTTGCCTTCGATGTCCAGTCTGAAGATGAGCTTGGCATTCTGGTTTACCCATCTCTCGAATGTAAATGTATCCTCGTTCGTGAAGTAGCCGGTCGGTAACATGGCTGCCACGAAGTATCGTGCGCTCTCAATTGCAGTCTCCATGGCTGCAATATGTGACTTTATGCTCGTCCCTGGCCCAAGATCCCCCCACCCCGCATTCTTGAAACCGCAGTTCTTTTTCTCTAACTGTATTGAGAAGGGAGGATTGATCAGGAAGTAATCTGCAATTGCCCTCGGATGATGTATCATGTCATCCTGGATGATGGAGGCTCCCGGGAACAGAGTTCTTGCCATGTGAAAGGCTTTATCTTCGACTTCAATTCCCGCGAGGTCACATGAATTGTTCAGGAATTGGAACATTCTGCCCATGCCACAGCTATTATCAAAGACAGATGCAGGTGTTCCGGGTATGTCAAGCCTGAGTGCCTGCGTTATGAACCGTGTTATTATCGATGGCGTGAAAAACTGCTGGAAAGTGAGCGCTCTCTTCTTTGCCAGATCGGGAATACCCCTGTTGCCTTCTATTGCTACCGTCTGCCCCAGGGATTGATAATCACTGAAAACCCTCTCACGGTCTATATGTCCTGCCAGGACATCGCGCCACAACTCTTCGTTCGGATCACCCCGTATATCAAATGGGATTTTCCTCGAATCAAATTCGTCTTCCGTGACTTCAACTGTTTCCATCACCAGAGATATGAAATCCGGAGGGTATAATCCGGGCAATTCTGACATGGGTGCAGCCGTAATGGCTGTTATTTTCCCGTGGTCAGGTTTGATATCTTCGAATAATCCAAGCGTTAATTGACCTGTCATAACCCCTCCGTTCTTATGCCTGGATAAACTTCTCCAACCTGGCCTGTTCGATTCCTATTTTTAGAACCTCATCCCACGATTCTACCATAGGCATGAACCCTTTCTTGAAGTGATGAACAACAAGATCCAGATCGATTCCTTCAAGGTCCAGCCCAAAGCGGTCAGCCACTCCTTTTATATCTGACTCTGAGAGTATCCATGCAGGGAATGTTCTCTCTATCTTCGGGTATTGGATGAACCTTTGATGTGCGGCTGCTACCTCTTCTGGAGTGAAAAGCAGGTTCCCATCGTAATTGAACAGGTAGAACTCTTGCCAGTTAACGATTATTCGGCTTGCACTTATATCCATTTTCTCTATCACAGTCCATGGTATTTTCATTATCGAAGGCCTTCCGTTTTCAGTCATTCTGGAAGTGAAAAGAGATTCTCCCGTGTCAGCAAGAATCTGCTTCCTGGATGTCTCGAACGATGCGTCCATTTGTGACCATGTACGCCTTATCAGGGGATGCCATACTGGATTCACCGGAGTTTTTGGCTTCCAGTTATCAAGAGCCCATTGAATAAACTCTCGAACCTCTTCTGGGGAGAGATCCTGCCAGATATTTACTTCTGCCATATTCATATGTGACCGGCCTCCTTCATGCTGAAATGTCTGCAATCACCGATTATCACATGATCGAGTAAGTCTATTCCCATTATCTTCCCCGTCTCAACCAATTTCTTTGTGATCTCAATATCCTCCCTGCTTGGTGTAGGATCTCCCGAAGGATGGTTATGCGCGACTATTATATGCGCTGCTGACTGCATCAACGCTACTTTAAAAACCTCTCTGGGATGAACAATGTTGGCGTTCAGTGACCCGATCGATATTGTATCCTCCCGGATAATCTGGTTCTTTGTATCCAGGCTCAATTCAATAAAAGTCTCCCTTTTTGACTCCCTCATGTACGGATACAATCGTCGGTAAACATCTTCCGGAGAGTTTATCTTCGGTTTATCATCACTCACGAACGTTTCAAGTCTGCGGGCTATCTCAAAGACAGCAGCTATCTGGCAGGCTTTGCTCATTTTAATCCCGCTTATTTTCATTAGCTGTTGGGTATCTATTCGGGACAGTTCTTTTGGATTATACTGAGATAGAACTCGCTGGGCCAGATTTATCGCATTCTCTTTCTTTGAACCTGTTCTCAGGATTATTGACAGGAGCTCCGAATCGCTCAATGAACCGGCGCCCTTGTCCATCAATCTATTCCTGGGTCTTTCTTCTTTACGCATGTCGAGTATTCTGATGTTACAATTTTCCATCTGATTACCTCCTTGTATTGGAAATTTTTACAGAGGAGAGTTTAGAAACTGGAAAGGCCAGATTTTAGCGTAAAGCGACCCTGAGCGAAGGCGAAGGGGAAAATCTGGCATCAGCTGAAAGGCATTTAAAATTTGAAAAAATTGTCGGGATAATTTTTTACGGATATCAATGAATTTTAAGTATCCTATTTAATTTTAATCGTTACACTCCCCAGCTCTGCTGCGATTGGGAGCTTCATTAGATAAAAGTATTTACATATACAAGGTTTTGTAGATTCTGGAGTTTGCCAGAGTAAAATACATCTCCTACCCACCTCGGCTCCGCTTCGCTAAAGTCCAAGGCATCAAAGGGGTACATGAGGTCTTTCTATCTCCTATTGGTTGTTTTAGTCATTTCAAATAAGCAAGTTCCAGAACAAGGCATACGAGTGTTCGCTCTTCTGTGCTTCTTTTGTCCTGAATCGTCGTGGGTATAAAGTTGGTAAATTGCGTATGAAATCAATGAGTTTGGCTTTTGAGTTCATACACCTGCATACGATTATGAACCCGATTTATATTTTCTCATATTTTCAGTTGTAGCCCCATTACAGGTGGTCTAAGATCAAGCATAACAGCATTTTTCTCTTCTCGTGTTAAATTCCCCACCGAATCTGCTTCCTCTCTCACTTCTTCGAGTAAATTTGCGTCCTCTTTTGTAATATCCACTTTTTCATCTGTTTCACCGTCGTTAAAGCTTCCAAGTTTCGTCTTTTTTGATCCGATTAGAATCTGGAACCACTGGTCTCTTTGCATTACAGTGTGAAATATTCGTTCCTCATATGTTCCTTTTAAGATTTTAAAGTGAACTTTAATATTCCCTTCATCTGCTCTTCCATATCCTTCCCTATCTACCCTTCCTTCACGCTGCTCCATTCTAGCAGGGTTCCACTCCAAGTCATAGTGTATTATGTATCTGCATTGTTTTTGAAGATCTATACCTTCTTCTCCAACTTTGCTTACTATTAGGATTAGAGGGTTATATAAATTGTTAAAATTTTTACGATGTGCTTCCCGGTCCTTAGTGTTATCACCATCGTAACGCCCCACGATTTCAGGATTCTTATAATCTTCTCTGAGCATTTCCAAATTTCTTACAGTAGTTATTTTTGAGCTAAGCTGTTCATTTAAATAAACTTCAATAAGATTATCCAACTGTACTCGCAGGTCATAGACAATATTTTCTATATATTTTTTGATATCTTGATGATTAGAACAAAGATAATACAATAAAAATAAATCCTGATTAATTCGATCTTTTACAAATGATTCAAAAACATCTACGACGTGCTTATTAATATTTGTTACAAATCCGGCTTCTTCAATTAATGATTTTGGCAAAATTGCATCTTTTTGGTATTTTGAATCAAAAAACTCTTTAAGTTCTTTAATCCTTTTTATTCCTTCTTCTAAAGCAGTTTTTCGTAATTCTTGCAAAGAACTCCAGCCTTTTTCCTTTGCTATAGATTCAACAAAATTCTCAACCAATGGCTTTATTGCTTTTATCAGTTCTTCTTTGAGATGCGGTGCAGTTCCCTTAACTAATTTGTTAAAAACGATAATTTTTGAAAAATGGGATTCAGGATTTTTTCTAATTTTTTCCATTTCTAACTGAATAATATACGTTACAATATCTCTAAGCGCAACAACTTTAGGATGCAAAAAGTTTGAATCACCTTTTGATTTCTTATCCCATTTCGAGATAAGTTTCAAGAAATCTTTTGCTCTACTACTTTTTGATTTCACCAGTATACTACTTTTCATTATCTGTGGGTATGAAGATAGACCCTGGCAAAGATCCATGGTAATAAACGATCTTTTTTCATTGTCTTTTGATATCTCTGATGCTTCCTGAATCAACTCACGAAGCTCTAGATAATATAAAGCATGGTGGCTCTCGAATGGGATTAATGGGTTATTCTTACAAATCTGTTTGATGTTATCAAATTTATCAAATTTTTTGAAATCCCAGCCCTCACTATTTAGCTTTCGATTCACGAAGGAATACTCCCTACTGAAACTCTCTTTAACATTACGAATCATATATTTCTTCATAAGAGCTTCTAGCCCTGGTTTTCCATCATACCCATCTTTAAGCAACTTTATATATTCTACGATTCTTCTACGCTGGTCATCATCTGGTGGCAATGCTCTTAAATCATAAAAATGGTAAAGAGCTTTTTGATAATCTTTGAGAATACTTTCTATATTCATTAGATCATCTTTATCCGCACGTGCAATTTTTAACAGGTTAACCATCTGTTTAGGATCCAGCTCAAAAGGGGTCGCTGTTAAAAGAAACAGATATCTGGATTGTATGCCGCTCTCAAAATTCGGAGAAGATCCTCGACCAACGTCTCTGAAGTCTGGGGCAAATATATAGGTACATTCATTCTCTTTTGCGTAGTGGTGAGCTTCATCAACTATTATTACATCCCAGTCTGTATTAAATATATATCTGAGTAGTTTATTTTTATTCTGTTGGTTCTCATATAGGGTATAATTCTTGACAATGTAAAGACCATCTGGAACCTGGATTTTTTCATTTTTTCTAACTCCTCTCAGCAATTTTCTTCCCCCCCTTCCTCCCCACATTTTACTGGCTTCCCCTACATTTTTTATTACTTTGAAGCCAGGTTCATCTATAAAGCTCTCTCTAAATTTATCCCATTTATGGTCTCTCAGGTATGATTTAAATCCTTGTTTATTGCCGTTGAAATCTTTATCCGTTTCGACCTCATCTTCCCATTTTCGGATGAGCTTAGAATCGCAAAGAATTAACACTTTCTTAATTCTTTTTCCAATTTCCTGGTGATATAGCCATAAAAGTGCAAGAGACACTAAGGCCTCATAAGTCTTACCACAACCCACTTCATCTGCTAAAATTATACCTCGCTGTTTATCCTTTATAAGACGGGAAAGCGCACAATAAACTGCCCTATGTTGATGCTCATGTCCCTTTCCAAGATCTATTTCGCTAACAAGTTTCTCAATGACATCTTCATTTGCCAATATAATTACCTCAATATCTTAATTTAATATTTTTTACAGTTTCTTCAATGCTACGTAGCCTTTTAAGCGTCTTAGAAGAGTATTGTTTCAACATCGGAGACTTGCCAACATTCTTAAGATACTCCTCAATCGGTTTTTTGGATTGATTTAGAAATTCTTCTTCGATAATTCTTGAAATTTGAAATCTATTTTTTTCGCTCCCCAAGACATCCTTACTATTTTCTTGAACAGCTCTAATAATCCGATCAATAAGGTAGAGCTTCTGTTCAGGTGTATAATCATCTTTTTCAATTGCTTGAACACTCCATTTTTGATAATCACGCAACAAATCCGCGAAAATGTATTTTGAATATTTATAGCGTTCTAACTTATTACCGCAACCTTTGAATCCGATGTGAATTTGACGGAAAAATTTATCTAAATCTGCTTGATGTTTTGGCAATAATAAGGTGTCTCTATCTCTCTTTTTAGAAGTCAATAATTTGTTTATAAGGTTTTTAATTTCCGAATATCTATAAAATGACCCAATTCCAGTTTGGTAGATCTCATTATCTAAACCAGTGAAATCTGTTTCAAAGAAAATGTCATTCATAAATAAAGATGGATTATCAACATTTAATGGACCGTCGGCTTCTCCCATTATTACTCCATCCTCATCAAATGCTTCACCTCTGATTCGATTGTATCGGAGATGTATTAAATCATTTTCTCGATCAAAAATCTTCTCTGGATGGATATCAAAGACAGCAGGGCCATCAAAAGGTTTCTTCAGCTCATTTAGATTTATAAAGTTCTCATTAAAAGCTACAAGTTTAAATTTTATTCTGCTAACTTTATCATTTGCTTTAAAATAAATGCTGATTTTATTATCTTTTAAAGCCAAAAGACCTCCCGATAATTGGATCGCTGGAGCCAGTGTATATTTTGTAATTTTATTAGTAGGCATCCATTTCTCCCAATTCTCTTCATATTTGAAAATTTGATTTAATTTTAAGTATCTTGATAATAAATTTAGATCTAAACTTTTTCTTGGGAATATTGTTAACACACCAATCTCAGCGTTTCCATTGGGAGGCTTAGATAATAGTGCCGCCTTTGTGAAGTTAGCTGAGCCTTGAAATATAGCGATAAAACCATCTGATCCAGCGGACGCCCCTATGAATATCATCATCTTTGCATGGAGAGAGCGTTGAAAAAGACCATCGACAGCTGTGTTTTTGGGAAATAAAGATATCCTGTTACGATAGTTACCAAGAATATTTAATGGAAGGTTTGTCCTATTATCCCCACTTGGTTGAAAATATAAATGTATGGATTTATCATTGTCTGATTTTATGAATTTAATTTTGTTAAATAATTCCTCTATTAGCGTATTATCTAGGTTTTCGTACAGAGGGTCCTCTGTTCTCATTCCATCACTTTTGTCCTGCTCGTAGAATGGACTAACTACCCATAATCCCGAAAGATTGTTAGACGGTAGTTGATCGGTTATCTTTTCCAACAGAGATCGATCGTAATTATGCAAAAAAATAGGTTCCATGTAATATTTTCTGGCTTTTGGAATCTCCGATAAGAATAATTCATAGTCCCTCAGGAATGTATCCAGTGCTTTAAGTAAATCGGAAACTGGATTCAATTCTCTCCTTAAATGGGTACTGAAATATTCCTTAAGGGATCTAAAGAAATCAATCGGACCAGTTTCAAGGTCTAATCTATAGGTGCTGATAAGCTCCAGATTTCTTTCCAGACCCCCCCTTGTCAAATTTGCGGATCCAACAAGTGCCATCGCTCCTGACTGTGTTAAAAAAAACATCAATTTACTATGAAATACTTTTGTACTGTATGAGGCATTTAGAACACGATATCTATGGGATTGCTTCTCATTAATAACAGCGTTACCATCGCGGATGACAATAATGTTTTGGCAATTGCGCTGCCATAGTAAATCAAATAACCCCCGTTCTGAGTCTTCAATGTAAGGCCCATCAAATGTATATGTTAAGAATATAGCGTGTCTTATATCTTCATTTGGCTGGAACTCTCTAACCAGATCTTGGATGATAACGCTACTGTCCTCCATTATGTAGATCCTCCCTCGATAATTCAATATCTCTTATTATTGACATCAATTGTGGGAAACGATAACTATGAAAACCAAGCGCCATATCCCCACTTATTTCAAAAGCATAGACTTCATCTCCATCAATATCCAACCAGCGCTCTTTGTGTTTACGCTCGAACACACCCCTGTGGTGCAATATCAGAGCTTTAATTAAAAATTCTAATACTTGCCTCATATTTTTTTCTTTTTGTGTAGTTAAGTCTTCAAGTATGTCTTGGAAAGCACATTCTGCTAAATGTGAGTTTAAAACTTGCCGGTTGAATTCATCAGAAAGGACCCTCATCAAAAGCATCAAACCTGCTTCAATAACTCCACTTTGCGAGGAGGTATCTAAAGATAAAATAATGCTTATCAGTTTTCTTTCCGACTCTCTGGATATTTTGACCGCTTCTTCCAATTTAGCATCCCAGAAGTCTATATTTCTTGAGCCTGCTACGACGTCTTTAGCAATCCACTTAGGTATATTTGTGCGCCCACTATTTTTAACGTGATAAAAAACTCCTGCAAAAATTGCATTTAGTGAAAGACCCAATATTTCATAAATTGCTGCATCAACAAACGGTTCTATATTTTTCTTTTTTCTGTTATCAAAATAATGTACTAAGAAAAATTGATTGTAACCTGGTTCTTTATCTTCCAGCTCAGAAACTGCTGCGCCATATGCCTCATCAGTAACAGGTGCTTGCATCTCATTTATACTATCTCCAATTAGTAAATCCTCATAATCTAATGCTATCAACGTTTTTAGACGTAAATTAGCATCATATACTACTCTATCAGAATGTCCTTTTGCAAATAGAAAACCTTCTAAAAAGGTCTTTTTTTCACCTATACTGCCATAAGTAAGAAAACACAGATCTTCTCCCCAATTTTCCAGGTGTATAACACTCCTTTTAGTCTCTTTTTCTTTAGCCCATCGCAATAGCTCAGATGAATAGTTTCTCTTTTCAAATAAATCAGCTATTTTCTCACCGAGCTTAGTTAATCTATAAGGCAATAATCCCTTTATAGCTGCCTCTTCATCTTCTTCCCAGAACCCTAAGCTGATCATTGAGTTCTTGTATAAGTTGTAGCAGCCTGTGGCGTCCTGTCTTTTGAGAATCTTGTCTGGTATTTCGACATTGCCAACACCATTTGCCAAAAGTCGCATTTTACTTCTGTTTCCTAGATGTATACAGTCTTTTAAACCATCTTTTCCATGATATAAACTCTCACAGAGAACCAAAGCCCTCTCTAAACGCTTTAAAACATCATATTGCCCTGTATCCGAGTGAGTTTCATTAAGGCTCTTTAGTGCCCACGAAAGGAAAAAAAAGTATCCAGCGCGACTTGTAAAAACAGTCATTCCAGGGAGTAATTTATCAGCCAAATGCATAGCAAATGCCTGCAAGCCAAGTGGGTCACGTGAGGAGGAAGGAAGCTCTTCAGGTTCTATCCATTTCGGCAGTAGTCGACTTATTTCATCCCCTAATATTGGTTTAGCAGAGTATTTAGTTCGCTCGGTATTAGTTAAATATGCTTTATTTCGATGCATTCTAAATGGGTCATCTGCCCGTTTTGCATCAGGATTGTAACTTATTCCATGCTTTTGTAGTATATTTAAAAGCGTTTCAAGATTTTTCGATGGCATTCGATTATATCTTACACCAAAGAACTCTTCGTATACCGTCTTGAGTTTCCTCGCCCGCCCTTCACCTTCTATAAAGTCTATATATAGTTCTAAATTCTCTTTTTCCAGCCAGTACTCATTTGTATCAAAACCTTTTATAAGAATTTTAGATGGATTTATTTGAAGAACTATCCCTGCCCTTGGCCCATATTCCGCTTCAAATCTAACAAGCTCTCCAATTTCAATCGTATTATTATCTCCATCCAATTAATAAATCTGATAAATGTTATATATGTTATATTAATTTATTGTACCATTATAGTTCATACTCTTATGAAGAAGTATGAACTCAAAAACGCGACTCGCCATATTTTATTGGCAATTTCAGGCACCAAAAAGAAAGAATGTTTTAGGTGGCATCTCCTTAGCGGACTTTTCCGGTTCCGTATCAGGTGTCTTTCCCAGGTGATAACAATTAACTGTTTTAGCTTTAACTTGGTAATTAGTAGCGGCACTTTCTCAAACTCAATCTCCTTATATTCAATGTTGGGACCCTCTGAGGCACGAACTATCCTCGATACAACATCCTCTTTTTCCAGCCCCCATTACCCCTTCACTCTATAACCCTGTGTCGGATACGCGACTATCAGAGTTCCCTTGCCTTTCAGCTCGCCTACATTTTCCACATTAACGCTTTTGACTGTACCCAGTCCGAACGCGTGGAGTCCTCCCCTTGGCGTGAACTCTACATGGTAATCTTTGAATACCTGCTCATATCCGCTTGCGTCTATGTCTATGAACGAGAACTTGTCATTTGCCAGTAAACACAGCCCGTTTGACCAATCCCAGGACATTATCTCTTCCAGTGTCGGGGGCTTTTCCTGGTATTGCTTCCAGTTAATCATTGGCCTCTTTGCATCCCTGTCTTTAGGCAGCGGTGTATAACCCTCAAGATAATAATACACGGCAGCCCACAACGCAGTCGATGGAACAACCATTCTGCCAGTGGGTTTCGTATTGCTCATGAAGGTCTGTATCAGTTCGTCAATGGTCAGGGCGGGCTTTTGCTTCTGGCCACGAGGTGTCTTTCTTTTCCCCGTGATTACCGAAGACGCCTGGTATGCAGTCTTTTCCCAGTCATAGCCTTTCCAGCGGTTCTCAGAAGATATTATCCCCAGTATCTCCCGCAGGTTATATCCCACGTAATAAAGGAAGCCCACAAGCCACAATCTCTGGTTATGCGTGGGATGAACGGAGTGCAGGACGTTTAAAACATCTTCACGCTTTCGGTCTGAGAGGATCCTGTCTAATATCATACCGTTACCCTGGAAAAGAGGGACGGGCTAACTCCCGTCACCTTCCATCAATTTCCTTATGGCTGCACTTCTGGGCTTTGCATCCACGATCTCAAGAAAAGCCTCCGGGTGCATCAGCGCTATATCGCTTGCCCTTGTCTCAAGGTTCACCTGGTCATCCGGCGCTGGAAATTGCCGGGCTGTTGCTGTGAGGGCATTGGTCATTCCCCATTGCGTGTAGTCCTTCTCTTCCAGGAAGTTCTTTAGCAGCATCTCCTTTGTCGCTTCTGTGAGCCCTATTGCCGTAACCACGTTGCTCACTGCCTGCACGGGTTCTTTGACTGGCGTCTCTGCGTTGTTTTTTAACTTCTCAACGACTGCTGCGAAGCTTGCAGGATCAAATGTCTGTTGTATAACGTCACGGACGGCACTCCATATCGCCTGGTTCTCAAGGTTTATTGTCTCTGAGGACCAATTGAATTCGCCTTCCTCTTTGCGTTTGCCGAGATGTACTCTGGAATATCCTTGCGAGATGACCAATCCATTTGTACATTTCAACCTTAACACGAAGGGCTCAACTGCGAAGCGGGAGGCCCCTACTTCTGAGTTTTTGATTATTAACCCGCCCTGTACGATATCACCCGGTCGAATCTCTCCCCGCAGCTTAGGGGTTACTGCTTTTACGAACAGGTGTGATTCCGTGAGGTTCAG
This sequence comes from Candidatus Methanoperedens sp. BLZ2, assembly GCF_002487355.1. GTDB lineage: Archaea > Halobacteriota > Methanosarcinia > Methanosarcinales > Methanoperedenaceae > Methanoperedens. The sequence continues at coordinate 30,199 of NZ_NTMG01000074.1, read as the reverse complement.
CTTGTGAACATCTGCTCCCGCCTTTGCGAACTCATCGAGTGCAAGGAATACAAGATCGTAGTTATCCAGCACCCGGTATCTATCGCTGAGGATAGCCCTGATATTTCCATCCAGTATTCTTATCATCCTCTTATCTTCCGTAGGCAGCCAGGCATTCACGTTCTCCGCAAGCAGATCGAAGTTCTTTGCTTCGATCATCCTGCCATAATATTTCTGTGGTATCAGCACTTTATCTGATAACTGGCCATGTGCCCACTGTGTCAGCGGATATGCCCCGAATTTCGGGATGTCGATCACTATGCGTTCTGGTTCTGCTACCGCTGTAAGGGTGCGCGAATCCACTATCAAGTCTCTTCTCGTTTCTCTCTGTCTCTTTAGCTCGTAGAAGACAGGAACCAACTGTTGATTTCCCATTATTCCACTTCCTTTAGATCTCCTGACCCATTTCTCTCAATTTCTGTTCAAATCCTACCATCATGGCCGCAAAGCTATCCCAGGTCATTTTGCCTTTGCTGAGAAGTTCTTCGCCCACGATTCTTGCCTGTCTGAAGGCTTTCTTAACATCTTCTATTGATTCCATATTTTCAATACCTCGATGGATCCAGCTATTGCCAGATCCGGACATTCTTTTTTGCAACTGTGCAAGCCGGATTTTAGGCGCAGCCGACCCTGCGCTTTTGCGCAGGGGAAAATCTGGCATCATCGGAATTAATTAGAAAAAGGATTTTTACCATGTTTCCTGGCATCGTTTTCATCCTTTAGTTCCATCCATTGAATCGTCAATAGTAGCAAATTGGGCGATGATGTCGCCGAAGATCATCAGGCGGCAGAGAGAGGAGCTGGAAGTGGAAGCTTTTGTGACGATACCGAAAGCATGAAATCTCCACAGAGCTAATCAAAATGTAACCGGATCAGGTGAGGCATTACAAACACTGGCTTGATGAATTCGCTGCATGGTTCAAGGAGCAATTGCGGCTGGAAAAGGAAAGCCCTGAAGGCCATAAAATTGACCCGATTGGTTGTACTGGCACACCTGACTCAACTGCAGTTCGCAAGCACTATCCCGCAATCGAAGAAAACGAACAATGAGCACGGCCTCTGGCCGGGTGGCATCACCATGAAACAGGAGAGAACACTGGACCTGATACAAGAGGGGCTCTTTAAACAAGAGACGATCATCGTCTTCTCGGAGCGACTTGATTTCCAGAAGCTCATGCAGCAGGAGCTCAAGACATGGGGAATTAAGTCTCATGTTTTCATCGGTTCGCAGGGGATCAAGAACAGGAACGTGGTTCTTAATGATTTTAAGAATAATGGAACACACGTCCTGCTTGCCACCACGACATGCGGCGAGACTGGGCTCAACATTCCGCAGGCGAATGTGGTCATCATCGCTGATACGTGTCCTGGACTCCAAGCAAGCAGATCCAGGCATACAGCAGGATATTGAGACCGCAGCAGACAAGGAAGCCCCGGATCTATCTGCTCAGGGCGAAGGGCATGATAGACGAATACATGCAGCAGTTAATGGATGCGAAGTCAGAGGCGATAGACGAAGGTCTCGACTATCAGGATGCTGCGGAGTTTGACCCGGCAAAGTGGCTGAGCTATCGTGATTTCACGTTAAAGATGTTGAAAGAAGAAGGATATGAGATGGGTTAAAGGTGTCACTTTCAAATACAGTGTACAAAAAGTAGACAAACAGTAATATGGAAGATGTCTCACTTCTATATATGGGCCTCGTTCATCTTATGGGATTTGTGACTGAAGGCTATAGATTATGTGTGCATTCATAGAATATCTCGAACCAACATATCAATCATGGCACTAAAAATGGGGGCAGAAATAAAAATTACATTAAGAGGAATCTAGGGAAATGGAGCTGATTCATCATATAAAAAGTTTTATAGAAATTTTATCAACCATAATATCCAATACAAACCAATGAATTTATTTACCGAGAGAGCAAAATCAGTTATAATACCCCGGCTTCGAATACAAATCTTTTATATTAATGATAAATATGCAGATTCTCGATTCAAATGAAATAAGAAAAGCAGCGAATATCTTAAAAACAGGTGGAATAGTTGCTTTCCCAACAGAGACGGTATATGGATTAGGTGCAAACGCTTATGATCAACAAGCGGTCACAAAGATATTCAAAGCAAAAAACCGTCCCGATGATAATCCACTAATTTCTTATGTATCTTCATATGAGATGCTTTATACAATTACAAATGATATTCCTGCAATTGCAGCAAAACTTATGAAAGATTTTTGGCCTGGTCCACTCACTCTAAAATTAAAGTCTAGGGAAGATGTGCCAGTTACAATTACAGGAGGATCTGATATGGTGGCTGTTAGAATGCCAGATCATGAAATTGCCCTTGCTCTTATTAATGAAGTGGGTGTACCTATTGTAGCTTCCAGCGCCAATATTTCCGGGAGACCTAGCCCTACAATGACAAAGCATGTCACAAATGATTTGGATGGAAAGATTGATGCAATTATCAGAGGTGATGATTGTAAAATTGGTATAGAATCCACTATTGTTGACCTTACAGTTACTCCTCCGGCTGTTCGTCGTCCTGGAGCGATATGCATAGAGGAGATAATTGAATCTGTTGGCGCGATTGCGGTTGAAGGAGAGCTGGTGAACTCACCTGGCATGCGTTATAGGCATTTCTCCCCCCAAACACCGCTTACACTCGTTGAAGGTGAGAGAACCCGTGTCTTGGTTAAGATTAATCATCTTATTCAAAATTATCAAAAGCAGGGACTTAAAGTAGGGGTGCTTGCTTGTCATGAGAGCTCTGAGGATATATATTGCGATGAAAAATACATACTCGGAAGCATTAATGATTTGAAAGAGGTTGCAAGAAGACTCTATTCTGGACTTAGATTTTTGGATGATATGAAGGTAGATGTTGGGATTGCGGAAGGAACGTTTCCCGAAGAGAGAGAAGGAAAAGTTATTATGAATAGGCTTCGAAGAGCAGCGGAAGAGAGATTCAGCTGCTGATATGATATTATTTAATAAGTCTCAAGTAAACACGCTAAAAGAGCTAACAAATCTGAAAGTACATCGATTATGATTTTGTTGATATCTTCGATATCAATATTTGTGCGATTTTTTCAATCGGTATATCATTCAAATCAATGTATGCAATCGTCTCATTGATTCCAGGGATTTCAGTATTATCAATTCTAACTGGGAGTATATACTCTCTATTTTCACGGAATGCACGCGCTTGGGCTTGTATGAGTTCATGGTGTTGCCATAATCTTTGTGCATAATACTTTGATATGAAAATCACACAATATCTGGCTTTGTCTCTATACACAGATTGTAGGTGCTGATAAAGATCCTTACCCCAAAGATTCGCTTCCTCGTATTTATCATAGAAGACCTGCACTCCATTCTGTATAAGGAGTGCAGCTAAAGGTTCTGCATAATGCCGATCCTCTTTTGCGAAAGATAAAACTACATCATATTCGTATTGCTGTGCTAGATGATTTAATGGTCTCATTCTCTGGAGAAACCTACTGACCATTTCCATACTCAGATAGTAATGACCAATATCCAAGGGATCCGGTTCATCATATAATACTTCTTTCTTAAGTGTAGAATAATCCACAGTTTCCACCTGCACAAATTTCGTAAGGTACAGACCGATGACATCGTGTTTATTCCTCGCAAATGTTAGGTATTCGTCATGGGTAAGCACGGGATTCCTTTCATTGAATACCTGCCAGATGTATTCAGGAGCACCATTGAGCACCTCTTGAAGTGTTGCGATGGCCCTAACACCTCCTGTTGGCTGGTCTGGAGTTGGTTCAACGAATATCATAATTCTGTTGCCTTGTCTGAGGTATTTACCCATGGGACCAGTTTTAAAATACGATAAAACATTTTTGCCGCTGGATATAATTCGAGAGAAATATTCCGGAGTAATCGGTACAACCATTCCCGCAATCTTTTCTCGCGAGAAACGCGGAGGCCCAAAAGAGAACAAATGGCCCAATTCTCGATGAATGCTCTGTTCTTCAATTACTTTCACATCTCTGGGCAATTCCAGGCCCTTGGGGTTGAACCCACTTCCTGTAAAAATGATTAGCAGCGATCTCTGGAGGCTATTAATCATGTCAGAAAACCATGGACTTACATCTTTATCTGATGATTCGACAACCAATGCATTACCCGTGAGTGTCAACTCTCCGCTACCATTTTTTGCTGATAAGAAGGCACTTGTCCTTAGCTCGAATTCGAAATGTTTACCAAGTTGCACCTGTTTTATGTTTGAGAAACCGTAATAATAACCGACCAACCATAGTGACAGTTCATACAAATCATAGCTATCACCGTGGTAACGGGGAACCAACAACTTTTCAATTCGATAATGATAATCACTAGGTTTATATGGAGATCGCTGCATCTCGGTAATGTGAAATCCCATACGATGGAAGAAGCCTATCGTGCTAATTTCGCTACATGGAACCTCAGACTCAATTTGGTCGTAGCCAACTCTTGCACAATGTTCTTCAACGGCTTTGTAAAGGGCCTTGCCATAACCACGCCCTCGACTACTTTTTCTTATGAAGTAGTTCTTCATCTCAATAACGTTCGAATATCTACGGGGCTTCAGAATTGTGCAACCGACAAGTTCAACAACCGGCTGTCGCTGTGTATTAAATGCCAGACTGAAGATTCCAAATGCAAGACGTTTGCCAGTAACCACTTCCCCCAGCGCCATTTCTAACCATTTCATATGTTGGGGGTAATGCTGTTCAAATTCGGAAGCATGTGCTTGCAACTCTTTGATTCGTTCGGCATCCTCCTTTAGAAAGATTCTCCTAACATCAAATTCTTGATTACCATGCGGTCTAATGCCTTTCATACTTCCTCTCAGGTTCGGTCATGGCTGTATTGTTTTATACATCCTGACAAAAGACCGAATTTTGTAGTATGTAATCTACCCGTTCATCTAACGACATAGGAGGAACGAGAATTACTGTGTACCCAATATCTTGGTAGCCATATAAGATTTGCCGTTCAAGTTCCAAAGCTTTCTTGATATCTTCTTGCCGAAACTCATCTTTCGTGCACGATGTTAAAGCAAGCATCTCGAGGCAAAATACTTTGTAATAACGATGGACAAAAAATAATGGATATAGTTCTTGTGGATCTAAATTTGCATTTCGGAAGTAGCCGATTGCGTCCGGTAATGCTCGATCCAAAAAAACAATAATATCATGATCCAGAGCGTCTTCTATCTTCACTAATATATTTACAAGTTGACGTTGGAAGCTCAGCTGATCTGACAGAATCTGGTCCAGAGATCCCCCCTGCGAACGGTTCTGTTGTATATATTCTCTTGCAACTTCATGAACAACTATATAACCTCGCCGCTCTAATTCTGCGATAACGGTTGATTTACCTGCACCAGGGCCTCCGGTAATCACGCACCATCGTGTTTTAGCAGTCTTATGAGGGGGATTAAGACTTCTCGCTTGAATTTGAGTATTGGGGTCACCTTGGGTGATCATAATGCATCTTGCTCCTAAATGATAGTTAACTTGGGTAATTAGCAACCGACCTTATATGTATTTTGAGTGAATCTTTCATAGGCGGCCATATCGTTTATATTAGTTTGTTAGTCCTGCTTAAACATAGTAGATATCTGATAGTCACAAGACAACATGTTCTTTAAAAATATAAGAATTGTCTTTTTCCCTGGCTGGGGGACAGCATTTACCTTTCCATTTGAAACCAATATTTAGGACTGAAGAAGCACCGAATAGCGATTATCTCATACAAGTTTCTTGCCCCCTTTCCCATCGACAAAAACCAAAAATAATAACTAATAGATGGTAACCCTCATGCACTCACACCGAGAGGCCCCGTTTTTCGAGACCGAGGTCAGTGACTGCATCTATGCTCGTTATCATGCTCTCAGAAGGCGATAGAAATCCAAAACAACTCTCGGACATGAAAATCAGACGCATATAATAAATATATAAGATACATCACCTCTATAAGATGAAGCAATGAGATGATTGTGATGAAAGATGATGATATTATTTCAACTACTAACCTATATAATCGGAAAGACCATGAAAATGCTATTCGTACTTTATTCCGACATCCAGATTTTCCTTGTATGATGTCAACAGATGGATTAATTGTTAAGAATCCAATATATAAGAATCTTGATCGGGATATAATTGAAAAAATCAGAAGCGATTATGGACCAAATGGCATTAATAATTTTAAAATAATGCCTCTGGACATATTTTTAATAAAAGGTCTTGATGAAAATAATCAACCTATGTTGTTATGTTATTGGAGTGGAAAACCAAAATCTGGTTGGAAAAGTTATCTAATGATGTTTAGAGATTCAAATAAGGAAAAGAATGTTGCTGAAAGAATTAAAAATCATGAAAAGGATATTGAAACATTTATCCATCGAACACAAAAAACTGTTACAGTTAAAAAAAGACCGGATACAAATTATTTAGTAAGTTTTAAAATTGATCAAGGATACAAAGACCTTGTGGCATATATTTTTACCTTCTGTGATGTAATCATTTCTGGAGATAATAATGATATAGCAAGAAGAGGGGAATTTCAATTTAATGAAGGAACTTACGCACGCAAATTTAAATGGTATTATCCTGAAGGAATGGAAAAAGATCAAAGAATGATGGAAGTTGATGGTGATGTTGTTAGTTACATTCATACTACTTTTGAGACAATGCTGACCGATATTGCATTAAGTATTACTAATCCAATTCTTTTTGAGTATGATGTTGCTCTTTCTTTTGCAGGCGAAGATCGTAAATATTCTGAAGAATTAGCTAAATTACTTACTGAAAAAGGTATAAAGGTTTTTTATGACGACTATAAAACTGCAGAGCTTTGGGGAAAGAATTTATACCAACATTTCCAATCCATTTATAGAGACAATGCTCGGTTTTGCGTGGTTTTTGTATCTCATAACTATGCTGAAAAGTTCTGGCCTAGACATGAACTTGAGCAGGCACAAGCCAGAGCATTCAGAGAAAATGAGGAATATATTCTTCCAGTGAGAATTGATAATACTGAAATTCCTGGGATTAACGATACAAGAGGATATATTGACTTAAGAACAACAGCTATGAAAGATATTGCAGAAGCAGTGATAACCAAGCTTTCACGTAAGACTTGAAATGATATTATGATGGTTTTAATCAGCAATTTATGGCTGAATAGAACTTAGTTCGTGGGTCAAGGGGCAGAGAACCCTCCTGCTTTCAAGCAGGAGATGAATTGGCCCCTCGCAATTGTGAAACTTATCCCTAATAACAATTGTCGGGACTGCATCTTTCGGGCACATTCTCAGAAAAACTTCAAACCGTTTTTCACTGCGAACCGAAACAGCAACAAACGCTCAGGGCTTCCAGCCCTGAGTAGTTTACAAAACCATTAACCAACAGACTTACTTAATCTACGGGGAAAAACTCAAGCACCCTCCAAATACCTCCGACATTTGTCTGATGTTCGTGACGAGATTCATACTCACATATGCAAGAACGGCGAACCCTAAAAACAAACTCACTTTTTTGATCGCAGGTATAACTATAAATTCCCGCTTTTAGGGTATCCAAGAGGGGCACACTCCAAACTTTCTAATTTTTCACACTTCAGAAGGTTGGTGGTGAAACTGTAACATAGCATGACGCGTGAAGGCACTGCTTAAGGATATTGAAACAGGAAAAAGGGATAAATGATTTTTCGATAATGCCATATTTCGCACTGCAGTGCTGAAATCTGGCGAGTTCAGGAAATCGAGAACAGTAGAATTTCGAAACTGAATGATTTGAAGGAGCGAAGAAATGATCAAAGTAAAGAACAATAGAATATATTTCTATAACATGAATAAGCGGGGCATAATTCCCGTGGACTTCCAGTGTGTATCCGCATATCTGTGTCCACATTGCAGGAAGGTTCTTGCGGCCTATTATGCGGGCAAGATCGTGGATTTGGAGCCCTATATGGAAGACCCCGCACTAAAGCATCACTACACACTGGGCACATCGAATGGCGGCCAGTACCTGCTGTTAGATGATCACAACCATAAGAAAGGCTGTTCGGGGTGGGAGATCGTTTCACTTTATGCCCGCGGTATCACATATTCAATAGATGTCTGGGCAAGAAGGTATGAAGTCGGACCGGAGAACCTTCAGAACCTGTGCGAGATGATTGCCTCCGGTAAAATCCCAGGATTCAATATCGTGCAGGATGCCTGCGGTGCGGATGACCCTATTGTTCTCTATAATGGACACCTATTCACAAATATGAACAAACCGGGGTTCGGCCAATCTTTCACTATGAAGGAGAATCTGGCTACATATGTCGATTGGATAGTAGCCGGGGATTACTCGAAGCTATTTGAGTCGCCAATAAAGCCAAAGACCGAGCCACCCATATATGCACCTAAAGATGAACTGCCATCCTTCGTGGATATTGAAGCTGAAACAGGGGATCAATCGACAAAAAGTGTATTCGGAGATTTAATCGATGTCTACACCCGCGCCGAAGCAATCGAAGATGGAGTGCTTGTGGATGTCACAGAAACCGCAAAAGAAGCTGGTATAGTATATCCAACAGCGGTCACACAAGGATTATGGAATGGATTTAAAATCCCGCACATTTTAGCAAAATTCTGGAATCGAGCCGCCAGAGAGCCTCACAGGCTTCCAGGACCTGCAAGGAATACACACATGAAAACCCAGAAGCAAATGGTGTAATCGACCTTAGTTGGAGTGAACCATTTTGCTGAAATCGGGCGGGTTCGTGCAAATGAATCCCATGATAAGCTGGATTTCCCGGAGTTAAGAAGTGCATAGCTGAAGTTATTATATCAAGCTCCAAGGATTTCAAGTATCTGCTTTGCAGTCACGATTTTTATCCCCCGGAATTCCTTAACATCAAGAAGATGTTTGTTGCCTGAAACCAGATAATCCACCTCACCTTCAACAGCGCACTCCAATATCCTGTCATCTGCAGGATCCTTTACAATGACATTCAAAGTGAAGGCAGGAGAGACAAATTCAGCATGGCTTAAGATTATTTCGGAATATAAAGCCACATCTTCTCGCGGCATTTCAAATTTCCCGTCTGTTAAAAGTATCCTTTCGAGTTCATCGATGATTTGCCTTGAGATAACTAATTTGGCTTTTCCTTCAAAGCATAGATGGATGAACTTGTATGGATTCCCGCGCCAGAACAAAGCTGAAATGTAAATATTGGTATCAGCAACTACCTTTACCATAATTTAATCCTGTATTTTGCGGTGTTTATGGACTATTTCATCAACGTCTGTTTCTTTGATCTTTCGTTCTCTTGCTATCTCTTCTCCTTTATCTGCAAGAAATTCAAATTCTTTAATACCAGGGAGTTTTATTTGTTTGAGAAGAATCGTATCTCTGTCCCGGATTACTGCAAATGGTGTTCCATCTTCAAATCCTGCTCGGAGTTTTTTAGGAATCACTATTTGACCTTTTGTAGACATTCTTGTGAACTCGACTTCTGTTGCCATGGTATTACTTTCTTACTTTCTTACCTAATAAGGCTTTGCCAGTGTAGGACGATATCGAGGTAGGCGAAGTGAGAGGCAAAGCCGAGCATTATGGTGATCCAGACGAACCGTATACATGCTGTTATGTGACGTATTGCTCCTTTATCCTGTCAAACTTCATCGTTGACAGGTCAATTGTGACATAAGTTAACTCATCAAGTTGACCGGGTTGAATGCATATCGTTCTGCCTAGTTTTGCATTCCATTTTCCTGTAACTTCAGGAGACTCATGTATATGACCATGGAGCGAGAGCTTTGGCTGATATTTCTTCAAAAAGTTGTAAATCGCTTTTGACCCTACTTCTTCCCCGTAATAACATTTATCCAATCCCAGCCTGGACGGAGGCATGTGTATTACATACACACTATTTTCCATATCCCTGGGACGAACCAATCGATCAAGTTCCTCTTCTATCGTTGGGAGCTTTTTTGCATGGGTAAACCAGTCATCGATTTCCTGCCATCCATCGGGTCTGGATAACAGTCCAGTTCCGAATTGCTTCTGAAAAATATAGTCCTCTGTGTCCATCCTGCATCTGTCCTTGAGCCTGAACGGATAATCCACAACCCAGTTCATACCTACAAAATCGTAACCCTCTATTTCGAATTTATGTTGTGCCAGGTAGACGATGAATGGATATTTATTGCAGGTTTCATCGAACAGTTTATCGAATATCCGTAGATCATCATTTCCCGGATAGCATAGGTAATAAATTCCGGCAGAATTGAATCGTGCAAAATGATCGTCAAGGTAGTTCGTAATAAAATCGCCCTGACTGAATGGTTCACATTCCTTGGGAAGCATGTCACCGCCATTTATGACCACATTTGCCTGAAAGTCTTTTGCTACTTTGAATAGCCGCTCATATTTCCACTTGCTTCCATGCAAGTCTGTTACAAATAGCACTCTCATCAAGGCAACTCCTTCGGCAATATGTCATATAACGGTTGCGATTAAAAGAATTTGAATATTTGACTTCCCTTTTTTCCGCAGGACCGAGCGGCAAGGATGTGATTCACAAATCCACAGAGTTCCGACCCCTTCTAGAAATATCTTTTCATTTTCTCATCTTCCAAAAGGGCAGCAGTTCAAATATCTGAAACTGGGTAAGCCTATCAATTCCTGACGCTGCGATGCCGCGCAGCCATTTTTTGAATCGTCCGGGGGGGATACCCCGGCGCATTCACAGCGCGCACTTGAATGGAACTGGTATTATCATCCCGCATGCTAAGAAAAGTTGGATGCCTGTTTCTCGTATCTGTCATTGCCCCTCAATCCAGGACGAGGGATGGAGGGTCCGCAAAATAAATTTTGCCATATTTTTTATAAGTATCAAGAATATTTGTGCATACGATTTGATGAAATAAGAAACCAGAATTATGGGCATTACTTATTGTCTTTGCAGAATCGGGATTCTCCATAATTTTTTTGCACTGAGAAATATATTCAAGTGTGGGAGTCTTATTTTCATTTATCCGTTTTAGACAGTCTAAGAATTGTCTATTGGATTCATCCCGGATCTTTTGAACTCTTTTTAATTTTTCTTTCAAGAAAACGTTCTCTGCAACAGCTCTGGAATGCAAATCTCCATATTCAGTAAGGTCAATTTCTTCATTTATGATATCAATGACCTCCTGAACATGTCCTTTATAAATATTAAAAAGGTCTGGCTCTAAATCGTGGGGATTAGTACGATGGTTCATGTCTTTTACCTCTGTTCAAAGATTAGATTGGAACTATAAAAGGAGTTGGAGAGCGGTGTGAAAGTATTCGTCTGGGTAGAAATTTGAAAACTATATTTGGTTCGGATTCTCGGTCACATAATCGCGCCCAAGCCCTGCAGGTTCAGCGGGCTCCGTGTAATCAGAAAGTCGCCCGGAGGGATAACCCGGCGCCATTCATGGTGCACCCTGAAAAGCACTATTTTAAAAAAGCGTGGGGTTCATAAAAACAATTTTGCAATAAAACAAAGGAAAGACGCGATTATGCGCAGTTCGCATTATCGCTCAACCTCCCAATTTAACTATCGCGCACGTTGTCCGGCGCGATTGTTAATTTGGCGCCCTGGTTTGCGACTGAAAGATGTTAAGTGTTCTTATGCTCTCGAAAGTCGATGGGAGTCCATCTAATCCACATATTGCCTTCACTTCCAAAAATTATTACAGATAAATTATTTATAAATAAGTGTATATCAAGTACCTATGGGCTGGTATGGTTTAGAAGCATTCGATTTGGCGATCAAACGGACAAAGAAAACTCTCATCGAGCCGTTCGTTTTCTGGAAATGGATAAGGCTCGGGATTATTGCAATCTTTATCGGCGGAGCTGGTATGGGATTCCCGAACTTCAACTTACCGGCAAGCTGGCAGACTGAGTCCCGGAAGATGGATATACCTTCAATCCAGGAGATATTCGGCAAAATGACACAGTTCTGGCATCAGTACCAGACCTATATTTTGATAGGTCTTGCTTTTATCATTTTCATGATACTGCTGTTCACTCTATTATCCAGTGTTATGGAATTCGTATTTGTAGAATCCCTGGTTACGAATAGCGTTACCATCAGGGCATACTTCAGGAAATACCTGCGTCCCGGATTTAATCTGTTCATAGTAAGGATAATCCTGGGGATAATTTTCCTATCGTTATTTCTTCTGGTAATGATACCGGTGTTCAGGCAGCTCCTGTCAGGCACTATTACTCCAGGACTGATCCTGCGCAGCATTGTGTGGTTTTTTGGCATAATTCTTATACTCGCAGTGCTCAGCGGGATCACAAGTTCAATCATAAGTCTTGCTATACCCATGGTGATGTATCAGGAAGTGGGCATAATAACGGCTATAAGAAAGATCCTGGGGAGATTCAAAGAAGACTGGAGACAGATCGCGGTCTATTGGGTGGTCAGGTTTTTTGCCTGGGCAGCCGGAGCAATTGTAGTAGGTTTGGCGGCGCTGATACTTTTGATATTAATATTGCTTATTCTTCTTATACCAGCTTTGATATTATATTTCATATTATCAGCCCTGGGAGGGAGTTTCTTATTCTGGGCATTGATGATACCCTATGGGCTGATCGCCCTGGTGGTATCGATAATACTTCTGTTGATAGTATCCGTACCTTTGCCCGTTTTCATGAAATATCATCTCCTCACTTTCATGCAGAGGTGGTACCCTGATGTCAGGATCCCTCTCGCTGATCCGGTTGGTAAGGGAGTGCAGTCCTCGGATGTAGTATCTGCCTGATATCATGCTCAAGCTGCTCTTTTATGCCATCGCTGAAAATCACAACAAAAAAGATGCTAAATAACACCATGAGGATGCCATAAGAATGTGTTAATTATGAATTATTGGAATAATAACATGATTAAATTTCGAACAATTTCGCATCTTTTGAAAATTTTCATATTACCGGAAGTAACAAGTTCGAGATCAATACCGATGGCTGGGTTGAGGTATAGGTAACAGTTTTAATATCAAGAGAACCATTTGAGCTTTAATCTAAAATATATTTTAAAAAGTTCTGATGCATTAACATGATTCTGACTCCTCTTCTACCACGATATAAGACTCGCATTAATGTCCGTCCGATTAAGTATGCCTACTTTGTTAAAGAAGACGATGTTGAAAACCTCAATAACATCTTGCGAATATCATGCACTCAATGGGGTGGAATCCGAAATTTGATTATACCTGTCAAAGCCGATCTCACCATAGCACCGTTATTTGAAGGTTTATTGAAATACCATGAACCTGATAGGTTTGTCGGCTTCTTAAGCATAAAAGCAGGTAATATGGAGGATCACAATAAATTTCAGAGATATCTTTCTGGCCTATGGCCTCATCGATTATTCATTCTTCAGAGAGGACACTTATTCCTGAGTCGTGACGAAACAGCCCACGTTCTAAGTGTAGTTTCAGACGATGATTTGCACAAACATGAACTGATTGAGCACGACTTCACTTGGCTTTTATCTGATTATGAGGTGCTATCAGCACTATTTGGTGTAATCCTTCCGGAAAATCAAAAAGATTACGCAGAGATAATAAAGTCTAAAAAACAACTAATCGGAATCGAAGATGATAAATTTTGGGAAAGCCAATTTGAAAACTCACCATTTAGTTCAGTATTGAACCTTACCAGCTATAGCGTTTCGCCATACAGAGCAACTGGCATTTTTGAATCTAACCATTTTGATATTATTTTGGTAAATTCGATCAGTAGCTTATGTATGTTCTGGAATTTTAGGGCTACGAGAGATTCTGAACAATTCCGAAAAGATATGGGTCAACGTACACTACTCTTGCCTGAAAAACTCCTAGATAATAAACAAGCTCTTCAAAAAATGATCTCTTTCATTCGATCAAAACTTCCTTATCCAAACGTCTCCACGAATTTACATCTTCGTTTTTGTGTTTGGGATGACGATGATATAGAAAGATTGAAAATCGCCATCAGCAGACTGGATGGATTAGAGGAGTTTTCCGATGATAAAATCCGAATTTCAACGTTTTGGATCAAAAACGAGACTAAATTAGAAGATTTTTCAGAAAAATCCATTAAATACAAAATTGCACTTCCGGATCACTCGGAATCATACTTAGAAGGGATTGGCCATCAAGTAGCGGTGAACAGTGAACTTGTCTATGGCCGAAACGAAGTTTTCTTCAATCCACCTCCTGGATTTAGGAATCGGTTCCGTGGTTTGACGGTTATAGATATAGAGTGTGATGTCTTGTCCAGATATCCCAAAGAGCATCGCATTGCTGAGAAAATAAAAATGTATAGCTGGTTTTCACGATATGGCATCAGTTTCGTTGGTCAAACAGTAGATCAGGGTCACTACATTGATTTTGACTTGCCCAAAGAGTGGGAAACGCTGAAAATATTTTTCGGATCTCGTGGGTATGACATTCGCCTGTCGAAACCTGGTAAATATGCCGATGCCCTTATCGAGTTGGTCGGGGGACATAATCATATTAATATCCTTGCAACAAAGCCTGCTTATCTTCTTTTGGACACATTGGCTCTCAAGAGCACCAAGAAGCTTGCACAGCGTATTGTAGGGCAAATTCAAGAATCCGGAATTCAAATAGATGCCAACCTTTCCGAAATGATTCAGCCATTGCTGGAAGATGTCGATGTCGTGCCTGAACTGAAAAGGATTCCAAAGACATATACTCAGCTAAAAGATGGTTCTTTACAGCCATATAAAGAAGGGCTGCTCAGACTACTCACTCAACTTTCAGAGAAGCAGATCATCAAGCGCGGATTCTATTTATCCTGCGAGAATTGTGGTACACCGTCATGGCATCCATTGCAGACTATTAAGGAAACTGTAAGCTGTCCAGGTTGTTCCGCCCAGTTTCCACTACCCGTGGAGTATCCTCTGGGAAGTGAGATTCGGTGGGAGTACACATTGAACACACTTGTGAATCGCGTAATGGATCAGGATGTATTGCCATCTGTTTTGGCGTTGTATCATTTAACAAAGGACAAAAACGCTTGTTGTATTGTACCTGGCTTAGAACTTCTCCAGTCCAACGAAGTGAAAGCTGAGCTTGACTTTATTTTTATTTCAAATCATGAGATATATGCTGGAGAATGTAAAGCGGGTAAAGAAATAGCTGAGAAGGATATAGCTACAGCACGATTGGCTGCTGATCTTGGTATAAATCAATTTTATTATTGCACAGTTAACCGGTTCAACGATACAACCAAAGAACGAATAGAAGAACTCAAAAGTGAATTAGAGTCCAAAAATATCTTAATGAGTTTGGCTTTGTTGAACGGTGAAGATCTCATAGGTGATTCCGTCTGATAAAATGTTTAAAATATCTAAATGGATTCCAGCAGGGAATTTGTGGCTCATAGTCTCACAATGCTATTTTCATAAAAACCTCTCTGGAAGGCTAAAAGAATAGACAGGTATTACCCTGACCTCAAATAACCATCCACTGCAGGCACCGAAACTGCGAATCTTCGACCACCAATCATCGAGTGAACCGAATCCACTTAACGATAAGTACTTCGTCAAATCCTCTTTCCCGGTCACTCGCATTAACCTCTTCTTCGTGCAAGGTCCGATCCCCTCAACCTCAACATTACTCAAGGCAGTATATCCTTCCCACGTCCTGACCGTATAAACGATCTTATTTTTTGCCAGGCATTCCTTAACGCACTTTACATCAAACCTCATTTTATTCATAACAACCTCCAAGAACGGTTTGATCCCGGTCAAAAAGGTGAGCCGGGCAGCCACAGTTATCACATTTGTTCAAGTCATTCAACAGCAGAGCAGGCATCAGTTCTTTGCACTCCGGACATTCTAACCTTCTTTCGTTGTTTTCCATAATAACCTCCGGCAGGGAGACGCCGCCTCAACCTGCGCACGTTCTTGTGGAGACCGGCTGAGGGAGTGATGGTTTGTCGCCGCAGCGATTTTGAGGGGCAGCCCGTAGGGGAGGCTCAAAACCCCCTGGGGCAAACCTTCACCCCTCAGACGGAGGGTAATCGTGTGCAGGGGGAGGCAGAAAAACAAGGCGGGCACAGTTATAGATACCCCATGCAAGAGAAGGGGAATTTACCCGGAAATATCTGCGGCTTCGATTTTGCCAATGCGGATGAGTACTTTGGTTATGACGATTCTAGCGCTCAACCTCGCGCCGGTCATGCTCCAGAATGTTTCTTAACTCGCTGTCCACTTTTTGGGGTGCAGTCCAGGCATATAGACACACGATTATGACAAGAAGTAAAAATGAAATCGGTCGATACAGATAGCGCCTGCAGTCTCCCTGAATTGCCCTGCCCCTCATTAATCGAAAAGAGTTTGGGAATACTTCTTTAATTATGGGGGCTTCAGCTATGCATCTTAGAAACCAGTGTACTGCACCTATACTCCGGCTCAAGCGCAGTGCCTCCTGGGCATCTATGCAATGACACAACGGGTTTATCTGAATAATGCAGAGAATAGTATTCTTATTGCCAAAACGTAATGATTACTGCTTCAGTGCCATTATCAACTTAGAGCGGATATATCGGTAATCAAATGCATTCCCACATCGACTTCATGTGCCATATTTATTAATGATTATTTATGGTAATTGATATGATATTAGTTAATGTTTATAGAATGTAATTGAATGGCCTTTCATGAAATGATATTAGTCCCAGGGGGTGAGGCCTAATAAATAAGTACATCTTGCTAATCTCCCTTATTAGCGCTCCTTTTTTGATAATAAGAGGAAATAACAGCGCCGATTTCCTTCAAACTGTTCTGTTTTACAATCATCTGTTCTTTATATACTCAGATATATTCCGTGATGTAATGCGCCAATTTTTAACTATAAAAAACAGACGACAGCTCTTGTTATTTCTGTTTTTTTTATTTTTCCATGACCTTTCCAACAAATATATCTATTCCATCAAATGCCATTGCGCCTAAGGATAGTGATAAATTATATTGATATATGTGGATACAAGTTAAAAATAACAGACGTTAGCTATTGTTTTTTCAGTTTCATTTCTTATCTTCAATATCTTCCTTTTCCAGGCTTGTTTCTCCGAGGAGTTCCTTGATCTTCCCTTCGAGTTTAGTACCTCGTGGGATAACGATTTCATTTGTCCCTATCGCTCGTTCTATTTCCTTGGAACTCTGAATATTCCCTACGAAAAATAAACGACCGTATTTGCTTTCACCGTTTTTCCTTTTTTCGGTCAGTATCTTTGGATCATTTGACCCGGGCGTCTGGTATTCAAATGCCACCGGCCCGTCTGGCATCCAGGCCACCACGTCCGCATCGTTATAATGGTTAACTTCCACTTTTAGATCCTTTATGATGAAACACGCTGCTATCTGGAGTACGTTCAAAAAATGCTCCTTACTCTGGTTCAAAATGAGTCCGTTATTTAACTTCTCTTTCTCAATATATGCAAATACCTTTCCGCTTCCTACCGTGCGCTGAGTCCATTCCATTAGCCTCTCAGTTCGGAGTAATGTCGTATCGCCGTTTATCCAGTCAGCCATTATCACCCCCTGCTCTTTTGCGAAGGATTCCAGGTCAGGGTGAACGAAAGTATAAGCAACCTGTCGCTCCTGTTTTCCGAACAATATCTGCGCCTCGAGGTCTGATGCCACTCTCTGCATATGATATGTCGTTGCGTAAGGCCATCCGACTGAAACCGCGCACATACCGGGTTTTGAGCAGGATATCAGGAACTGTTCATCACTGTTTGAGAGCTTGAAGAACCTTACCACATCATCAATACTTTTGCCGATGTTCAGCCCGTATATCTCAGAGATGAAAATGTTTGCCCTCAATTCAGGACCGATGCTTGAGAGGTCGGCTAGCTGCTGTGACCCGATTATGATCCTGACACCATAGCTTCCTGCCTGTTTCAGCATCAGCGAAAATTCATCCTGAAGCCTTGTATTCTTCAGGAAAACCCCGGCCTCGTCTATCATTATGGTCGTTTTCTTCTTAGATCTAACATTGAATCTCAGTGCAAGGATAGCTGTGAGAAGATAGTTCATGGCTTCCTGTGTGTCTGTTGGAATAGCGGACAGGTCAATTACTGTATATTGTTTTGTAAGATCCACGTTCGTGGGATTTGAAAGCCATCTCAGTGTGTTCCTGAGAGAGGAAGTCCTGCTGTGCACCGCCTCTATGGTCGCATCGTTCGTGTATCTCTTCTTATCCCTCTCCCACAGATCATATAGATCAAGAAGTGTGGGCTGTTTCTCCTGTTTCCAGGTTTTCATGTCTTCCGGATTGATCCTGAATTTTGCATACAGCTCTATCAGGGTCTCGCCTATGTAGGTCATTTGCTTATGTGTCCTGTCCCCCCCAGTTAAAAGGTTCAGGAAGAACTTTACCATGTTAACATGCCCATAGAACTTTGATACCGGGTCAAACTTAACATTCTCGTTGAATATTATTTCAAGTGGATTAATATTATATCTTGTAATGCCGTCCGGCTGTCTTCCCAGGTTTATGATCTGGCTGACATCGTTGAAAAACTCTGCTACAGCCAGGTAATTAGTCGTCTGGTCAGGTTTGTTCGTTATATAGATCGCATCATCACCGTTCAGGATGGTCCTTATGCCTGTTATTGCCATGGCTGTGGTCTTCCCTGATCTTGTAGGCCCGATCATCAGCGTATGGCTCGCTCCAAGCTTATCAAGATCTATTATGATCTCCTGGTTAGTGTGAATGTCATTCCCGAAATATACACCGGACTCTGATACGATGTTATTGGGACCGTTCACTAGCGGAATGATCCTCGCAAGTCCGGAGGTGGGGAGCCAGACTGATATTTTCTCATCGTAAAATGGCAAGAACTGGGTGCATTGTATGGTATTCAGGATTCTGTTATTCGGCACCAGGTTCATTATGTTGTTCGCACTCAGGATAGCCCGTACTTTTGATATTCCTGCGAGCAAAGTTTCGTATGATTGTGAATAGACAGTGATGATATAGTTCACATCAAACATGCTTTCTTTTCCATCTTTTATCTGCGCGTATAACGCCCTGAGATCTTCCTGGTCCAATCCCATATCAAAGCGGGCGGTCTGGTTGTTCTGGAGCGATTGTTCGTTTCCTGTGAGCGTGTTCATCGCTTTCTTTATTTCAAGAAGCGCTCTTGGAGAGTCTATGGGGTATATTGACTGGTCTATCCTGATTACGTGTTCCTCGCTTGCCGAAAGTCTGTATATCTGGGTCAGTATCTCCGGCGACAGCGTCGGGGGGAACCCGCTGACTCCCCCGACGGGAATTCCCACTACTATACAGGAAATGTACTCTGTATTATTGACCAATAGATGGTCTACATTTTCTATTATTGAACCCTGCATTATCTGGCGCTGAATGTTTCTCCAGACTGACTTCTCTCCATGCAGAGCTGCCATCCTGTTTGCATGTACCTGATGACTTGTATTATCGTTTGCGAATATATTGTAGATCATACCTGGTTTTGTTATGATTGCAGCTGTCGTATGAGCTGCCTGTAATCTGTTCAGCACCCCGGGCAGTAGCGCCATCATAAATGTATCAATCTCTTTGTGTGGAGACGATACCCCTATGAAGAGCTTGATATTCCAGTTCGTAGTCTTTGGTGTTCTTGAGGACAGATCGTGCAAAGAATATAATAGGGCTTTTTCATTATGCGACTTGGGCTTGTTTATCTGCTCCATTACCATTTTCTCTACCGGGTTTATGTATGGTATCTGGGAGCTTGCGCGTACTTTCAATAGTATCTTTGGCTGAATTGAGTTAAGGAATCCACAAAGCCTTGCTATATTCAGAGACAGCTCCTCGTCATCTAACCAGCGAGTGTCGCATCCTATTATAACACCGAATCTGTTATTTCCGAAATCTATTATCCCGTTTTTGGATATTCCTTTTATCGAAAACGCATAAAGCTCGGATACTTGCTTGTCCGGGCTTATTATGCTCGAATAGTTGTTCATTCCCCTCATCTTTCGTATCTTGTGCCTGAACATTATCTTTGACTCTACAAGCACTTCATGTGTCCTGGCATACTTCCAGAACAATCCCCATATGAGTATCAGGGCCAGTATATTCAATAACAATGCTATTATTCCATGCCCTGTGCCTATTATTATTGTTGTCAGGATAGCGCACACAAACATTACCTTTACCTGATCCCATGACAGCTCTATGGGTCCTAATTGCAGCTTTTCAATGATGTATCTCGGAGGCAGGGGGATTATTATTTTATGTGGTTGCTGCTCGGTCAATTTAAAATACCTCCCAAATATTATCTCCTCCCCTGTCCATACAGGGACCTGCTTACTATTAAGTACTTTAACGGACCGATGAACGGGGCTAGTATCGGATACAGGATGCATGCTGTAGTGAATATGAATGCGACAAGCACAATGATAAAATATATTCCCAGGCTGGTATTAATCGGGTATGGAAGCCCACTCATTATGCTGGTTCCTCCTACAAGTATCATGCACATAATAAATCTTGAGAACAGCATCACTGCCCCATAGGAGAATAGCATGGCTGCAAATCTCCTTGTTGGGGGGAAGAGCGCCGCTGCGGCTATTAATAGGAAGAAAGCTGATACCAGGCCTACAATCAGGTATCTTACATAAAGGGCTATGATCAAAGCTACATTTATTATCGAGAACGAAAGATAATCAAGCGCCCCTGTCGGCACATAAGCAATCAGATCCATTGTTTGAAGGTATGCTGATTTGGTTAGAACCCATTCTAGGGAGAATAACCACTGTAATCCGAAAAGGTAGAACGCCCATACTAAAGGAGCGAAAATTGCTATCTCAATATATTGGTTCCTCCAGCTGCCATTATCATTCCCGAAGGAGCTGTTTTCTGCGGCTTCTCGCATTACTCCGATTCCGCCCACTAACAGGAATATTATGTAAAATACGAAATACCAGAACGCGGTAAAATCTTTCATTTTCTGAACCCCGGGATTCACTAAAAATTCATTCTTTTGATACATCATACTTGTCAGCAAAGTTGACGCGTTAGTGCTGTTTGTCCCAACTGATGAATACAGGTTATCGGCTTGGTTCTCTAGTATCTTATCGAACCCTTTTGCAATCAGGTCGGGGATTACTTGAATAACCGGATCACTCGGGATGGCTACACTTACGATCGCAGTGTGTAACATAGCCAAACACAGTACCAATATCATTAAACCTCGTCTCATTTACGACCCCGAAGATTTATACATAATAAAAATCCCTGCGAAGAATATTAGAACCACATATAAAACAGACCACACGCCCGGTTCTATGTTTGTTTCTTTGTTTTCATGAAACACCATCCTGCTACTGTAATCGATATCAGGCGCTTTTCCATATGGGGTATCAAAAGAAATGTCTTTTATCTCATCATCCCCCATTATTGGATCATCCCTCCAATGGTATATCCCGGAACCTGTTCTTTCCCACACAGATAAAGGCGTCAGATTCATAAAGAAAATCCCCTTTGGTGTTGTCTCTATCTTCCCGATCTTTCTGCGGTGCAGTACTGAACCGTTCCCTGTTGTGACCCTGTATGAGATGATCCCTTCGTCCATGCCCTCGAACTTGATAATTTCCTTGGGAACAACCCCTTTATACTGCTCGATTGTTATATTTTGTTTAGTCGGGAATTTGAACTGTAATGGAGATTTTGCTGAAACTGAAAATATCGCATATTCGGTTTTATATACAGTATATTGCAAGCATCCTTTATCATCGCAATTTGTGAAGATCTGTGCCCATTGCAAATCAATATTGTTCTGGGCAATAGTCATCGAGCCGCTGTCTCTCATAGTTACATGATTCTCTATTTTCACAACATAGCACGAGTCACAATTCTGGAGATTCGTCCATGTATCATATTGCACTATAGCATAATCCGCAGGACTGCCAGGTATGTAATCAGTTCCATTATCCCGCATCATCTGCCTGAATCCCACGATATCTATCCATCCCGTTATATGACCTGAATTCTTGATATTTTTCTCTGGAATTCCTGTCGAGAGAGGCAGCTCATTGATGCTGTAGATATATGTTTTGTTAATATCCTCAAGTATCCCCGCTTGGCCAGGCATGGAAAAGATTAACGGGATCAATACCAGCCAAAGAATGTGGTGCCAATTTTTATGAGCAATACTATCGCCACCAATGCATACAAGACATGCAGCATTGCATTTTGAGCATGAGATCTTTCTCTGGGGTCTCCCATCGTAGTTGAGTTTGACATAAGCCATATCCCGGCTTTTCCTGTGAAGACTACGTATGATACCAAAGTCACTACAACGAGAGCTCCCAGCACAAAATTGAGCGTATTCTGTACTTCTACACCCTGGACTGCAAGCCAGGCACGTCCCATACCCGGTTGCATCAGATCACTATCATTTGCTGCCGATGCCAGACCTCCCAGCATCATGAATGCCATTAATCCAACTATATAAATTCGCATAAAATTGCGAAATTACCTATTTGTTTATATAATTTCCCCTTAAAATGTCCTCATAATGCAATAATTTATATAAAGTTATAAACTATATAGAAGGATACGGTTGGTTCAAATATGAGGAAAGGATTATCTAAAGAAGATTTACTATTCACATCCGTTAAATATTACTTAAGACCTAACGGAAGCGCAGTTATAAATATACCAAAAGGTTTTGATTTAGGATTAGAACAAGGTGAAGAGCTTGTTGCTAAATGGGATGGCTCCAAGATTGTTCTTGTACCACTTGATAAGGTGAAATTTGAATGAAGATCGAAATAATAATCATTGGAATGCTGGTTGTATCCTTATCTGGATGCGTAAACGCTAACATCTATCCAGGCACGTTTAAGTTAAGTGTTCCTCCTAATCAGACTCTTGAGCTCAGGGATGATGGGACCTATCTTCTCATTCCTGCTGATGTTAAATACACTGAGAAGGGTTCTTATATAAAAAAGGGGCCCAAAATCGAGTTTACGGATGCTCTTGGTTTTACCGAGATTATGACGATCACAGATAAAGGACTTTTAGCGGCTAATGGGAATCTTTGGGTAAGAGTTCCTAAAAGCTAGGAAGAGGCCTTTTGCGAACGGATTTGTAGTAACTTCAAGTGATGTCTCCAGCCCATCAGGTTCCTTACCGCCCCATTTTTTGGCTTCGCTCCATGATATCGAGGAATGTTTTTGCAGGCATCAGTGAGGCCTAATCAATCATCTCCACAATTTTTTCGTAATTGGTTGGCTCATTCTACTCCCCCGCAAACCTGTCTTCTTGAAAGTCTCCTGTAATGTATTGCCAGATACTTCATTCCCCACCTGTTTTAGATTGCTACCATCAGTTCTTGCAATGTGTGCTTGCCTACCTATATGTCGCTGATGGCTGCAAAGTTATCAACCACAGTCATAAAATCTTCTTTTGTTGCAAGTATCGCACCGTCAACATCTCTCTGCCTCTGATATTTGTTTATTAGTGCGGTTGCCAGTAGAAGCTCGAAAATCATATTCTGCCTATCGGTGCTAAAACTATCCTGGAACTTGATATTGAAATTAAAAACGACCTTTTCTTTTTTCGATTTGAGCTCATTGAATATCGCTCGGCATATCTTGACTTCTGGATAATCTTCAGGATACTTCTCCTCACATTTTTGCCTTCTCTTCAGCAATCTGTTTGAAATGGTCTTTGATCTCTGCTCATTAACCTCCATCACGATCTTCAGACAGCTTCTTTCTACTTCCACATTACCCATATCGGCAACAGATGTGAACCACCATGTCAGTCTGGGAGGAACTTTCAGGATCTCACTTTTGCACTGGTAGTTAACAGTCGCAAGCTCTATCTGTTCCTGGAAATCACTGACGCTGTTCTTGAATATCATCTTGAAGTCTTCAGACATTTGAATATTATCTGAAAAAAAGATCATGTCCGGTTGAATAGAATCAGAATAAAATATCGCTTTATCGCTCAAATTTCTCCTGATCCACCATTTAGCTGGAATGAGATGCAGCATTGACCTACATGCATGCGATTTCCCTCCTCCCGAAATTCCATTGAAGTTTATTGATAATCCATCGCCTGCAACTATACTGCTACACACTGAACTACATAATAGAACATAACCAAATTGCCTGTCTCCCGAATGGAACTTGTTCCAGGTATCTAATATATATCCGATTGGATCACCCCTGGTCATTATTTCGAATGCCTTTTTCGTTGTTTCGATATCTATGAAATCCTTATCATGGATCTTTTTAGAACAGGTCTTGCATAATTCCAATACTTCAGGGAAATTCTCCCGGATTGTAATGCATTTCCACCTTTTCCTTTCATCAATCCCTTTCCACTCGCTGTTTGTTCTTATGGGATTGTAGTTATCACCGTATACCTTCTTTGCGTACAACCTGAACTCTTCAAGCGTCACATGTTCGGATTTTAACTCCGTTGCAGTCGCGAGCATCAATCTTCGTCCTTCTTTTCCGTGCATGGCATCGGGTGACTGATTCACCACCCACTTGAAGCATGTACGGCAGCCTTTGATCTTCTCATCAAACTTCTTTAGGAGCTTGAGGGTTTCAATGACTGTCTCTGGTAATTCTGGAAGCTCGAATGTTTCCAGATCTGCTCCTTCCGGTAGCTGCCATTTATATTGTTGACCTTCTTTGTGGACTGAAGGGGGAACAACTACCTGATTACGGTCACCCAATATCTCAATCCCGAAATCGTGGAACTTCCAATTCCCGATTTTATCAGTGTACTTGAAATAAATATGACCTCTTCCTGTTGTTCTTCTTGCCCTCAATGTATTCTCAAGAATCTTTTGCTCTGGAGGGAAAAGGACATCAACCCAATCAAACTTATCGAGGTCAATTACAATTATCCCGCTCTCAATGCCCAGGACAAGTCCCGCATTATTATCAGTTTTCTCAAACCACTCTTTTAACTCTGTTACTGTAGCCTTCTTGCGTTTCTGCCAGCTATTTAAAAGAGGCCTCTTCCCAGGACTTTGGCCAATATCTTTTGGACCTGCAAGTGGATGTATCACCCACCCCTTTTTGGTGAGCTTGATAGCCTCGTTTAAAAGTTCTATTCCCAAATTATCACCATAGAGTCCGGAGTATTCGTATTTTTTGGATTGTTATACCGCTAGCTCTTCATTCTCCTGCATCTTTGATTCCGAATTAACCTAGGAGAACGGCATCTGAGCAGATGCAAGAAAAAGGCAAGTGTTCTATTATTGTCATTCAGTCAATTCATTTCTATTTCGAAGTAGCTGGCCTGTCTTTAGTTTCAGCTATTTCTTTTACTGCTCTGAACATTTCGTCATCTCTCGCCAGAACATCGATGATTGGTTTGTGCCTGTTATAGAATTCATTAAGCAAACACAATTGTTTAGAAGATTCTTGCATACCCATCTCCTTTTATTTAACAAACCTGGTAGCAAAATTCTGTATTTCTCTATCTCCATAAACTGCGTGCTCGCATAGAAAACTTATGATGTGCCTGATCTTGGGTCCTTCTCCTTTTTTCCCAATTGTCGGTTTTACTCCAGCCAGGGCAGCCATCGTTTTATAGGTTTCAGTAATCATTTTGTAAAGTTCCCTAATATATTCGTGATCTTCCAGCTTTACGCAGACAACTTTTCTTTCCACATTTTTTTCCATTGGATTATCCTCCTTTTATTGCCGCAGTGTGCGGTTTTTGTTCTTCAATCGAACAAAAGGTTTTTGCATTCGCAAACCTTGAATACTTCAGAGCACGTCGGGGACGGTAGTGCGTCACCTTTGGCGTCTGCCTGATGTTTTTATGCGGTTCTGAGAAAGCCGCACTGATTATCCTCCAGGCAGACACACGCGCTCCAAAATTATTTAATTAAAAAATTGGTTAATATTTCTGAGGTAAGTGCTGGTGAAAGTGCAACTTTTTTTGGAGTCAAAAAATTGACAAACACTTAAGTGATAATATTGATATTAATATGATATGCCAATATTTTTAGTAAATTGTTAACTGGAATAAAAGTCTAAGCAAACAAATATGAACCGCAGATACGAGGAAGATACTGAGATTTTGTCTAAGAACAAAATAAATAAGTAGGCACTACATAGACGTTAAACAAAAATTAGTACGTCCGGCCCGGACGTTAAAGGTAAGTATGAAGTCTTATCCAGCCAAGTCAAATTACCTTGGCTGGATAAAATGCTATTTTTTTGATCTGATAAATAAAGAAAATCGAAGTTAAATATATTTATCATTTGTCAGCGATATATCTATAAAGGAAACGGGGCCGGAATCCCACGATATTAAAAAGGCAGGCAAGATTAAAAACTATAGTGAGCTTGATCCTTCCGTGACTTAAATATCGCCTTGGGGAGGTAAATATATAACGGTCTATCTGCACAAGCTTGCCACATTTCTTTGCCTTTTTGCAGAGTTCAACATCTTCGAGAAAAGGTATATTTTCATAACAACCTATCTTTTCAAAGGTATCTTTTCTCAGGAATATCCCATAATCCCCAAAGAATGTCCTGGTCAGGCTTACCCGCAAATTCCCAAAGGCACTGCTGAATTTCAAGAAAAAATCTGCATCAAAAAAAGCCTGTCTGAAACCTCCCCCAATTACACCCTTTCCGATTTCTTTTTCAATAAGTTCCAGGGAATCTTTTTGTATAAAACAATCTACATGGAGGAATAGCAGAATATCACCGTGTGCCACCTGTGCACCTTTATTCATCTGGATCGCTCTCCCCCTGGGAGCGCTTAGCAGTCTTAATTTTCCCTGAAATTCATTTCTGCAATTTTCCACTTCATTTAATGTCCCGTCTTTACTTCCGCCGTCTACCAGTATCAGTTCAAAGTCGCCCTTCACCTTATTCAAATGAATGAGAAAAGGCTTTACATAACCTTCCTCGTTAAGGATCGGAGTGATTATTGATATCATAAACTTTCAAATTATTTTTTTCATTATTTAGTCGCTTAGCGTTAAATAACCCGATAGGAATTCATAGATTAATTGAACGCTCACCGCAAAGGACGCAAAGGGCGCAAAGATTTGCTGCTATCCTTTGCGTTACATATTTAATAGATTAAAAGAAACTTCATATATTTAAAAATTTATATGGTTATTAAGGTGGGAACATGAAACTTGATTTAGATAAATTGATGACATCCGGAACAGGCATTTTCATAATGGGCGTTGCCTGGCTATTATTCTGGCTTGGTCCTGCATTTTTTCTCTTTGTAAAAGATCCCAGGTGGGGACATAATTTCGTTATTCCCATCGTTTTTATGACCGTGGGACTAGCGTCTCATTTCAGGACAATAGCCTCTGGTCTTGTTGCTGTGATCTCAGCTTTTACGGTTACGATCCCCACGCTTCTTGCTTTGTGGTCATGGGAAACTGCATTGATCCTTGCAGTTGTATTTTTCGGGATCGAAATATTTTTTTATTTTGTTGAAAGAAAGATCGGGGAAGTTATTAATCCCGGACCACGGCTGAAAGTATGGCTTAATATACATCTTTTGAACTTTTCATACATCGGGCTGCTTCATATGTCGCTGATCTTTTTTATCAGCAGGTGGTCAAATCCCGGCCCTTATTCAACTTATCTGCCTGCGGAGCATGATATTCCTACTACGATTTTTAATGCCATGCTTTTTGTTCTTGTCCCGCTGGCAGTGATGGAGAGATATGTTCAGACGCTGGGTGGATATGCGGTCACGAAAATTGGTTTTATCTGGTCGGTTTTGATGATAGTGATACCACTTGTTGTTATTAATGTAGTGGGATAATATGAAATTTGCCAGATCTTCTATGGAAAGCGCCATTTCCCATTACTTTTAATATCAATTAAAACAATTGTTTTAATTATGCCAACAACCATTACAATAAATGAAAGAACAAAAGAAAGATTATCGGATTATAAGTTCGGTGATTGGACATTCGATGATGTTCTAAATATGCTTATGAACAAGGTGTCCATTGAAGATGTTAGCGCGGAACATATCAAAGAACATTATCGCCGCCTTGCTGATTTTAAAGGGATTTCAAAAGAAGAATTTAAATCCCGAATAAAAGCTTCAAGTGGAAGTTGAGATAGTTGAGCAGAGACACAACTCCATTTGAAGTTCTCATCGATGAAAGAGTTGAAAAAGATTTGGAAAAAGTCCCAAAGCATGTTGTTGAAAAATTTTTAAAGCTACTTGACGAGTTTGAAAAGAATCCGATTCGACCAAGATCTGGTTTTGATGTAAAGCCCATGGAAGGATATCCAGGTAATACATATCGATTAAGGATTGGCAAGTATAGGGTCCTTTTTGCTGTCGATCACGAGGTTAAGAAAGTCAGGATAACATCAGTCCAGTATAGAGGCGATGCGTATAAATAAGCGTTTGATAAAGGGCGAGCTACCTGATTCACCTGGCGCGCTGTTCCATCAGGGATGTAACTGTACACCAGCGTGGTGGATGAATGGGTGCTCGCTTCTTGGAAACAGATATAATAATTGACCGTTAAGATTGGTAAATTAACAAAATGGGAATAAGTAAGAATACGGGCAGAAAAACGATTTGCTTTAGACGTGCATGGAATAATTTAAGAAAAAAACCGCAGATAAACGCGGATGAACGCAGATTAACTGCTATGCTTTCCGAAAATCATATTGAAATTCCGGTTACAACATAAATTATTTTATTTCATTTATACAATTCTGGCGCGCCCGCTAATCACGATTCGTATCTGCGTTTATCTGCGTCCAGATTACCCTTCTGGAGCGGGAATCCACGTATGCCCCAACAGGCATACGTGTCTGCGCCCTTCCGAGGCGCGACTCGGAATCTGCGGCTAAGTTGCCAGATGCATCGAACTTTTCAAAATCAGCGCGCCCGAAAGAATAGTAATTGCTTCATTTTTATATAAAAACACGGATTCAAAAGGAAATAACGTATCCTGTGAATCTGTGCAGTTTGCAATGCCGCCAAACCCCGATTCATCGGACGCGCCGTCATATCAGGGATGCGGCTGGAAGCTGCACCGAAGGCGGTGAAAGCGAGAATGGGCGACCCTCTTGTCCTGGCTTATTTACCGAAGGGAAATCTTATGAGTATCCCAAGGTATCCATTCCTTATTTTTTGTTTTCCAGGGCAGTTCCGACAGCAATGCTCATTGCCGGGATTGCCAGATACCTTAATCCTATTTGCATGAAATAATCCATTATAGACATCCCTGACATGGGAACCAATATCAATAAGTCCAATACAATATTAATGCCAAACCACACCAATCCTACTATTATTCCTTCTTTTAAATAATCAACATTGATATTTTTAAAATAAGAGATTAATAAGATCGCGGCAGAAAAGGAGCCGACGACAATCATAATAGACTTCAATAAAAAAATATCAATGGTCAATTCTCCTTCCCTGGTATAAAAAAGGATCGAAGCTACAAAAGGTATGAGCCATGCCAAAAAACCATACAAAACATTTCTGACGTATTTATTCATTTGTGTTACCTCATTTTTTCGCTACAGGTTGCCTTTTAATTCATATCCCTTAGTTTATAATTTCATCCATATTTCATTTTTGGGTGACAATCTCTGGCGCACCCAAAAACCGTGACTATATGGACTAAACGGTGTTATCTAATTATATTTTACTGAGGGCCTTATTTATTTTATTAAAAAGATTCCATTACCTTCTTTTGTTCATATATTTGATTCTATTCTTTTTTAAATTTCAGAATATCATTTAGAATCTCTGCTACTGTTTTCGTTACATTTTTATGTTTATTTTCAGCAGCAGCTATTCCAATCCGTTTAAGGCTCAAAATTGACAATTCAATAGTAATGCCCGAATTTTTTATTTTGCTTTTAGCTATTGCTTCTACCATTTCTCTTATAAATCCCAAAATTTCTTCTGTACTTTTTTCAAATTTTTGTTTAGCAGTTAATTCTCCGAGTTCACAAAGAAATATTACTGTATTCAATGATGGCATTTCAAGATCATTCTCAATGAATTTTAAACCAACGTCTCTAAGAGCTTGTCTGAAAATTAGATAAACCTTGAGTAATATATTGTTCGTATATGAA
>NZ_NTMG01000064.1 GCF_002487355.1 Candidatus Methanoperedens sp. BLZ2 | reverse complement strand
AACCCTGGGGCTATTACCTCAATAAAAGGTGGGCTATGGGCTCTACTCGACAGACATGTTTAAAAATCTCTGCGCTCTCTGTGTTCTTTGTGGTTTCAACTTTTCGGATAGGTTCTTATTGGAAAGTTGAATATATTCCCTACAAAATTGCGAAGTTAAGGTTAAAAGTCACCTATTTAAATCTTCAGCATAATTAAGCACTTCATGTTTCGTGTAACTTTTCTTGGCACAGGCGGATCGCTTCCCACGCCAGACCGCAACCCATCTTCCGTTTTTGTCAACAGGGAAGGTGATATGATGCTATTTGACTGCGGCGAGGGAACCCAGCAGCAGATGATGCGGGCAAAGACCGGCATGACGCTGGGCTCTATTTTTATCACACATTTTCATGCGGACCATTTTCTCGGTATTCCCGGCCTTATCCAGACCATGTCTTTTAATGGAAGAACCGAGCCACTTGACATATACGGCCCTGTGTGGACAAAGCAATTTATAAATCTATTCATCCAGCTTGGCTATTACAAGCTCGGTTTTGTAATAAATGCGCACGAACTGGAGGATGGAGATATTATTGATAAAGGAGATTATTCAATCAAAGCTGTTGGAACAGACCATAGAATTCCAAGCCTGGGCTATGTGCTTCAGGAGAAAAAACGCGCGGGAAGATTTAACCGGGAAAAAGCAATAGAACTTGGTATTCCAGTAGGCCGCCTGTTCTCAAAACTGCAAAATGGTGAACCAGTCACAATAAACGGAAAGACAATCTTTCCCTCACAGGTGATAGGTGAGAGCCGTCCTGGAAGGAAGATCGTGTATTCCGGGGATACAAGGCCATGCGAAAACCTGGAAAAAGAAAGCGCTGGAGCTGACCTGTTGATACATGACAGCACCCTTGCTGAGGATTTGAAAGACTGGGCTCTTGAAACAAAACATTCAACCTCAAAAGAAGCAGCCCTCGTTGCAAAAAATGCAAACGTAAAGAAATTGGTACTCACACATATCAGTTCAAGGTACAGTGAAAAAAGGGATGTAGTGCTGCATGAGGCTAAAAAAGTCTTTGGAAATTCCATGATCGCGGAGGATTTGATGGAAATAGAAGTACAACTTCGTGACAAATAGAAATAAATAGACGTATGCACATATTTTATAAGTGATGGGTTTGAATACAGTAACAACATTCAGGCTGGATATCGAAAGGGTAGCGCATACTCTTGATCTGGACGAGTATAAAATAAATGAGGCAAAAAAAACAGGAAAAAGCACAATGATCTCCCCCAAATTCTATAATAAAGGAATTTACAGGGTACGAGATGTAAATAACGGACTTATTGAGGACATCGCGGTTAACATAGATAAAATAGCTGCGGTCACCTACGATGGTCTTGTCAGGGAACTTGGCAAGGACTGCGTGGATAAAGCCCTCTGGAAGGATGTGCCTGAGGGTGAAGCCATATTTTTCTATTCCCTCAAGCTTGAAGATGAATTTGTCAAATAAGAATTTTGTAAAGCTTGATTTTTTTATTTTCGTACTCTTCAGAATGCCTTAAATATTAAGAAATTAGTCGTGAGCCACACTTTATGACGGCAAAAAGACTTCAAAACATTACTGAGTCGGCAACGCTTCGGATATCAAATCTTGCAAATGAATTGAAAAGCCAGGGTAAAGATATTATAAGTTTCAGCCTTGGAGAACCTGATTTTACAACACCATCACATATCATTGATGCTGCAAAGGCATCACTTGAACGCGGTGAGACACATTATACGCCATCGCCAGGGATACCCGAATTGCGCAAAGCCATCGCTGAGAAGCTCAAAAAAGAGAACAAAATTGAAACAAAACCGGGTAATATCATTGTCACTCCTGGCGCAAAGCAAGCCATTTTTGAAGTTATACTCTCTGTTCTCAGGGAAGGAGATGAAGCAATTCTTTTTGACCCTGCCTGGGTTTCCTATGATCCATGCATACAGCTTGCAGGCGCAAGAACTGTCTGGGCTCCAACTTCGCAAAATAATGGGTTTTCACCCGGGAATATCAGTGAATACATAACGAAAAAAACAAAACTCATCGTCATAAACAGCCCATGCAACCCGACAGGCAGTGTTTACAGCAAAGAAACATTAAAAGAGATAGCAGATATTTCGATTGATAAAAATATTTTTGTCCTGTCGGATGAGATATATGAGAAGATCATCTATGACAGTGAGCACATAAGCATCGCAAGTCTGGATGGGATGCAGGATTTGACAATAACGGTCAACGGATTCTCAAAAGCCTACGCAATGACAGGATGGCGCCTCGGATATGTGAGCGCGCCAAAGGAAGTTTATGAACCGATGCTTAAATTGCATTCTCATTCCGTAAGCCAGGCAACTTCGTTTGTCCAGTACGCAGGTATTGCCGCTCTCCAGGGTGACCAGGCGCCGGTTGCAGCAATGGTCCGGGAGTTCAGGGCACGCAGGGACCTGCTTGTCAGGGGATTAAATAAGATCGGGGTAAAATGTGCCAGGCCCGACGGCGCTTTTTATGCTTTTGCCGATGTAAGCGAATACGGGACAGGAGAAAAAGTTGCAGAACTTTTGCTTAACAAGGCATTTGTTGCTACCACACCGGGCTCAGCCTTCGGTGAAGCGGGAAATGATTTTATCAGGATCTCTTACGCAACGTCCCAGGAGCGAATAAAAGAAGCCCTGAAGAGGATGGAAGCGGTTCTTTAGCAGATAAGTATATTATAGCAAAACGTAAATAGACATTTATGCCTACCTCGCTATGATCGAATCTTAAAATGCATCTCTCCCAAACGAGGATAAATATGAAGTGGGAAAGAATAAAGCGGGAGGAGGGGGCTAGGGAAGTTAACAAAGGAGTGAATTAAAATGGGTTATCAAGTAGAAGGAAAACTGTTAGAAGTCTGTACGTGGCAGGGGCGTACCCTTAGACTGCGCCGCGTACAAGGCCTTCTTGCACGGATGTTCACAAGTCTGAAGGAGGAATGATGCCGCTCTACCTAACGAGATTCAGTTACACCCCGGAGACTTGGGCGAGGCTGATCGCTAATCCAGAGGACCGCCGCGAGGCCGCGCGGACCTACATCGAATCGGTCGGCGGGAAGTTGCATGGGTTCTGGTACGCCTTCGGTAGCTACGACGGCTACAACCTTTGGGAGGCTCCGGACAATATCTCGATGGCAGCCGTCGCGCTCGCCATCACCGGAGGCGGTGCGCTGAGCTCGTTCGAGACTACGGTGTTGTTGACAGTCGACGAGACGATCGAGGCGCTTCGAAAGGCGGAGACTGTCCAGTACCGCGCCCCGGGAGCCTAGTAGCAAGGAGAATCTATGAATGACAAAGAACATATGTTGCGCCAGCATCGGGTCAAACGCAGTAGTTGAATATTTCATTTTCAAGAAGTAATTACACTCCCGGCGTGAATAAAGCATGCAGCGGATATATTTCTATATCTTATGAAATCAGTTTGACTTCCCGTTCCTTTCAAGTACCTTTCTGATAATCGCCGCAGAGCTGCAAAGCTCGCCCTGCTCAAAAGCCTGAACTCTCATCACCTTTGCTTCTATCCCCCGGGCAACTAACTTTGCCTCAAGCTCTTTTTCATTGAAAAACTGGTTTTTACCAAGAGCAATGATATCTGGTTTTATTTCCCTGATGGGCAGAAACATATCAGTCTCGCTCCCCAGCATTGCCGCATCTACCATGCGTAGCGCCTGGACCATAGTCAACCTCTGTTTTTCAGGAACTATGGGTTTTGGTTTGTGTTTTATCATCGAGTCCCGTGCCACAATGACAAAAAGCTCATCGCCCAGCGCTCTTGCTTTTGAAAGATAGAGCAGGTGGCCTGGATGCAGTAAATCGAATGTACCCGTTGCCAGAACTCTGACCATGGCACCTAAGATTATTCTTAATTGCTAAAAATGTTTGTAATTAAACATATATTGTACAGTCAATATCCAGGAACATTACACAGGCTTTCTTTTTCCCGCCCCAGTTTTTTGAGTAATCGACATCGATCGTAACAGCGGGAAGATTCTTAACAGCATTCACAAGGTACTTGTTCATCTCAATATTGCATGAAGGGAGACATATTATGTGTTCACTCACCTGCTTGCATTCAAGGAGCAATTCGTAGAATGGGTCGACCACCTGCCAGGCATAATCTATCTCGTGTCCCATGAATTCGCAGAACTCGTCGTGATCGCTCTTCCGGAATGCATCAGAAAGGGCATCTTTTTCAAGAAGCGCAGTGAAGCACTGGATATATACATCCTGGAATGATTTCGGCTTGAAGGGCAGGTTGAAAGCATCGCAGCATACTACATCCAGGCCCTGCTTTTTTGCCTGCCTGCACAGGCTCATTTTTATATCTATGCCCACGAACATATCCCATTCCTTGCCTTTTGTTTCGTACAGCTTTGAATGATTTCCGCAACTAATTTCAAGGATTGAATTTTTCTTTATCATATTGTTCACACCTTTTGAACATCAAACTAAATGGTAATGTGAAAGTATTTATAAAGTGTTATGACATCATAATAAAGAGGTTTAAAATAACCTTTACTGCTAAAATGCCCTGAAACCTCACACGTTCTTCACAAATTGGTTTATATCCTGATTAATTGAAAATAAGAATAAGTTTAAAATAAATTGGTTGAGGTCATCAAAAATATTATGGAAAATTCATTAATTCAATTTGCATCTTTCCCTGCTTCAATCATGTCTGATTCAAATATTGCAGGAACCATAAATGGAATAGATATGAGCGGCACAATTGTCCGTCTGATATCATTCCTCCTGGGAATATGCGGCGCAACTTATCTTGCGGCTGGATTGTGGTCAAGGTCTCAAAAAGGCTCCAATAGCTGGAAATACCTCTCAATTTCAATGATATTATTCGTTTTCTGGAATATTATCGGAGCGTTCGGTATTTTGCTGGACGTTATAAAAGTCCAAAACTCCATAAACGATGCTGCAGTATCCCAGGAAGGATTAGAACTATTTTCCTACATAGTCAAAGTTCTTGATCCCCTATTAGAAGTCATTGTTTTCATCATATTATTATTCGGGCTTCGAAAGATCATCAATGCAATGCGGACAAAGCCATGGACAGTCTTTAGCAAGGATGAAGAGGAGATTGAATAATGAGCGCAGATTTCTTCATCGTCCTGAATTCAGTCGCATCAATGATAGTTATAATCTGCAGTGTCTTATCATTTCAGTTACTTGTGGGGATTTCAAGAGAATTGAAGGGTTTGAAAACTATGGATGCTATGTGGAAAAATTTTATTATAATGATAAATCTTTTCATTTTATTGGGTATTACAAGGGCCGTAGGTTCTATCGGGACTGTAATTTTCGAAGGTTTTTATCCCGTATTTGAAGCCCTGTTATCTGTAACTCTCATATTGTTCTTCGTATTCGCAATTCAACTATCCATATCCATAGAGGAGATCACCGAATAAAATGGGCAAGATATTATCTGAAGAAGAAAGAAGACATATGCTTGAAAAGCTGGAGAGTAAAATAGTTGCCACGCGATTCATGACATTAAAATACATTACTTCTTCAATAAACCAGGATAAAGTGGATTTTGCTAAAATGGATATGGAATTGCCGGAATTCAGCAAAAGCCTTGTAAGAATAATTGAACAACTGGCTGAAAAAGACACTGAAGAAATGGTAAAACGTGAAGCTGCAGTTTGTCTTGAAAACCTGAAAAAGAAGCTAAATCCTGCTCTTATGCAAGATGTGCCCATGTGTGCTGCATGTGGTGAACGTGTGGTTGTATCATGTCGTTTCTGTACAAAATGCGGTGTCGAACTTAAAGGTCAAAAATGGGTATCTACTTACAAAATTTGTGAAAAATGCCAGAATCCTTATGATCCTAAATGGAATAATTGTTCATATTGCGGTAACCAGTTGATCAAAAAAGTTGAAGTAGCAAAGATCTGCGGGTTCTGTAAGAAAACCATTGAGCCAAGCTGGTTGATGTGTCCGTACTGCGGTTCTAAGTTGAAACTTATCGCCGGTCAATAACATTAATATATCTTATAATCGTTATTCGCCTGATTAAAATGCCTGTTATTACATTATATTATGATGACCTGGAAGAACTCTCGGGCCTTGATAAAGATACGGTTATTAAACGCATTCCTATGATGGGATGCGATATTGAACGAATAGAGGACGACCATGTTGATATCGAGTTCTTCCCCAACAGGCCTGATCTTTACAGCACTGAAGGCGTAGCCAGGGCGATCAAAGGGTTCCTGGATATTGAAACGGGTCTTCGGGAATTCAATACAAGTTCTTCCGGGATAATAATCACAAGAGATAGTGAGATTAAAAATATCCGTCCGTATCTTGCCTGCGCCGTGGTCAGAGGAATGCAGTTCAATTCACGAAGTATAGAATCCCTTATGGCGCTTCAGGAATCATTGCACTGGGCCGTGGGCAGGAACAGGAAAAAAGTGTCCATTGGTGTGCATGATATGGGAAATTTAACACCGCCTTTTAAGTACATCGCACAGGACCCGGATTTCAAATTCACGCCTCTTGACTTCACTGAAGCCTTATCGATGCGCGATATCCTTGAGAAACATCCCAAAGGCATCAAATTTGCAAATCTTCTTGAAAAATTCGAAAAATATCCGCTTATTCTTGATGCGAACAATAATGTTCTCTCATTCCCGCCAATAATAAACGGAGAACTTACAAAAGTCACCCGGGGGACGACCGATCT
Organism: Candidatus Methanoperedens sp. BLZ2; assembly: GCF_002487355.1. Classification (GTDB taxonomy): domain Archaea; phylum Halobacteriota; class Methanosarcinia; order Methanosarcinales; family Methanoperedenaceae; genus Methanoperedens. Next base: position 67,477 of record NZ_NTMG01000064.1, on the reverse strand, counting down.
CTTTATCGAGGTCACAGGTCTTGATCCTGCCGTATCAATTGCATTAAATATCGTTGTTGCTTCACTTGCAGAACGCGGCGGAATGATAGAATCAGTCCTGATCGATGGGAAAATAGAGACGCCGGATATATCCCCGGGAATAATGGAACTCAAAAATGGGGAAGTAGAGGAACTTCTTGGTTTCAAGCTTACTAATGAAGAAATTATCACCAGTCTAAAAAAGATCAGATATGGGGCGCAACTTTCCGGGAATTCTATTAAAGTATCAGTCCCGGCTTACCGCTCTGATATACTTCATAACTGTGATCTCATAGAAGATATCGCAATAGCCTATGGCTTTGATAAGATAAAACCAGAGCTTCCATTAACTTCCATGACAGGCAGGTCACACCCGATATCAAGGTCAAGAGATACACTGAATGAAATAATGACTGGTCTTGGCTACCTGCAGGTAATGCCTTTTACCCTCACAAACGAGAGAATGCAATTCGACATGATGCGAAGGGAAAAAGCAAAGGGCATAACGCAGATACTTTATCCTATAAGCGAAGACCATACGATCGTTCGCCCGACGATATTGCCAAACCTTCTTGAGATACTTTCGATCAATAAGCACCGCGAGCTGCCGCAGCGAATTTTTGAGGCCGGGGAAGTTGTTCTTGATTGCAAGACTTACCAGCGCCTTGGCTGCGTTGCGATACACCCGCAGGCTAACTTTACTGAGATCCAGGCGATCATTGACGCTGTGTTAAGGGAAAGACGGATTGAATACACTGTCACAGGGTCACACGATCCGGCATTCATTGAGGGAAGGTGTGCCGATGTCCTGATCAACGGTGAAAAAGCAGGAGTGTTCGGTGAGATCCATCCTGAAGTTATCTCAAACTTCGGGCTTGAGCACCCTATAATCGGATTTGAATTGGAATTATGAGGTTCGGGGCTGAAGGCAACGTCTTTGGATTTAATATTTCAAGCGGTTTATTGATTTTCTATATTAATTTATATAAATTATAGGCGTAAGGTAATTGTTTTGAGAAAATACCTACTTTATAAAGTTATAGACATGTAATTATATAGGTGAATTTAAATACTTTATTGTTTACGAAGATAATTAAAACAATATAATTGTTATTTTTGATCGAAAATCTAAGGAGAAGCTTATGGAATATCAATGTGAAAAAGATAGTTGCACAGTAGAAGATTGTTTTTTGCATTTAGATTGCGCTATTTGTAAAAAACCTCTTAATGAACATGAAACTGTTGGTTATGCCCTAATTAAAATGATTACGTGGCATTGTAATCCCCAACAGGCTCAATGCATTGCAATTGGAGGTGGTTGTTTGAATAAAATGCCTGATTGGTTTAGAGAAGCGTTATAATTGAAGTGCGTCATTAATTAAAGATAAAGTAAATATTAAAAAAATTTATTTATAATAATATGACAAGAGAGATTGCGAATTTACATGTCTTAGCAATAGCAAGACCTGAAAAAAATGTAGTTTGTGTTGCTGGCATAGATGATAAGGGAGAGTGGATTAGGCCTCAAAGAATATTTGAGAATGATATTGCAACGGGCAAATTTAAACTCTTTGGAATTACTAACATTCATGTAGATTCTTGGACAGGAAAAACAATCCGATGTGAAGATCGTTTTTTAGTACGAGAAATTGGAAAATTGCCTAACTTGATTGGATACATACCAAAATCAGAAATCCAACAATTTTTAGAGACACATTTAGACAAGTCTGTAGATTCCGTTTTTATGAATGAAAGAACTTTGGGAATAATTAAACCGCAACAAATAATTAAAATCACAGGCGATACAACTAAAATATGGATTTCCTTTCAAGATTCGACTGGAAAACGATTCAATTGTTCAGTTAGAGATGATTTATTTTATCATATGTTTTCTACTTACAAAGAAAAATATCCTTCTAATTTTAGGGAAAAAATTCATCATGACCTGAACAAAAATAATACTTATTTCGTTATTGGTTTAACCCAAATTTATGAAAACAATATTAATGCTGAATATGGTGGATGGCCAATGATTGTAGGAATTCATTATTTTGAGAGGAAATAAATACTTATGGATGAAAAGAAGGAAGTATATACTATTGGTTTTGCAAAAAAATCTGCAGAAGATTTAATTAATAAATTGAAAAGCCATACTATAACAAAAATTTTAGATATTAGATTAAGCCCAAATTCACAACAAGCAGGTTATGCAAAACAAGATACTTTAGAATATATACTTAGATTGAATGGTATTAAATATGAACATAATATTTTATTAGCTCCAACAAAAGAAATTTTAGAACATTATAGAAAAGAAGGAGATTGGGAAAAATATGAAATAAATTTCAATTTATTACTTGAATATAGAGAATCAAACTTAAAAATTAATCTGGATGATAAAGAAAATGAACGGATATGTTTATTATGTACCGAATCAGAACATAATAAATGTCATAGAAGATTAGTAGCAGAATATTTGGCAAAAAAATTGAAAAATATTACCATAATTCATATATAATAACATTTACAATGAAAAATTTGAAGTGATATTTTAATGGTAAAGATTTCAGCAGAAATAGATGAAGAATTGAAAAATCAATTTAAGGGTCTTGCAATTGAGAAATATGGAAAAAAAAAGAATGTTTTAGCTTTAGCTTTAAAGGAAGCGATTGATAGATGGATTTCAGAATTTAAGCTTCCTAATAAAACTTTTGAAGATTTTAGCGATTCGAAAGTATCGAATCAAAAAAGTGCTATCACAGTAATCGAAGTTTCTTCTAACAATTTATTGGAATCAAAAGAACCGATAAAAGATTTACAAGATATTGATCTAAAACTACTTTATACTATCGGATACCAAAATAAAAATATAAATCTTTTTATAGAACTCTTAAAGAAAAAAGAAATAAAGACCCTTGTAGATATTAGACGGAATATAAATAGTAAGAAAGAAAATTTTTCTGGAGTTGAATTAGACCATATACTTCGTCAGCATAAAATAACATATGTATCTTTATCATTATTAGGCCCTCCCCCAGAGATGCGCTACGAATTGTACGATACTAAAAATTATCCTGTTTTTTTTGAAAAATTTAAAAATTATTTAAACAATAATATAAATTATTTAGAGAAAATAAATAAACTTACATTTCCAATATGTCTTTTATGCTATGAGGATAAAGCATCGGAATGTCATAGAAGTGTAGTGGCTGAGAAATTAAAAGAACTTAATAATAAATGGATAATTGAGCATATCGAATTAACTAAAAAAGATTTGACATATAAAAAAGATCTGACAAGCTTTGATATAAAGATTGAAACTGTCAAGAATGAAATGAGCATAAATGGATAATTCTCAAGTCATAGATATCTTGATAATTATCATTGATATTCAGGATTTTATATTCCTGTCGATTTGATTTATCTGATTTCTCCATTTTAGATAAAGGCAAGAATCCATCATAGATAAATATATCTCATCAAGCATATTTAGATTCAATGCGTTTTGCTGCTTCCACAAAGATCAGCGTTGTTGATGCAAGAATTAATATGAGCCCCCAATCAGCAATGCCAAGAGGCATCGTGCTAAAAGGACCATTCAGGGAAGGAGTGTAAATAACCAGAAGCTGTAACAAGATCGTGCTTGCAACAGCATAAATAAGCATCCTGTTTGACAAAAAACCTATACTGAAAACACTGAGCTTCTCAGAGCGCCAGTTGAACGCATTGAACATCATTGAGATAACGATCAAAGTAAAAACCATTGTCTGCGCTTTCACAATTCCGGAGTTGTCAAGCGTCCACTTAAAAATAAAGAGAGCTTGAATTGCTATCAAAGCCCCCACTCCTGAACTATAAAGGAGCACTCTTTTTGTAATTATCCCTTCATCCCGCTTCCTGGGTGGCTGCTTCATTAGCCCGATATCCGGGGGTTCGACTGAAAGCGCCATGGGTGGAAGGCCATCAGTGATCAGGTTTATCCAGAGTATCTGAATTGCAATAAGCGGCAGTGTTTGCCATGCAAGCATCGCAATAAGCACAATAAGCACTTCCCCGATATGACATCCAAGCCCATACAATACAAAATTCCTGATATTCTTGTATATGTTTCTTCCTTCCTCGATCGCAGCTACAATGGATGCAAAATTGTCATCTGTAAGGATCATATCCGACGCTTCCTTGCTGACCGCAGTTCCGGTTATCCCCATGGAAATGCCAATATCCGCAGCCTTTAAAGCAGGTGCATCGTTTACACCATCACCTGTCATTGCTACAACATGCTCTTTCTTTTTTAATGCGTCAATTATTCGCATTTTATGTGCGGGTGAAACCCTGGCATATACGGAGACTTTCTCAACAATATTATCAAGTCCTTTATCATCCAGGTTATCAAGTTTCACGCCTGTCAGCACCATTTCTCCTTCTTCAAGCAATCCTAAGTCCTTTGCAATAACAGAACCTGTGATTTCATGATCACCTGTTATCATAATTGTCTTTATTCCAGCCTGTTTGCATGTTGCAATTGCCTCTTTTACCTCTTCCCTCGGCGGATCGATCATACCTGCAAGCCCTGCAAAAATCATATTTTTCTCAGTATCATTGTTAACTGAGCCGTTCTCAAAATGTTTGTATGAAAAAGCCATTATTCGAAGCGCTTTTTTTGCCATCATTTTGACTGTATCATGAATATTTTCTTTCTCAGTACTGCCAAGATCAACAATAGAACCGTTATGATAAATGCGGGTGCATGAATCCAGTATTACTTCAGGTGCGCCTTTTGAATATGCATAAAGCCCTTCAGGTGTTTCGCATATCGTTGTCATCATTTTCCGCTCTGATGAAAATGGGATCTCACCTGTACGCCGATATTTTGTTTCAATTTCCTGTTTATGTATCCCGGCCTTGGCAGCGGCAACAACAAGGGCTCCTTCTGTGGGATCGCCTTTTATATGCCATACCGAATTATCATTTATAATCTTAGAATCGTTGCACAGGGCACTTATCAGGAGTAAATTTTTAAGATCATTGTATTTTTCCGGCTCAATTTTCCGGTTACCCTCAAGAAAATTCCCCTCAGGTTCATAACCTGCACCTGTGACTTCAAGCATTCTGCCATCAACAAATATCTTCGTGACTGTCATTTCATCATGGGTTAACGTTCCTGTTTTATCGGAACAAATTACTGTAGTCGCACCCAGTGTTTCCACCGATGGCAGTTTCCTGATAAGGGCATGGCGCTTTACCATTCTTCGCACCCCGAGTGCAAGACATACTGTAACAACAGCAGGAAGGGCCTCAGGAACAGCGGCGACCGCAAGTGCAACACCCCAGATGAACATTTCAATAATCTCAAATCCACTCAGGACTCCGAGAATTGATACAACTGCAACAACAACAAGAGTAATTATTCCGATCCACTTCCCTAACCTGTCCAGGCTTTCCTGCAAAGGTGTTCTTTCTCTTTCGATCTTTCCCAGCATCCCTGCGATCCTGCCAAGTTCAGTTTGCATGCCAGTAGCAGTAACAACAGCTTTTCCCCTTCCGATTGAAACCGATGTTCCCGTGTAAGCCATATTATTTCTATCAGCCACCGGGAGTTCTTCTTCTAATGCGTCTGTTTTTTTCCGGACGGAAACCGATTCTCCTGTAAGTGATGCCTCATTTATTTCCAGATTGATAGCTTCAATAAGGCGGGAATCTGCAGGTATCCCGTCACCTGTTTGCAAAAAAATAATATCCCCGGGCACGATCTTTGCTGCTGGTATTGTTGATTCCCTGCCATCCCTTACGACCCGTGCGGTTGGGGCTGCCATCTTCTTTAATGCATCTATTGCATTTTGCGCCCTGTATTCCTGGATAAAACCAAGGATACCGGAGAATATGACTATCAACAAAATTATTATAGAATCAGCGATCTCTCCCAGCAAAGCAGATACGACCGCTGCTGCCAGCAATATAATGATCAGGAAACTCTTGAACTGGGATAACAGCATTTCAAGGCGTGATACTTTTTTTTCTTCAATAATTTCATTCTGCCCGTATTTATTCAGGCGCGTTGCAGCATCCTGTTCTGTAAGTCCTTCAGTTGAAGTACCCAGCGATCCGAGAACCGATTTGATATCCTGTGCATAATATTTGTTTGGCGTTATGTCGGTCAGATGTAAAATCCCCTTGATTCAGTAACTAAATTAACGCATCATATAATAAATTTTGATGTATGCAAAAAAATAAGGGATATGTCAGCATTATCCAGTGCATGGATATATCTGATATATTAAAAAAAGTGAAAAATAACGATCTAAGTCTTGATGAAGCAGAAAAGCAGCTTCGCATCATAAACTTCGAATTATTATCAGATATTGCAAAGGTGGATGTTCATCGCGCAAAGAGAGTGGGTATTCCCGAAGCCATAATCGCTGACTGCAAGACCAGTGAAGATGTAGTTTCAATTGCACGGGTTCATTTAAAAAATGAAGGCCGTGCAATAATAACCCGGGCGTGTGAGGATAATTATAATTCATTGGTGTCATTAGCAAATGAAACGAATTCCAGGATCAGGTGGGAAAAACGTGCAAGAATCGTGATAATAGGAGAATCAATAGCCAGAACAGATGGAAGAATAGGTGTTATTTCAGCAGGTACTGCTGATATTCCTGTGGCAGAAGAAGCAAAAGTGATAGCAGAAGAAATGGGCTGTTCTGTAACTGCAATATATGATGTAGGTGTTGCAGGGATACACAGGCTTTTTCCTGAACTGGCAAAACTTGCAAGAGCTGGAGTGGATGCAGTTGTTGTTGCTGCGGGTCGCGAAGGAACACTTCCTTCAATAGTATCGGGTTTAGTTGACGTTCCGGTGATCGGGGTTCCTGTATCAACGGGATATGGCGCAGGGGGAAAGGGCGATGCTGCGCTATTATCCATGCTCCAGTCCTGTTCTGTTCTTGCTGTAGTTAATATAGATGCGGGTTTTGTGGCCGGGGCTTTTGCAGCCAGGATCGCAAATCTGGCTGCCAAAAATCGAAAATAGGTATTCATAAACAAATATATACTATAAGGAACTATCTTAAAGTCTATGGAATTAGACGTCGGTTGGCTGATGATAATTATCGGCCTGGGGCTTCTTATAGTTGAAGCAGCACAACCAGGTTTTTTTGTGGCTGTCCCGGGAACGACACTCATTGTTCTTGGCGTAATCACTCTTTTAATTCCCGAAGTAGCACAGGATTATGCTCCTGCCATAATAGTTATAACTGCACTGGTTTCCAGTATCATCACAATCACTTTTTACCGGAAAATAGCGCCGGGACAAAAACCCCAGACAACAAGTATGGATATCCTGGCAGGAAAGAATGGAGTGGTCGTGAAAACAGTTCATCCCGGATCAATTTCAGGAAAAATCGAAATCGGAAACCAGATATGGAGCGCAACTTCAGATAGCGTAATTGAAGAAGGAAAGAAAGTAATTGTCATAAACTCAGAAGGAGTTCATTTAAGAGTAAAGGAGGAGATGTAAAATGGCATATGAAATGTTTATAGCGATATTTATCGCAGTAGCAATATTGATACTGTTTATTTCAGGGGTTGCGATCATACAGCCTTATGAACAGGCTTTATGGATAGTTCTGGGACAGTATAAAAAACGGTTAAATCCTGGTTTTAACTGGGTGTTTCCATTGATAAGCGATGTCATAAGGCTTGACCTGAGGACACAGGTTCTTGATGTCCCGCGACAGGAAGTCATTACCAAGGATAACTCGCCCACCAATGTTGATGCAATTGTTTATATCAGGGTCATAGATCCTGAAAAAGCATATTTTGAAGTTGTCAATTATCATGTTGCGGTGCTATCACTTGCGCAGACCACGCTTAGAAGCGTGGTGGGTGACATGGAACTTGATGAGATCCTTTATAATCGTGATTTTATTAACACAAAACTCCGTGATATTCTTGACCATTCCACCGATGCATGGGGTGTTAAGGTAGAAGCTGTGGAGATACGGGAAGTCGATCCTGTCGGCACAGTAAAGGGTGCTATGGAGGAACAGACATCTGCTGAAAGGAAGCGAAGAGCGGCCATTTTACTTGCAGACGGCCAGAAGAAAGCCGCGATCCTTCAGGCAGAAGGCTCCAAGCAGGCAAATATATTGAATGCCGAAGGTGTGAGGCAGTCAAAGATCCTGGAAGCGGAAGGTGAAAGGGTTTCACAGATATTGAGGGCACAGGGAGAAGCACAGGGACTAAGGATACTTTCAGTTGGTTCAGTGCCTCTTGACAAGAAAGCGCTGACTGTTCTGACTATGGATATGATGAAAAGCGTGGCAAATGGCCAGGCCACCAAAATCATTTTCCCGATGGAGATTTCAAAGATGATCGAACAGGCTGCAAAATACCTTGGAGCTTCCGAGAAGATCCAGGAAATCGGGTCGCCTATGGATACGGAAAAGATCGTTGGTACAGCAGATGAAGTGCTTGGAAGGATACCAAGGCCGGAGGAGCTAAGACAGGAGCTTCAAAGCATTGAAAAGGAGATGGCCCGCGAAACTGAAGAGAGTTTGAAACAGGCAGAGAAGATCAAAAGCTCTGATCTGCCTGAGCCTCCAAAAAAGAGAATATAAAAATAAGAATTAAATCTGAATGGATACCGGCATCAGAAAGGCAACACAGGCAGATTTGAAGGATATTAAAACTATCCTTTCTTTTTATTATCTTGACACAGGAAATGTTGAAAAAAACCTGCCTGAATTCATAGTTGCACAAACGAATAATAAGATAATAGGCTGCGCATGTCTTGATCTGGGGGATGTGATAGAATTGCGTTCCATTGCCATACTTCCATCTTATCGGAACAAGGGTGTGGGTTCAAAACTCGTGGATGTTATCTTAAAACACGCGCATGATCTGACGGATATCGTTTATCTTCGTACTACATCACCTGTTTTCTTTGAAAAGAAAGGATTTACAAAGCTTCAAAATAGCGAGAAAAAAATCATCTGGAAAGATTGCGCGCAGTGTGATAAATATGATATTTGCAGGCAAACCGCCATGAAAAACCTTTTAACTCCATAATTCAATTTCTATATAATGTTTGATAAAGAAGAATTTGAGCGCTGGATGGCGCAGGCCTCTAATACACTAATTTCTGCCCGCCAGGACCATTGCGCAAAAAGTTTTAACTGGTGCTGAAAAGATATGTGATTTTTGCATAATATGTGGAAAGAAGTATGAATAAAGTCGAGGATATCCTAAAAGTCGTAGGTATCTTAAAGGAATATTCAAATACTGTATCTTCAAAATTTGGTGAAGATAGAGAAAAGGAACCCTCTGGCTCTTGATGCAATTGCTGAAGGAAGAGTTATCAAAGACAATGGTTTTTGGGATATGGCAATAAAGAAGTTCAATGAAACTAAAACAAAGTATGAACTAATAAAGAATAAAAAGCACTGGATATCCCTGAGAATGCAAAAGAGTTTATTAGAAAAGCGAAAAGAAACTTCACTGTAAAAGCCATTAAATACAAAGAGCCTAATGTAGGAACATCATTTTCGGAGGATTTCATTGCAACCTGTTGTAAATATTGGCATTGTAGGACACGTTGATCACGGCAAGACAACTCTTGTCAAGGCACTTTCAGGCGTCTGGACTGACCGGCATAGCGAAGAGATAAAACGAGGCATTTCAATCCGGCTTGGTTATGCGGATATCGTGTTAAGGAAATGCCCTAACTGTTCTGAACCTGAATGTTTTACTGTTAAAGAAGTATGTGAGATATGCGGTGCTAAAACAAATGTGCTTCGTTCAATATCATTTGTGGATTCCCCCGGTCATGAAACATTGATGGCGACCATGTTATCAGGCGCAGCTCTTATGGATGGCGCGCTTCTTGTTATTGCGGCAAATGAAAATTGTCCCCAGCCGCAGACAAAAGAGCATCTGATGGCATTGAATATCCTCGGGATAAAGAATATTATTATTATCCAGAACAAGATCGACATTGTCCCGCGCGAAAAAGTGCTTGAAAATTACAATCAGATAAAGGCTTTCGTAAAAGGTACGGTTGCGGAGAATGCTCCGGTCATACCTGTTTCTGCCCAGCAGAATGCAAATATAGATCTGGTCATCGAAGCTATTGAAAAATATATCCCCACCCCGGAACATGATCTTAAAAAATCACCTTTGATGTTCGTTGCACGTTCTTTCGACATAAACAGGCCTGGTACTCTTCCTGAAGATCTAAAAGGAGGCGCGATCGGAGGTTCCCTGAATTGCGGTATTTTCAGGCCCGATGATGAAATTGAAATGAGACCTGGAAGAAAAGTCGAAACTGGCGGAACTGTCAAATGGGTTCCAATAAAAACTGTTATCACAACTATCCATGCAGGGAAAGATGAGCTGGAAGAAGCAAGACCGGGAGGACTTATTGGAATTGGCACTAAACTTGATCCCTCGATCACAAAAAGCGATGCGCTTGTGGGGCAGGTCGCAGGTATCCCGGGAAAATTACCGCCGACTATAGAAGGTTTTGTAATGGAAACAAAACTTCTTGAACGTGTTGTCGGGGTAAGTGATGAATCTACAGTTGAACCGATACGTTCGAATGAACCTTTAATGCTGAATCTGGGAACAGCGACGACGATTGGTGTAGTCACAAGCGCAAGGCCTATGGATGCAGAAGTCAAGCTCAAAAGGCCAATATGCGCAGATAAAGGCTCCCATATCGCGATCAGCAGGCGTGTAGGCGCGCGCTGGAGGCTTATCGGTTCAGGCATATTGAAAGAATATAAATGAGATCAAAAGTGATCATAGATACAAATGGTTTGATGATCCCGGGACAGTTCGGAATAGATATATTCTCCGAATTGCAGCAATTGGGTTTTTTTTCATATATTGTTCCAAGCGCTTCTGTAAAGGAGCTTGAAAAGATCGTGTCGACAGGGCGCGGCAAGGACAGGACTGCTGCCAAAATAGCATTATCTTTATTGGAGAGGTGTACTATAATTGACAGGAACGGGTATGCAGATGATATTATAATAGACCTGGCGGTTGGTATGGGCGCGGCAGTTCTTACCAATGATATAGAATTAAAGAAAAGATTATGTAGTAAGGGAGTTACTAATGTGTATCTTCGAGATAGAACTCGTTTAAGTATATAATACCTTTTTAAGAGGATTTAGATGTATAAAAAAATGAGATTAGCAGATACGGTGAGGATTGCACCAGAATTACTTGGTGAACCAGTTGAGCAGGCAGTAAAAATCGCTTTGCGGGAAAAACTTGAAGGACTTGTTGACAAAAGGATGGGTGCGATAGTTGCGGTCAAGGATATTATTGAAGTTGGAGAGGGACATATACTTGCCGGGGATGGAGGAGTATATTATGATGTAGTTTTTGATGCATTGACTTTCATGCCTGAACTCCAGGAGATCATCGAAGGCAGCGTAGTTGAAGTAGTCCAGTTCGGAGTATTTGTAGGAATTGGTCCTCTTGATGGCCTTGTGCATGTAAGCCAGCTGACTGATGAATTCGTTACTTATGATGAGAAAAATTCCCGCCTGATAACAAAGGAATCCGGCCGTTCGGTCACAGAGGGAGACCGCATAAGAGCAAGGATAATCGCTGTTAGCCTTAATGAGCGTGAACCCAGGGACAGCAAGATCGGCCTCACCATGCGCCAGCATGCACTTGGCAAGATGGAGTGGATCGAAGAAGCCCGAAAACCCAGGGAAGAAACCGAAGACAAAGGAAAGTCTAAGAAGAAAAAGAAAGAAGACTTGCCAAAACCCGAAAACCAGGATGGATCCAAACCAGAGGGAGCATAAATGCCGGAGAATGTTTGCAGAGAATGCCACAGGATAGTGAAAAAAAGCCAGGTCTGCTCATATTGCAATTCAACGGCTCTTACCAGCGATTGGAGCGGTTATGTAGTAATAATCGACCCCGAAAAATCACAAATTGCAAAAAGACTTGGAGTCAAATTACCCGGTGAATATGCGTTGAAGGTCAGGTAACTTGAAAGGATATCGCCTGCCTGTTGAGTTAAGAGATGAACTCAGGCAACTCCACGGAGAATTATATCCCGGAGATGGGATCGAGACTACAAAAAAAATCATCCATGATCTGGAAAATTGTACTAAAGTAATATCTGTCGGCGATATTGTCACATTCAATCTTCTAAATGCCGGTCTTATTCCCGATATATCATTTGTTGATAATAAGACAAAACGCAGCCCTGTTTCCGATCAGATTACACAGGGAACAAAGCATGGTCATTTCAGTACCATAACTGTGGAAAGCCCACCTGGAATAATAACGGAAGAACTATTGCAGGAAATCCAGGCGGCTATGAGATCCGATAAACACATACAGATTGTCATCAAGGGTGAAGAAGATCTGGCAGCTCTTCCTGCGATCGCCATGGCGCCCATATCATCAGTAATTATATATGGTTTGCCTGACAAAGGGGCGGTAGTTGTCCGCGTTACCGAGGATAAGAAGAAAGAAATACAATTATTACTTAATCGAATGAAATTTAAGGAGAAATAATAATGGAAATCCAAATTATCAAAGATAAGACAAATCCCTTGTTAAAAAGACGAGAGATTTCGGTTGCTGTAAAAAATAAAACAACAGCTACGAGAATAGAATTAAAGAACAAACTTGCAGCTCTGCTCAATTCCAAGCCGGAATTGATCGTGGTTGAGCATCTAGATACGATATATGGGAAGCAGGAAATGGTCGGGACAGTGTCCCTTTACGAGACAGAAGAACGCCTGAAACAACTTGCTCACCAGCACCTGATCGCAAGGGATGCGCCCAGGGTAGTTGAAGGACAAGCTGCAGAGGCAGCACCTGTTGCAGCCCCGGTCGAACCTAAACCTGAAGCTAAATAAAGAAAAAGAAAAATAAAGGGATTTCAATGGCAATAAATAAATTCTACAAAATCAGCGGAAATAAAGCAGAAAAGGTAAAACCCTCATGCCCAAGATGCGGACCAGGGATATTTCTTGGTGAACACAAGAACCGCAATTCTTGCGGTAAGTGCGGTTACACCGAATTCAAGAAATAATCTTTTTTTCATTTATTTTAATTATCCACAAATAGTATTTTCGATTGCATTATTTTTGGAGTTATATGCTAAATTAGATATGCTCGTAGTTACAACTCTAAAGACTGATTATGCTAACCCTGAGAGTCCAGCACGAACTTGAATTGTTAAAAAGGCATCTCATCATTCTAAAGAAAGTGATATATAGCGGACCTATCGGAATATTAAAATTATCTATTGAAACAAATATACCTGACCACCTTGTACGATATTCACTGCGTGTTCTTGAGCAGCAGGGTTTGATCACTCCTTCCACGCAGGGCGCTGTTGCCACAAAATCTGCTAAAGAGGCATATTCGGAATTCAGGACAGAGCTTGAAAAGATCGAAGATGTACTTGAGGATATCAAGAGGATCGGATTCGAAGACTGATGGACGGGGAAAAGAGCGTTGGAAAATATGAAGGAAAATACGAATATCTGTACCACATAGCAGATGCCAAGTTCAGGGCTTTTGGCCTTACACTTGAAGAAGCATTTGGGAATGCTGCGCTTGCCCTGTTCAATGTGATGATAGATACATCAAATCTGCAGGCCAGCGAGGAAAGAAATATCGAATTAACATCCTCTGATATTAAAATGCTTCTTGTTGACTGGCTATCCGAATTATTATACCTGTTTGAAGTCGATGAGATCATATTCTTTGAATTCAGGATTGAAAAAATCGAGAAAACAGGCGAGGGTTTTTCATTGAAGGGGATAGCATCGGGTGTGCCAATTGACCTTTCGAACCATAAATTCGATACACAGGTGAAAGCTGTGACTTTACATGAACTTGAGGTGGAACAGGATGAGACAGGGAGATTCCGGGTTCAGGTTGTTGTAGATACCTGAAATTGACTCGAAATTGCATCAAACTTAATAACTTTGCGACGAATAAGGATATTAATCAACCATTTTATATTGATATTAAATTGATCTTTGCGACTTTAGCGCTCTTTGCGGTGGTTGGGGTTTTATTCATCCCAAAGTCGGCTATGAACCAACTTCATAGATGAATATGAAAAAAACTGTGAAAATCAACAACGAACGCAAAGCAAGGACAAGGAAGGTATAACTATGTCAGAAGTAAGTACAAACGATGTTGCAAGCATCCTCAAGAAAGTTAATGATTACATATGGGACATACCCATGGATTACAAACCCGGTATGAGAGTGCCCGGGCGCATTTTTGTTTCATCTCAATTGCTTGATAGCCTTGAACTTGACACACTTACCCAGGTTTCAAATGTTGCAACCCTTCCGGGTATCCAGAAATTCGCCATGGCAATGCCTGATGCGCATTCAGGTTATGGTTTTCCCATCGGGGGAGTTGCGGCTTTTGACAGGGATACAGGTATTATAAGCCCGGGTGGTGTTGGATACGATATCAATTGCGGGGTCAGGATAATCAAAACAAATCTCATGGTGGATGAAGTGCGCCCCAGGATGAAAGAACTCATCGAGCTTCTTTTCCATGAAATCCCATCAGGCGTGGGCTCAAAAAGCAAACTTCGCGCCTCAGAGAGCGAACTGACAGATGCATTCCTTCACGGCGCCAGATGGGCAGTGGAAAGCGGATATGGAGTGAAAGAAGATATCGAGCATTGTGAGGAGAATGGTTACATGAAAATAGCCGATCCTGCAAAAGTTAGTGAGAAGGCGCGAAAAAGAGGTAAACCACAGTTCGGCACGCTTGGCAGCGGCAACCATTTCCTTGAAGTGCAATATGTGGATGAAGTGTATGAACCTGAAGTTGCAAAGGTTTTCGGGCTCCATAAAGGCCAGGTCACGGTCATGATACACTGCGGCTCGCGGGGCGCAGGTCACCAGATATGCGATGATTATCTCAAGATACTTGATAAAGCCACACATAAATATGGGATCCAGCTTCCTGACAGGCAGCTTGCCTGTGCGCCTGCTGAATCACAGGAAGGCCAGGACTATTATAAAGCCATGGCTGCTGGCGCCAATTATGCCTGGGCGAACAGGCAGGTGATCACTCACTGGGTAAGGGAAGCATTTACACGCTTTTTCGGACGGGATGATCTTGGAATGGAGCTCATTTACGATGTGGCACATAATGTGGCAAAACTGGAAGAGCATACCATTGACGGTGAAAAAAAGATGGTTTATGTCCACCGGAAGGGCGCTACACGGGCATTTCCTCCCGGGCATCCTGATGTTCCCCGGATTTACAGGAAAGTGGGGCAGCCAGTATTGATCCCGGGCAGTATGGGAACCGCGTCATTTGTGCTGCATGGGACAGAAAAGGCAATGGAACTCACATTCGGAAGCGCATGTCATGGGTCGGGAAGGGTCTCAAGCCGCGGGGCTGCAAAGCATAAATTCCATGGTGAAACTATACAAAAAGATCTGGCAGCAATGGGAATATCTGTCAGGGCCACGCATCCTTCGATAATTGCAGAAGAGGCTCCCGGTGTCTATAAATCAAGCGAAGAAGTTGTTAACGTAGTGCACCAGCTTGGCATAGCCAGAAAAGTCGTAAAGCTCATGCCATTGGGAGTAGCAAAGGGATAATCAACTTTACTTGATTTAAAATCAATTTTTCTGATTGAACATATTTAAGTATAAGCGCTACGTTTCGAAACCCGGTAATTTTTATGAGTCTTATCACTGAAGCAAGAAACGGCAATATTACAGAAGAAATGAAAAAAGTAGCAGAAGTTGAAGGCATTGAACCTGAATTTGTGCGCCGCGGGATAGAAAGCGGGCGAATAGTCATTCCGGTCAGCCCTTATCGCTATACAAAGCCATGCGGCATCGGAAAAGGACTTCGTACAAAAGTTAACGCCTCTATCGGAACATCATCCGATATTGTGGATATCGATATGGAAATCGAGAAAGCCAGGGTTGCAGAAGCAACGGGCGCCGATACCCTGATGGAGCTTTCAACAGGCGGGGATTTTTATGATATCAGGAAAAAGGTCATTGATTCTACGACCCTGTCAGTAGGAAGTGTGCCCCTGTACCAGGCTTTTATAGAAGCGATAAGAAAATACGGTTCTGTTGTGGAGATGAAAGAAGATGATCTGTTTAAAGTCACAGCTGAACAGGCAAAACTTGGCACAAATTTCATGGCGATACATACGGGAATTAACCTTTTCACCGTGGAACGGCTTAAAAAACAGGGGAGATTCGGAGGACTCTGTTCACGCGGGGGAGCTTTTATGACCGCATGGATGCTGCATAATGAGAAAGAAAACCCGCTATACAGCGAATTCGATTATCTCCTTGAGATAATGAAAGAACATGAGGTCACACTCAGCATGGGTAA
This sequence comes from Candidatus Methanoperedens sp. BLZ2, assembly GCF_002487355.1. Lineage (GTDB taxonomy): Archaea > Halobacteriota > Methanosarcinia > Methanosarcinales > Methanoperedenaceae > Methanoperedens. The sequence goes on along the minus strand of NZ_NTMG01000064.1, from coordinate 51,082 downwards.
TGGCATGCGTGCAGGTGCGATCCATGATTCCACTGACAGGGCGCAGATCCAGGAACTGATCATGAACTCGGAGTTGTCAGATACGGCGCATGAAGCCGGTGTCCAGACGATTGTCGAAGGGCCAGGTCACATACCTCTTGACGAAATAGAAGCGAACGTAATACTCATGAAGCGTTTAAGCGGCGAGAAGCCTTTCTATATGCTCGGGCCGCTTGTTACAGATATCGCGCCGGGATACGATCATATCGTGGCGGCAATCGGCGCATCTCTCTCAAGCGCTTACGGTGCGGATTTCATCTGTTATGTTACACCGGCTGAACATCTTGCTCTTCCAAATGTGGATGATGTAAGGCAGGGGGTTATAACTGCAAGGATCGCGGCGCATATAGGTGATATGGTCAAGAACAAAGATCGCCAGCGTGATATGGACATGGGAAGAGCAAGGCGAGATCTTCAATGGGAAAAGATGTATGAGCTTGCGATCGACCCCAAATATGCAAAATCAGTAAGAGACAGCCGCTCCCCGGATGACGAAGAAGCATGCACTATGTGCGGGAACTATTGCGCCCTTAAGATCGTAAAACAGAATTTTAATTTTGAACGCTGAAAAAAGAAATTAAAATTTTTGAGAGTTTTATTCGCTGGACTCTTGATTCTTCTTTTTTGAGGGCGTTTCTATTCGTGTTGGTAATTGCCCTAATGTGCCAACACACGCATTGATTCAGTTATAACAAACATTGTTTAGCAAGTTCTTCTGCTCCATTTTTGAGATTAGTTGATATAGATTTAAGACTTGTTGATATGTCCTCTCCCCTTTCAATCTGTATCGCCTGTAATATTCCATGTGTAACTAAACTTGCATTGTGAAACAGAATTAGGTCTTGCTCAGAAAACGGAGAAACAATAGACGGGTCATGTATTTTATTTCTTACTTCGTATGCTTCATGCAAAACTCTGTGAGAAAAATCTCCAAGGATTCCTTTTTCATAGAGATCATCTATTTTTTTTGTGAAACCCCATACCACCTTAATTTCTTGGAAAGCCTTCATATCAATTTCTTCACCAAATGCCACGTTTGAGCCTTCCTTGTATACCTCTTTTCCTGTCCTCAATATGAGCTCATCGGTTCTACCGTCGTCTATTTTTAGACTTATTTTTGTTTTTTCATCGTTAAGTGTTAACGAAAGATAATTTTTTCCTGTTGATAGTTGTATAGTTTTACCATCATCCGTTTTTTCAATTTTTGCGGTTTTTACCCAATCAATACTATAATTCTGTTTTAGAAATTTTATGAGTCTCCATTCATCTTTTTCGTCCCATATAAAATATAGGTCTTTAGCAAAATATAAGAAATCTAATTTACCTTTGAAAACTTTTTTGTATATTTTTAGCTTATTATTTACCTTCTTTATAGTATATTCAGCGGTTTTAACGTTATCGATTTCTAGGTTTGCCTTGGTTTTTTCATCGTTTAATGTTAGTGAAAGATAATTTTTTCCTGTTGATAGTTGTATGGTCTTACCGTCATCCATTTTTTCAATTTTTGCGTTTTTTCCCCAATCAATACCAAAGTTCTTTTTTAGAAATTTTTTGAATATTTCGTTATCGTTTCCTTGGATTCCATCCCAGCTAAACAAATAAATTCCAGTTATCAATACCATCTGAGTGATATTTGATTCAACATCTCTCCAATCATCTATAGGATTGAATAACAAATCTTTTATGCTTTGTTCAATTGACGCTTTGTATATTTCAAAACAAGTTGGACAGAGATTTATTTTTGCAGTTTCATTCAAGTATTCAATGGTTACCATTTAAACCTTAGTTGAAGATTACTAAGGACTATAAATAATAATGCTTTGTTCTCACAAAAATACGTCCCATGAAATCAACGGTCAATTATTGTATATGATCCATACGACAATGGACCCGGCGAAATGTTGCACGTGAGACGTTGTTGAATTGTTCTTAGCTTAATAATAAACAAACACGCCGGACGAACGCAACCATATCAATATAGATTTCAATTTACCAATACGAATTGAAACATAATATATTTATATATATTAGAATAGTTATGTAATAATGTCAAGATAAATATGGCATGTAAAAGCAAACCTTGTAATGTAAAGAAATCAGAAATAGAAAACTCTGGTAAAAATATTGAATGGACAAACTATCCATCCCCAAATGAGAAAAAATTTGGAAATGGGAAATTCTGTTATTTTTATTCTTGCCGAGATGTAGAACTACCTCTCCGAGATTATGTTAAAAAGAAAGAACCTTGTTATGAGAATCAATCGTATAATGAATTTTCTAAATGTAATCAAAATATTATTAAAAACGCCGAGAAGAATGGAATAAGTTATATAATTTTTTTTACAAAATATCAAGGAAATAAGAAATCTGATAATAAAGATTATAGAAATGGATATTTCATTACAGGATTATTCCCTATTTCTGCTACAAGAAAAGTTCAAAGTCGCATTGCTATTAAATCAGACTCTTCTATCTTTCTATCAATCACAGATTCAATAGAATTAAATGAAAAAGTATGGAAAGAATGGTTTAACGAAAAATTCCCGACGGATAAAAAAAGAAGGAATCACAATGGGCATTATATGCGAAAACGCCTTAATAAGAATGACACTGCTATGAAGGCTATTCGTAGCCATTTTGAGAAAAAAAAATCTGAAAATAAATTGGCTGATTATATTGATGAACTGAAAAAAAGAAAGCATAATTACCCAACAAAAAGTTATTTGCAATGAAAGTTAATTACGAAATATAGATTGTTTTTAGTTTCATCAATTAAGTGAAGTGTGTTGCACTTTGAACTAGCTACCAACACGAATTGTAAAGGTCTCTCTGTTTTGAATACTTGACTTCGCCAGATAGCCTATAAAAGGGAAATCACATTTCAGAAGTTTTTGTGAACAACCTTGCATGAAAATGTAACTTTCCCAATAGGCAATATTGTATTGCTCGATAGAATTAAAAAAGATTTTGGTTACTTTGATTTTTTGTTTGGAAAAATTGGTGGAAAAGCCAAGGATTTCCAGAAAATCGTAAAATCATTGATCTACAACAAATTGACAGACAATGTTTCCATTAATCAAATCCCAAATATCTACCCCGATGAAGCCTTTGAATATTTGGGATTGAAAGAAACACCAGCAGAACGAACTTTTTATAGGACAATTGAGCGAGTTGGAGATAAGTTTGAAATTATCTTAGAACTTCATCAGCAATTCCTGGTAAAAAACGATCTCGTCTCAAAAGAACAATTCGTAGATTTCTCGTCAACATATTTTGAAGGAACTAAACCTGAAATGGGTGCTCTAGGTTATTCAAGAGATGGAGCTCCCGGAAAGAAACAAATCACATTTGGGATCAGTACCGGAATCAACAATATTCCAACAGCATTAACAATCCAAAAAGGAAATGTCCAGGATAAAACACATTTCGATCATATTTTCAAAGCTGTATCAAAAGTATTAGGTGAAGGCAGTATTTTGATATTCGATTGTGGAGCCAACACAAAAACAAATAAAAAAATGATTCGCAATGGGGACATTAAATATCATTATCTTACATTGAAAGCTAAGAAAAAGACAAGCTACAAATCAATTATTCAGTTTTTTCTGCAGGAAAAGAAGAAAGGAAACGCAAAAAGATTTGAAATGAACGGTTCTTTTTATGAGTGTGTCAAACTTAAAAAAGAAGATGAAACAAATTATATTTTCTTTTCAGAAAAGCTGTATCAGGAGCAGCTACAAAAAAGAGAGAGAAAATATCTAAAGCTTCTCGAAAAAAACGATAAGGACCTGAAGAAAGTTAAAAAAGGAAAGAAACTTGGCTCAGTCATAACGAAAGACGGTTACATTATTCTGCATGGAAGTATACAAAAAACCCTTGCTCCGATAAGTAATCCTTTCATCAATGGATTGGAGGGATTTTTTGCTCTTGAAAGTTCTGTCGATGATGAACCCGAAAATATTCTTTCTTTGTATAAAGATAGGGATAAAGCTGAAAAATTCATCCGGGGTTTGAAAGATGGGTTAGAGTTGAGACCGATACGACATTGGAGTCCTCTTGCAGTCAAAGGTTATTTGCTGCTTACGTTCCTCACGAATTTCCTTGTCAATTTGACACTTTATTTAGCTAAAAAACCACTGGTCAGAGACATAAGATTACTCAGAAAATTCCTGAACAATTTGACAGTTACTGTTGTATACCCTCCAAATGCCTTCAAATTTAGAGTACTATCCAATATTTCAAATGAAGTGATCAGTATTTTAGGGGATTTTATCAAAAAATATGAAGATAATAGTCTGAAATTACGCTGGTAAAAAGCCATCTGGCAAATTGTATAAAGGGATAAAAATTCACATCACTTAGCCGTAGGTGGCGAAGTCAAGTGAATACTTTACGTGATAAAGGTATTTTTTTTTAATAGGATAAAAAAAATATATTAATAGGGCCATGCGGCTAATCCGCCACATGCCCTCCTTACTTTAACCCATCAAACTGTATTTCAATATCAGCGCTGCGAACAATATTGCCACGATATTCATGACTTTTATCAATGGGTTGATAGCCGGTCCTGCTGTGTCTTTTGTAGGGTCGCCAACTGTATCGCCTACAACTGCCGCCGCATGCGTTGGGTTCTTGCTGCCGTCAGGCAGTCTCTTTCCGCCAAGGTTTCCTGATTCTATGTATTTCTTGGCATTATCCCATGCCGCTCCTCCTGTTGTCATCATAAGAGCAAGAAGAAGTCCTGAGATAATAACACCAATAAGGAGACCTCCCAGTGCAACCGGTCCAAGGACGAAACCTACCAGGAGGGGAGAAAGTACTGCAAGAAGGCCGGGTATTATCATTTCTTTCTGGGCTGCAATGGTAACGATATCTACACAGCGTCCGTAATCCGGTTTTGCCGTTCCTTCCATGATACCTTTTATTTCCCTGAACTGGCGCCTGATTTCTGTAACTATGGTAGTTGCTGCCCTTCCAACAGCTCCCATAAGGAAGCTTGCGAAAAGGAATGGTATCATGCCGCCGATGAGCAATCCGACTAATACCATCGGGTCTGAAAGCTTGAGTTCTAACGGGCTTCCACGCAGTTTTGTTATCTCGCTGCTATAGGCTGCATAAAGCGCAAGTGCGCCTAATGCTGCTGAACCTATGGCATAACCTTTGGTTACTGCTTTTGTTGTGTTGCCAACTGCATCGAGAGGGTCTGTAATATCCCTTACTTCTTTAGGCAATTCCGCCATTTCAGCTATCCCGCCTGCGTTATCTGTTATAGGGCCATAAGCATCAATAGCAATTATTATTCCTGTGACTGAAAGCATGGCCGCCGCTGCTATTGCAATGCCATACAAACCAAGGGTAGGATCTGCCACGCCGCCCATTATTAAATATGAGGATAGAATACCCACACATATTACGATCACAGGCATTGCAGTGCTCTGAAGACCAATTGCAAGACCGGTAATAACGTTTGTTCCAGGGCCTGTTACTGATGCGTTGGCAATCTGCCTGACAGGGCTGTACTCAGTTGCAGTATAATATTCTGTTATAAGTATCATTGCCGCAGTCACGCCAAGGCCAATAAGAGCGCATACGAATAAGCGGATATCACCATTCATCATCTGCCCGGTGATCACATAGAACAATATCAACGATATTATTCCTGCAACGATCGCTCCGTTATACATTGCACCCATTATATTTCCGGATTTTCCGAGTTTTACGAAAAATATACCGATTATTGAAGCAATAATGGCTGCTGCTCCAAGAGTTAACGGATAAATGACCGCATTCGGATATTTATCGATCACAGTAACACCGATAAGCATTGCACCAAGAGCTGTTACTGCATAAGTTTCAAAAAGGTCTGCTGCCATTCCTGCGCAGTCGCCTACATTATCTCCGACATTGTCTGCAATAACCCCGGGATTGCGGGGGTCGTCCTCAGGAATACCTGCTTCTACTTTACCTACAAGATCTGTTCCTACATCTGCGGCTTTGGTAAAAATGCCGCCTCCTATCCTTGCAAAAAGGCTGATAAGTGAAGCGCCAAAACCGAATCCCACGATTTTATCTACGGCATCAGCTTTACCGCCAAAGGCTATGAACAGTCCGCTGACACCAAGAAGCGCAAAGCTTGCTACAGATATCCCTGTTACAGCGCCGCCCTTAAAAGCCACATCAAGGGCTTTTTTCATTCCTTCTTTAGCGGCATTGGCACAGCGCACATTGGCCCGGACAGATATGTTCATGCCCAGGTATCCTGCTGCTGCCGACATTACCGCCCCAAGGACAAATGCCAGAGCAGTGGGTGTATTTATTGCAAAATTGATGACGATAGTAAGTATGACCGCGATCACTGCGACGGTCTTATACTGCCTGTTCAGGTAGGCCATGGCGCCTTCCTGTATGGCTGCTGCGATTTCTTTCATTTTGTTTGATCCGGCATCAAGTTTCATAATATACAAAACAAGATATACGGCAAATATTAAACCAATAATTCCCGCAAGCGGGGCTGAATACAACATTAAATTCGTAATGTCCATAATTCCTCCTATATTGCTCCGCCAAGTTAGTTCTAACTATATATATTATTTACCTTTGATGAGCTGGCTTTAAGGAGCGAATTTTTAAGGCATTTATTTATTAGCAGGTGTAAAATCTGTTGATGTTTGTTGGAATCATAAAACCGCAGATACGAATGCAGATACGCTATCACAAATACGCGTTTATCGGCGTCCCGATTACCCTTCGGGAGCGGGAATCCACGTCGGTTGCTACACCAGCCGATTGCATGCGTCGATTGCGTGCACACGTATGCCCGCAGTCATACGTGTCTACGCCATTCCGGGGCGCGACTCGGAATCTGAGATTTCTTATTTTCAAATATAAAAAGCAAAGGGTCATTTTATCGACCCCGCTACTTTGATCATTTCTTCTTTGCTTAACTGGCTGGAAAGCACTAATCCAAGCTTGCCATTGTTCCATATCAGTATTTTGGTTTCACCAAATCCTGATATTATTTTCCCTTGTGCACCATTAATGTTGACTTTCTCGACTTCGCCCATATCCGGCGAAGGATTTGATTCATCCTGGAGTGTCTCGGAAAGCGAAAGTATCTGAGAACCTTTCTTATATTCCAGCGACACAGTTTCCATAGTTTCAAATTTGAACACTGTGCTGCTGTTGAATGTAAAACCCTCTGGCAGATAAGAAGGCACAAGGATTGTGAAATTTACCTCTTTCCTGGCTTCCTCAAGTGTCATTTGTTTGGGCGGCGCCGGACGCTCTTTTGTAACCACCTTTGCGCCCTCAGGTATCTTGAATTCGAATTCACTATCGGGTATGCCGATGTTGAATTTTATGTCCCGATATTCCATTGAAGTCATGAGCTTATCATTCTTATCAAACACCTCTGTCTTGAGAGGCATCCAGTTTTCACTGTCCACCAGCATATTATAATGCATGCCCATCATACTGCCGTTCTTTGGCGATGCTTTGATATTATATACACTTCTCCCTTCAAATTTTTCTGTGCCCTGGTAAGATATGTCAGTCTGGTTCAGGATTTCCTTAATAGACTGGGTGTAATCCTGCTCAGAAAGATTGGCAAATTCAGGCATATCCATCCTGGTTACCTCATTTTTCCCAGGGTCATAACTCCATATAGTCTTGCCGTCATTGACCATGACCTGGCCAGCCATCTCGCCAGGCTCAAGATATTCAATCCTGCTCTTATCAGGCATCTTGTTCATCATTTTTGCTTTTGCCATCTCGCTCTTGCCCCCAAATTCTGAGGCGATTACCATAGTGGCTGAATAGTCTTTGATACTATCCTGTTTCGCTTTCATCTGCTGTGCGATCTGCTCGGCAGACATGTTTGCAGTACATCCCGATATAAGGGATATTATAATTACTGCGAGCAGAACTATTCCTGTTCTTTTAATCATATATTTCCTCCTTTGTTATTTTTGTCAGAAACGCGACCCAATCCCGTTTTTTATCACGTTAATAACCGCAATATTCCAGCATTCCAATAATTTTTAAAATACCTTATATTTTCCGAATTTCATTCAATATCACCCTTTTTAACAAAATAGTAGACAAATATAACCCACGAATATATTCCGATATGTGCAAGTATAAAAGGCATCCACGAATAATTCCTGGCTGCCAGCAAAAAATTGTTTGCCCCGGACAAACTGTTTATCCCGCCTAAATTGCCTGCCCCACTCAATAAGATCAGGCATCCCACAAGAATCAGAAATGCATATAAGCTCGCCTTTTCGGCAGCTCTTCTGGTTCGTTCATCGCCCACAGCTCCTGTTCCTGGCATTGATAGAAAAAGCGAGGCAGTTATGATGAAGTCAAATGAGAGAATGATGTCAATAATTACGTTTTGGCTATATGACGGTCTTCCTCCTAAAATTTCCGGATTTCTTCCCAAAGTTATCTGGATTATTGAAATTACTAAGGATACAAACCCAAGAACGAGGATCAAATACCACCCTTTTCTGAAGTTGTTCATTCTATCAAACCTCTAAATGTTAGTTATATATAACATTATGTTAGGTATATACAACTATTTAAAACTTTCTTTTTCATTAAAATGATTATTCTAATCACCAAAATTTCTATTTCTGGCCTTCTCTATCAGATCAGCTATTTGCCCGGCATTAGTTGTGTGTATCGTCATTTTATTAACAGATGGATGCGGCAAAAACCGTATCCGGATATTTGACACGGACTTTGATACCGAGTACATCTGATAACCAAAACCAAAACTAACAATTATCCACATCAGGCTCCCAATGATTTTTACCCGGGGCGCCCCATCTATTAAATTCAAAAGTCGAACCCATAAGAGGGCTAAGTATAGTTTTTACCTTTATGCTTCTGTCACTAATTTCAATACCTGCTTTTGAAACAATGAGTTGGAGCAGCACCACGGAAAGTAATATCAGATAAACTGAATATGATTCGAAAAAGAAACTGAACCTGAGGAAATAAAGGAGAATTAAGATCAATACTATTGGTATACTAATTACAGTCTCTTTTGTTATTCCCATAAAATAGGCATCCTTCAGCAGAATTGGACTGAATAATGGCGGTTTTGAATAGAAATCCATTTCCGGGATTTCGATCTCCCTCTGCATGGTGATTTTCCTGTTCATGTTCGCGTTCGGGCACCAGCCCAGCCATAACCTTATTTTCTTAAATGCATTCATAACAATTTCTCCTCTATTTGATTACCTGTCAAGCCCGATCATTACCGCTGCCCCAATTATCGATAAGACAACAATAAGTGCCACGAATATGAGGAAACCTTTCCGATCCATTCTTTTCAGATAATCAGGTTCTTCAAATCCCATCCACTTTGACAGAACCACAAATACCAGCATAACTGCTTCAAGAGTTAAGATGCCTTTTATGAGGGGCATCAGAGGTAACTGCAATGCATAATATCGAATAAGGACGAAGGCAGATGCTGCTGCAACGAAGAGCATCATCTTAACACCTGTGGGGCGGTTAAGTTCGAATATTTTCCCAAGTTTTGAGGCTATGTATAAGATGATAAGAATCCATATGCTATGAAGCACAGGGTGTTGAAGTGAGAAATAAAGATATACCGCGTAAATTGCAATCAAGATAGCCAATTCTCTGAACGGTTTGGTATTTTCAAAACAGTATATTATGGGGCTCAGTGTATTCTTCCTGTACAAGACCATGATTACAAAAAAGGCAAAGGTTACGATCGGCGCCAGGAAAAATGTATCAGTCAGGTCTGCTTTGATATAACCATACTTGATCAACGACCCGATGCCAATAAACGTATAGAATAAAACAGCAATCGAGCGCAACAGTTCTTCCTTAACGATGTAATCCCATTCGAATAACGATCCAAATGACTTCCCAGATGCATCGCCCCCGCCTTCTGGCTTACTGGCAAAACTTTCTCCAGAAGGAGGCTCGCTGGTTTTTGTATCTGCAACAGGGCACCAGCCCATCATTTTTTTAATTACTTCAACCGTATCTCTGGAATTCATAATAAATTATTTCCTTTATGAATAATTTTCACATATACGAAAATGCCTAACATTGTCCAAACAACAATTGATGAAAAAAATAAGGATACGCTAAACCACAAGAGACCATTATACAAATCTATGCCGGACACGAATAAAATCCCGGAAAACAAAAGCGACAGCAAGCTTACAAGAAAAATACCGTAAGATAAATCATTTATTTTTTTAAGATACTTTCTGTTCCTGACTTCTTCAATAACCTGTTTGCTTACCTGTTCCCTAAAATCGACTATCATATTACGCAGCCTTCCCAGAATATCCACTAATTTTAATATTCAGGCACCAGCCAATTGTTTCTCGTACGGTTTCTTCAAAAATAATCATTAATCTGCCCCTAATTTATTTACTATTTCTGTTGGATTATCCACATAAATATTGACTTCCCTATTCGTTCTTGAGGTTATTTTCAGGTAATTCTCATACTTTGACCTGATGTACCATTTATAGGTCAGGACTATGACAAATATCAATATTGTGGATTCTGCAAAAGCCATAGCGATGAAATATAAAAATGGATCTCTTTCTAAGACGCGGGATAATGTATCTATCATATTCATTAACCAGAAAATCAATCCTATTATCACAAGTGATGTTATCGCCCAGCGGAATCTATGGTTAGGATTCTTCAGGACTTCAATTTTCAGAATGCTCTCTTTTGATATTTCAACACGCTTAAAGATCGTTCTTTTAATAATTATTGCATTTGAAATTAACTCTATTGTGATTCTATCCTGGACAAATAATATCACAGAGGTAAGAAGAATTGACAAAATTGACAAAACAAAAAAAAATGAAGGGAATGGGAGAACCAGGCCGGCAATTAAAAAACCGAAATATGCTGCACAACCAGTAATTATAACATTAGAAAACTGATAGTCGGTGAGTGTTTTCATTGTTTTACCATCATTCTTTTTACTTTATCCACGATATTCACCGGCAATTCAATCACGTTATCCCTTCTTTTTATCACAAAATGCAACCAGAACTAATGTTGCGACAGGGCCAAAAAATATTGAAAGAAGGAACCAGTTGATACCGCTCCTGTTCTTCCCCTGTGCGATTCCCGCATTGATCAATGCAAGAGTTCCCCATCCAATTGCGTATCCGGATGTTGCGCTCATATAAATGTGCCACCTATTGCCTGTTTATTTAGAATCACTTGCTACCACCTGTATCAACTGCATAAAAAGATGTTTTCTCAACTATAAGCATCTTCCTGTTTTTCCGTTCCCAGTAGATCACCTCAAGGTATTGTGTCCAGACAAACAAAATGAAACCTGAAAGAGTGGCATAAATACCACTTATTCGGAGATCGGTCTTTGCTGCGATGAAGCCAACAATTAGAATTACTGCTATCATAAACCCAAATATTAAACCATAGATTATGCCTGCCAGGAAATTATCAGGATCATATCGCCCATATGAAATGTAATAAGTCATTGCCAGTAACGTAAGGACAACTGCGTTCAGTAAGATCCTGTTGTGATATTTGTTCCAAAATCCTGCGGTAGTATAAGTTAATTCCCTGCCACTATCAGGCGCTGTCATGTCATCGAACTGCACGGATTTTCCTGCTTCCATCATGCTCACACTCGGGCACCAGCCTGGAACATGCTTAATTGTTTCAATATTCAATCCTACCACCTTTTCTTCATGAACATTTCCTGGCATACACTTTGCTCCCTCTACGAAAACCAGCCAGCAAACAAAAAGAGCCTGACCAGTGCGTTGAAAGTCATAATTACTCCAAGAGCCGCAAACAGAAGATGGATTATCTTTCGTCCCATTGGATGACTGCTTTTTGCGGTTAGTCCTGCAATGGCGCCTACTACGGCAGATGTGGCAGTGAAGAAACCTATCCACTGCTCTGCTGTTTTAGGGATATGGGAAGGATTAAGAAGAGTAAAAATGAGGGAGCCGTCAATCAAAGCAACAAAGGCAATGGGCAAATCCAGCATACCAAAAATCCTGCTCAGCCATAGAACAGTGACTTCCACTGAAGGAGGACGGGTCCTAACAATATTTCCGTTATCGATGCTTTCTAATTGTACTTGTACTGTTTTTCTTGACGCCACGCTTGTATTCGGGCACCAGCCCGTCATTTTCCTGATATTCTCGATAAATGCGGTCATTCCTTCCTCCTTTCACAACCCGGCATACCCTGGACAATATATTTCAATTTCAAAAAGTCATGCTCATTGCGAGGATAAAGCAAAATGTATCTTCCACCAGCGTTCATTCTGATCATATCCGGATAATTCGATATGCGGATAGTGGCATATAATGTATATGCAAAGCCAAAAATTGCAATAAGGAACAATATATTCATGACAGAGTCTGGCATGGCAACCACAAAATAAATCGACAGCAATATCATCACCACTAACGAAACCAGGCTTCGCAGCTTATGCCTGTTTCCGTAGTTTTCAAATATTTCTATGCTTTTGATGCTACTTTTAGGAATTACGGTATCACCTAAAATCGGCGTGGTGATTTTCAATGTTTCACTGCCAATAGATAATTTTGTATGGAAAAAAACGATAAGCAAAGCAATCAGGATAGAAGACACAGGTATAAAATATCGATATGTACCTGCCCATGCACTGCCGATTATAATTAAACCCGCAAAACCCAGAATAATAGCCCAGATGCGCCAGTCAAACATTTGCAGCGGTACATCCATATCCTCATTAATGGAATTATTATTAGTATGGATCTTACTTCGAGAGGCATAGTCTGAAATAAACTCATCTTCACTCCTGTAGACAATTTTTTCCTGCGGGCACCAGCCCATGATTTTTCGGATATTTTTTATGAAAGCTGTCATTGAACCACCTTCAGTTCACTTTTCAGTTCCTGCAGATTATTGGTATAGAATGTAACTTCGCGATTTTTTGTCGTTATTTTGAGAAAAGCCGGGTTGTATGATCTGACCAGGTAATGGTAGGAAATCACAAAAAGAAGTAAACTTGTCATCGGCATGGAATAGACATCAATAACTTTCACTATTAGAGGAGACGATTTCATTATGTTCAGGTAAATAGCGATTAAATTATGTCGGATTATTAATAACAATGCAAAAAAGGCCAATGGCAAAAAGAACCATCGCATTCTGTACATGGAATTCTTAATGATCTCGGTTTTTAAAATGGCATTTCTTTGTATTGTGATGGGCCTTAACAGAGGTCTGTGGATAATTATACAATCATGTGCAAACTCCACAGATGTTCTATTCTGAAGAAGTAATATTATAAGGGCAAAATAATATATCGAAATTGGGATTATATCTATAACAGAGTATTTGTTCCTGATGGTCATAAATATAAAAAAAATAAAAAAAATGATCGTGGCAGGCATTAAAATACTTATTATACCGGCATCACGCGAACTATCTACAAGGATTTTTACCCGACCACGATCATATTCTGGCACCTTATTTTGTGAATAAATGGCATTCATGTTCGTCTTGTTCATATTATCCAGGTGCGTGAAATCAAAATCTTTTTGCGGGCACCAGCCCATCATTCTTTTGATATTTTCTGTAAAATTGCCCATCATTTCTCCAACTCCCCCTTAAGAATATTAAACTCAGATTCATTTCTTGGGTAGAGGGTGATGCTATTTGTAGTTTCTATCTTGATGGCTTTTGGATAATGCGACCTGCGAATATTTCTTTGAAGGGGCGATATGAGTAAAAAAATCAAAAAAATAGGCATAACAAAACTAAATACCATCTCTTCCAGAGGCGTTGAACGTATTATCTTGCGGTATAAAGTCAGTACTTGCAGAAAAATGAATAGCATGATAAAGATAATTAAGAAAATATTTATCCATCTATGTTTGTAAATAGAATTGTCGATAATTTTTATGCAATTTATATTTTGTTTTGGAATATTGACAGGTTTGAGGAGAGGTGTACTTATCTGTATCTTTTCATTGTCAATCGATATTTTGATCCGGTCAATGCTGATAAATAGTAAAATAAAGATAATATAAACCAGTACATAACCAGGAAATCCATTAAATAAATCAAAGAATATTGAAATAAAACCTGAAATACCCAGGGTTAATACAATTGAAAAAATGCGCCGGTCGAACATCTGGATCGGTACGTCCATGTTCTCAACAGGGTAATATTTGGACTGTCTCTTATCACTATGGGCGTAGTCTGTATTAAACACGCCTTTAACAGTGGGAAAATCTGTTTCCTGCGGGCACCAGCCCATCAATTTCCTGACCGATTTAAAAAAGACCATTTTAATTTGCACCCCTGTAATGTTCAATAGAAGCCTGTATTTCAGATGCTGTCGTCTCGTCTGTTATGATCGAATAATAGGATGTGTTCGCTAGTTCATACCATCTTTTATGTCGATTCTTGTCTTCATGCTGAATGTACAATTGTGTATTCAGATTATGATATTCCTTATCTTGCTTGTGTTTCACTAGCAAAAGCCAGGGCAATAGGCAAGCAATCGATAGGGTCAATTTCCAGTCTCCTGACTTCAATGAGTAAGTAAGCAACATAACAAGCATTGCAGCAAGAAGCAGTAACCCTATCACAATTAGTCCGATTGGAAGTTTAACGCCTTTTCTTATAGTTATTGATTTAACATTCCTATAATTTAGCAATACGTCCCTTAGCTCGAAATTTCTTAAATGCACACCGTTTTCATCAATTAAAATATGCGCCTTAAAAGTTATAGCCACAATGAGGTAAAGTAAGGATAATATTCCAACAAGAACTGGGATCAAGATTGCATAGTCCAGATTTCTGGCCACAGCCAATATCAAATTCAGACTGATCACAAGGCAAATAGTGAACAAGATATTGTTAGCAGAAAACATTACATTTTTGGATTGAAATTTTTCAACACGTGGTTTGCCAAGAGGTTCCTGCGGAAGGTGTGCAAAATCGACATTTCTGATATTTTCATGTATCACCGGATTTACATTCGGACACCAGCCCATAGTACGCTTAATTGCTTCGATATTCAATTTTACCACCTTTTCTTCATGAATATTTCCCGGCATACATTTTGCTCCTCTACGAAAGCCAGCCAGTGGACAAAAATAGCCTGGCCAGTGTGTTGAAAGTCATAATTACTCCAAGAGCCGCAAACAAAAGATGGATTATCTTCCGCCCCATTGAATGACTGCTTTTTGCGGTTAGTCCTGCCATAGCGCCTGCTACAGCAGATATGGCGGTGAAGAAACCTATCCACTGCTCTGCTGTTTTAGGGATATAGGAAGGATTAAGAATAGTAAAAATAAGGGATCCGTCAATTAACGCAATAAAGGCGATAGGCAAATCCAGTATACCAAAAATCCTGCTCAGCCATAAAACAGTGACTTCTGCTGTAGGAGGACGAATTCCAATAAAATTTTCATTATCGATGCTTTCTAATTTTACTGTTTTTCTGGAGGCTACACTTGCGTTTGGGCACCAGCCCATAGTACGCTTAATAAGTTCAACCAGGCCTGAACCTTCTGGAACTAACTTCTGTTCTCCATATCTTTTATTGAACCGTATGCTCAAAATGCTTGGAATCGAGGGGAACAATGCAAGAACAAACGCCCAGTCGATGCTCCACTCAAGCCTGTAATCTCCATAGAAAGAAAGTAGATAAATTATCGCTACAAATAACCCCGAAAGCAGGATTATGTTAAAATAGCAGAGTTTAGAGTATAATTTTTTAAAGACGGTAATATTATAAATCAGCATAACAGTGGCAATCGAAAACAGTGTGCTTGCAACTGATGATGTAATATCTGCTGAAAACTGACCGTGGTTTAGCGACAGATATGGGCTGTTGTAAAGATCAAAAGCTTGATAAACGCTCATCGGTAAAATAAACAAAGATGCAAATAGCAGAGCACAGATATGCCCGATTATTAATAAATCTAATTTCCATTTTTTAACCGATAAACCGGCATTTATTGGCTCTATCTCATATTCTACTAACCTTCTTTTTCGCTCTGCTATACTCTCATCCGGGCACCACCCCATCATTTTTCTAATATTCTCAACAAAAGTGCCCGTCATTTCTCTAATTCTCCTTTCAGAATATTAAACTCAGATTCATTTATCGGGTAGAGCGTGATGTTTTTTGTTGCAGTATCTATCCGGATGGTTTTTGGATACCTGGATCTGCGATTGCTTCGATAGAAACTTGATATAAGGATAAAAAACATGAACATCGAATTGGCAATATGTAATACTGCATCTTCCATGTCAGCAGACCGTATTATCTGGCCATGTAAACTCAGGACCTGGAAAAACCCGAGTATTAAAATAAGAATAATTAAAACTAAATTGACCCAACTGTATTTGTAGATAACATTGTCAATTGTTTTTATATCAGTTATATCATGTTTCAGGATATTGATGGATTCAAAGAAAGAAGTCTTTATAACCAGCTTTTCAGAATCAATCGATACTTTGTTCTTATCGGACAGATTAAAAAATGCAATAAAAGTAAAATAAAGCAATATGATGCCAAAATAACTTGCAGCGGTTCTATTTAAATAATTTACGAAAATTAAAATGAAGGCAGAAAAACCAAGAGCTAATATAATTGCAAACTTGCGCCAGTCAAACATATCAAGAGGTAAATTTACATTATTTGCTATTCCACTATTGGCTTGATCTTTATTGGAATTGCAAATCTTGCCACTTTCATGAACTTGCACAAACATTCTATCCTTTAATGGGCACCAGCCAATCGTTTTTCTTAAGATATAATCTATATTTATCGTCATGCCAATCCCCTCAACTTCTCAAAAAGCTCCTCAGCCAGCTTCGTGGGATCATCAGTTTTCTCAAGCTTAAGCTTCATCTCATCCGCAAAATCCCACAGCAGTTCAATACATTGTGCATATCTTGTACAGGCGCCGCAATTCCCTTCATGCTCGTACCATACCTGCATCCCATGCTTTGCAGATACGAAAATTATGGCGCTGGCATTAAAAGGCACGGAATGCCCGAACAGGATGCCTCGCTCCATGTTTATCTTCTCTACCTCTATCTGGTTAGCACGTGCCATCTCAAGAAGGGTTTTTTCTATTCTTTCATCCATCGTGAGGAGCGCCTTTGAAACAGCCTGTTTGGAGATATTGAAAAGGCGCGCTATGTCTATGCTGAGAATACCGCTGCGCCTCAGCCTCCAGAATTCAAACTGCTTGTCATTTAAAGGAAGGAACATGTGTCAATATATGAGTATTGACAATATAAAGATTATGACACATAACCTGGAAAAAATATAATTACAAATCCATTCGTAGTTTAAGAAAATCTTTTATGGGTTTGATACGTGGATGATTGAAATATATCTAATAGATTGGAGAGAGAAAAAATGAATAGTAAAATCAAATTTGCAATTATAGGAGTTATACTATCGGTTCTATTAGCGATTTTAATCCTGGTGATCATAAATTTCAGTTCAATGCAACCGCGACAAATGGAAATACTAAAGCCGCCACCTGCGCTCCTTAAAGTAGATGGGAATGAACAGATTTCAGGAATCGGCTCATATTGCTGGGATGAGGCAGATAAAGTCTTAGGAATAACAATGAGTTCAACATCTGTTTGTGCTGATTATGAAGGAATCCATACTCCAGTTGAGCCTCTGCGTTCCAGTTCTCCATTTGCGGCGCACCTTAGCCTTCCCCTTAATGAGCCTCCCCAGGAGTTACAACTCAAAGTCATTCAGGTTACAGATGAAGATGAAATAATCCGATCATTTGCAAATGATCGGGCATGGCATATAAAGGAAGGAAATTACTCTAACCTGACTCCAGAGCGTGAGTCGGATATAAATTTGTCGCTTCTGCCGGGGCTTTATGTAATTGAGGTCTACCCAAGATGGAAAGAAAAGGGAAGCGTAACCTATGGTTTCCTGGTAAATGTAAATGTGCAATAATCAGTATCTTAGTATATATTTTTGCAAAAATCGGTAATCATGGGTGGTCTGGCGGGAAATAACCACCTGATCCTCCGCTGGTGTTTGGGTGTATGAATATATAAACTGAAAATATCCAGATAATGAGAACAGCAAATAGGAGTAATAAAAGATAATATTGCCTGCTGTTTTCCCATGTTTCAATAAGTGTATCCCCTTTCCTTGTTCCTTTTTGATATACAAACGCTGAAATTATAAGCGCTGCAAATGAGGGCACGAATAAAGTATCTATTGCTGATAAAGATGTAACCAGCCTTACAAAAGATAATGCAGCCGAAGTATTTATCATGATTTTGTTATTCCTGAGGATTCCCGCGGCCCCGATAACAGAAAGAATAACCGGAAGCACATAACCGGGGCGGAAATCTTCACATATTCGGACGCTATCGGTTGATGTCTGAAAACTATAACAGCCGTCAACGATCAATACACGTTCAATGTACAACGTAGTGATTATTGCGACAAATATCGAAATACCGGCCAGGACAAACGCAATTTTTTTTATCTTTGAATCTATGATTTCTTTTTTGGTAGCTCTGATTATTCCACCCTGGTATGCAAAAGCAGAGAAAATCAGTAGCAGAGGTGATGCCAGGTACAGGGGATTCCGAGAAAGCAACATCAAAGAGATGGCAACGACCATGGAAAAAGCAGCAGATAAGCTCAAATAATTTTTATTTCCTAGTTTTATTCCAGCCAGCCCCATTATCGGAGGAAGAATAAGAGGCAAATAGAAGAATAACAATTCAGCTACCAGGAGAGGTGCAGAAAGCGATTTTTGCCCTGACGATTCGGATACTGCTATACCTATGGCGGCAATTAAAGATGCAAAAGCCGCCAGTTGTGCGGTTCTCTTTGCTTTTTCAGCCAGCTCTTCCTTTTTTGCCTCTCTTAAACAGACCATAACAGAGATAACCAGGATTATTGAAGAGGGTAAAAATAGCATACCAACTGACACTATGGTTAATATAGCCAGACAGAGTGATATGAGGGCAGATGCAATCAAAATCTCTTTGTTTTTCTTAAGTATCCCTATCAATCCCAGAAGAGGAATGAATACAAGGACTGCGAATGCAGGCGCCATGATGCGCTCTGCAATAAATAAAGCTGCAAATAACGATGCTATGAAAGACAGGCTCGCCAGTAATATCGCTGTATTAAGGAATTTGTTTAGCCGGTGCTTGTCCATATCCACTTTCTCCCGTAATACTGCTTGGCTGCACGAAAATATACACTCCGATAATCCAGAGAATCACGAAGACGAATAGTAGCAATAAAACATAATATTGCTTGTTATTTTGTGAAGCTTCTTCCATACCTTCTGCTTTCCTTATCCCCTTTTGGTAAACGAATGCCGAGATTATCAGCATCAGGAATGATGGCAAGAATAAAACCGCAATTTGCGATAAATACACAACCATTCGCACAAAAGATACTGCTGCCGATGAATAAAGCATGAGTTTATTTTCCCTGAGAATCCCGACGATCCCAATAAAGGAAAGGAGTACAGGAATCACATAGTCAGGGCGAAAATCACTGCATATCGTACCGCCGCTGGTCGATGATGTGTGGTAAGTATAGCAACCATCAGCAATTAATACGATTTCTGAATACAATGTTATGATTACGGCAACCAGCATGGATGCACCTGCCAAAACCAGTGCAGTTTTCTTAAACCCCGGATCAACTATTTCTATTTCTGTTTCGATTTCTTTTTTTATTTGCCTCTTGATTCCGCTTCCATATACAAATGCAGAGATCATCAATAACAATGTAGAGACCAGGAACATGGGTCTTCTCAGAAATATTCCCATAAATACTGCTAATACTATGGATATTGCAGCCGATGTGTTCAAAAAGTCCCGGTTTCCCCTGCTTATTCCTATCAATCCCAGTACGGGTAAGACTGACAGAAGTAAAATAAGGAATACGAATTCAATATCAGAAAGTATCCATTTTCCGGATGAAAACTTTACATAGAGCCACGATAATTCCACAATGCCTGCTGCAACGGCAGCAAATAAAGATGCGATCATTATTATTCTTGCAGTTCTTTTTGATGTTTTATCTACATCCACCTTTTCGAAACCACCCGGATACACGAAAGTTGAGATTAAAAGTGGTAAGGAAGAAATAAAAAATAGCCCGCCGACAGTCATTATGCCAAGGATCATGAGGGCAAGGGATATGAGCGCAGAGATAATCAAAACTTCTTTTTTCCTCAAAAGTATTCCGATTATTCCAAGGAGGGAAATGAAGGGGTAAATGACAACTACTGGAGAGTACTGGAAGGTCGTGATGTATGCCGAAACCAATAGCGATGCTGCGAAAGATAGACCTGCCAGCCATAATGCATTTTTCCGATTATTGTTCATTTTTATCACTTATCCTATACAATAGAAGCATGAGAAAACAAGATAAAGCCCTGCTATTAAAGTTAACACGAGGGTATAAGACACCCATTGACGATTTTGGAGAATTGCAAATGAAATCAGCCCTGAGGGAATAAGCGGCACTATGACCATCATGGCGAGCATACCAGAGTCTCCGAAAACCCGATCCATTTCGATAGAATCCAGAACAACCATTGACAGGAACGAAAAAATAATGCTATTCAACACCGCTATAAAAGTAATTACTCCTAAAGGAATTGCCCATTTCCCTTTATCGTGAGAATGAGCCATTTTCCTTAAGTTTACTCTTTCTATAACAATCCACACAATTAACAGGAATGGTATGAGAAGAAATAAAAACTTCTCTATTTGTCTATGCAACATCTCACTTGTACCTATCATTTTTCATCTCTCCCATTTGGTTTAATTCTATGTGGCCTGAACAATGTTAATATAATGGCTATGAGAACAATGAAAAATAGAATAAGAACCATGATTCCCATAATTAATCCAAAAAACTCAATGATTCTTAGAGCAGCCAAATATATGGGTACATCAGCATAATTTCTAATTCCCTTAATGTATATATATAATGCAGAAGTTAATAACAGAACCCAAAATAATATTCCTGCCGCATTGCCAATCCTATTATTTGACATTACTATTACCTTCAAAATTCATTTGTTCTCCTCAGGTTCACTTACTTTGGTTTTGTTAAAGGTCCTTAAGGCAGCACCTGCTAAAAGAACGATGGCGCCTATAAAAGGTAGGAAACCTGCACTGAATATTAACGATATTGAAAGAGCCAGGACAAGAATGCTGCCGAGCCATGCCATAAGTGCGCTTCGATAACAGCCTATAGCAGCAACTGTTGCTCCAAGAATAAGATACAGGTAAAAAGGCTGATAAGCGCCCTGCCATGTTGTTTCCGCAATATGAGTTGCAGGATAATAGCGAATTCCGGCTATCATTTCAAAATAGAATAAAAGAGAGGGCGCTGCTACCAGTATATACCCAGGTAAACCGTAAACTTTAGGATTTCTCAATAGATGTACAAACCGCCATTTTTTATTGATTAAGTAACCAATAGACAGAACAGGAAAAACAAATACAATAAAACACGTAGCAAGAGCAGATATCAAAATAATCCATGATGCAAAGGGTATGATATCTGTGAAGCTGCCATCTGTGGCATGAAAACCATCATCTGATCGTACAGTTATGTTAGATTCTCTAACTGGTATGTTAAAAATTGTGTAGTGAATGATTTTTATTTCCCATTCGGAATCGTATCTTATAAGGCTTTTAACACTAAATCTCTGGATAGGACCTAACTCAACATCGGCGTCATCCACCGCCGTTTCTATCATTTCTTTTTCTTCTCCAATGTATCCCGAATAGTCATCCGGAAGGTAAACCGGAGACAGCATCCAAAGGAATGATAGAATAAAAATAATTGTCGCTAACTTTCTATTTCCAGGGTCTTTCAAGCTTATATCATCTCCTCTGATTACCGCGACAAAGTAAAATTAACGCGGTTGCTTGTGCCATTTTGATTGACAACATAGACAGGATATGTTTGAGTACCGGATTTAAAGAGGATACCTATTGCAGGACATGCTGTAACTGGATTTGTTTCAGGCAGAGGAAATGCGCATGCACTTAACACTTCTGGTATTACGAATTCAATAGTTTTGCCGTCACGGGATACAAGGTTGTTAATGTAACCGACTTTAAATGTCCCGGGGCTGTCCTCAGGTTCCAATCTAAAGGCGACGTTATTGTCTCTGGCAGTGAAACCTGTACCAGTGAGAACAACTTTTGTTCCGATAGTACCGGTATCGGGTTGAATTGCCATGGTAGCCGGAATTGTGGTCGCATTCGATGGCAATGTTTGATTAATCGGAGGCAATACTGGTGTTACTTTGGGAGTAAGTGATATTGTTGGAATTTCAATGGATTGTGGTAATTTACCTGGAGGATATGGCTCGATAGAAACAGTACTTCTTGTATTTACCATGAGACCACTGGCTATTAAAATTACAATGATAGCCAGGGAAGCAAGTAGAGCAATACCAATAATCCTATCCTCATGTGAATCCGTTTTTTTAATAAGGAAATAATAGATCACTGCCCCGATAACCCCTGTAAGAATTATAACCAGGATCCAGATGAGCCGGGCATTATTTCCACCGAATTTGAACATATCATCCCGCCTCTTCAGGCAATCTATCAGCATCCAGAGCCATAAAACGATCAATAAAACAAGCACCGGGATAAAGAGAAACAGGATGACCTCACTTGCACCTATCATTTTTCATCGCTCCTTGTGATTTTCAATTCAATAGTAGCACCCAAAATAATATTCCTGCTGTTTTGTCTTCCATAGGATATTTGTCAAATTTCATTTTTTAAATTCTTTATAGAATATTAGCATCGAAGCGGACAATGAAAGACTCCATAAGAACAATAAAAATATTGGGATATCAGGGCCGCCTATCATTTCTCCGAGGATCTTTACCATTGGATAAAAACCCAGTACCACCAGGGGCAGTGCAAGCTTTCCAGTTACTTCAACCATTTGTATCTCTTTTTATGGGTTTAATTTATTTTTTCTGAACCGTTTTATTATTTTCACGGTAGCATACCTTATATATTTTCTGTGACAATCCACTACAAATCTTAACATGAAATAGTGGAAGCTGCTATTCAACTACTGTTTAATCGGACCTTTTCCTGTAGTATTGTTTTTATCTCAATCTTACCAGGTTTGTCATGCCATAGCTCTTTCGCTCTATAAAATTCCTTTTTTCCAGGTTATCCAGGGTGCGGGTCACCTTCGGTCCGTTAAAACCGGAGAGAGCCACCAGGTCTTTCTGGAGCATTTCTCCGCCTGCATCAAGGATTTCTCTGTAGATTTTATGTTCATCCTCTTTAAGAGCATCCAGAACCATTCGCCACTTTTCGTTTTTATCTTCTTCTACTGGTTTTGATTCAAATGATAGCTGTTCTGGATACCCTCTCCATCTGCCTGCTAACAGATACATGATTGTTGTGCCCAAAACAAAAGAGCTAAACGTACTCAGCAGCAGGTCTGAGTACGTGAAGAGCTTCGCAGGTCTCTCAATGACTACGGTACTTCCATTCATCACAAGATTTAGTTCAGGACTGCTTCCGAGAAGCTTGTTTGTCAGGACGAAGCTTGCTATAACCAGTACGATAATTGCTGCCACAAACCTCTGGTTTTGTTTTTTAATCTCCATGAAAGGTCAGTCCTGTTAATTTTCGGGTTTAATGGGCACTGTCTTAGGTTTTATGTACCATTTTCTCTCTTCCACATTTCTATCGATATAATATTCGTCTTTAGATTCAGAACTCCCCTCATATTTTATGATCCCGGATATTTTTGCATTGTTGCCTACAATATCTATGACGACCTCAACAGACTCCCGAGGCCATGGATTGTATGCGCCATATGCATATAACACGAGAATATTCGTATCATAAGTGATGTTGGTACCACCATATCTGTATCCAGCCTCATTAATCAGGTCTATTTGCTTCTTATTCTCATGTGCGCTCATGTCCACAATTGCAGGATTTATAATTCGTGCCCTCTTCACACCGTCCAATGAAGCCTCGATTATCGAATCCTGTATGGTTATTGTGTAATACCTTGGAGGCCATTCCGCAGTTCCTGGTTTCCAAGGCATCTTTTTGCTACCCTCGACAGGGGTTACAAAATTATATAATAAAATGCTTTTTTCTCCGTTTTTAATCGGATGGTTAGTGAATAATGTATAATTCTCGTAAGTGTCGGGCTCTGATAGAAGCACCCACAGCCGCACAATATCATAGACAGGACTCTGTGTACCTTGATAATCAAAGCCGGTATTCTGAGCCTTGATAACACGCGGAATAAGCTCGTTTGGTTTATAACCCTCGTCTATCATAGTATCTATTGCTATTTTTGTCGCAACTTTTCCCATATCCGAGTTAACATCTACATTGTACTGCCGGAATTTGTACGTATTTTCGTAGTAGTATATCCCTGCAATAACTGCTCCTGCAAGTACAGCGCCGAGTATTGCAAATACCAATCTTTTACCTGTCAGCATCTTTTTTCCTCTAATTCCTTCATCTTTTTGTTCTTCATTCATATATGTCACCTCATTAAGTCAAAGGATGAAAGAACCAAAATAAGTTGCCTGCAATTACCATGAAATCCATTTCATAATGGATTGCTTAAATGCTGAAATCACACGCTGTGGTGGTCTTAAATAATATTGGAATGATGGTATGGTCTTGAGATGCCAAGTTCCTCCGAGATTTCCCTTGCATACTTCTCCTGCACTGCTATTGCTTTTAGTATGCAGAGGCGCTGCTCGTTCCCGAGGAATCCGGGCAGCTTTGAAAGCTCCGGAATGGAGTTGATTGTGAACCTTAACATGTGTTTGTTATTATTTACATATGTTTCCCATAATAACCAACCATACTTTCAAAACCATTTGCCTGGTAATTGTTTCGGTACATAGTGTTTTATATAATCTATCGCAGCATCAGCAGATTTTGAGATATAATACAGTTCTTTATACTCTTTTTTCGCAAAATTCTCCTGATACCCTGTTTCAAATTGGGCTATCAAATTATCGTAATAACTATTCGTATTGATAAAAACAATCGGTTTATTATGAAGCTGGAGCTGCTTTAGGGTGAGTATCTCGATAATTTCTTCGAGTGTCCCAAAACCGCCGGGCAGCGCAATAAAAGCATCAGATTTCGATTCAATGATTTCCTTCCGGTCACGTAAATTATTTGATACAATTAATTCATCAGCTTCTTGATAGACTATGCCCTTTTCCACTAATGACTCAGGGATCACGCCGGTAACCCTGGCTCCGTGGTTCTGCGCGGTTCTCGCGACAACGCCCATCAATCCGACATCTGCGCCGCCGAAGATCAAACCAAAACCTTCCTGACCGAGTCTTTTTCCCAATTCTATAGTTGTATCACGGTACACAGAATTTACCGCTGAACTTGATGAACTGAAGACGCAAACTGTTTTGATCATATTTTCACTTTTCCAATATGCTAATTAACATCACTTTTCTGCAACAAATGGTCTGAACACAATATAGTTTTATCGCAGTACAATAGGGGCAAGAGCGAATGCATATCAGTCAGATAGGAATATATAAATATCTCTATATTTGGTTCAGTGTGCAGAGTCCTGAAATTATTTCGCCAGGATTTTTCTTCGAATTACAAGTCATCAGAGCCAATGGTGAAGATGACTAACCGGAAGATCAAGTTAGGAATCGATTGGGTATCAAAAAGGGTGAAACCGTTGATGAGGTAGCCAGTACATTTGATTTATCTTCAAGACGAATATAGCAATTGGTGAAAATCTTAACAGAAAAAGATAGTAAAGCAAGCATACAGTGAATCATTTTTTGGTGCTAGAATCTTCCATCAAAAGGTATTCTGTTTCCGTAACTCTTGTTCCGGGTATGCCTGCAAAAAAGAAATAAAGCGTGGGACTGGCTGCTACAAGGATTAATCCAAGCAAGCCGTAGAGTGTGGGATTGCGCCAGAGCGGTGCTACCATACATTTACTCCATTTTTCCAGTGTCTTATCTTGATACTGTAAAGTTTACACTATTGCTCGTGCCATTTTGATTAACAATAAATATAGGATATGTTTGAGTCTTCTTCCCGGATTTAAAGAATATGTTTATGTCAGGACATACCGTAACCGGGGCTATTTCATGTAGAGGAAATGCACACACATCTAACAATTCAGGCATTACGAATTCAATAATCCTGCCGTCATGGGATACAAGGTTATTAATGTAACCAATTTTAAAGGGAGCAGAGCTATTCTCAGGTTTCAACCTTAAGGCGATATTATTATCTTTGGCAGTAAAACCTGTACCCGTGATAACTACTTTTGTTTCTATAGTTCCAAAATCGGGTTGAATTGATATGATAGCAGGTCTGGTATCCTTCGATGGCAGTGTTTGATTAACTGGAAATACAGGTACAGGTGTTGCAGGAGCCACTCCTGTACCATTAGCCTGCACTTCCACCAGGAAGCCGTAGCTTGCTGAACCCTCCTCTTTCCACCAGGAGGCAACGTATAGAACGTAAAGACCGGGCTCAAGCGGCAGCTCTATATCCGTCTCATGCTCAAGAGGTAGAGTGAAGCGTTCTCCCTCATTAATTCTCCACCAGCGCCAGCCGCGCCCATTAAAAGCAAGTTCATCCTTTTCTGTAACCTGAACGACGCTGAACTGCAACTCATAAGGTGGTTCCTGAAGAGGCAAACGCAGATGTGCTGTAAAAGGCGAGCTTGCAATCAGCGGTTCCTGCGCTGTCGGAAGACCTATCATATCTGCGCATAGAGCATTCCATGTATCCGTCCAGCAATAGCTGCCTATCCCTGAAACCTGCTCTTTCCCGTCTATCTCAAGGATCGCAGGTGGCGGCTCTATTTCTTGTTGGGATATCAAATATCCGCTTATTATAATTAAAATTACAGTTATAATTCCCATGATTAAAATTTTGATCTTAGTTTTCATTTTTTTCCCTCCGCATCATTACAACCAGCAAACCGGTTAAGGCCATTAAAACACCGAATCCAGGCGCCTTCGGGCTTGCCTGCGCCGCTGGTGATGAAGGTGCTTCCAGGTACTCTTCTGCCATGGCATCAACCGTAATCACCCTGACTGTATCAGGTAATCGTATCTCTCCTTTTTGTAAAGCGTCATCAAAGCGGCTCTTATCAGCTTTAGCCACATATAACTTAACACTGTTCTCATGTACATCGATTTCTGACTGTACGCGTATACCTAAAGCACCGACAGAAGATGACGCATCTGCTTGATCCCTTTGGAGGTTCGCCAACGACACATTTGCGGGGCGCACCTCAACAATGTCGGTTAACTCTGGATACTTCTTCAAGTACGGTCTGATTATCTCTTCACTATCACGAGTGAACTGCACAACAACCTTGAATTCCGGAGTGTGCTCAACCCAAAGTCCAGCAAAGGTTCCGGTCTCATTCTTGCTCAGTTCCCCATCCAGTTTCCCCGCAATATCTTGAAGTTGGAATCGGCGGAGAGCTTCCTCAGTACTAACATTATTATTTGACGCATATATTTGTGCATCATACAACACTGGATCCTTATTATCCAATGCAGGTTTTCCACTACTATCCTGCCCTTGAGCATTCACAACTATAAATACCCCCAGCAGTATCAAAACTAATACAAGGACAACTGAGGAAACACATTTTAAATTTTTATACATTTGTTTTATTTCCTCCTTACTTTATTAATCTCCACCAAACAGCCAGAATCCCTGCAATCCCAATAACCATCCCAAATCCGGGCGCCTCCAGGCTTGCCTGCGCTGCTGGGGTTGCAGCATCCTGTGGCGGCATCGCATCTTCTACGCGGCGCAAGAAGTCCTTCAGTGATACTTTCTCACCACTTCTATCAAGCACCTCCTCATTTTCAACGATATACTTACCCTGCGCCCAACCTGCAACGCTGAACTCACGTCCTGCCTTTTTCAGGAAAACCAGCACCTTCTCATTCTTCGTGAAATCCGGGGCATCTTCCACCCAGACGGTAAAACCCCATTTGCTTCCTCCTTGAGTGATTATTGTCAGCGTTTCCTGCCCTTCGCCGCCTTTAATATAGTTTTCAACAGAAAGCATTACATACGTATTAATTGGAGTCCTTCCCTGACTCCACCTGCTCTCCACATCTTTAATGTCTCCTATAACGATTACGTCAGCCTCTTTTGTCAGGTCTTCTACGCTCATTTTTACCATCAAAGCTGATGCTACAGGTGTGGCTGCAAAAAGTATGAAAAGTAAAAGCACAAACGATACATGGATAAATTGTAACTGATCTTTCATCTTTATCATTTCAATCCCTTCTTCTACCGAAAATCTGTTTTAAAATCATGTAGAATTTTAAACCCCTTGTGTATTTATCTGGCACTGTATCCTCTGAACGTATATTTTCAAGACTGTAATATATAATTTCTGTGACAATCATCTACGTGTTGAACTTATAAAAGATTTTCTTAAATTACGGATTGATTCGTAGTTATAGCAATCTCTTTTAATATCCAACTTGCTACAGCTGCATGTTCCCACTATACTGTGGCAAATCCGATTTCATAATATTCTTCACCCAATTTAACGAATCTGGAACCTTTCTGATCGAGGAAATCATCGGTTCTCTTCCATTCTTCCGGCTTTACTTTCACAGTACCCTGGCTTCTGATGGCTTCTTTGAGTGCAGGATATTGATTTAATTCTTCCTCAGTTATAATAACGAAATTTTCAGGCGTAGTTTGTAATCTGTGAGCGGCAATCCATTTAGCATTTGCGTCACTATATGCGCCCAACGCGAAAAAAGCAACAGATATCAGGAACATTGCCGCAAAAGAGATCACAAGCCCATTCAAAATAAAACCAGGCGAGCGTTCTTTGGATATAACTAATCCTGCTACCAGCAGGATAACGTAGGTAAATATCATGAAAGATACTGCCTCAGTTCCGTGTATTCCAATCCCATATATTTCGCTTAAAATCCCAAGCAGGAAGCCGCTTATGTAAAATGAGAGGATACCAATTGAAAGGAATAAGAGATATTTCCATCGTCTAATGATCGTGTTATTCATGCTATCTCCCCCATTTAATTGGATAAAATAGTAAACCAGTTTCAGAATTCTCTACCTGAATACTGATATCCCCCATCAAATGGACAGCATTTCCAGGAGACAGATCAATCGGTTCTTTATTCCTGAGTTCAATTGTACCGTTTTTAACAGAAATTACTTCCATGACGCCGGAGGTATCGCCTTCCCTGATCCTGGCAATATCCTGGGACCTGAGCCATGTATATTTGAAATAAGCCGCATCCGTATATTGTAAACTGTCAACTCTTGAACAATATATCATAAAATTTGGAATACTATCGCTCAAGTTCATCTAATAAGTGAAAATTTTACCCGATCCATACTGCACCATGATTATATCAACGAGCGTATTCGAATCCTTGAAGAGAGTAAGCCACGATTGTCTGCCAGCCAAATCTCTTGCACTAATTGAGTTGGCGATTAACCTGTATCCTTCTCCCAATTCCCAAGATCCGCCAATGGTCAATTCTTTTTCCTCTGTTGCATTCTGCTCAAATATTATCTTCTCAAGCCTGTTCCCCTGCAAATACACATGCTTCTCTCCCAGCCAGCCTGCTGTTTGATACAATCCATCCGTACCTTCTGGAGTCAAGTTTGCCTGAGCATAAACCTGATATTTTAAAGGCACTGGTTTTGTCGTGTATATCAGGTTGTGCTTTTCTATCATTCTATAGCTGTTGTTTAGTATGCTTTGATTTATAACCAGAGTCTCGGTAGAAGCGCTTGTATCTGGATCGTGCCAGAAACCCTTGAAATTCTCAGCATCCCATTTTTTTGTTAAATTACCCGATGCCTCATCAAAAGCCTGACCAGGGAAATATTGTGAAGGGGCAGATTTTAAAGTAGGTGCAATAGCGACAGGTGAAGTGGATTTGTCTACTGTTATCACCTCTGCGACAATCCAGTAAGGACCTGAACAACGTTCACCTGGCAGTTGCGCGGAATAACCTCTGGCTACGCGTCCGTCCGGCGTTTCATCAGCACCCCCGCCAACTTTTATTTCATCTCCCACGCGCGCCACAATCTTGCCAGTGCTGTCAATAACCTGAAATGTTCCGTTATCGGCGCTTAATGAAAAACCATATGGCCATACAAGCAAAAAGCTGCCAGCACGAAGACAACCGTCTTTTATTATCAATTCTTCCGGATTATCTGCTCCTAATAACGCCTGCATATAACTCGTAGCAGGCTCCTTTTGCGTTGGAAAGAAAGGAGCAGATAATACACTAACATTATCTGGTTGATCTTGAGATATTTCTTTAACGAAACTTTCGCCACCCCATAACACGCACTCTGCCTCAATAGGGCCGTTGCCATCATACACCCTTATGCTGCGAACAAGCAAGCCAGCTTTCTCGCACTCTTCAAAAGTAGTAATCTTTGCATTCAAATATCCGAATATACCAGCAAGAGTCCCAACCATGAAAAGTAATAAAAAAATTGTTAATCTCTTTTTTGTATTGCCTATCATATTTTTATTTCCTCCTTGCGCTTAATATCTGCCAGACAGCCAGAGTCCCTACAATCCCCAAAACCCTCCCAAACCCGGGTGCCTCCGGACTTGCCTGCGCTGTTGGCGTGGGTACTGGCGTCTTGGTTTTCATCTGCACAGATTCCACAGGCACTTCAATTATCGTAACGCCACTTTCGGGTATAGACCAGTTGAGCGCCAGCCGGACAGCGTCAATATTCGCGCCAACAAATATGTTGTCGGCTTTGATTGTTAAAAGCGGCACTTCTGAGCCATCCGGATTCTTTCCCTTGTAGATGTAAGATTTACCGGTTTCAAATCTGGCATCCCCAAGATCTTTATTCTGATAGGAAAGAGAAATCAATATGAACCCAGGCGTTGCTGTTTTATCTACAGATTTAATAGAGAGATTCCAGCCGTCTTTTCCCATGTGCTGCCGACCGGCAGCATCTTTTCTTCAGAGAGTGCAGAAGCTGCCATGTTTGAGAATATACCGAAAGCGAATATTCCAAGCAGCACATATACGACGAGTTTATTCATAATTCCTCCTGATGTCTTTTTCGAATATACTTAACATTCAATTTTTCTCTTTATTACCGCTCACTTCTGAACCTTCTATACGGATACGACAGCTCATAAGTCGGAGGGGATGAAGGTATCTTCATTTCAGAACTTATAACCTGGTCCACCCACGTTGCGGTTACAACCACTTTGTATCTATCTCCCATTTTGCCTTTTACCACAACAGGAGACCTTGCATATTTCTCTGTGGAAGATTCACCCTCAGCAAGCTCAATAACTACGATGGGTGAATATGTATCGGTCTGGGTATCTATTTTTGCCCCCGTCACCGGGTCGTAGGTGAAAATACGGTTCTGCCAGATCACAAGGGGTTGAGAGGAATATGGTATGTCTTCCTCACTGTGTAAAGAATATCCTCTTGTAACCGTTTTAACTGTTGCATTTGTTACTTCATCAATTACCGAGATATTGACTGCAACACCCGGAGCGTAGCCTTTTCCTCTTAGCTGCAAATAACCATAAACAGAGTGTATTTCATTGGTTCCATTTCTGCTTTCATATTTCTCAAGAAGCACCTCAATTGTTGGCTTGAGAACATTGAGTTCGATCGTTCTTGAATCTGCGAGTTTTCCCAGCTGATATACATCAACTTCGACTGTTTGTGTTCCAGCTAGCTGGTATCCAATCTGGGCATCTATCCTGTTACTTCCCGGTTTTAATCTGACCTCTTTTTGAGGTTTCTCGGTTGCATTTATTTGCAACCAACTGGAATTGTCCTCCACCCAAAAGATAGATCCTTTTAAGCTCATTCCTTTTTCATCAACAAACGCGTTTTTCACGTTTATGGTTACATTTACATCCTCTGAAGCATTATTTTGCAAGTTAATTGTCAGAAAACTCAATTGTTCTATTACGAGTTCTTTAGGCTCTTCCAGGCTTGAAATGCTGACGTTTGACGGGCTAAAATACCAGAATAACACCGCCGCAGATAGCATCACAACTGCTATTATCGCCCCTGTCATCATCTTATTTTTCATTATTCTCACCTCGCAACTTGCCAGCCAGGGCAACCTTATTGGTCAGACCATACTGCTTTTTCAGCACCAAACCTCTCTTTTCAAGGTCGGTCAGCATTCTTGAGACTTTTGCTTTTGAGAAATTCAGAGAAAGCACAAGTTCATTCTGAAGCATCTCGCCGCCGTGGTCTGCGATCTCCTTAACCAGTTTCTTCTCATCCCCTTCCAGTGCTGTTAAGACAGCCTCGATCAATAGCGATTCTTCTTTGACATCTGCAGATGCAGCTATATCCGTATGGGAAACCTGGATTTCCACTGGTTTTTCCGTCGTTATCATGTCTTTGACCTCGCTTTTTCCTGCTGCAAGCAGAGTTGTGAAGATATACGAGAGCATCATGCCGCCGACTGCCGAACCGATGACCAGGACGTAAGCATCGTTCTTGGTATAAGTGTAAGGAAGTTCAAGGATTTTGAAAGTTCCATCGTTTATCTGGATGATCGACGGCTTTGTGGCAAGCAGCATGCTTGTGACGATAACGCCTGTTACCATCAGAACAGCCCCTGCAAGTACCATTGTCCCTGTTTTCCTTGAAATCATTGAACTTGCTCCTTAACCTGAGCTCTCAATTGTACCTCCTTTTAAATAAATAGATTGTATATAGAATTCCTATTGCAAGCGTTGCGCCAAAACCCGGCGCTCTGGGAGTTGTTGCTGTTATGGATTCTGTTATCTGTGGTACTGCTGTCAGGGTTGGTTCAGGAGACGATCGCTCAGGTAGCTCCTGAATGGACTCGTTTTCAAGGACATTCCTGTCAAAAAGCCATCTCATAGCCGCATCACGATAAAAATCCAATGACAGGTCATTTGATAGACCTTGCCATTTTTACCATTTCTTCCATGCTTAGCGATGTGCCTTTGAAATCACTCTCGTTGTATGATTGACTGCTTATGGCTAAACTGAGATTGCCTATTTCCCAGTTCAGTGACTTTACACCATCTGGTTCCTCAAGGAAATGTCCCTGTACCCCATTTATATCTATGTATTTCCATTTGATGTTTGATGTGCTTTCAGGAAAAGTTGTATCTTCCTTTATGGTCAGTGATTCTCTTAAGTTAAGGATCTCATTTTTGGCGAAAAACTCATCTCCCTTTATGTAAAAAATGCTTGACTGTTCAAGTTCCACAGAAGTACCCCTGAACCTTGTTCCTGTAGTCTGCGCAGTGTTCATCCTGTATCCTTCCGGGATATAAGTTGGCTGAAGAATACTAAAGGATACTTTAGTCTGTGCTTCTGCGATAGCCTCTTCCGGTGTCTTTTCCCTGACAGACTTCGCGATATTTATCATATCTTCTTTGCCAAGAGAACTGCTTGTCTGGTTCTGACCTTTGTTTTTCCAACTGGAGATGCTAAGACTCAGGTTTCCTATCTTCCAGCCCAGGAGCTTTATGCCATTCTCTTCAGAATATCGGCCTTCAATTCCATTTATATCTACGATTTCCCTGGTGTCTTCGGGTAAAGTGGATAGTTCTGTGTTCTGTATGGTTTTTATCACTATTGTCTCTTTGATGGTTAACTGCTCATCTCCATTTTTATAGGAGAACGATGCCAAATCGAGATCTTTCGCAGCACCTCTGAACTTTTTTCCTTCCACGCTCTCGAAATTATAGCCGGCGGGAATATACATTGGCTCGATAATCCTGAATGAGACATTAGATTGAGCATACTGGATTTCTCCTTTTATATCAATCTGGGAAATCTCTGTCTCTCCAAAACCCAGTGCAACTGCTGCAAGAAGTATCCATGCAACCGTTATGATGGATATTCCGATCAGTATTGATTTCTTCATTTTATCACCTGTATATTTATAGCGCATTTGCGCCTGAGTTTTCCTACGGGTGAAACAATAGATACATTTTATGCATGACTACATTCGAGACGTTGCATATAATTGAAACCAGCGTTTCAGGATAATGATTATTGCATTAACTTTATATATTTTCTGTGACAATCCCCTGCAAATCCTGATATGAAACAATGGACAGCTTTAATACTGATATTATTTCTGGCTTTTAACCATGTTGCTATCGCCGATACCGGCGGCTATACGGTTGAGCCACATGCACTACAGGATGGGCTGACAGACTCCAGCGGCGCTGATGCAACCGTCACCTTCTGGGACCTTCCCCTGTGGATTCAAATCGCCTGGCTTTCAGGATTAATATTCGCTTTTCTGGGTTCATTCAAGATAATTCCTCTTATCCTGGGGGGATTCAAAAGAATATTAAGGTCTAATGCACTGGATAACAAGAATCGGTTGAGTATGTATACCTTTATCAAGGAAAACCCTGGTATCTATTTCAGGGAGCTTATTTCAGAATTGAAAATCAATAAAGGCACTGCTGAGTACCATTTAAAAAAATTGGAAATGGCCGGGCTGATAACCAGCCTTCAAAATAAAACATACAAACGATATTTTTTAAATAACTCAGCCTTCTCCAGTTCGGAACAGGCGGTGCTATCTGCCCTGAGAGAAAACACGCCAGGGAAGATCTTAGTAACCCTTCTTAAAAATCCTGGATTATCATACGGAGAAATTGCCATTGCTATAGGAATCAACCGATCTACCGTAGCTTCTCATATGAAAACAATGATAAAAAACGGAATTGTAAAATCAGAGTATGCAAGCACTACCCTAAAACACTATATTTCCTCTGAATTCCTGCCTGTTGTCCGGAAATACGTATAACCTCATGAGCAAAATGTTAACCCTCACAGCATTCTTTCAAGCTTGTGCATATAGCTCCCGGGCATGAGGAGGATAACATTTAATACTCCCTGCCATATCTCAAAGTTCAAGAAAGAGTACGAGAAATAATTACCTCATCATCTGCGGGCTCTTTGGCAATGGTTTTACTTTCGATGCAGCTTCCCAGTCCGCTTCATAAATATGCAGTGAGTTACAGAAATCCACGACCTTGACGAGTTTGAGATTATTGGGCTCCAGGACTTCCCTTCTGATCATTGTAACAAGACCTACCATATTGCTGTTCCAGGCTGCAAAAAGGTCCCGCGAGCGCCACATGCAGTGCATTTCCGCATTCCCCTCGCCAATTGCCCTTACCCAGATTCTTTGCAGGCAGGGCTGGTCTTCCGGAACAAAAAGGTCGCGCTCCGGTATCCATGTGATTGCCTGCCGCCTTCTTGAAACACCCTTTGGCAAAAGATCTTTTATTGCTTTTAGCTGGTCAACATCCTTACCTCGCGAGGGATAATTTATGAGCCTGTCCATGTAATTATACTCAAAACCCTGTTTTTTCCAGTCATAATCCCTTTCCCACTGCCGCAGATACTCCTTCACATGCAATTCCTTTGTAGGGAACTGCGGATGCAGCATGGGTTCTGCAAAAGGCTCGCGAATTTCAATGACCGAACAGATATCCTTTGACATGGGGCCATACTCCGTTTTTATTTCCATGCCGTTTTTCATGACAAAATTCACAGCCTGCGCCCATGCATCCGCAAGACCGAATGCCTGAATAAGGTTTGTGGGTGGATATTTCATGCTCATCTGTATTTCCTGAATGTGATATTAGGCTTGCGATGGGAATATCTATTCCTGAATCTGAATTCTATGCATATGTATATGGATTTGGAAGATTTGTAACAAAGTTATTTAAAGGGCAGTTGAGAATAAACCTAAAAAAATTAAAATTAAATCAACATGATAATCACTAAGCATGCCCTTTCCAGGATGCAGCAAAGAGGAATAGATGAAAATATTGTAGCTTCTGCCATCCTGAACCCTGATGAAGCCAATGAGAGCTTTGGAAAGCGTAGATTGGCAAGAAAAATAATAGGCGATAAAACTCTCGAAGTAGTATATATAAAGGAAGATGATATTATAGTAATAACCGTTTATTGGTTAGAGGAAACATGAATATAACGTATGATAAAGATGCCGATTGCTTATATATCCAATTCCAGCAGGGCAAGGTTCAAAAGACAAAGAAAATTGAAGAAGGCATCATGGTAGATCTTGACGATAAAGGTAGAATATTCGGAATCGAAATCGTCGGAGTATCGGAAAGAATGTCTATTGCTTCTCTTGGTAAAATTAACATCGATATGCCAGTTGAAGGGGTTCCAGCATAAGTACAATTGTCAGGATTTTAATAAATGCAAAATCAATA
The DNA here is from genome assembly GCF_002487355.1 of Candidatus Methanoperedens sp. BLZ2. Taxonomy (GTDB): domain Archaea; phylum Halobacteriota; class Methanosarcinia; order Methanosarcinales; family Methanoperedenaceae; genus Methanoperedens. The sequence goes on along the minus strand of NZ_NTMG01000064.1, from coordinate 14,691 downwards.
TGTTTGTGATATAGGGGACTTTGGAAAATATGGATTACTAAATTCGTTGTGCATATCTGAATTTGATAATTTCCATCTTTCACTTGGTGTAATTTGGTATCTCGTACCAAATGAAAACAATAATGATGGAAAGCATATAAAATATCTCGAACAATCTTCGGAAAATGAAAACTTTAGAAATTGTGATCCTCAATTGTATGATGGACTCGCAAATATTTGTCATGATAAGGGAAGAGATATATCGTATATCCGTGAGGGTGGAATTCTACCTATAAGCACTATTTTTTGCGAAGAATTCCTTAATTTTGAAGGCATGCCTTCTAATAGCCCAAAAGCGCGCAAACTGCGGATTGAACATCGAAGGAAATGGATACAAGGAGCTTTTGATGCAACAGTTGATTGCAGAATTATCTTCATAGATCCTGATAATGGACTTAAGGTTCGGAGTGTAAAGCGTCATAATAATCGAGGCCCAAAATATGCCTTCTTTGATGAACTTACGCCTTATTATGAAAGAGGTCAAAGTCTGGTTATTTATCAACAACGTCAACATACTCCTGCAGAAAGGCAATTCAAATTACATTTTTTTCAAATAAATGAACATTTCAAGGGCTGCAACGGTGCATTTGCTCTGCACTATCATCGAGGAACAAGTAGAATTTTTTTCGTGATCCCATCAAAAAATCACGAAAATATCCTGTTTGAAAGGGCAAAGCATTTTATGAAAGGATCTTGGTCTAAACACTTTGAATTATTAGAATCAAAAGATTTCATTTAAAGTCCTGAAATTATTTCCCCTTCAAATACTCATCAATCGCCCTTGCTGCAATCTTACCCGCGCCCATTGCGCTTATCACAGTTGCTGCGCCTGTAACTGCGTCGCCTCCTGCGAAAACTCCTTCTTTTGTGGTCGCGCCGTTTTCTTTTGCGATGATCGTCCCGTGCTTTGACATCTCAAGCCCTTTCGTGGTCCGCGGCACAAGAGGATTCGGGGATGTCCCGATAGCGATTATTACAACATCCGCCTCGATTTTATGTTCCGACCCTGCAAGAGGCATTGGTTTACATCTTCCCGACTCATCAGGCTCGCACAGGTACATATTGATGCATTCAATATCAGTGACCCAGTTTTTGGCATCGCCATTGAGTCGCACTGGATTTGTGAGGAGCCTGAATTTGATGCCTTCTTCTTTTGCATGCTCAATTTCCTCGGCCCGCGCCGGCATTTCTTCTTCTCCCCGCCTGTAAACAATCGTGACCTCCAAAGCCCCGAGCCGCAGGGCGCACCTGGCTGAGTCCATTGCCACATTGCCCCCGCCTACGACAACCACATGTTTGCCTTTCTTGATCGGTGTATCGTAATCCGGGAATTTGTAGGATTTCATCAGGTTTACACGCGTCAGGAATTCGTTGGCCGAATAAACGCCATTCAAGTTCTCTCCGTCAATATTAAGGAACACTGGCAATCCTGCGCCAGTTCCGAGGAACACGGCGTCAAAATCAGAGAGTAATTCATCGACAGTATCAATTTTCCCGATCACAGAATCAAGAAGAAGCGTAACTCCGAGTTTTTGGACATACTCCACCTCGGCGCGAACGATATCTTTCGGAAGCCGGAATTCCGGGATCCCGTATGTGAGAACACCTCCTGCAGCGTGGAGCGCCTCAAAGATCGTAACCGAATGACCCACTCTTGCAAGGTCTGCGGCTGCTGTTAGTCCGGCAGGCCCTGAACCAACGACCGCGACTTTCTTTCCTGTTGGCTCTGGCTTTTTGGGTATTTCCGCTTTCAATTTACGCTCATAATCCGAGACAAAGCGTTCAAGCCTGCCTATAGATACCGGTCCTCCCTTCTTGCCAAGAATACATAATGCTTCGCACTGGCTTTCCTGGGGGCATACACGCCCGCAGATCGCAGGAAGTGCGTTCACGCTTTTAATCTCTTTTATCGCGCTGTCAAAATCACCTATTGATACATACTTGACAAAATCAGGTATCCTGACTTCAACGGGACAGCCCTCGATGCATTTTGGTTTTTTGCACTGGAGGCATCTTTTTGCTTCTTCTATTGCCTGCTCCCTGGTAAAACCCAATGCAACTTCATTGAAATTAGAGCGGCGGACTTTCGGGTCCTGCTCTGGCATCTCCTGGCGATCTAACATTTGCATCCCTCCCTCTCACATTTATATTTCTCAAATGCAATCTTTTCCTCAGGCTGGTAGATAGCAAGCCTGTTCATGAGTAACGTGAAATCCACAAGATGCGCATCAAATTCCGGCCCGTCCACGCATGCAAACCTGGTTTCATTGCCGACAAGCACCCTGCAGGCGCCGCACATACCTGTCCCATCCACCATTATTGAATTAAGACTGACTATTGTCTTAACATTAAATGGCTTTGTAACACCAGCCACAGCCCGCATCATTACTGGCGGACCTATGGCGATCACCCTATCCACTTTTGTTCCACTTTCAAGTATTTTTTTAACAATATCAGTCACAAAACCATGGTGGCCTTTTGAACCATCATCCGTTGTAATATACAGTTCATCGCTGAACTCTCTCATTTTATCTTCCCATAACAGGAGATTTGCACTTCGTGCGCCGATGATGGAGATTACTTTATTCCCGGCTTCCTTAAAAGCCCTGGCCTGCGGGAAAACAGGTGCGACACCCACGCCTCCGCCCACGAGGATCACTGTTCCTTCATTTTCAATATGGGCCGGATTCCCCAGCGGCCCGATGAAATCCAGAAGATAATTACCTTCTTTCAGTGTTGACAATTGTGTGGTTGTTTTTCCCATTGCCTGGAAGATCATCGTAATAGTTCCTTTTTTCCTGTCAAAATCAGCGATCGTAAGAGGTATCCTTTCACCTGTCTCATCAATCCTCAGGATGACGAACTGTCCGGGCTGTGCTTTCCTGGCAATACGGGGAGCGCTTATATCCATCAAATGGATCGCAGGAACAAGTTCCTGTTTCTTTAAGATCTTAAATGGCATTTTTTCATCTCTATAATAAGGCTCTAAGTGGGTTTGGAATATAAAAATTATCCGTTTCTTGATTCATAATTATCGAAAAGTTTTTCGATAAAAAAAGAAAATCAGCGGGTACGAGTTATATCAGAAGTGCTCAAACCCGCGCCCCTTAAGTGGTTCGATCCCATTTGATCTTTCAATGAAAATGCCTTCTTTTATGACCTCCCCTATTACGGTAAATGAGCAGGCATTCCTGGCTTTATTGATCTTATCAGGCGGAACTGTGAATAATAACTCAAAATCCCCGCCAGTAAAAACAACAGCCTCAAACAATTCATCGCCTTTTAATTTTTTTTTGACATCCATGAGAACCGGAAGTTTATCTTCATATATTTTGAACCCCACGCCGCTTGCTTTTGCAAGATCATGAATTGATAACGCAAGCCCATCGCTTATATCCATCATCGATGTTACAGCATGTGTTTTTGTAAGTGCCATGCCTTCATCTATTCTGGGTATGGGTTCAAAGAGGGATTTTAGTATTTGCTGGCCTGCATTAATATTTTTTTTCAATAAAATCAGTGCGGCTCCTGCAGTACCAAGATTTCCTGTTACGCATACAAGGTCTCCCGGATTTGCCCCGCTTCTTCTTATAAGTAAGTCTTTATTTACAAGTCCAAGCGCAGTCCCTGTCATCGTTAATTCCTCATGTGAATCCATATCACCTCCGATGACCTGTGTACCGAAACTTCGCGCGCAAGTATCCATACCTTTTATGATATCATCAAAAAAATCAAGCTCTGTATCGGGGGGAACACCAATAGCCATTAAAATCCCAAGTGGCTTAGCTCCTTTTGAAGCAAGATCGCTCAGGTTTACAGCCACCGACATCCATCCTATCTGCCAGCCTGACATCTGCTGTGGAAAATCCGTCTTTCGATGAAGCATATCGGTTGTCGCAAGAAGATAATCGTCTCCTCCTATATCGAGAACAGCGCAATCATCATCACCTGCGCCAACCACCGTATTTTTTCCGGGTTTTGTGAGTAATCCTGTAATATGTTCAATTAAGACGCGCTCGTTGAGTTCACGGATTTTCATTTGGTGATAATTTGGTTTATATACGTTATAGCTTTTCCACACGATTATGTGATTATGAAGTCTGGATAATTCACATGCTACATTTTTTCCACTATCCCGATTATCTCCTTGATATCATTTATTACAATATCCGCTTCCTCGCAAAGAAGAGGAGGACACTCCCCTGTCTGCTGTATAGAGAGCACACTTAGATCAGCAGCGCGAAATGCAAGGATATCATTGATACCATCCCCCACCATTACTACTTTATCATATTGTTCTTTCAATCTTTTCACGATCCCCTCTTTTTTCTTTGGCGTTGATATTTCATATACGCATTCAAGAGGAACACAGACGTTTTTTGCAAGCGGCTGGAGGTTTCGCATACTGTCACCCGATGCTATATATACGGCTATGCCCTGGTCTGTAAGGTTCTGTATCACAGAACAACTGCTGGAGTAGATTTTTCCACCTGTGCAGATGACATACTGGATGCTTCTTGTTTCCACATCGATTATGAGCCCAACGCCCATATAGAAAATATTCTTGCATCTTTGTTTGACAGCAGCCATCACATCCTGAAGATCAGACATTGTTGCCTTTGTATCGCTTTTCACAACCGATAAGGCCGTATCGCTATCCACCTGGGCCCTTGAGCAGCCAACATCGATGCCTATGTTGTATTTATCTATAAAATCGGAAACCAGCATACCTGGAGGGCATTTTTCGAGCCTGTTAGAATCGATCTGCATTACAAGAAGCGCGCAATATGGTTTTTTACCAACAAGTTCTGTTGAAACGACCTCATCTAGAATAGCGCCAGTATTTACGTTCTTTGCCACCCGGTACATGCGAAGCAGTGTTCCTGCACTGTCAAAGACCACAGCAATTTTCATAGCCCTACACACGTTTTTATGAATAATTACCTTTTCTAAGAAAACAGGGTATTTAAATTTTCTCCTCAAAAAGAATGTCAGATAGTTTTGCCAGTTCCTCCGGAGAAATGGTTTCCGCCCTCCTGTCAATCATATCAGGAGGCAGTTTTTCCAGCGCTTTATCACTGATCCCAAGAAATGCTGCATTATTTAATATGGCGTTCTTAAGTTTTTTTCGTCTCTGTGAAAAAGCTGCTGTTACGAATTTCATGAAAAAATCCACGTCATTCACTTCATAAGGGGGAGGTTGCGGTACAAGCCTGACAATCGCTGAATTGACTTGAGGAGGAGCACTGAAAGCCAGCCGTGGCACGACTTCCATGATCTCAACATTTGCCCGATACTGGACTGCTATCGAAAGCCGGCCATAATCCTTACTGCCTGGTATAGCAACCATTCTTTCTGCAAATTCATGCTGATACATAAGAATACCCATATCGAATTTATTTTCCAGCAGTTTGAAGGTCACAGGTGATGAGATTGAATAAGGCAAATTAGAGATCACTTTATTAAAATGGGGAAAATCCTGTTTCATCGCATCCCCTACAATAACTTCAACGTTATCAAACCTGTTCAGGGAAGATGCGAGTTCCGGATCAACTTCAATCGCGATGACTTTCCCTGCCTTGCGTGCAAGTTTTTCTGTCAGGTTACCGAATCCCGCGCCTATTTCAAGAACAGTATCCAAACTATTTAAATTTCCGTACTCGGTGATCCTGCCAAGGACGTGTTCATCAATTAAGAAATGCTGGTCCTTTTTATACCATTTCATCTTCTGGGGGGCATAGGGGTTGTAAAAACACGATATTTAATATTATCGTCCTTCAATTCATCCAGAACCCTGTGCGCAATAAGTTTTTCAGGAGCATGAAGACCTTTTACCCTTTCAACAAGATTCTTGAAACTTTCAAATTTACCCTTCTTTTTCTCTTCTATTATTCCCCACATGAGCTTCTTTCCAATTCCTGGTAATAGCTCAAGCATATGAAGACGCGTTGTTATCGGATATGCATCATTAAAGAAAGCCAAAAACCGGATTTCATTTGCAAGAACTATTTTTTCAATAACAGCGGGAAGCTCCAGCTGTGCTCCATGGGTAAGCTCATTATAAGTGATACGCCTCTTGACATGATCGATAACAGGACGATCTCCATCCCCGATATAAACTTTATCATAGACATTAGGGACTACATTCTCTTTAGGTATAAGCTCCATCAAAACAAAATGTTTTTCCCCGATTGCATGAATAAGGGGCTTTTTTTGATACATCGGGCGGGAATCATCAGAACGCCCATAATGTAGATAATCCAGAATGTAAGCTGTGTCTTCTTTTTCTTGCCTTTTTCCTAGGGTTATCATCAAATACCACTCGCTTTGGAATTTCTCTAATTCAAACTGTTAATATATAGAAAGATGTTTATATAGTTTTATAATTAGTTTCAGGTATATTTCATCACTAGCTCAAGAATATCCTTCAGTTCTTTTTCACTCAGGGTATATCGTTCTTTCGCATAGATCGACCTGACCTCATCATTGGTCAGAGGAAGGATATCGACTATCCTTACAGCTATCTCCGGTTTCATTTTTTCAAGTTTTAATAACTCGTTCATTAATTCCCGGGATTTCCCTGGTTCCAGCCTGGCAAACATTTCAGCATGAGAGATCGCCTTACGCAACTCATATCCGAGTTCCTTGTCTTCCTTTGCCCTCTCTTCTCTAACCTCTTCAAGCAGGCTCCTTACCTCGCCAAGAGTCAAAATATCTTCACTGATTATCTGCTTCACTAACATTGTTTCACCAGTTAGTTCTGGGGGGTTAAATGCTCTGGAAGAATGATAACTTCTTTCATCAGTCCGCCATCCCTGACTTCAACAATATAGGCCCGGCCACGCTGGGTCATGACTTTTCCGGTCCTGCCCTGGAATTTGGGATGAGGCATTCCATTCTGGATGCTCGGGTCAAGATCAATGTTCACAATGTCTCCCTCATGGAACTCCTGGATCGCCCTGCTGATCGGTGATAATCCTTTTTCTCTGACTGTTTTCTTTAATTTATATCGTGATTTTCTTCTTGTTCCGTGGGTTTTTGCCATAATATTTCTCCGAACTATGATTGTTATTTTATCCTACTTTAATTACTTCAAGTTCAATAACTTTTGCCTCGCTTCCTGTCAGTGAAGCTACACTGGGTATTGTGCGCCCGCCATCGCCAGAAACCAGCTCCTTGACATATAGTCCGCCTTCACAATTAATGACGAGGACAGCAGTATTTTCATTATACGATTCGAGTTCGACCGAGTGTACCTTTCGTACTCGTTCAAGGTCCGCGCGCCTGTGAAGTACTCTGGTGGGTGTTTTCTGTTTGATGAGAGTCTGGCTTATTACGTTAATGGATGATTTAAGTTTTTCCTCTGTTGTATTGTGGGTGACCTTGAGACGATATACTTTATCCGCTTTCATGGATTTTAGCTGTTCAACAGTTTCACTCTCAACGAATTTTAATCCAAGCACTTCGATCTTACCCTGTGCACCACGGTTTATTCCGGCTTCCAGGGCTTCCAGGTCAAGACTCCTGATATGGGGTCTTTTTGCCTCAACAACAAATGGCCGCCCATCCCCAAGCATAAGGGCATCGATATCCTCGCGCCCTGCGCCATGAAAAGCAGTATCTGCGCATCGCGCTGCTGACATTAGATGCGGCTTTATCAATTCATCCACTGATTCCTGGTACATCTTTCCGGTATTATCGCATCGTTCACATCCTCTCCCTCCGCATTCCCGGCATGGCCACCTTGTCTGGGGTATTCCGCGGATAAGTTTCCGATACCTGCCGTAGATGTAAAGCGAATTTATTTCTACATCAACAGTATCATTTTCAAGGTCAAGAAGCACCACAACCTGTGGTTTTTTAAGGTTTGCCCTCTTTCCCGTAAGTTTTTCTATCCTTTTCCCGACTTCCCGGTTCAATTCTGTCTTCAAAGGTTCGGCAAACGTAGTCCCGCTTTCTGCCCACAGGATCTCTTCATTCTCAGCAAGAAGTCCTGTAACCTTTGTTCCTACCAGGAAATTATTATATTCATAATCCGAAAGAACCTCAATAGACTTTGTTACCCACGGATCTATTTTCAAAAAAAGATTATTGCATACCCAGCATTTTATTTCACCCCTGCTTCTGGCAAGCTCATCCTGCAGTTCTTTGTCTTTTTCTGCTCCTGCATGCATAGCAAGCACAAGTTTCAGTGCGGCCCCGCGCATGTCATTGGAAAGCCCGGTGGAAAGCTTTGCGAACTGCCTGCCCAGGCAGTGGTCGCATATCGGACCTTCATGAACGATCTTACGGGCTGTATCAAGGATTGTCATCTGGCTCACATTATGCATGGTGTTCTAAATATGTTTCCATTACCAGGCTTTATAATCCCCGAAATGCTTATTATCAAATTCAAAAACAGGTCTTGCAGTTGATTTGTCTTTTTTCTCTATGAACTCAGTGGCTGACTGCTTCTCATTAAAACCAGTACTCACTAACGCTGTAGTTGTCAAAAAGGTCTTGTCGTAAGCCTTATATTCAGTCCACCCATCCCTGTATTGTCCCATATATCCAAGAACAGCTTTAGAAGGAATAACTTTCTTCATAAAACTTGAATTTTCCTTAACAGATAGTTCTCCGCTTTGCATCATACTTGTGACTGTAACCATCCAGCCATCGCAGTCATCCTTCATTCCATTGGTCAGGTAATATTCGGGCATGACCCACGCATCTTCGTCCGGAGGGTAATGGAACTGATCATTATCTGAAACATATGTATTGATAAATGGCTCATCCGTCCACTGGAGAACATTGCCTTCCGTATCAACTCTCAGCGGAACCGGTTTGTTCTTATATCGCAACCTTCCATCATAATCTATGTATAATTTTGAAGCATAGTACTTTACCCATTCATTATCCGGATCAATATATGAAGCAGGATCACTTGCATGCCAGATATCGTGGTCTTTATTGATCCGGTAGGGCCTCATAGCCGGTATGGATGCTGGTTCAGGATATGTTATTTCCATTGGTTCAGGAAGCAGAGCGGCCGTAGTTTGTAATTGAATATCAGCAGCCGCCCAGGCAGGTGTTTCAGGTTCTGGCAATACAATATTTGCTCCTTTTACAGCCTGGGATTGCGCGCCCACAAATACGAGCTGAAGCGCAAGTATTCCGGAAAGGATTAATACCGACGCGGTTAATAGATTCATCGCTCTCTCCAAAGGGGGCCTGGGCAGTGCCACGTTTGGCGACAGGACACTGCTCAATCTTTTTTATTCGGGTCTTATGAAAAACGTAAACCATCTTTTCTTAAAACTGGTTACATAATCATAAGTATTATAATAAACAACAATATATTGTTAATCCGTTTTAAAACTTTCCATCAAAAAATATAAAAAATATAAAAATTATGAAACCTGTTGGCCTGACGATCTGAAAGTAACTATTTCCTATCCATCTCGTTATGCAATAATACGATGCAGTGGTCTGCATGCAAAGAGAGCGGCCCTACGCTGATTATTTCAGGATTATATCCCGCAACTATTCTCTCCTCATCCTCAGTCAAACCCAGATGGTCTCCAAGTAAAAATAAAGGACCTAAAGCTTCACCGAAATTCTTTTTGCGGATATCTTCGCCATCTTCCCGTAAATATATGATTTTCTTATCCAGCTCCTTTAAAAGAATATCCAGATCTCCTTTTCTCACGCTAACTCCTGGCGTGGATTCAGTCCAGAAATCCTGTGCATTCTTTTCAAGCGCTTTTTTTATTAATGATGCGGCGCTTCGTTCATCAGGACTCAGGTACCTGACCGCGCTGCCATCAAAACATATCAGTTTTGGGGGGGATGGTTCACCTTTCAGTACAAGAAAAACACGAACATCTCTTCTCAGATCATGAGAAAGAAATAGCGCGGCATTAACGCACCTGCACAGGATGTCCATGCGCCCGGCAGCCCCTGGAAGGTCGTTGAGGGAAAACGTTCCTGTGACTGCTTTATGTCCGATGATTATAAAATCTTTCATGTAAGGGAGAAATGCCTGAAGCATATTAAATGTATATTAAGATTTGGAAGATGACGAAAATTCAATTTTCATCGTCAGAAAAACTTATAACTTTGATTTTCCATTAAGGTAAGGTGATATTTTCTGCCCAAGAAAGCTTTAATTAGCGTTTCTGATAAAAATGGTATAATTGATTTTGCCTCCGGGCTCGCCAGATTCGGATTTGAGATTATTTCGACAGGCGGGACTTACTCGGTATTAAAGAAAGCCGGGATAAATGTAAGAGATGTTTCCGATATTACGGGATTCCCTGAGATGATGGACGGTAGAGTAAAAACACTTCACCCGAAAATCCACGGCGCTATTCTTGCATTACAGGATAAACCATCCCATGTAAAGGATGCCAGGGAACATGGTATTGAATTTATTGATATCGTGGCTGTTAACCTTTACCCATTTGAAAAAACAGTGGAAGGTAAAGCAAACCTTGAAGATGCTATTGAAAATATAGATATCGGAGGACCGGCTCTTGTAAGGGCTGCTGCAAAAAATTACAATCATGTAGCTGTAATTACTGACACAGCAGATTATCCTTTGATCCTGGAAGAACTTAAAAAAGGTGCTATAAGCCCTGAAACTAAGAAAAAGCTTGCAGTCAAAGCTTTTAGAAGAATTGCAGATTACGATTGCGCGATTGACACATACTTAAGCTGCGCCCTTGGGAATGAAGATATCCTTCGCATGAAATTCGTTGGAGGAACAACTCTCAGGTATGGTGAGAACTGGCACCAGAGCGCGAAATTTTATAAAGAGCCCGGCGTAACAGAACCCACGATCGCAAATGCAAAACAACTGCATGGAAAAGCGCTTTCTTACAACAATTATGTGGATGCGGAAAGCGCCCTGAATGTGGTTCTCGGATGCAAAAAGAAAATAGCAGTTTCGATCGTAAAACACAGCAATCCATGTGGACTTGCAACTGGCAATACCTTGAAGGAAGCGCTGTCAAGGGCATGGGACGGGGATCCTGTTTCATCGTTTGGCAGTATAATCTGCATGACCCGCAAACCTGATCTTTCTGCTCTTGAATTTTTAAAAGGCAGGTTCGTGGAACTTATTATCGCCCCGGGATATGATGAAGAAGGGCTTTTTTACCTCAAAAACAAGAGTAAAGACCTTCGTATCCTTGAATTATCAATGGATGATGGAAAGCCGCTTGAGAATACATACCGCTATATCGTGGGAGGAATGCTTGTCCAGTCAAGGAACCGGGGATTATATGAAAAATGGGATGTTGTGACGCAGCATCAATTTCCCGAAGAAAAGAAGGGACTTTCTGAGTTTGCATTGAATGCCTGCAAATATACAAAATCAAATGCAGTAGTTATTGCCAGGGAGTATGAAAAAGGATGTTACCAGATACTTGCGATAGGTGCTGGACAGCCAAACAGGGTGGATTCGATAAAGAAACTGGCTGCCACAAAAGCAAGAGAGAACCTGAAGATCCTTTATGAAAGGGAAAAACCGGATATAAGCGAGGATGAATTTGTTAAAAACATCATGAGTGAGTGCGTCATGGTATCAGATGCATTCTTCCCGTTCGATGACAGCATCATTCATTCAGCCGGGAATCATATAAGGTACATCGTGTCCCCGGGAGGCTCGATAAGGGATAAGGAAGTTATTGCTACGGCTAACAGGCTGGGAGTATCGCTTGTGTTTACGGGTATGAGGCATTTTTACCATTAATCCTTGATCCGTCTTATGATAATCAATCCTGCAATATTAACTATCAATATGAGAATAATTGCTATCAATCTCCTGTTACTGATATTGAATGAACTCTCCGGTTTTTTAAAACTGAATTGTTTATCAGAATCAAGCGACACTATTTCTTCAAATGTACCGCCATCTCCTGTTGCTTTCAGGGTATAACTTGAATTCAGGGGGAGGCCAGAGAAAATAAGTTCGGAATCCGAGCGCTCGGATAGTTTCTGGTCATTATTCCATAATGAGACCTGGTACTTCGAATCAGCTTTTACATAGATACTGGCATATTTTTTTATATTGATGGCATTGCCATCTCCGTACTGGAGATTATCTGGAAGGTCAAGCACACCCAGAAGCGTGGGAGCGAGGTCTTCCTGTTGATATTCACCCCCGATGATTCCCGTTACAGCATTCGGGGAGAGTATTACAAGAGGTATTTTCAGGCTTTCAATCTTTGTTGAATATTTATCGGAACTATGACCTCCACGTCGTGAATTCATTGTTGCAAAAGACATGCCATGATCTGCTGTCAGGAAGAATGCAATATTATTGTCAAGCGCTGTTTTATAAAGGGGATAGATATCCGAATCAAGGCTCTCGATCAACTTCATGTAATCATCATCCCCCATATTATGTCCTCCGCTATCAATTGCTCCGATATTCACGGTCAGGAGGAATCTCCGGGAGGGATGTTTTTTTATCATGTCTGAAGCTGCGGCATTTGCAGCATCAATGCCCCATCTGTTATATGCAGAATATTTATCCACACCTTTTTTATCATCAAGATAAGCAGGAAGTTTCATCTTCCACTCATACATCAGATCATAAACGCCATCAGGCGCATTCTTTGTTTGCATTGACATCAGGGGCTCATCAATAGAATTATTTTCCGCAAATAGAATTATATCCTGTTCGCTTCGCATATTCATAAAATCCCCTCTTTGCATTATAGCAAGATTTACAAAGCCATGTTCTCTTGTGATGTCAAATATTGTTGCCCCCGGATAACCCACAGTCTCCTCATTTGCATCAGAAAAACCTGTTACGATCATAGAATGCGCAATACCCGTTACAGGATGTTTTGTCCTTATATCCGCGATCCTTGCCCCGAATGACAGGTTCCCGGTCTTTGCTTTTGAAAGAAGAGAGCCGTCTAATGCCAAAGGTGAAGTTTCAGGATAATAATATGAAGAGCCAAAACCATCAACTATGAAAAGGATAGCGCTTTGCGGTCTTTTCACTTCGTTCAATGTTACCTCAGATACCGCTAATGCGGTGTATGGTGTTGAAAATAATAATATACATAATAATATAATTACAAAATTTTTTATCATATGGCGCTGATTAGCGGGAATAAAATAAAAAGATTGCGCAACACAAATGAATAACACAATTCCATACAATAATCATCACTAGTGTCCTGTCAAGGCTAAATTGTCAAATGAGATCGAGATAATTATAGTTTTCCGCAAATTATATAAAAAACGTGATCAACTGTTATGGATGCGGCGCAATTGTGGCATGCAAGAATTACTATGTTCAGCTTTTGAAAAAATTAGCCGCAGATGAACGCAGATGAACGCAGATTTAATGCTACGGTTTTTGAAAAATAATAACCCCAAAACCATATTCTCCCACGCGCCGAATCGTTCCCGAAGCATACACATATGAGAAACTTAAAAATAGGAAGAACGCTAAATCCCACGAACCGATAAGATGCACTGGATTTGATGCTACAAATCTGCGTTCATCTGCGTTTATCTGCGGTTTGTTTTCTTCAGACCCCATAGCAATCAACAGAATCTTTTTCCAGAACTAACAATGTATTTTCTTCAGGAAAAAAAGTCTTCATTTTTCAGAAGTTTGCGGAATACTATAGATCATTTTATTTCGGTTATTTGTTGCTAATTGACACTTGACAAGACACTAGGTAGAATATATATAATAAACTACACCAATTAGTGTATAATGGAGTCGATATCGGATATCATATCTAAGGGTGTTAAACCGGGTGTACGCAGGCTTTTTGACATGAAAGATGTCATTTATGACCGCAAATGGCTTTCAAAAGCAGAAAATTCGGAATTATATTATATGTACCGGGAGCTGTCACTGAGCAAAAAAGATGCCGCTGCCATGAAAGAACATGGCCTGAGGTACGATATCACAGTAATCCCGCCTCAGATGCTGGGAAATGAATTTGTAAAAACAGCAGGTCATTACCATCCTCTTGTTCCCGGAACGCAAATCACGTATCCTGAAATATATGAAGTACTGGGCGGCGAAGCAACGTATATACTGCAAAAACCGGATAATGAAGGAATAAATGATGTGATCCTGGTAAAAGCAGGTGCAGGCGATAAGGTAATAATCCCTCCAGGCTACGGGCATCTTACCATCAATGCATCAAATAAAGTATTGAAAATGGCTAACTGGGTGGCGCGCGACTTTGAGTCCATATACCAGCCAATAAAAGAAAAGGGCGGAGGCGCATATTTCATTCTGGATAAAGGAATGGTTAAAAATCCGCGATATGAACATGTGCCTGAAATTAAGCCTGGCAAACCCGCAAATCTTAAAGAAATAGGATTGCAGAAAAGCAAAGAGATGTACGGGCTCGTGCGGGATTTAAAAACACTCGAATTCCTCACAAAACCTCATGAGTATGCATGGGTTTTCGAAGAAGTGCTTGGTGAATAATTGCAATAGATTCTAATTTTGGGCGGGATTTTTAAATAAGCGGGATATTTACCGATCCCATGATAAAGGTCTCGGATATTACTATATGTCAGCCTAATGTACGATATAAAATTTGCTTCAATTTATGTTGGTAATTATCCTGTTGTGCTCGTGACAAGAAGTTACATCGTGCATTGCCGTGCGCTATCCCTTCCGTT
>NZ_NTMG01000027.1 GCF_002487355.1 Candidatus Methanoperedens sp. BLZ2 | reverse complement strand
TAACCTTGGGGCTATTACCTCAACAAAAGGTGGGCTATGAGTTCTACTCGACAGTTCACAGAGATTGGCTGTTTATTCTCTGTGTCCTCTGTGAACTCTGTGGTTTTTACACTATCCCAACAAAATAAAAAGTATTTTTTTCAGCCTATATAACTCAAATCATCATCTTTTTTTCTCTTTTCATTGATCTCTTTTAAGTGTCTCTTTAAGCTGTCGTCAAATTTTTTTACTTCCATCTCGATTTTACTTAAGTCAATATCGATCTCCATAAGCTTGGAAACTTTTTTTATCCCTGCGTAACATGCTTTTATATCCAGGGCTTCGGGAAATGCTGTCTGGCTAAGAAGTGATATCCCTTTTATCCCATTTCTCAATGCAGATTCTATTACAACCCCATTAACTCCGCTTATCTGAAGCCTGCCATCTGATATCTTTATTCCCTTGCTCTCAAGAAGAGCTAAGAGTTCGGATGAAGTTGCAACTCCTGATACTTCCGGATCTTCAACATAATTTTTTATATGTGTGGCAATTACCGTATAAATTATTTCAACATCCATTAGCTTTGCCGCTTCTACTATTTTCTCAGCAAGCTCATTATCTTTTGCAGCATGGCCAAATTGCATTTCACCTGAGAACAATATGATATTTTTTTCTTTTGAATAGTAAAATTTGAATGGACTGATGTCACGGTCCATAGGTATTACAAGACCTTTATCAAAACAAGCAACTGAAGGTGAAAGATAAGGAACATGAATATCCGCAAAAAATTCCGGCTTCAAGCAGTCCATAATATAATCAATAGTGTTTTTGGCAACCATTCCCATACCTGGAAGACCCACTAACATGCGAGGTTTATCCATTTCCGGTTTCTTATGAAATCTTATCTCCATAGTTAGTGTTTTCTTAATTACGTCATCGTATTTCAGTATATTGGCAAAATGAGAATGGACTAATTAGCTGTTGTATTGATAGATATGTTATAATCTTACATCATCGACCCCGAATGAATTGGTGACATCAGATATGCTTAATGGTTTGGGATTTCTTTTGGTTACTTGTTTTGGGTTTTCGATTCAGGCGCAGGTATATATCTTTACCCGGTTGTAAATAGGAAAGTTTATTAGCGATTTATATATATGCCGGATTATGTGAAATCTCTATGTATTACGACAAGCCATTTCAAGGAAAGCCAGAAAGGGAAGCAGCCCGAGAGATTTGTATAAACAAATATTAAGATTAGAGCAAGGATAGGAAGGACAGGTCAAATGAAAGTGATAATCAAGAATGAAACCGGGGCTGAAGAAGTCTTTTATGAGCCTGACCCAATTCAAGAAAAGCCATTAAATCAGTCTATCATTAAAAGCATCATTGAAGATATTATATTTATTCCGCTTATATTAATAGGCGTCTTTGGCTTATTAATTGGCATATTAACTGGCATATTAGCACTTGGCGCTTTTCTTAAATTTATTTTAAATGATACAACAATGGCAATTATTGCATTTGTTATTATAATTTTACTTAGTTTTTTGTATTTATTTAATTATTCACCCAGTGTCACTTTCATGCTTATAGACAAAAAAACTCAAAGCATAATCATAGATTATGAGTTTATGAATAAAAAGAAGAATAAAAGAGAGATTTTAGAGTTTATAAATATAAAAGATATAAAATTTAATGATGTTATAGATGAATATGGAACAATTATTGAAGATAAATATGGAAACCTCCTAACAAATTTAATATTAGTCAAAAAAGAAAAGAATTGGCTTGGCCTTAACGAATGTTTATATCTAGATCTAAATGTTCCCCGTGAAAAAGTAGTCGAATTTGCTAGAGCAGTCGGGATTGATTTAGGACCTATTGATACTACTTTACAGATGAGGGAAGTGTAGCACTGTAACACGATCGGGATTGATTACAGCTATATCGATACTAATAACAAATCAACTCTACTCTATAAGGCTTAAACTTATTTCAATTGTGTTGATGGAAATCGTTCTAACCAGCTTGTGTTTACATTCAGGCGCAGAATATCGCAAATAGGCCCCATTTACCCTTCTAATAATTTTTATAGTTTTTCTATCTTTTCAAGAGCATCTGCTGCTCTCCGTCGAACTTCAGTATTTTTATCACTTAAGGTCTTAACAAGGTACTCTACAGCTCTTGCATCTCCAATCTCGCCAAGAGCCCATACTGCTTCATTTCGAACATCATCATCTTCATCTGTCAATGCATGAATGAGTGGTTCCACAGCTCTTGCATTCCTAATATTCCCGAGAGCCACTGCAGTTCTCATTCGAATATCCTTGTTTTTGTCCCTCAAAACCTGAATGAGTGGTTCCACAGCTCTTGCATCCCTGATATCACCAAGAGCCGCTGCTGCTCCCCACCGAACATCCTTGTTTTCATCCCCCAAAGCCTGAATGAGAGGTTCTATAACCTGTTTTCCGAGTTTCCCAAGAGATGCTGCTACTCTCCATCGGACATGGTAGTCTTTATCCTTCAAAGTCTGAATAAGTGGTTCCATTGCTCTTGCATCCCCTATCTTTCCAAGAGCATATGCTGCTCCCTCTCGAACATCCTTATTTTTATTTTTTAAAACCCGAATAAGAAGCTCGACTGCTCTTTCACCCCCTATTTCACCAAGAGCTTCAGCCGCTTCCCACTGAACATTTAGGAAGGTATTATCCTCATCCAGAAAGGTATTATCCTCATCCTTCAATGCTTCAACAAGTGGCTCTACTGCTTTTGCATCCCTTATTTTGCCAAGTGCCTTTGCTGCGTTGCTTCGAACATGGTAATTTTCATCCTTCAATGCCTCAACAAGTGGCTCCACTGCTTTTACATCTCCTATCTTGCCAAGTGCCTTTGCTGCACTCCTTCGAACAAGGTAATGTTTGTCCTTCAATTCCTCAATAAGTGGCTCTACTGCTTTTGCATCCCCTATTACATCTGCAATTCGATGACAGGCGATATCCTTATTCTTGATGAGCATTTTTTGAAATTGCAGAATATCTGAAATTATTTTCTCTGGTTTTTTCTTTAATCCATCATCACATGTACTTAAAGCCAGTTCAAACTGACGCGATCGTCTCAGCAAATCAACAATTATAGCTTCTTCTAAACCATCCTGTCCGGCGAATTTTTGATTATTTTCTTTTGCTTTTCGAAATAAAGATACGGCCCTCATTCTACATTTCTGTGCACTGGTCTCATAATCAGCATCATCGCATGCCCATGCCGCATGAATACTATTCCATCCTGCTTTTGAATATTCACAATTGTTTTTTTGAATTAATGAAAAACAAAGAAAAGCATTTGCTAACTTTGGAAATTCTGGGCTTTTGAATTGTTTTTGATAAGAATCTGTATATATAACCTCTAAGGCCTTTTCATTTACCTCGGATATATTCGAAGAAGAGTATCCGCATGAAGGGCATATTTGTACCCACATACTAATAGTTGACCGTTCCATTTCTGGCGGCCTTGTATCCAAATCAGGAGAACCAAAGGTATTTGTCGACATAATCTTTGCATGCGTGCTTGCCTTATTACATACATAACAATTTTTCGTTATTTCGTCAGATGTAGTCATATTTACTCTCCTTATGAGTCGATTTACATCTCGGCCAAATGGTTGCCCCATTAAGCAAATTACATCCTAAAAGGAAAAAGCTTAGGGACTTTATTTATATACTCCACGTATTCATGGCCAATTCTTGTTCTTAAATCTTCTTCTTCATATTCTGATATATGGGACAGATTTAACGCAAGGATGAAGGAATATATCAATCCAATTAGTGAGTTTCCAAATAATGCAAGTCCAAGGACTCCAACAATCCAACCGAGATACATAGGATGACGAACGAATGCATAGGGACCCTTTACCATCATTTTGTTCTTACGGACAATAATCTCTTTTATTAAGTAATACATACTCCAGAATATGATGAATACTCCAAGGGCGAATATAGGCAATCCAAAAACTTTCGATACTAGTATAAAAATCACATTGAAAGATATCAACCATGAATTTTGTGATATCAAACTTAAATAAAAAAATATATTAAGAATTATAATAAAAAGCTGAAGCCCAACGATTACTTTTTTTGATAAATTACTGAAACGTGAAAAATGTCTTTTGTATTTAAAGGCTATATACAGCATTGCTAATAATCCAGCGATTGAGGATATTATTTCTAATATCTGTGGTCTACTGGTTTCACTATAGATGTTCTCTTTATTATCAATAAAATTATTCAGGTCAATAATACTCTCGGAGGAAAACATATAAATTCCATAATTATTGTTCGATAAGGTGTTGTTTTGTAATCTATTATTTCTCGATTTATCGAGATAGATACCGTAATTATTGTTCGATAAGATGTTGTTTTGTAACAGGTTATTTCCAGACACAAGGAGACAGATGCCGCTGTTTTTGTTTGAGTCCGCGTTGTTATTTATAAGAGTATTTTCACTCGATTCAAACAAATAGATACTTCGGTCATTGCCTGATGCAGTGTTGTTTGCAATCATGTTGTTGTTCGAACTCCAAAGTTCGATACCGCTCACGTTGTTCAAGTTCACGATATTATCTATTATTGTATTATTATCACTTATGGGAGCAAGGAAAATACCAATGTTTCCGTTTGAGTTTGCAGTGTTATTTGCGATGATGTTGTTACTCGAATTCCATATCCATATGCCATCACCATTATGAGATACGTTATTATCAGAAATATTACTGTAATCCACCCCTAATTCAAGATATATTCCGGCTGCATATTCAGGGAGTTTATTAGATGTTGCTCCTGTAATCGTAAGCCCATTAATGTTCACATAATCCGCACTTACTCTAAAGACATGATTTTTGGGGTTTGCTGCAATGACAGTCGTAAAAGCATATCCATTCTCAGATCGAATAGTCAATCTCTTGTTCACATTAATATTCTCGAAATAAGTTCCATCCCTGGCGATAATAATATCTCCCTCATTTGCGGCATTGACTGCTTCTTGAATCGTTACGTAATTATCAGGCACATAAATTGTTGTTGCACTAACTACCATTGCAGAAGTAACAAAAAACATTAGCGTTAAAATTGTGGCTACTGCTATCAAATCATTCTTCTTATTCATTTTTTTCTTTATTTTCTATGTCCATATTTATAAGCCATACAGCAAGAGCTGCGAACGTTACTATCAAGAGCCAGGATTCACCAGCATCCCTTGCCAGAACTGTAGCGACTATAAACAGCATCCCCAGCCCTTTAGTGATTATATTTTTCAAACTACTATTCATAATTTTGATCTCCACAAGTCTAACTGGATTTGTTGTCGTTTTTGTTGTATCAAGTCAAGAACCTGCTGGATTAGAAAGGCATGCCCAAATATAGTTTTATTCGATATTATACCATTTTTACCATTTGTCCAGCTGCTCAAAAACTTTTTTGAACACGCCAATCATATTTATACCTTTGTAAGCAAGCCCTGTATAAATAATTTATGAAGTATAACTTCTTTTTCCTATGATGAACTCATCTTAATATAAATTCTGAAATTCTTGCTAGGTTTATGTTGAAAGCTATCGGAGCATGAGATTTAGTCCTCATGCAGCCTCAGCCCTCCCACCCCAGAATAAATTCCGGGGCATCCATGCCTTCGGCTTTGTCGTCTGAATAAAAGTCCTCAACCTTCCAGTCTCTTTTACACCAATCGTAAGCTATAAATACTATCGTTCGTATATATACGAATTGCAGTGGACAGGAAAAAACCTTTTTAAGATACCACCACTCCCCAACCTGCCCACTGACTCCTATACTAAATTCCCGATTGAAATTTCAGTATTATATACTATCAATCACTTACACAATATGTCACCATCTTCCTGTCCAGTCTCTTATCCGCAGGATCATCTTCCACATCAAAATGTGGTATTCCATATTCGTCATTCATTTTCAAAACAATTGTCTCAAAGTCAGAACCAGCCATCAGTTCCCTGATCAACACCACCACAGGTCCAATTATCATGTAATCGCAAAACCATTTATGTAATATAAGGTCAACGCCATTGCCCCCGACATAGTTCCTGAATACATCCTTATAATACATTTCACTCTTGCAGCAATCAAGATAGTACAACTGGTATGGTTTCCTTTCCGGAAGATCAAATCCTTCTTTCATGGCATCAGTAAAATAAATCACATCATCGCTCAGGCTCAGGTGTTTACCATATCCCGCATGTGTTTTCAGGTATATGAGATCTTCTTTAGCAAGACTTTCGCGCCATGTTTCCTGCAGGTTCCCGCTGAAATTACGGCCAAGAAAAAGACGTATTCTTGCCTTAATATTCTTATTATCGTAATTGAATGTTTTTTGATACTCCACAAACCCGCGTTTGCTGTCGGTCAACCTGAAGCCTATCGATATCAGTCTTCGCCTGGCTTCAAGAAAGACCTTGAAGTCAAAATTTGCACCAAGGGGGTCAGGTCCGATAAGAAGGGTTGCGTTGAATTTGCCCTCGCCAAAGAGCATGTCATATCGTGGGGCGATCCTTTTTGCCATGAATGATGTCATTATGAAAAAAGACTAATATTTAGCTTGTGTTCATAAAACTTATATGGATGTTCATTGAAATTCCATATTATGGAAAAATGTGAAATTTCCCGGTATTAAAGAACATACATATTTGGAGGTATATTATGATTTTTTTTAATAATTTTCAAGAAAAAATTCGAAATATCCTTAAAAAAATCGGAAAGGGAAACGCGAGTGAATCCAATATGGCATCTCTTTGTGAATTACTTGATGATCACCAAAATTTAATACCAGAAGCCATAGGGGCACTCAACGACATATTGACAAAAGGCAACATAAAAGCGTTCAATTCGGCAATTTCAGCCTATAACAGAATGGCGCAAAATCATATCGGAGTAACACATTATCAGGTAGATGTTATCGTAAGCTGCATCAGGGATAGGAGAAATGACCTGCATGAAAACAGTATGTTGAACATCCTTGAAATTCTTTCAAAAATAGCCCCGAAATATCCGGAGCGGATGAAAATTGCAGTCCCTGAACTACTTATCGCCCTTGAAAGTACTAATACAAAAAGCAGAGAATCATCTTATTTCATACTTAGCATCCTTGCAGCCACCCATCATGAGTTTTTCAAAGACCGGTCAAAAGAGATCATCCGAATTCTAAATGGTCTTAACGTTGATGAGAGAATATATGCTATCAGGTTAACAAAGCAACTTGCGGAAAAGGATCGGGCAATCGCAGCCGATACATATGATCTATTAGAAGACTTGCGCCTTAACCATCCGGACAGTAATTTACGTTCAGAGGCCGGATTTGCAATGGATAAATTAAAAGAAGCGACCAGACAGAAACCTTCGAAATCAGATGCCCCACCAGTAATGAAAATACAAAACCCTGGGCAAGGCCATAATATTAAAAGAAGGAAAGGAAGGGCAAAAAATTCCGAAAATCTTTTTTCCGGATTATCTGAACTCATGGCGCCGGATAAAGAGGATATAATAGATATTCTGGACGGAATGAATCTCAAGCACCTGATCGTTAATAAATAATAAAAACAAAGCGGGCACTTCTTCTTTTATTGAAACGAATTGGCTTACAAATCGATTGAAAAGAGAATAACATTTTATATGATTTCAACATGGCCATGATTTCCATGTTGAGTTGGCTGGGTAGGCACTGCAGATTGCTTCACGAAATGGTGGATAAACATTCCAAATCACATATGCAACAACCAACACAAAAATGATTACAACTACTATACCAACTATTATAGCCAATGGATCACTGTTAGCAAACTCATTTTTAATAAATTTCAATTTTCTTTCACCACTACCAATTATGAAATATGTGCTATATAATATGTGCTATATAATATGTACTATATAATATGATGCGTTATAATTATTGGCTTTATGATGCTATTATTTTAATTACAGTAATATGGTTTTGTTATATTTTTATGAAATATTCAAGAAATATTTCATATTTTATTCATAAACATTTCTCTAGATTTCATATTTCAAGTAATACGTGCTGCTGAAACAAATCGAGAATGTTAAATCTGAAATCCTAAAAAAATGCGTATAATTTTTAGTTAAATTCATTTTTATATGATCATTTCAATTTGCCAACATGAATTGAAACAGTCACCTTAATATTAACATACCCCGATCTCACCCATTACATTCCTGACCCCGAGCGCCACACCCTCCACCTCTATCCCGCCCTTTCCCTTTGCGCCATCACCTACAATATACAGGTTCCTGACAGGAGTCTTATTCCCGCTATCGCTTCCTGATGATGCCCTGTTGACAGGCCATTCGCTGGAATATGATTGGATCAAAAGCACTTCATATTTCTTACCAGGGAAAAGCTGCTCCAGGTCAAGGAGTCCAAGATCGATCTCAGCCTTCCGTTCATCTGAAATAATTGCCTGGTGGGACATCACAAGATGTTTTCCAGGCGGTGCAAGGGAAGGATCAGCATTTGTAACTTCATTGATGCCATTTATCCTTTTAGCAAATGGTGTAAAAAACACACCGCTATGACCGATTAATGGTTCATCCGAGGAAAGACATATTTTGATTCCTTTTGAAGGTTTGACATTTGATATTTTATCCAGATATTCCTTATCCTTGCACTCATACAATTTGCTTGTTCCAAAATGTCCTATGTCACTGATCACAATGTCTGCTTCAATTGTTTTTCCATTAACTATGACTCCTTTTGCCAGTTCATTTTCTATACTAATCCCTTCAACACAGGATTGTGAATAAATCCTTCCGCCATTTGATCTTATTATCCCTGAAAGCGCATCTGTTACTGCGCCGCATCCACCAATAGGTACCCCTGAGCCTTTATAGAGATACATATTATCTATTATTTCAAGCATCTCCCGCGCCGGGACGTCTTTTGCTGTAAGGCTTAACGCCCAGCCGCAAAAAGAATCCGCAAGCTTAAAAAGGAATTCATCATCGAAATATTTCAATACCCAATCCCTGAATGAGATATCGTTTTTTGGTTTGAATTTCAGGGAATACGCAAGAACAGTCCCCAGTTTCACCTGTTTTGTAAGTGTAAGTTCGTTTCGAAAATCATGAAAAGAGATTATCTCATTATTTTCTTTCAGGATCACTGCCATCGGGTGGGAGTCGATGATAGTTACATCAGCACCCACTTCTTTTAACGTCTGTGCCAGGGGCCCGCGCGAGCCATGAGGTATCATGTGAAGCGCGCCAGTGCTGAGTTTGAAACCTTTATAAGGAAGATTGGTGAACCTGCCCCCAATAAAAGGAAGGCGCTCGAAAATCTCAACATCGTATCCGGCTTTTGTGAGTTTTGCCCCGGCAAGCAACCCGCCAAGACCCGCGCCAATAATTACCGCTTTCATTACGCCTCCGAAATTGCACATACAGGGCAATACTCAGTGCATTTTCCGCATTCTGTGCAGTTTTCATTCATGGCAGCACGGCCAAATACAGTAATTGCATCGAATGGACAATATGCAGCGCACTGGCCGCATCCTACGCAATCATTGCTTATCTTCATCCAACCCCGGCCGCTCCTATTTTTTCTGCAAGTTTTGCAAGCACTTCTTTTCTCATTCCTTCCACGAATTTAATGCTTCCTACCACAAGATGCCCTCCACCGCTCACACCTGCGCCTTTTATCTCGGTATGCAGTTCTTTCACCATCTGAGGGATGTTCATTTTGACACCTTTTGAACGCAACACTGCAAAATCAGGCCCGTATCCGATAGTGACAAGCGGCTGTCCTGCATGCTGGTTACATAACCTGTCATGTATCTCCCCGCTTGTCTTTCCAGGTGGCGGGAATGTGAATTTATGCGCAAAGTTTTCAACATCGATCACGTTCATTATTGTCCCGTTAGGCAATTTCTGTGTTTTAACATTAGGCATCGAAGCCTCAAGCTGTTCGGTAATTGCAGCATTTGCCTGCTCGTTCAATAAATCCACGATCTTTTGATATCTCGAATTTGAATTAAGATTAAGGATATCATTCATTAAACCCCTTCCATCGTTGAACCTCTGCCAGAATGCCTCATAATCGATTGCAAGAGCCATTTTTTTCAGGTCTTCGATCTTGTATTTATCTGCCACAAGGGCTTTATAAGCATCAGCTTCAGGTGCAGATGACCTGTCGCCCATGGCTGAAACCGCGGGAAGATGCATTATTTCTTCTGTCACATCAGGGTTTATCATTCGTGCAATTTCGGTACCGATCATTCCTGTTGTTAGTCCATAATCTCCGCCTGCATAAGCAGGGTTCACATGTTCAAGCACCATGCTATCGATAGTACCATCCGGATGATGGTGGTCAATGACCATAATATCAATTCCATAAATAACAGCCTGTTTCATCGCAGGCATATCTTCCTCTGTCGCTCCGTTATCCATCAATACCACAAGCGGCATCTTCTGGGAGAAACGCTCCTGGTCTTCAAGTGCAAAAGTAATGTCTTTTGTTACATCCTCAATTTCGTAGAACGGCGCTTTGGAAGGAGAGCGCCTGAAAAAGTGCCGGTCAGCATCAGATCCTCCGATCTCCTTGATAAGAGGCAAAATGGCACGTTCAATTGCGATCGCAGATGTGATCCCATCTGCATCAGCATGATGCCTTATGATTATTGGCCTTGATTTATATACAGCTTTCATTATGATCTTAGCGGCATTTTTCATCCTGGGTTTTAATTTCTCAAGTATGTCACTTTTCACAAGGAACTGGATTTCCTGGGGTTGGGCTCGTTTGTCTATAGCTGCCTCGATCTGTTCTTTTATTCCTGTGGCATCCTTCCCCCCGAGATGTCTTATGGAACGGATCTCAACCTGCAATGCGCCGTTTCTCATGGAAGGCTCTCCAATGACTTTAACGATCATCTCGGCCTTTATCTCAGGGTATGCCCGCTCTCCTGCTTTTTCAAACGCCGCGCACTGGACAGTCCCATCCTCATCTGAAATGGAAAATATCGTAGGACCTCCGGTTTGCTTTATCTGGATGACCTCACCTGAGAGATGAATGAGTTTCCCGATGTACTTTGTGAGCTCTATGGTCTTTCTTCTGGGAAGCTGTTTTTCAACATAAATTACCTGGTAATCTTTCGGGCTTCTAATAAGGAGTTCAATATTGCCATTCTGGGCAATGTTTTTTACTTCAACGAATATCTTATCTCCGATTTCCGGAGTAAAACTCAAATTACTTGAATGAATAAGTCCCCGCATCTGCGGGTTCAGGTCAACGAACACGCCAAAATTAGCATGACCCTGCACTTTTCCCTCATAGATCTTCCCGATCTCAAGTTCACGCGTATCGCACTCGGGACTGAGGATATGGACATATTGTTTTTTGGCGCAGTTCTCACACAGTTCTCCCCTGCCTGTAATTTCTATCCCGCATACCTTGCATGTGATGAATTTCCCCCTGCCTCCGCATGCTTTGCAGGGTTCTGTCACTGAGAATTTGCCCGTGCCGAAGCATTTTATGCACTTTATCCCACCACCCATGAGGGCACCAAGGTCTTTTTCAGAAAGTCGGTCAAGGCTTATGGATTTTGGCTTACCCGTGCCTTTGCAGTCAGGACATTCCCTTTCACTGAGGATTATAGTCCCTGTGCCTTTACAGTCTTTACATTCAGTAGTCATAGATTTGAGTGATAGATGTGTTCAGGGGTAAAATAGGTTACGCGGGAATTATGTTTGAATTTAATGGAACTTATCGGGTATATTGAATATCAAAAGAATACCCAAAACATATTTAATGTTTAAATGCCATCTTTAAATGTTGATACTAAATGCCTGATATAAAATATATCCAGACCGAACTGGACATGCATATTTATTCCGAACTTAAAAAAACGGCAGAAAAGGAGAGTATTACTATCAAAGAAGCGATAAGGGAAGCTGTGTTAGAATGGGTAAGGGAAAAATCCGGCTTTGATAAAGAAGATCCTTTTTTCAAGATGCATACTTTCAGATCATCCAAAGATTTATCCGAAAAGCATGATGAAATTTATGAGGATTAAATATGATTTTTGTAGATACATCGGCTTTTCTTGCCCTTGTGAATGAAAAAGACAATAATCATGTTGCTGCAAAACAGTTTCTTGAAGAGATAAAGAATGGAAAAATCCGTGTCAAGAAAATAATTACATCTGATTATATAATAGATGAAACTCTAACGAGAATACGCTACTCGGTTGGACACAAAGAGGCAGTTGAATGGGGAAAGGATATTCTTGCATCAAAAGTTATTGAGAAGATAGAGATCCAAAGAGAAATATTCGGACTTGCATGGGAACTATTTCAAACATATGAAGATAAGAAACTGAGTTTTACTGATTGCACAAGTTTTGCGCTAATGAAGAAAAAAGGAATAGAAAAAGTTTTTTCCTTTGATGAAGATTTTGCAAGACTCGGATTTGTTCTTATTCCGTGAATATTACTTTTATTCTATTTCTATTTCATTTCATCGTACCCGATCTCTTCCTTTGTCAGGTAGCACGCAGGGTCATCCGCCCAGACATTATTATAGATCGCTTCAGCCCTCACGCGGAAGTTCCCGTTGCAGATATCGAACCATTTGCAGTGTGCGCACCTGTCAGCGTTTGCCTTTATGAGGGGCTTGCGGTTCTTGAGTCCTGCCATTAATTCATTGGTGGTATCCATCCATATCTCGCTGAATTTCCGTTCTTTCACGTTGCCAAATGAGTAGTGCCTCCAGAACTGGTCTGCGTGCACCGAACCGTCCCAGGAAACGCAGCCTATGCCGATACCTGTAGAATTGCCCTGGTTCATCTGCAGTAGTTCTAATACATCTGCGGCGCGTTTTGGGTCTTCTTTCAGGAGACGGAAATAAACATACGGGCCGTCGCAATGATTGTCAACGGTCAATACCTCAATCGGAAAGCCCCTATCATGGAGCGCCCTGGTTCTATCCATTATAATATCAAGGGTTTTCCTGCTTTCTTCATGCGTCAGTTCCTGCTCAACCATTTTTGAGCCGCGCCCTGCATAAACAAGATGATAGAAACACACTCTAGGAATATTCTCTTTTTCAAGAAGGTCAAAAATAGCCGGGATATCCTTTACATTTTGTTTGTTGATCGTAAAACGCAATCCCACCTTTACGCCTTCTGCCAGGCAGTTTCGCATGCCATTTAAGGCAGCATCGAATGCCCCTTTTACACCCCTGAATTTATCGTTCGTTTCTTTCATGCCATCAAGTGAAACCCCGACATACGACAGGCCGATGTCCTTCAGGACTTTAGCCATTTTTTTATCGATAAGCGTGCCATTCGTAGAAATGACAGCACGCATCCCTTTTGACCTTGCATATAGCGCAAGTTCAGGAAGGTCTTTTCGCATTGTGGGTTCGCCGCCCGAAAAAAGGATAACCGGAGCGCCGAATTGGGCAAGGTCATCGATAAGCTCCTTACCCTGTTGGGTCGTAAGTTCGTTCTTATATTCGATGTCCTTTGACTGGGCATAGCAATGGACGCATTTAAGGTTGCAGCGCCTGCCCATGTTCCAGACAACGACCGGTTTTTTATCCTTTGAAAATTGCAATAAATGCGATGGGAGTTTACTTGAGTCGCGCCCGTACCGCAGAGCGTCAGATGGTTCAACAGTCCCGCAATAAAGTTTTGAAATGCCTATCATTTTTTCTCCAATTTACGTTCGTACAATTACGAATTTATTTTATATAAACCTATCCTGATTGCTTTATTAGGTTAAATCAATTAATAATCCTTTGTGTTTATCATATTTTATCCGAATACCTGAAGAATTTTGCGCAATTTCTTTTTCCACAAGTATCCTGATCCCGCCCTGCATGAAAGTTATATCCCCGGAAAGCGCTTTTTTAACAGGGATTATCTCAAAATGCTTGCAGCATCCTCCGCCGCCAATGAAAATACGCATCGCGAATGCATTTTCTTTTATCAACTCTTTTCTGATGAGTTCGAGGGCAGTATCATCTATCAAAAGTTCTATCATTGTCTTATTTTTTTGGTTTTTCCTGTCAATGTTTAAGCTGTTTCAATCTCAGGCTCTATTATGACCTGTGTCTTCATCGAATTCGCAACAAGGCATCTTTTCTCAGCATGATTGAGGATCATCCTGATCTTCTCTTCAGTTTCCTTTGCTTTGATTTTCGGTCTTATTATTATTTTTGTGAATATCTTCATTTTATCGACAGTTTCAAGTATCCCTTCGGCCCGGGATTCGTATGATATCAATTCAACACCCATGTTCTTGAGAGTACCAAGAAGCGTGGTCATGTAACAGACATTGGCGGATGATACAAAAAGATCTTCAGGACTTATTATATTCTCATGTCCCCCGAATTCAGGAGGCGTTGCTACTTCTATTTCCTGTTTGCTTTCAATGAACCTGAGGTCTGCTTTTTTCTCCCCTTTCCATTTCAAGGTATTATGATACAGCCATTTATCTTGTTCCATAGTGATCATCTTTTTACTTTTTAAATAATACAGCTTTCAGGATATTAAATTGTTTGGATTGAAAACATAAAATTATATTTAAAGACGATCATTATTAGCTTATTATCATGCAGGGTAACAAGATATTAATAGGATCTCTCATTATCATTCTGGCAACATTCACGGCAGGATGCACGTCATACATCGGGGATAGCTCTTATAAAATGCATTTTTTCGTGAACGAGACATTTGAACCTCTTGAAGGGAATGTCTATAATAACGATAATTTATTGGGATTTACCACGAACGGAAGCTTGGTCACAACCATTGAGAAACTGAGGCCAGGGCTTGTTTCCATAAACGGGACTTACAACAACCAGGCATTTGAATTCTTTTTCGAATTCCCGAAGGATAGTCTTAATTATAGCGGGATGAATTTTTCACTGCATAGAAACGAGCTCAATAAAGCCATTTTCAATGCTTCCTTTATTGATATTCAAAAGATAGAAAGTGAGATTTTCGATAATATCAACGAGGAAAGAAAGATTTCAGGGACAGATACACTCAAATGGAACGCGGAGATCGCACAGGTTGCCAGAAATTACAGCAAAACGCTTTCGATTGAAGGATTTGCTCATAAGGACCTTGAAGGCAGGAGCGTGGGTGACAGGCTTCGGGAAAATAGAATATTTTACACTATAGTAGCAGAAGACCTGTATATGATAGAAGGTTTGAGCGATGAGGGAAATATGAGCCGGGCAATCGTTGACGGATGGATGAAAAGTCCGGGGCACAGGTCTCCGATCGTGGACAGGGACAGGTTGTTTAGCGACGGCGGGGCAGGAGTGTATTGTGAAAAGAAAAATTGTTATGCAGTAATGGTTTTCGCGAGCCTTGAGCATGATCAAAATATAAAATTGGATCATGGATACCTGACGTTCATATATTTATACGACCCTTCGTATCCATTTGATTTCGATGTGCCTGTATCTATTGATATCAGCTCGACTGAATATATTGATATTTATCTGGTGCCAGGCAGGGAACAGTATGACAACTTCCTGAAGAACAGGAATATCAATTCCATTTCCGAGAGCAAACAGGTAAAAACCTTCAGCTGCAAAGCCACGGCAAAAAAGGGAGAGGGAATTATTATTCAATCAACTATGGG
This sequence comes from Candidatus Methanoperedens sp. BLZ2, assembly GCF_002487355.1. Taxonomy (GTDB): domain Archaea; phylum Halobacteriota; class Methanosarcinia; order Methanosarcinales; family Methanoperedenaceae; genus Methanoperedens. Next base: position 64,147 of record NZ_NTMG01000027.1, on the reverse strand, counting down.
TACGGCTGATATTGATGTTCATTTCAGGTATTCTTAATTCCGAACGTACATATCGTACGGCAACAGCCTCATCAACCGAGTTCTTCAAGCAATGGCAGAGCTTTCATAACTGGGAAAGCATCATTGATCATGCACCCACCAATCCCCTTTAATAGTATGCTCTTTCTTCCAGATAGGAACTTCAGCCTTCAGGCGTTCTATTGCTTCCCTCAATACCGGAAAGAGCTCTTCTCTGTGACCTGCGGCAACAGCAATATAAACAATGTCCTCACCCGCGGGGATTATTCCTGTTCTGTGATGCATCAGTATATCGACTATGCCCTCTTTTTCCATAAGCTGCTTGCATATTTCATCCATTTTTTTCCGGGCAAGTTCGCCATGCGCTTCAAATTCCAAAAATTCGGTGCTTGTTTCATCCGTAACAGCCCTGACAATTCCGGTAAATGTTCCGATAGCGCCTGCTTTTTCAATTGATTTCGAATTTTTGAGCTTTGTGAGCAAAGAATCAAGTGTGTGAAATTCGGGTTGCTTCATTATGATATTTACCAATTCATCAATATCTGCACTTTCAAAAGTGTCCAGTCTTCTTACAATTTCAGTGGCCTCAACATCACCAAGTGCGATTTTAGGCAGCTTGCTGTCCTTGAAACCCTCCACTACTGCAAAATCCATTCCTGCATTTGCAAGCTCATCCAGTGCGGTTGTCAGATCATTGTTGCGCGAGAATTTCACAAGCTCATTCGGAGTAACTGCGACCACAACATCAGCGCCGGCCTGTGCATGTTTCCAGGTATCGGTATCTGGCGCATTAATAATATCATGTTCATGGAGATGTTTTATCGTCCCAACTGTCCCATGTTTTTTCAAAGCTTTGACCAGCTGTCCCACTAATGTTGTTTTTCCAGTTTTTTTATAACCTACTACCGATATTATTTTCATAGACCTGAGAGCACTTCTCTTATTTTATTACATTGATTCAGGGGCAAATATACCCAGTGTATCAAGCGCATTAGCAAGAACGATGCGGGAACACTCAACAAGCTCGAGGCGCGCTGACCTGAATTCAGGCTCGGCGGATAGAACAGGTACGAACCTGTAAAACTGGTTGAAAGAATCCGCAAGTTCCCTTGCATATATGGCAAGAAGGTTTGGTTTCAATTCACGCGATGCGTCATCAATGACACGTTCAAAGACAGATAACTTCTTGATAAGTGCGATTTCCTGTTCTTCAAGCAGCACATTGGGGTCAAACTTCGAGGGACTATACTGATTAGAAAAATCCCCATAGTAACCTTCATCCTTCGCGTTCTTTATTATGCTGCATGCTCTTGCATGGGCATATTGAATAAATGGAGCGCCCTGTTTTTCAAAGTCCACAGCTTCTTTCCAATCAAATACTGTGGCTTTCTCAGGGGATATCCTGATAATATCATATCGCACCGCACCGATGCTCACAAAAGCTGCTACTTTCTTCTTGAAATCCAGATCCTTATCCGGAAGCTTTTTATCTACAACTTCAAAAGCCGCTTTCTCAACTTCATCAATGAGTTCATCAGCCGAAATGAAAACACCGCGCCGGGTGCTCATGGAACCTTCGGGCAGCGATACGAATTCAAAAATAACGATCTCAGGTTCTTTATGACCCAGTATCCGAAGCACTGCTTTTAGTTGTGATGAAATAAGTTTGTGGTCAGCTCCAAGGATATCGATCATCCTGTCGCATTGCGTTGCCTTCCATTCATGATAGGAGAGATCGCGGGTGGTATAAAGAGAAGTCCCGTCCGAGCGCTGGACCACGAGTGACTTTTGTATTCCCATATCTTTCAGGTCAACCATGAAAGCGCCATCCTTCAACGCAGTGCGGTCAAGCGCCTTGACTTCATCCATGATCCTGTTCACTTCCCCGGAGCGAACGAATTGTGATTCCCAGATGAATTTATCATGGCGGATATTCATGCGCGTCAGGGATTCTTTTATCCCTTCCATGCATGTATCGATGGCATTTTTGAATTTTGCTTCTATACCGGGGTCGCCTATCTCGTATTTTTTCATTATGGCATCCACTTCTGGCGAATGTTCTTTTTCATCAACGAGAGTCTTATTGGCATTAATATAGACTTCGGCGATCGCATGGTCTTTCTTTTTTGTTGTATCGAACTGGAAATTCTCAAGTCCCCAGACAACTACAGCGATCTGCCGCCCCATATCGTTAATATAATACTGCGTCTCCACGTCATACCCGGCACGTTTGAGTATCCGGGCAAGGGTATCGCCAATTACGGAATTCCTGATGTGGCCGATATGCAGCGGGCCATCAGGATTGGCCGAAGTATGTTCCAGGATAACTTTTCCCTTATTGTTAAGATTCCCGAAGTTCTCCCTGTCATGGAGTACGCGAAGGACGGTTTCATTCAGGAAAGTGCGGCTTATGAAGAAGTTGATATAAGGCCCTGTCATTTCGGCCCGGGCAATATAAGAACCTGCCTGTATAGAGATATTTTTGTAAATTTTTTCGCTGATTTCTTTAGGGCTTTTCTTATATTTCGGTGCCAGCTTGAATCCTACAGAAGACGCGAGGTCTGCATGAGGCGATTCAGTCAAAGCAAGGTCTTCAGTCTTGAATCCTGCTTTTTCTACAGCACCGGATAATATTGATGAAACTTCATCTTTGAATTTAAGGAACATAAAATCGAGGAGTACACACAAGCAAAGTACATAATTTTTGCTGATAGCATCGTTTTGATGCATCACATTTTCTAAATTAAAACCAAATGTTATCATCAAATTATAAGTCATATTGTTATCTTATTTGATATACAATATGATAACAAATATGATTTAAAAACAACCAGATTGGATAAAGTATATGATAACAAACAACGACAATTAGTATCCAGATATAGTTTAAAAAACCGTTATAAGCTATGAAATTAATGGATGAATTATAAGGAGATTAAAGCGTGCAGGGCGTCATAATATATTCAACAAAAAACTGTCCGAATTGCAGGGTATTGAAGCAATTCCTGGAAAACACAAAGGTAGAATTCACAGAGGTAGATATGGCTACCCCGGCGGCATTAACAGAACTGAGGATGAACGGCGTATTTACAATGGCTGCGCCGGTGCTGCAAATAGGCAATAAATTCCATACATATAATGAGTTATTCACGCAAGACAGGATCAACCAGGGTACGGTTGAATCCATAATTAAAGACGTCGCATAGAGCGAAAGGAACCAAGGGTACAGGTTCCCTAAGCTCTGAACAAAACTGCATGACTCAACAAATGAGGTGAAAAATAAGATGGGCAAATATATAGAAGTACAGATAACGGATCTTATGGAAGAACATAAGGAAGAGCTGTATAACGCTTTTGCTGCAAGAAAGGAGCAAAAACAGGCAAATCCGGAACCGATAGCAAAACAAAAATCAAGAGAAGTCCAGACGATCCAGAAAACACTCGGAGGCTCTCTTGTTTCAATTATCCCGAAGGTCAGGACAACAGATGGCCACCTTATGGATTGGGACAGGGATACGATCGTAAAACAGCTTCTTAAAGAAACAAAGCTTTGCGAGCAGTTCTATGGAACTTCCGGGATCAACGAGGAAGAAGCAAAAGGTATCGCCAAAGAAACCGAGAAAAGGATAAAGGACATGAACGTAAAGTTCCTTTCAGGTCCTCTTGTCCGGGAACTGGTCAATATTATACTGCTTGAGCATGGCCATACTGAATGGAGAAACATTTCAACAAGAGTGGGAACGCCTGTTTTTGACGCTTACCGCATAGATATGGGTTCAGGTTTTGAGGCCCGGGACAATGCAAACCTCCAGGAGAATGCAGAGACAAGCCACAAGAAAAAAGCGGACAAGATGAGCAAGGAACAATACCTCCTCATGATACCGCCAAAACTTGCGGACTCACATCTTAATGGCGATATACATATTCATGATCTTGAATACTTCGGGACACGCGCGTTTTGCCAGGACTGGGACTTGCGGTATTTCTTCTATTACGGCCTCATGCCAGATGGCAGCGGCACAAAAGCAAGTGTTGCAGGACCTGCAAAGAAAGCAGAAGTGGCAATCCTTCACGCTGTGAAAGCACTTGGCAGCGCCCAGACGAATTTTGCCGGAGGCCAGGGTTTCTATAATTTCCTTACATTCATAGCACCTTATTTTGAAGGCATGAGCTATGACCAGGTCGAGCAGCTCACACAGATGTTCGTTTATGAAATGACCCAGATGATGGTGGCCCGCGGAGGGCAGCTGGTCTTCTCCTCAGTCCAGCTCTCCCCAGGTGTCCCTTTACTCTGGCGCGATAAACCTGTAGTTTATAAAGGAAAGGTATGGGACGGCGTACAGGCTCCAAAGCGCACGTATGGTGAGTTCGAGCGCGAGGTCAGGCTTGGCTTTGAAGCCATGATGAACGTAATGCTAAAAGGCGATTACTGGGGAAAACCCTTCAATTTCCCCAAGCCTGAGATAAGCCTTGAGCCTGATTTCATGACCGAGGATGAAGAGTTTAACCGCACACATCCTGAGCTCCTGAGCTACAATGAACTTTACACCAAAGCATTTGAGCTTGCGGCACGCTATGGAACTCCTTATTTTGATAACCAGCTTCCCGAATACAGGGGCGCAGGAAAAGGCATTAGCTGCTACCAGTGCTGTGCCTACAATTTCTCATCTTCGCACGATAAGGACAGCGAGTTTGAGGATAAGTTATATTTCCGTGAAGGAAAGCATTTCTCGATGGGCGCATGGCAGGTTGTGTCACTGAACTGTCCGCGTGCGGCCTACAAAGCCAAAAAGGACGATGATTCACTCTTCCGGGAATTGAAGAACATGATGGACCAGTGCATGGATCTCTTCAAGGTGAAAAGGAGGTGGATGGACATTGTGATCGCAAATGGAAGGATGCCTTTTGTGACCCAGAGGCCAAAGGACCCATTCACAATGACCCATGGGCAGATCGCTGTTGATACAAAAGGGCTTGTCTATACTATAGGTGTCGTTGGAATAAACGAGATGGTACAGCACCATACCGGAAAGCAGATACATGAAAGTGACGATGCACGCCGTCTTGCTATCCGCGCTATGTTCGAGATGAAGTTCTATGCTAAGGAGCTCTCAGGGAAGTTTGGCATGGAGATAGCGCTTGCAAGAACCCCGGCCGAAACAACAGCCCAGAGGTTTGCGGTATCTGATATCCTGCACAAGGAATACAGGAAATGCGCCCAGCCGATTATAAAAGGCAATGTTCCGGAAGCATTGAAGCACATCTCGGAAACAAGAGACCTTCCGATCTATTACACAAATGGTACGCATATTCCGCCCAATGCAGATGTGTCACTCCCGGCGCGCATCAAGCTTGAGGAGACCTTTTTCCCGATAGTGGATGGAGGCAATATTCTTGATATCTGGCTTGGCGAAGCTGCTCCAGACCCGCATGGCCTTCAGGAATTTGCCATGAACATTGCGAAGAATACGCAGGTCGGTTATTTTGCCTTCACGAAGGACATGACTGTTTGCATGGATGATTTCCATGTGGCTTCAGGGCTTCTTGATGAATGCCCCAATTGCGAGAGCGATAATGTGGAGCATCTTTCACGTGTGACCGGCTATATCCAGGCTGTGAGCGGATGGAATGAGGGAAAGAAGCAGGAGCTTCTGGACAGGAAGAGATATGGGGTGGGGGCGTAAGGATGGGAGCCTTAATGTTTCGAAATAAGCCAACGAACAATAACCTTCGTCCCTGGTTATATAAAGCCTCAAAAGAAGAACGGATGGAAATGGCAAGGCAGATAGCCTCAACAGTTGAAACAACTGATGAGGAACTATCTTATTTTGATACTGCGAACCTTGAGGATATGCCAAAAGAGGAAAGGACGTGGCTTGCGAAGAAGATTGTTTCATCTATTCCGCATGGGCGCGGATATACGGGATGTTAGGGGGGATGGGGGCGTTAAAATGCAAATTGCAGACTATTTTATAAAATATGTAATATCAAAAAGTGCCGATTTATGAGCAAAGAAATACAAACGGTTTCGTCAGATATAATGCAGAAACCAACGGCCAACGAACTAACTCTTGCAGATCTTATAAAACTTGGTGAACCTCTTCTAAAAAGTTGGACTGAAGCTGAAAATGAAAAACATCGGCGTGAGCTTGAGTATGAAAATAATCGGCTTCAAATTGTGGCAAAACAAAATCGTTTGATTACTTTTGGTTTATTTGCTGTCTTAGGTTTAGTTCTTATTAATGCTGGAATTCTCTTTTATTTTGGACGGGATTCAATAGCTATGGATTTGATTAAGTTAATTGTAGGTATTGGGGGAGCAGCTTTTGGAGGATATGGTTGGGCGATAACAAGGCGTAAAGAAGAGGAAGAACAATTATGAAATGTAATTTTTATTTTATATCAAGATTGAAGTTATTGATTCACAACTCCCCCTTAAATGCCCTATCCAGCACAGCCGGCAGCAGCGCATCCAGTTCGGCGCCGGTTTCTGCCTGGAGGCGCCTGAGTGCGTCCACCTTTGCCTGAAGCTCCTCGAGGTAGGCGACGATAAGGAGCTGTTCGGGAAGGGGCGGGATTGGAATAACTTTTTGATGTAAAAAGCTCTGTGGCACACGCTGTTGCCCTGCGTCCCTTTGAAATGGGTCTCAGCATCTTTTCTGAAATCTTTATGGCGCATCAAAATATAGAGCCACCGTCCTATAATTTTAGGTCCTGGTCGCAAAACATGGAATTCGGTTGAACCGAAGCCAATACTGTTTGCAAGCCCGTCTGCTATGGCGATCTTACCGTTTTGCATACAAAGAGTGATTCGAGCAAATATGATATCACCATTATTAAACCAAGTATAACCTTTCGATACAAATCAGTTTTCCCTCTTCTTGAAGGATTAACTTCTGCGAATTGTGGAATATTTCCGAATTCCCACTCTGAGTTATTGGCATTGGTTTCAAGTATTTGACTTGCTCACGAATTTAGATTTGACAGACACTGTCTGGCGAATTTGATTCACTCTACATCCCCCAGCAGCTTCGCAATTTGCTCAGGTGCAGGAAGCTGACCCCTCAATTCCTTTGGCAGAGTTGTAACCATGCGATACGCACCCACGCCGATGGGCTTATTCGACTCCCTCAATGCGTATTCCACTATGGTCTTGTTCTTGATTTACACAGGATAATGCCAATAGAGGGCTTTTCATCTTCCATCCTGACTTTATCATCCAGTACAGCAAGATAAAACTGCATCTTTCCGACATATTCCGGGATGAATTTACCTATCTTGAGTTAGATTGCCACATGGCATTTCAACGCCCTGTGATAAAGCAAAAGGTCAATGAAGTATTCCTCACCGCTGACCTCAAGCCTGTGACTGCCAAGAAAGGCAAACACAACCAAATAAATTAGATTCTAATCTCATATCAAAAATGGTACGAGCATATTAAGCCAGGTAGATGCTCACCGCACTATTCCTTTAGAGCACCCTTAAAACCTCTGGCATATATTTTTATCCATGTGATACAATTAGATAACCTGATAAAATCTATTAAGAAAATATCTGAGAAGGAATATATCTGAGGGGATATAAAAATGGACGAAAATGATGGAAAACAACTTACTGTTGCAAAAGCATATCCGAATGATTCGGGAAGAGGAATAGCACGGCTTGACCCGCATACCCTGATGGTCTTGCAGCTGATACCCGGTGACATAATTGAGATCGAAGGGAAAAAATCAACCGCTGCAAAGGTCTGGCGAGCTGACCGGAATGACTGGGAAGAAAATATCATTCGTATAGACGGTTTTATACGGCAGAATGCAGGGGTTGGTATCGGTGATACAATCAAACTGAGAAAAGCAAATGTCCAGCCTGCACAAAAGGTAATTCTTGCGCCGCCTGAAGGTACTTCCATACAATTCGGCGGGGATGCTGAAGAAATGGTAAAACGCCAGATCATGAAACGCCCTATCAGCAAAGGAGATATAATCCCTGTAATGAGTACGATGGCGCATCCATTTCTGGGCAGGGTCGTTACAGGGCAGGCAATACCCCTGATCGCTATTGAAGCCGAACCCGAAGGTATCATTTTAGTTACTGATAAGACAGAAATAACACTCAGGGAGAAACCTGTTGTTCTTGATGTAACAGGGACAGGGATCACTTATGAAGACATCGGGGGCCTGGGTGATGAGATCCAGCGCCTGCGCGAGATGATAGAACTTCCCATGAAACACCCTGAAGTATTTGAACGATTGGGTATCGAACCGCCCAAGGGTGTTTTGATGCATGGCCCTCCCGGCACTGGAAAAACACTCATTGCAAGAGCAGTAGCAAATGAATCCGGGGCCAATTTCTTTTCTATTGCGGGTCCTGAGATCATGAGCAAATATTACGGGGAGAGCGAGCAGCGGCTTCGGGAGATATTCGATCAGGCAAACAAAGCTGCGCCTTCCATTATATTCATTGATGAACTGGATTCCATTGCCCCGAAAAGGGAAGAAGTAACTGGTGAAGTTGAGCGGCGCGTGGTCGCACAGCTCCTTACAATGATGGACGGGCTGGAAGAAAGAGGCCAGGTGGTTGTGATCGGCGCAACAAACCGCATTGATGCTATTGACCCGGCGCTTCGCAGACCCGGAAGATTTGATCGCGAGATAGAGATCGGTGTCCCGGACAGGCTTGACAGGATCGAGATCTTTCAGATACATACAAGAGGTATGCCGCTTTCCGATGAAGTGAATATTGAATACATCTCCAACAGGACGCATGGGTTTGTAGGTGCGGATATTTCGGCTCTTGCCAAGGAAGCAGCTATGAAAGCGCTAAGAAGATATCTTCCTCAGATAAAACTTGAAGAGATCGTTCCCCGCGAAATGCTGGAAAGCATGCAGGTAACAGCCAACGATTTTGAAGAAGCATTAAAAGAAGTTGAACCCTCGGCAATGAGGGAAGTAATGATCGAGGTGCCGGATGTTGTCTGGGATGATGTTGGAGGTCTTGATGACGCCAAGCAGGAAATAAAAGAAGCAGTGGAATGGCCATTAAAATTCCCTGAGAGATTCCAAAAAATGAGCATCCGTCCGCCAAGAGGAATACTCCTTTATGGCCCTCCCGGAACTGGAAAAACGCTTATGGCAAAAGCAGTGGCCAATGAAAGTTCTGCTAATTTCATAAGTGTACGCGGCCCTCAGCTTCTATCCAAATGGGTCGGAGAATCCGAGAAAGCCATACGCGAAGTATTCAAAAAAGCACGCCAGGTTTCACCGGCAATAATTTTTCTTGACGAACTTGATGCTATCGCCCCAATCCGTGGCACTGAGTATGGCTCAAAGACATCAGAAAGGGTGATCAACCAGCTTCTCACAGAACTTGATGGAATAGAAGTCTTAAAGAATGTGGTAGTTATTGCAGCGACCAACAGGCCTGAGATAATAGACCCTGCCCTGATACGCTCAGGCAGGTTTGACAGGCTTGTCTTTATAGGGCCCCCGGAAAGGGCTGGAAGGATCGATATATTCAATATCCATCTTAAAAACCTGAAAAACGGTCATCTTTCCGATAACGTGGATATTGAAGAACTTGCAGATCTTACGGAAAATTATGTGGGATCTGATATTGAATCCCTGTGCAGGGAAGCGGCAATGCTTGCTCTCAGGGAGAATTTCGATACAGATATCGTGGAAATGAAACATTTCCGTGACGCTCTTAAGAAAGTGAGGCCTGCTCTTGCCGAAGATATGGTGGAATATTACCAGAAGCTTCAGGAACAATTTAAAGGCGGAACAAAACAGGAACAGAAGTCTTATATAGGTTACAGGTGAAAAAAGCATACTAGATGAACCCAAGGTTCATGAAGGGATTACTATGGCAAAAATACTTGCAAAAAATTTAGCTAATAAGAGAGTGATGCTTACTGACGGGTCAGAGCTGGGATATGCTACCGATGTTGTAATGGATATGCAGGGTGGAGCTTTGATATATCTTGTAGTGAAACCAACGAATAGTATAGACCTATCAAAATACAAGAAACAAAATAATTATGTATTGATACCATTCGAAGCAGTAAGGGCCGCCAAGGACTATGCAATTGTTGATAAGAAGATGATCACTGGCAGCGACTTTGATTAATTTTTTATTATATAAGAGTTGCAGAAGGCAGTGTTTTGAAAGGTGAACCAAAAATCACGATTGTCTGTTCAACCCAGGACAGGGCAAGCCAGAATATTAAGAATTGCCTTTTCTCCCTTCGAAAATGGAACAACATATCATCTGAAGAAAGTATTCCAGTTTTTGAGTATAAAGATTTCAGGATAGTGGAAATAGAAGAATCCCTGATTTTTCAAGATGGTCTTGATAAAAAGTTAGCCGGATTGGGTTATCCTGCATCGCTTATGATATTTGCTTCCAAACATAGAAGCAAAGATTTACGCGCTATTCTTACTGTACATTCTACGGGTAATGTTAATGAAGCAAAATTCGGAGGAACTCCCCGGAAACTTTCAACCGCTGCCCCTCAAGCTGTCAGGTCGCTTCTTCGCTCACTGAAAATTCTTGTTGGAAATGAAGATTATGAAGTTACTCTGGAATGTACGCACCATGGCCCAAGCGACCTTGATGTTCCATCCGTTTTTATTGAAGTGGGAAGCAGCATAGGCCAATGGCTTGATGACGTTGCAGGCCGAATAGTTGCGGAAGCCATACTTCTTTTTAAAGATAGTGATTCACCTGTAGCTGTGGGTTTCGGGGGTACGCATTATGCGCCAAGACAAACTTCGCTGATCCTTTCTACGGATGTCACTTTCGGTCACATTTTTCCCTCCTATGCCCTCGATGAACTGGATGAGACAATGATACGCCAGGCCTTTGTGAGAAGTGGAGCTGATTTTGCATATGTTGACCGCAAATCCATGAAGGGTGAGCAGCGTGAGAAGCTGAACAAGATGATTGAAGCCAGCGGTTTTGAAGTGTTAAAGGAAAGCGATATCAGGGAAATGGATGGGGTACCCTGGGAATTTTGCATGCAGTTGCGAAAAAGAGTAAAGGAGATATGCCCTGCCGGGAAACCTGTGATTACTGACGGGATAAAATGTGCCCTATCCACCTGCCAGACATGCATCTGCCCGAGGGTCAAGATCGCAAAGATCAATCCTGCACTTTTATCCGAAGCGGAAAAACTTGATAAGATCGGACTTAAAACTTTCCTATCGGACCATAATATAGCTTATATCGAATATGAAGATGGAAGATTTGCTCATATCCTTATCGGGATTGATGATTCATGCGCCAGGCTGGCTGCGGAAGAATTAAGGGATAAATGCGTGGAAATTATTAAAAAAAATTATGATGTCTCTCTGGATAAAGGAATACTGCAAATATCTGATAAAAAATTTAGTCCGGAACTGGCTAAATCACTCGGGATTGCGGATATGCAATTGTATGGGCGGCTGGCGCGGGGTGAATCCGTGATAATAGACGGAAAAACTATAAATCCAGAGATGGTGTATGAAACAAATAAAAGAGCCATTAAATTAATAAACGATGGAGAAGAAGCATGGAATCAATAATCAAAGAGGCAATATCAAGAGCAGGCGAATCTCCAATGCCAGTAATTGGGGATACGGACAAGGAACTTCTGGAAATATTAAAGGAATTAAAGACAAATATTGTTGTTATAGGATGTGGAGGATCTGGCTCGAACACGATCCAGAGAATTTCCGATGAAGGAATAATCGGGGCGGAGCTGTACGCTATCAATACAGATGCCCAGCATTTATTAAATATCCAGGTCAAAAAGAAGATCCTTATCGGGAGAAACAGGACCAGAGGGCTTGGCGCTGGAAGCCTGCCCCAGATAGGGCAGGATGCAGCCCAGGAATCAAAACCTGCGATTGAAAAAGCTGTGGGGAATGCAGATCTTGTTTTCATAACATGCGGACTTGGCGGAGGAACGGGAACGGGCTCTGCGCCTATTGTTGCAGAAATTGCGCGTGATGCAGGGGCATTGACAATAGCTGTTGTAACACTTCCATTCTCAGTCGAAGGGCAAATCCGCATGGATAATGCTGAAGCAGGACTTGAGCGCCTCCGTGATGCCGTAGATACCGTAATAGTCGTCCCGAATGACAAATTGCTTGAAGTTGTCCCTCATCTTCCTTTGCAGACAGCTTTTAAAGTATGTGATGAGGTCCTTATGCGCTCAGTAAAAGGAATAACCGAATTGATCACAAAACCCGGTCTTGTGAATCTTGATTTTGCTGATGTCAGGGTTATTATGCAAAAGAGTGGCGTTGCGATGATAGGTCTTGGTGAAGCCGAAGGCGAGAACAAAGCACTGGAATCCGTCCAGAGAGCGCTAAGGAGCCCACTCCTTGATGTTGATGTATCAGGCGCATCAGGCGCACTTGTAAATGTAGTCGGAGGGCCGGATATGACCATAGCTGAAGCTGAAAGTGTGGTCAATGAGCTTTACACACGCATTGATCCCAAAGCGAGGCTGATATGGGGCGCAATGGTTGATCCTGACCTTGAAAATGTTGTACGCACAATGGTCGTTGTTACAGGTGTTACATCACCGCAGATCCTTGGTAAGAATACCAAAGGAAATATTTCTACGGCTAAATACGGGATTGATTTTGTAAAATAGTTGAAATCAATACTATAATATTGGTATTAATGCCTGCACACATAAACGAGATATTCAATTCCATACAGGGCGAAGGTCCTTATGCAGGCATGCGCCAGGTTTTTGTCAGGTTTGAAAAATGCCAGCTGCACTGTTCTTATTGCGACACACCACAAACACGTGAAATTTCATGCTCATGCAGGATTGAGACACATGCAGGAAGTGGAGAATTCATCTTTGCGCAAACACCGCTTTATAGGCAAGAGGTTGCAGATTTTATCCGGAAATTGTGGACATCCTCAACAAAACATGTCAGCCTGACAGGCGGGGAACCATTGCTGCATGCAGATTTTATCAAGACGCTTGACCTGGAATATCCCTTATACCTTGAAACTAATTCCGGCTGTCCTGAAAAAGCGCGGGAATTAAAGGATATTATCGCAATAGCATCATGCGACATTAAATTGCCAGAACATGATTGTACCGATCATTATTCGCAACTTTTGAAAAATGAGCTTGAAACGATTTCTATTCTGAATGAGACTGCAAAGACCTTTGTAAAAGTAATAATCATGCCAGAGACTACAAAACAATCATTATCATTTGCTATCGAAGGTGTCAAATCAATCGATGATAATATACCTTTTATACTTCAGCCTGTAACTTCAGATAAAAAAGTCCCTTCATCATTATTGTTTGAACTGATGGATTTTGCCGGCGAAAAATTAAAAGATGTGCGTGCCATTGGGCAGACGCACAAGATGATGAACCTTCTTTAACTATTGGTTGCTGTGGCCAGGTTGATCACTTTCTGGGGATCGGTTGATGACCCGACTTTAATCATTGAATCTTTGGTTGTCCAGATGAGATTATATTTATCGACGGGCTTCCCATTACTTATGAACTGACTCGTAACTTTTGTTGCTTTGTGACCATTAAAGTAAATCTCAGTGAAAGGATCATAACCTGCATCCTTATACGTAGCCTTATATTCTTCCATGACAGCCTCTGGCGAATCTGTTTTGAAGACCTGGATATATATATCATCTCCAGTATCTGTCCTGTAAACTCCTTCAATAGCATTTCTTGAGAAGTTCCCAATTTCAATATTTGTTTCGTGTTTTGCCATGAATGTAAATCCTGAAGGCAAATTGACAGTAGGGATTTGATCGGATGTGACCGGGTCGGTTTTATTTACCGGATCATCAGTAGTATTATCAATACAGCCGGAAATAAAAACCACTATGGCTAAGAACAAAAATAACACAGCTATTTTTTTTAACATATTTTCTCCTGCCTTCATATATGACATGGAATAAAAAAATGTTACGGTCAAATCACCGGATAAACAGAAATCACAAGTTTTAAAATCATGATAGACATACCCCATGCATGGATTATCGCAAAGGTTCGATCGGACGTATATTTGCTGTAAGGATTGATCATGGAGAAGATGTGCTTGCAGAGCTTTCAGGGCTTGCGGTCAAAGAGGAAATTAGATCCGCTTTTTTTATCATGCTTGGCGCAATGGGAAGCGCAGACCTCGTTACAGGGCCAAAAGACAAGGTTGTTCCCCCCACAACAGTGTGGTCAAAATTCGATGACGCACGCGAAATATTAGGCGCAGGTGATATTTTCTGGGAAAACGCCGCTCCAAAGATTCATCTCCACGGGGCCGCCGGGAACAGCATGGGAATTACTATGGGTTGCATCAGGAAAGCGGCGCAGGCATTCATGGTGCTTGAGGTATTTATTGTTGAGATGGATATTGCTGCGCGAAGGGTATTTAATGAAAAAATAGGATTTTCACCGATGACATTTGAATGATCCCATCATAATTGTAAACGGTTTTGGTTGATTGTAATTGGTAAAGTACAAATACCACGAATGATAATTATAAATATGTGGGAGCATGCCAAAACTTGTAATTATCTATGGTACGGGGTCACATAATACTGAGAGGATAGCTAAGGCTATAGAAGAAGGTGCAAAAGCTGAAGGCATTGAAACAATACTGAAAAATGTCTCTTTTGCTGAAAAGAACCAGCTCATTGATGCAGATGCCATTGCCATTGGTTCACCGAATTATCGTGACGCAATGATGCCATCTGTGCAAAAATTCCTGAATGAGCTGGCTGATGTTGACCTGGCAGGGAAAATCGGGCTTGCTTTCGGGTCTTATGGATGGGGTCTTGAAGCTATACAGGCGATCAGTAAGCAATTGACATCATACGGTGTTGATATGATAAAAGATCTGGGTATAAAAAGGATGCCCGGGGATGAAGAACTTGAGATATGCAGGAGGGTTGGCTCGCTTCTTGCCTGTAAGATAAATAATAAGGAGGTAAAATGTGCAGCGTAGGTGATTCGTTCGGTGTAGAACTCGAAGGTGGAATGGAACCGCATATATATTTATGCAACCATTGCAGCAAGACATTCAAAGGCATTGGCACCAATTTGAAATGCCCGAAATGCTTTTCGACAGACATCAAATGTATTGAATAGATATAAAATTGCATGGACTGAAATCAAAAGAAAGATAACAGTCTGATAACTCGAAAATTTTTCTAATATCAGTTTACTTTTTTAATTTAATAATTTATAAAACATTTTCCACCAAAAATACCAAAATGTGCAACTGTTGCTTTTTTGCACACTTTTAAATAGTTGAAGAACATATTGTTATTTGAAGTCAATTAAATTGAGGAAGGTGCTGTAATGATAAATAAAATACGGACAATACAAATGATGGAAAGCACACTGAAAGAAATTAATAAAATTGGCGGGATAGAATCATCAGCAATAGCAAGCAGAGACGGCTTATTGATATGCTCAACATTAAGAGACCAGAAACGCGCAGAAGTACTGGTAGCAATGTCTGCTACTATGGTAGGCGCAGCAGAAGCAGCTTCGAACGAACTTGGAAACGGCATTCCTGAGACAACCATAGTGGAATCAAAAAATGGAAAAATTATTGGATATGGAGCCGGACCAAAAGCAATACTCCTTGTTATGACAAGACCTGAAACAAATCTTGGATGGGTACTTGTCGAAATGAAAAAAGCATCTGAAAAGATAAAGCAAGTCCTCGAATAATTTTATTTTGGCCTGTAATATTCCCATTTACCAAGCGCTTGCTTCAATTCCTTGTTTTTTATCGCAAATTCATTAAGGTCAGTACCATCCATTGAGGCTTCTATTGCCTGCATCACTGCCTTTGCGCCAGCTCGTGTTCCTTCCGGGTGGCCGTGAATGCCGCCGCTTACAAGCAATGTACAATCATTTCCCAGGATACTCATGACAGATGGTATCAATCCCGGATGAAGACCACCTGAAGAAACCGGAAGAGCCGGTTTTATTGAGCCCCAATCCTGCGAAAGCATGTCACCATCTTCTATTTTATAGTCACGCAGCACTCTGGCGATCTGTGTGACCTCTTTTTTGCTCCCCACAAGTTTTCCTATTGCAGTACCTGAATGAATTTCATCCACTCCTATTAAACGCATAAGTTTTGCAAGGAAATACATACTCAACCCATGTCTCGGGTTCCTGTCAAAAGCCGCATGCATCGCACGATGGGCATGTATGGCTAATCCAAGGTCGCCGCATTCATCCCGCATTGTCTGGACAGACGCTGTTCCACAAGTAACAACATCGATCATTGCGAACCTCCAGCCCGAATCATGAAGCAATTTTGCTTTTCGGATCATTTCTTTTGTCTCACCTGTGATATTCAAAAGGGCATCTTTCTCTTCGCCCGTCTCTTTTTCAGCTTTATCACGCAGTTTGGCCATTCGCATAAGCCTGTCTTCAAAGCGGTTAAAAGACGTAGAAGTCAGGTTCTCATCATCCTTTACAAGATCAAATCCTCCCATCCAGGTTTCGTATGCAACATCGGCATGTTCTGCTGCGCTAAAACCGATCTTGGGTTTTGGCACTGCACCCGTTATGGGGCGTTCTTTGATCTTCAATAAAGACCTTATTCCCTCGATACCCTGTCCTGGACCTTTGAAAGACTTAATATATTGTCGTGGAAACGATAAATCAATAAGTCTTAGATTCCGAAGAGCTTTCATCCCGAAAATATTACCTGCGATCCCGCTCAGGAGCTGAGGGGCGTTTCCAGGCTCCCAGAGGTCTATTGGGTAAGCGATCTTTACATATTTACCATTTAATTCAAATGCGCGCGCTTTTATCTTTTCAACCCGTGGAGGTAGATCATGAAGAGTGGTCCATGTGCCTGCAGAACTTTCGGAAGCTATCCTTCCTATCGCTTCTTTTTCTGTAATTCCTTTTGCAGGTTCAAAATAGTATAAACAGATCAAATCGTCTTTTGCGGGAGTATAATTAAAATCTACGAATTCGTTGTACCAATCAATTTTCGCGGTCATTCTATCACCATTCTTCAGTTATTATTTTATAAATTAAAACATTTGTTGTTCGTTGGTAGTTATCAATTCATAAGTTCGCAATTTAAATTTAACTATTTTTCATGCCAGCAGTAAACTGTGACAATTATTATTAGAGCTGAATAATGGAAACAAGAACATTGCATTCGCTCATGTTGAAATGGGGTTGAGGTACATCTAAACGGAAAAAGTATCATCTACCAATGGTTCTAGGGTGGCTCTGGTCACCACCCTACAGGCAAGGAAATCGATGATTTTAAATATCTTTAAAGATAAGGTATTGTGGGAGATAAATTTCCAATTATATCCAGTTCAGGAGTGATAAGTGTGGTAAAAGTAAAACATAGCAATCAGAAGAGACCATTTCTAGCAAGTACAATTATAACATTATTCATCGTTGTAATGCTGATAATTTCCGGGCCGGCACAAGCGGTGTCGGTCAGTATTTTAGGGCTTCAGGGCCCATATAGACAGGGCAGCAATATTCAGTTTCAAGTAAAAATTGATATTAATGATCCAGACCAGTTTGTTCCTGCGAAAGACATTACACTAAATTTGACAGGACCTGCTAATCCAGGTGCAGTTTTTTCCCTTGATGGAAAAAAGATCTCAGGTGACTCCATTATCAAAATAACAGGCTTTCAAATCCCTCAAGCAGTTGATTTTGGGTATGGCTACGGGTATGGCAAAGATAGTATCGGCTACGGCTATGGTTATGAAAGTTTCGGTTATGGCTACGGGTATGGATATGGAAGAATAACTGATTTCGGGTACGGATATGGTTATGGATATAACAGGGGAACAGGGTATGGTTACGGATATGGACCCAATTTTGGAACAGGATATGGTTACGGATATAATGCAGAAACAGGATATGGTTACGGATACGGATATGGCTACGGATACGGAAACCTCACTTATATTTATAACGTAACAATAGAAACAGCGACCCTGCCGGTTGGAGATTATAACGTAGTTGCAAGCCTCAGGGCAGAAAATAATGCAGTTACCAAAATATTTACTTCAGCCACCGGCCAATTCACGATTACACCAGCATCAACAACCTCATTCCGCGGATCCAGTGGAAGCACGGGAAGCGGTATAGTATCTTCAGAACCGTTTGACAATGTAGAATCGTCTGAAACAGCACAAATGGATCTACTGGCAGACCAGCCCGTAACATACAAGTTCTCTAATGTACCCGGAATATATGAAGTCGCAGTTGTTGGCAAAGAAAATGAAAATGGTGTCAGCTTGAGGATTGAAGCTCTAAAAGGGACATCCAGACTTGTAACAGCTGCACCTGACGGCATAGTATCCAAGAATATAAACATCTTTTCAAGCTCAAGTGGAATTAAAGATGCTCTTATCAGGCTCAAAGTGGAGAATTCCTGGATAGAAAGTAACCGTCTTTCAAGCAGCGATGTGAATATGGTCAGATGGGATGGTAGCAGGTGGGTTCAGCTTGAAACCACAGAAAAGGACAAAGACAGCACTTATACCTATTTCGAGGCAAAGACAGAATCATTCTCAAGTTTCGCGATAACAGGATCGAAAGACGCTGTGACCGGGGCAACGCCCAGGGTAACGCCCAGGGCAACGTCCAGGATAACAAGCTCCGGAGTTACTCCGGCAGTTTCTGGCGTTACTCAGGCAACTCCCGCGGCTCCGGCAAACCTTTCGCTTATTGCGATCGTTGTTGTGATCTTGATCGTTATTGGGGTCGCAGTGTACCTCAGGAGGAAATAACATCAATTTAAAGGATGGAGATGTTACTCTCCATTCCTTCTTTTGATAATCTTTTAAAAAATTTAATTTTTTCATATATGAGATTATTTCTAAAAATGTTGGAGTACCAAGAGTAGGGAGATGGCGTTTTTGGAAATCAAAACAGAAGGACTTTCGGTAATAATTCCAGCTTACAATGAAGAGGGACGGGTTCTTAAAACAATAAAACACGTCAGGGATCTTTTCAACAAAATTGGAATAGACCATGAAATAATTGTGGTGGATGATGGATCTACAGATGGTACTTTTAATGAGGCGACCTCAGAACGATTTGATAATGTTAAAATTGTAGGTTCTAAACAAAACAGAGGTAAGGGCTATGCTATAAAATATGGAATAACCTTTATAACAAAGGATCTGGTCACATTTCTTGATGCTGATATGGAACTTGATCCGGGGCAGATAAGCATCTTATTTGAGTACATGTTGAAAAACGATGCGGATATAGTAGTTGGAAGTAAGAGACATCCCTTTTCCGCGATAGAATATTATCCATTAATCAGGAGATTCTTGAGCCAGATGTACAATATCGTCTTAAGATTACTGCTGCAACTGAAAATCAGGGATACACAGGCAGGCTTCAAGTTGATGAGAAGAGAAACCGTGCAAAAAATCTTTCCAATGATGCGCGTTAAAAGATATGCTTTTGATGTGGAATTTTTAGCTTATGCCACCCGGTTTGGCTATAAAATCGTGGAAGCACCTATAATTTTGAAATTCACAAGAAAAGGATTTGGGAGGATAAATTTCAAGACCGTACTCAACATTTTTCTTGATACTGTTGCAGTAGCATCACGTTTCGGCGTATTACAATATTATACAAAAATGTTTCGCGACTCAACTATTATGCTAACAGCATTTGTGGCAGGGATGTATCTCTTCAAACAATTAATTAATCCCTATATATTTCCAGGAATAGAATCAAGAGGTTTAATAGCCTTATTTATTATTGGCTTTATAATAATTATTGTGACTTTACCATATGAATCCCTTGCAAAGAAATTTGAGAAATAATAACATGAAGATCCTTATTTTCAACTTTTGGAAATTAAAACTAACCATTCTTTTAGGAGGAGTATATTAAATGATGAATTATGAGTCACCTAAAATATCAGTAGTAATGCCAGTCTATAATGCAGAAGCGTATCTCAAAGATGCATTTAAAAGTATTTTAAACCAAACATTTACTGATTTTGAATTTATTATTGTTTATGACCCTTCTACCGATAATAGTTACAAAATAATAGAGGATTTTTCGAAGATAGATAAAAGAATTATAATCCTAAGAAATGAAAGTATATTAGGATTAGCCGAATCCAGAACAAAAGGGACGAAATATGCTAAGGGAAAATATATCGCTGTAGCCGATGCTGACGATATTTCAATATCTACAAGATTCGAGAAACAATACAAATATATGGAGAAACACAATGATTGTGGAGTCGTAGGCGGATTTATAGAGTTGTTTGACACTGAGAGTGGTAAGATTATTGGAGTGAGAAAATACTATGAAGATGATTCAAACTTGCGAAATAGAATTTTTCTATATTGCCCTATTGCACAGCCTGTTAGTATGATTAGAAAAGAGGTTTTTAATAATATTGGATATTATGACCCAAAATACCCTCTGGCTGAGGATCTGGATTTATGGTTCAGGATTGGTATGAGATACAAATTTGCCAACATACAGGAGATTTTGCTTAAATATAGGGTACATAAAAATTCTACGACGATTTCAAAAATCCAGAAAATGGAGACTATGACTCTGGAAATAAGGAACAAATACTCAAGTGGCTATGGTTATTCGATGACATTATCTGATAAAATATATAACTTCGGTATAAGTACGACTAAATATATTATACCATATAAAATTAAAATTTGGATGTTTAATTTCATGAGGAACGACTGAAATGAAAATAGCAATCCTGATTGATGAACTGATTTCCGGAGGATTCCAAAAGGTTGCTATTATGGAAACAAAATATTTCAGAAAGATGGGATATAATGCGACTCTTGTTGTCTTAAGGCGCAATAAAAAGCCAGGTTATCATGATTTACTTAATGAAAACAAAATCAGAACAATATATTTGAGCGATCGACTTCCCTGGTACTACAAGTTTAATTTCAAGTTTCCTTTATTTTCTTTTTTTTCATTTTTCCATGTTTTTTATTATTTTATAATTTACAAATTTATTAAAAACCAGGAATTTGATGTATTTATTACTCATGGGACTTACACAGCATTTTCTTCAATATCTATCTGGAGAAAAAAGCATATTCCTTATATTTGCTTTATTCATGATTCTATTATTTACATTTTAAATCAAAAGTATGGAACTAAAGTATTAGGAAAATTTCTACCATTTTTGACACCAATAGCAAATAAATTAGATGGAGAAATTATTAACAATTCAAAAACGATTTTAGCATTCCCCAACATGATTTCTGAAATGAAAAAAAATTTTCCACGATATGAAAAATATCATCCGGTCTATAACGGTTGTGAAGTTATTGATTTGAGTCAAGTTAAATATAATAAAGAAAATTATGCGATTGCTGTTACGAAATGGGATGAAGGTAAGAATTTTCAATTTCTTATTGATATGTGGACACAACTTAATAATAAAATAAAAATAAAGATTATTGGCGCTTTTTATCCGGTTGAACTGAGGGAAGAGTATCAAACATTAATATTCAAAAATAGACTTGAAAAATGGATTGAGCTGATCGGGCCAGTCAATGAGGAAGACCTGGGAAAATATTATCAAAATGCTTTATTTTTGGTTCATCCATGTCGAGAAGCCTTCGGTATGACTATATTAGAAGCAGCAGCAAGTGGTTGTCCATCGATTTTTACTATTAATTCTGGTGTAGCGGATTTGTTCCCACAAAGCATAAAAACTAAATTACCGCAAGAGAATAATATCAATGACTACATGTTTAGTATAAATTATATTTTGAATCTGAAGACAACTGAATATAATGATCTAATGAATGTGTACTATAATGTGGCTTTACAAAACTCGTGGGAAAATCATTGTAAAGATATCATTAAGTTATTCGAGACAATATAAAAAATAATTGATTGCTGCACTAAGATACGAAGTAGAGACAGATTTTATGAAAAAATCAAATTATTATGAAAAATATTGGAGCAATCCTCAATCAGATAATGATATGCATGTAGCAGATATTCCAAAATGGCCAATAAAAGAACTTAAAATATTTTATTTAAATATTAGAAGGTTCATTGGTGAAGATGTTTTAGATATTGGAGCAGGTGAAGGAATCTTTATCAATTTTTTAAAAGACAATCATAAATCAATTAAATCAATTGAAGCTTTAGAAATTTCAGAAAATGCAATAAAAAGAGGAAAAGAAAAGCATCCATGGCTTAAATATACCCAGGGTTCAGCTGATACTAAACTACCCTATAAGGAGGAACAATTTGATACAATTATTATGACAGATGTGATCGAACATCTCCTGGACGTCGATATGACACTTTCTGAATGTTATCGAATTTTAAAACCTGGTGGAAAATTGATTTTAATTACGCCAGATTTTAATTTATTAAAAAAAATGATAATATCAATATTTTTTTGGGAGAAATTCTTTTATCCTAATAATCCCCATGTTCGTTTTTTCACTCGAAAATCGATGAAAAATATTATGAAAAAACATAATTTCAAAGAAGTTTTTTATAAGTGGGGTTTAACCTGGTACGGCCTGATGCCTCAGAATATGTATACAGTTTACGAAAAATCTAAATTTACTATAGGATCGTGTTTAGCTAATCCTAATGGATGGAGAAATCCTGGCACTTTCGGTGGTGGTGAAAAAATAACTAAAGATACATTTGAAGGTCTAAAAGAGTATAATTTTGAAATTGTTCAAACAAAAAATGGAATCTTCACAAAAAAAGATAATATAAATATTTCAGAATTACAATTACCAATAGAAAAAACTTTTCATCCGTTATTGGATGTCATTGACTTTATCTATTGGTTTTTCCTTGCATCAGTTAAGCTCATCGAGAAAATAAAAATTATAGATTTAGTCTACTCCCCAACAACCAATGCTGCTGATTTTTTGCCATGTTTTGTTGTAGCTAAATTATTTAATAAAAAGCTTATAGCAAAATGTCAGATTACCATTTATGAAGGTAATGGAAATAGCTATTTCAATATATATTCAAACTACAGACATGAAAATAATAGTTTAACAGATAGTTGTATCAGGTCTATTTCTGCATATATAACATTAGTATTATTGAGGCGTTGTGATGTTATAATTTGTCTTACAGACGGAGTAAAAAAATCACTTTCAAATAAAGATATTCCTTATGAAAAATTTGAAGTTAATTATCATGGAATTGATATTGCCAGAATGGGCATGTACACATACAATGAAAAAGTTTATGACTTATGTTTCATGTCAAGAATTGAAGAATATAAAGGTATATTTGATTTTATTGCACTCTGTAAAGAATATCAAAAAATAAATCCTTTGTTCAGAGCAATCGTTATTGGGGATGGTTCATGTCTCAGTTCTGTTAAAAACAAAATTAAGGAATTGGAACTTAATGACAATATTGAAGTGCTTGGTTTTATGGTTGAAAAAAGATTTATTTATTTAGGTAAATCCAGTTTATTAATTTTCCCTACGATCGCAAAAGAGGGATTAGGACTTGTAATAGCTGAAGCCATAGCATGCGGTACTCCAGTAGTTACCTATAAGAACAGAATCTTTGAAGAGGTATTTGGAAGTTTGAATAGTGTTATATTGTGTGAAAATTATGATAAACTGAAGAAATCAACATTTGATATTTTAAGTGACAAAGATAAACTAAATTTGTTATTTAAAAAAGCCCAGTTAGAAGCTTCGAATTTTGATCTTAAAGAAACGATATTGAGAGAAAGTTCCATTATTAGATCAATGATATCATGACAGTTGAAAAGAAAAATAATAGAGCCAATTTCTCTATGACAAATAAAAATTCTATAAAACGATCAAAATACAATAAATGTTATTATATATTTACAGCATTGTTGCTTTTTATTTTGCCATTCCTATTAATTCCAAAAGGTTACATTCTTTATAACAATGATTGGGAATATTTAGGATTAAATCCGGCAAAACAATTATCTTTTATTGAAAGTTCCTGGAGTATTTATAGCCAGGGTTTCAATTTATTCCAGGGCAGGTATATAGCATATTATGTACTAAATTTAATTTACAGTTTTTTTAATAGTTTTGAAATTTATCAGAGATTTATCATAGGTGTTTTGTTTGTATTACAGTTTATATTTTTTAGTTATTTTTTATCAATCTTCAAATTCAGAAATTTTTTTTTAAAAAATATTATATTACCGCTTTTTTTTGTTTTCAATTTATACACTCTTATAAATTTGCAGTTTGGATATATCCAGATAGTAATAATTTATACATTAATTCCATTATTTTTCTCATTGCTCTATAAGATATACAATAGTTACTATTTGCATAAAAAGATTGACACCTTAAAAATAGTTTTGTTAGCCCTGATCACTCCGCTGTTTTCAGTTAGTATTCCAGATATATCCCCTCATCTAATACTTGGCATTGCTATATTAATTTTAAATGGTATTTTTTTTATCAGAAAAGATATTAGATTAAAATTTTTTATAATTACCATTAATGTTCTATTGGCAATTTTTTTTATCATCCCCAATCTCTACTGGATAGTTAATTATTTTTATTTCTGGAGTAGTCCTATAAATCAAGAGCTTATATCAACGGTTTCAAATCTTGAATATTTCAAGAGAAACTTTGAATATTCAACTTTATTATATCAGTTTAGAGGATTAGGGTGGCTTTTAAAAGACTCACAAGGAAGATATTTTACACAACTGATCAGTCTATATAATGAGAATATATTTTTTATTATTACTGGTTTTTTTGTATATACTGTTCAACCTACTTTGCTTTTATTATATTCAAAAAAACACAGAAAAACAATCCTGTTTTTAATAATAATTTACTTGACAATGCTGGGATTCGTAATGGGTTTCAGGGAACCGTTTGGTTTTATCAATCACTTTCTATATGACATAGGTTTTTATCAATTTTTCAGGAATGCTTATGTAAAAACAATGATTTTTTGGGGAGTTGTATTTATTCCTATTTTATATTATTGGTTTATATTATTATATAAAAAAAATGTGAAACTATTTAGAATTATACTTTTTATTAATATAATTTATATTATGACCCCTTTATTTACCGATGCATATTTTAATTACACTGTAATACAACCAAATCCAAATCAAGCCGATATCCGTCACAATTCAACTATTAAAATACCATATTATTATGATGAATTTAATGCCAAATTTAATTCTTATGACGATATAAATTCTATACTTTATGTACCTATAAGTAATGTGTACTATTTTTATGATTGGGGATATGGTGGTGCTTCTATAGTTAAATATTATTTACCAACGACTAATAATGTATATGGTCAATACGATCCTACAGATCAAATTGTTTCATTATGGAATGGTAATTTTGATGCAATTAAAGATACAGATATAAACTATATTTTATTTGATAAACATACAAATGACGCTTTTTTTGACCCCAATAATGTAAGATTAACAAATGATTTTGTATCATTTTTAAAAAATAGTAATTTAACTTATAGTATAGATGATACAAAAGATTACACCATATTTCATTTGAAAAACAATAATAAAATTCAAATGTTTAACGCAGAAAAAGTTCCACTTAGTGTAGATTATGTGCAATTAAAGCCGACAAAATATAACTTATTTGTTTCTAAAGACACTAAATCAATTATTCTATACAATAAATTTGATAATAACTGGATACTAAAAGATACCCATAATAAATATTATGCAATAAAAGAAAATAGAGGATATAATTCCTGGAATATTAATGTCAGTGAAAACCAAAATTTTTCCATTTCTTATGTGTATCAAGAACGATTTGATTTGTATAAACCGGTAGTTTTATATTATTATCTATCAATTTTTTTGATGTTTATTATATTGATATATAAAAATTATCAAAAGATGGATTAGGTGGCATTTATGACTTATAAATGTTTAGTTAATATTGTAAACTACCACTCCCTATCGGAAGGGGCTTTATGACTAGGTTCAATTTCAATTCCCTTACGGGCTTCGAGTTCATTCCACATCATGTATGGTTGAGTTACAATGAATGACTGGCCCCCTTCAAACTACCCGTTTTTAATTGCACTTTTGATTCTTACAGTTACTGCTGTAGCACTTGCTATTGGTGATGATGAACTCGCTGAAAATCTTGCCATATATGTTTATTATTCCCTTATCTTAGGCATAGCAATTCGTTTTTTTGAGCTTGCGCTGCCTGAAGGTAACATGGAAAGGCTCAACCCTGCTAAGGAACGCATTTCAGTTGGTTCGGATTTCATAGGACATCATGGATCAAAATTTATTAGAAATATGGACATCATTCTAAAAAATCTGTACTCTACACTACAATTATATTTACGCAGGGCTATATTCGAAATAAAGGTAAGTATTTCAGGTTTTGAAAAACAACATCCTCCGATAGGCACACAGATTCGAACGAAAATAAGTGTCATCAAGCTGCAATATTTAAAGCGCATCTATATAGTCAAACCTGGAAAAAACATTTCCCTGATATCAGATATTTCCTGGAATACCGCGATTCTTCTTTCTGTATTCCTTATAATATCTTTAGCCTATGGCATTACAATTAACATGCAGTTTGTTAATAGATATCTCGGTAATCTTATTTTGATAATTATCGGCTGGTTGATACTATATATATTATTGAGAGTTCGCTTTTATACAGGACGGCTTAAGTGAGGATTATTTCTTATAAACATCCTCTGGCTCGAATAACTTCTCCCCGATAATCTCACCATCGATCGTCCTGTAGAAACATGACCTGTATCCGGTATGGCAGGCGCCTCCTATCTGCTCGATCTTGAGCACAATAGCGTCAGCGTCGCAGTCTATCAAAATATCATGAACGATCTGCTCATGTCCTGAGCTTTCTCCTTTCTTCCAGAGTTTGCGCCTTGACCTGCTCCAGTAATAACCTCTTTTTGTCTCGATGGTCTTTTGGAGAGCTTCCCTGTCCATGAATGCGACCATGAGAACTTCCCCGGTTTTGTGATCCTGGGCTATAGCCGTGATCAGTCCATCTTCAAATTTCAAATCCTTAATATCCATGAGCCTCAAAAGAAATGAAAATTTTATCCACCGCTAACAGCAGGGAGAATTGATATCTCATCCGCATCCTTAACAGGACTGTCAAGACCGCTTAAGTGTCTTATATCCTCGCCGTTCACGTATAAATTCACGAATCTTCGTACTTCGCCCTTATCAAGAATACGTTTCTCAAAATCAGGGCCGAACTGCTGGATGAGCTTATCAAGAACTGCTTTTACAGTCGTATCCCCTAATTCAAGTATCGTTTCGCGTGCATGTGTCACATTGCTTAATGCTGAAGAGAATCTTATTTTAACCATTTAAATCACCTTTATCTTTACCTTTACATCTTTATATCGCTACAGCCGCCTTCTGTTCATGAATATCAAGTTTTGGCGCAAAAAGACGTTCAAACTCGCTGATCATGGGTTTTATCACAGGCGGGCGCTGCAATGACTTGAGCAGGGTATCCTGTGCCTTAAGACCATTTCCGGTCACATAGACAACGACCCTTTCATCTTTCTGGATATGCCCGCTTTCAACAAGCTTCTTTAAACCTGCAACTGTTGTGCCGCCTGCCGGTTCTGTGAATATGCCCTCTGTTCTTGCAAGAAGATGTATCGCTTCAATTATCTCAGTATCAGTAGGTGATGCCGCAAAACCGCCCGAATCAAGGATGGTCTTCTTTGCATAATAGCCGTCTGCAGGATTGCCTATTGCAAGGCTGTGAGCAACGGTCTCGAAATTCCGGACAGGAACGACTTCGCTGTTGCTCTGGACAGCAGTGGATATAGGGGAACAGTTCAGCGGTTGTGACCCTGATATCTTGAAATCTGCTTTGTCAACGAGGCCAACGCGTTCAAGTTCCTTGTATCCTCTGGAAATAGCACAAAGTAGCGCTCCGCTGGCCAGGGGTGCAACAACATGGTCAGGAACCTGCCAGTTCAACTGTTCGGCAGTTTCATAAGCCAGCGTCTTTGAACCTTCAGTATAATATGGGCGGATATTGATATTCACGAAAGCCCAGTCAGGATGGGAATCTGCAACCTCGCTTGCAAGTCTGTTGGCATCGTCGTATGTACCTTCCACAGCAATGACATTTGGCCCGTAGATGAGCATCTGCACGATCTTGCCAAGCTCGATCGTGGCTGGTATGAAAATATATGCAGGAAGTCCTGCCTTTGCCGCATGGGCGCCTACTGCTGCTGCAAGGTTTCCTGTACTTGCGCATCCCACGGCTTTGATATCGAATTCAAGAGCCTTTGAAATTGCAACAGATGTTACCCTGTCCTTAAATGAATTTGTGGGATTTACCGACTCATCAAGGATATAGAGTTCATCAAGCCCCAGCGCTGCTCCCAGACGCCGGGCCCGATGCAATTTATTAAAACCAGCACCAAGGTCGACACGCTTCTCCGATTCAAGGGGCAGCATATCCGCATATCTCCATATGGATTTTGGACCCGCAGCAATCTTCTCTTTGCTTATATGATCTGAAATATAATCCCAATCGTAATTGACTTCAAGAGGCCCGAAGCACTCATAACATGTATTCTGGATACCTGCAGGGTACTCAGTTCCACATTCCCTGCATTTTAATCCGATGACGTGACTCATTAACTTCACCTCTGCATATTACTACATTACCATATATAATATTTACTATACCGATTGATAACCCATAGTAATAATCAGGGACAAAAAAAACGTTCAATCAATATCAGGTTTGTCTTTTGTATCAATTCCACTTCTTACATCTACTGAAATACCTTTCTTAAAAGCCTGCATTTCAATAGCGGACAATATAGTTTTTCCTGTTGCAAGCAGGCGATCATTTTCATCCACTATAAGAACCTCCTGCCCTGCCCGGATTTCAGGATCAACTGCCACAACATGACGCGAAAAAGCGGTCTTGCCTTTTGCAACAAATGGCGCAGCATCGCTGTTTACAACAACTCTTTGTCCAGGATACTTGATAAATCCATGTAGCTTCCCTGCTCCTTTCATGCTCAGGGTCAGCATACCGTCCTTTGCCCTGACCGTTGCTATACGCTCGTTATCAAGAAGTATCTGGCGGACCCTTTTTGTGGTTGAGAACTGGAATTTGACCTCATCCGAAAAAAGGATTTCGCCAGCACCGCGGCCGAACTGGTAATCAGCAATTGTGCGGACGCGTTTTATGTGAGATTGTTTAATATCCATTTGTTGAGGTGTTTGATCCATTTAATACCCTTAAATAGAGTATATCTTATTTCATTATATCCCTTAAACATTTAATAAATTATAAGTGTTCATGTGCTGATTATCAATATATGCAAACAATCACTTCAGCCCGCATGGCAGCCATAGACACAAATTGTGAATACCTGGGGATAAAACGTCTCCAGCTCATGGAAAATGCCGGTGCTGCAGTTGCCAGTGCTGTTAAAGAAAGAATAAGTTCAGGAAAGGTTGTGATCATTGCAGGCAGGGGTAATAACGGCGGAGATGCTTTCGTTGCTGCGCGACATCTCGGTGGTTATGATGTCACCGTGATCCTGATTGGAAAAAAAGAAGATCTCAAAACACCAGAAGCGCTGCATAACTGGAATGTCCTTGAAAAAACATCAATTCCGCTCGTGGAATTCACGAATTCAACATTCTTCGATCCTTCCATATTAAAGAATGCAAAGGTTATCATTGACGGGATCTTTGGAACAGGCGTGCGGGGGAGAATACATGAACCTGAATCCACTATTATTGATCTGATAAACGGCTCCGGCGCTTTCGTGCTTTCCGTGGATGTGCCATCAGGGTTTGATCCTGATGGTGGGGAATTTGACAAAGCAGTGCATGCAGGACTGACACTTACGTTTCATAAAATGAAAACAGGTTTCCTTTCACAAAATGCCCAACAATATACAGGTGAAATCCGTGTTGTTGATATCGGAATACCAATTGAAGCAGAATTTTATGTCGGGCCCGGTGATATCCAGCCCTTCTTGAAAAGACCTGCAATAAGCCATAAGGGCGATGCAGGAAGAATCCTTGTTATCGGGGGCGGGCCATATTCAGGAGCACCCGCACTTTCTGCACTTTCTGCACTTCGGGCTGGCGCTGATATCGTTACAGTTGCTGCGCCAAAGAATGTTTCGGACATCATCGCCTCGTATTCTCCAAATCTCATTGTAAAAAAGCTTACTGGAGAGATACTTGTTGAAGATGATATACCGATTATTTCGAGGCTTATTGAAAAACACGATGTGGTTGTCATGGGTATGGGTCTTGGGAATGCAGATGAGACCCTTTTGGCCATTGAAAAAATAGTTCCACTATGCACGAAAGCAGTTATTGACGCCGATGCTCTATCCCCGCAATTGGTCCCCTTCCTGGATAAAAATATGATCCTGACGCCCCATGCTGGCGAGATGAAAAGGTTGTCTGGTAATGATGTCCCGGATGAGCAGAAAGAAAGAATTGAATTCATAAAAAGTTTTGCACAAAAAAATGAAGTCACAGTACTATTAAAAGGTGCAATTGATCTAATTTCCGATTGGTTAGAAGTCAGAGCCAACAGGACTGGCAATGCAGGCATGACCGTTGGCGGAACAGGAGATGTCCTTGCAGGCCTGACAGGAGCCCTTTTTGCACGGTGCAAATCTCCTCTTGAAGCTGCTGCATGCGGAGCATTTATTAATGGCGCAGCCGGAGACATGGCATTTAAGGAATTTGGATATGGTCTTCTGGCTACTGATATCATTGATTACATCCCGGCTGTGATGAAAGCATGAAATTCTCACATATCGAGGATGGCAGGGCTAAAATGGTTGATATCAGCGAAAAGCATGATATTTTTAGATACGCAACAGCCACAGGCGAGATACAATTAAGGCCGGAAACAATTGCAGCTATCAAGAATATGGAAATTCAGAAGGGGGCGGTTCTTGAAACTGCACGCATCGCTTCTGTTATCGCAATAAAAAACACTTCTTCTGTGATCCCCATGTGTCATCAAATACCGATAACGGGGATTGATGTTCAATTTGATCTTGGAATGGGAAAGGTGAAAGTGACAGTTGAGGTAAAATCCATTGGAAAAACCGGGGTAGAAATGGAAGCACTTCATGGAGTAAGCGTAGCGCTCCTGACAATATGGGACATGGTAAAATCAGTGGAAAAAGATGAGACCGGAAACTATCCATCTACAAGGATCAAAAATATCCTGGTACTTGAGAAGATCAAGCAAGAAATAGAATAGTGCAGGTCAGGCGCCTAATAAAAACGATGGGTCGAAGGAGACTGAGGGTACTAAAGGCATTAGGCGCCTGATTCTACAGCAATATTAATGATGTTTTAAAAGTATTTAATATTATCTGTTATATTCTTCAATATGAATAATTATGCTCATCATCATAATTGTATTAAAGTAATAGTAATTCACAAAAAAATTTCATGAAAAATCTGTTCTTAGGAAAAATGGTGTAGTTACCAGGCGCCTAATAAAAACGATGGGTCGAAGGAGACTGAGGGTACTAAAGGCATTAGGCGCCTGATCCTACAGCAATATTAATGATGAATTTGAAAGTATTTAATATTATCTGTTATATTCTTCAATATGAATAATTATGCTCATTATCATAATTGTATTAAAGTGCTAATAAAACAATCCGGAAAACCTGTTCTTAGGAAAAATGGTGTAGTTTTCAGGCGCCTAATAAAAACGATGGGTCGAAGGAGACTGAGGGTACTAAAGGCATTAGGCGCCTGATTCTACAGCAACTATCATAATGTTCTGCTACTATTTAATATTTACCTATATATTCTTAAAAAAAAATAATTATTATTATGCTCATTATGAACGAGTACTTCGAGTGAGCTCGCCTGCGATATTGGTGTGCATCATGGCAGTTATTTTTTCGATGTCCTTCGTTTGCCCCAATACCCACATTAATTTTACAAGAGCTACCTCAGAAAGCATATCTTCACTTTCGATAGCACCTGCTTTCAGGATATCCCTGCCTGTATCATAAACACGATCGCATACCCTGCCGTTTATGCATTGTGAAGTCATGACCACAGGGATTCCGGCATCCGTTACTGTTTTTATAAGCGGGATCCATTCCGTGGAAACATGTCCAAGACCAGTTCCTTCTATTACAATACCCTTATATCCGGAACCTGAATGGAATAAAAGAGATTCATCACTTGCGCCCGTAGTATATTTTATCAGGGCGCATTTTGATTCCAGTTTATCATTTATAGCAAGTTTTTTTTCTCCTCTTTTTATAAATGGAGAGAGCATTTTAATTTCCCCTGAAGGATATTCCACACGTCCTATTGGGCGCGCGTTAATCGATTGGAAAGCATCGCGCCGTGAGGTATGCATCTTGCGGACTTTTGTTCCCCTGTGAATATAACAGAAATCATCACTCGTAGAGCCATGCATCACTACGCATACCTCGGCGATATTACTTGT
This sequence comes from Candidatus Methanoperedens sp. BLZ2, assembly GCF_002487355.1. Classification (GTDB taxonomy): domain Archaea; phylum Halobacteriota; class Methanosarcinia; order Methanosarcinales; family Methanoperedenaceae; genus Methanoperedens. The sequence goes on along the minus strand of NZ_NTMG01000027.1, from coordinate 31,624 downwards.
TGCGACTTTAGCTGCACATATTGCATTCATGGCATTATCGCTGCTTGGCCTGTCAGCACTTCGCTGCGAGCCGACAAGCACGATTGGAACAGGTGTTTCTATCATAAAAGAAAGCGCTGCAGCTGTATACATCATGGTATCTGTGCCATGAGTGATGATGACACCGTCTGCTCCGTTCTTTATTTCCTCATATACGGCGCGTGCAAGCTCCACCCAGTAAGATGGTCGCATGTTCTCGCTCAGGATGCTGTAAATCATCCGGCAGTTGTAATTAGCTATTTCTTCAAGTTCAGGGATCGCAGAAAGAACGTCGTCTGCTGAGAATTGTGACGTTACGGCTCCGGTGCGGTAATCTATCTTGCTTGCAATGGTGCCGCCAGTTGAAAGAATTGAGATGCTGGGAAGTTTTTCTTTTTTATTCTTATCCACTTGACCGGTTCCAGTATGGGATATTTTTTCTTCTTTCTTATCAAGCAATTTCAAAGACGCTGACTCTTTTTTTATCCCGATATTGTATCCGTTTTTTAATTTTAAAACTATCCTGTCTGTCTGAGAAGGCATCAGAGTCCCCTCATATTTCACGCCATTAGTCTCTAGGCTTACTTTATCGTAGATTTCTGCTTGCATGATAATCCCGTTCTTATTTCATAATAGCCATAGATAATAAAAAACTTGTGCCAGATCAACCAATACTCTTATTCATCAGGGCAGGAATATATGAAAGGGAGGTTTTATGTCAGCTCATAGTAAAAGAAAGACATATTTTGAAAAATGTCCGGTATGCGGTGGTGAGGATCACCCGCTGGTTGATGAGACTATCTATTTTGATGAACTTGCGCCCAATGTCCCTGTTCTTGCCGAGGTCACTCCGGGTCACTGGGTAAAAGTAATTGAACGCAGGCCGGCAAAAACATAAACATTAATTAGATAGTATGATAACTTGGGGATATGGTAAGAGTAATCGGCATAGACCCGGGAACAAAAAGTTTTGATTTTTGCGGTCTTGATGATGAAAAAATAATTCTGGATATTTCAATATCCACGAAGGACATAATCAAAGAGCCTGAGCTGATTTCAAATATCGTAAAAGAAACAAAGGCAAATCTTGTTGTGGGACCTTCGGGCTTTGGCATTCCGATCACTAATATCAAAGATATAGGTCAGAGGGAATTATTTCTTATGTCGCTTATTAAGAAAGATGACAGGAAAAGTCTCCTTGGACTTCGTACATCCATAATGCGGATGCAACACAACAAACTCCCTGTCATTTTTATTCCGGGGGTAATACATCTTCCTACTATCCCATCCTACAGGAAGTTGAATAAGATCGATATGGGTACAGCGGATAAACTATGCTGTACTGCTCTTGGAATACGTGACCAGGCATTAAAGTATAATATCGGGTACAGTGAAACCTCATTCATAATACTCGAAATGGGATTCGGATATACTGCCGCTGTTGCAGTAAATAATGGAAAAATCGTGGATGGTATCGGTGGAAGTACAGGTAATATCGGTTATCTCTCACTCGGTGGAATGGATTCGGAGCTTGCTTATCTGTTGGGCGGTTTCAATAAGGAACTTGTTTTTAAGGGAGGAGTTGAAAAATTTGCAAGAACGCCGGAAGAACTGATGGATAATGATGATGCTTTGAATGCATATCTTGAAGGCGCAATTAAAGATATCCTGCAACTTACGGTATCTGTTGATCCGCGAGAGATACTTGTTTCCGGCAGGATATCAAGAGTTGAGGGTCTTTTTGAAGAATTAAAACGCAGGCTTGATATTGCGCCAGTCAGGAGGATCGAGGGTTTTGGGACAAAAACCGTCAAGGAAGCTGCCCAGGGCGCTGCGATCATTGCAAACGGGCTTGCAGGCGGGAGCTATTCGCAGCTTATTGAAACGCTTCAGATAAAGGAAGCTAAAGGAACATCACTGGATTATATATTATTGCCTGAAATAGAAACATTGAAAAATGAATACGGGATTTGATGCACAAAGCTTTTTAAATAAACAAAACATCTTGGAGTTCCTCGCTGGGCTCGTGGCTTAGCTTGGATATAGCGCCGGGCTTCTAACCCGGATGTCGAGGGTTCGAATCCCTCCGGGCCCGCTGAAAAATATATCCGGCAGAAATCAAAAATCAAAAGCGCCTCGGTGGCTTAGAGGTATAGCGCGTCCTTGGTAAGGACGAGGTCGAGGGTTCAATTCCCTCCCGGGGCTCCTTATAATTTTAGTATGAATCCGATATACGGTTTCACATTTCAGCGCCTGTATTTTATCTATCCAGCCCCATTTGCATCGCTTCATTAGCCTATCGCTTCATCCAGATTATATAAGAATGCTTCCAGTTCTTTTTCCGGAATGCGTGCTCCTGCTGCAAATGGATGACCTCCTCCTGTCCCTCCGTGATATGGCGCCACACGGCGCAGTATTGTATTTAAATCCATATCACCGTTGCGCCTGCGGATACTGATATCATACACATGTTTTTGCGACCTGTATTCGCAGGATACACCCACATTCGCATTCCCGATAGAGGCGGCATATATTGCAGCTTTTGACATATACCCGTTAATATCCTGGACATAAGCAAGGTTTTTCAATTTCACTACTTTATGCCTGACATCGTCTTTTATCCCCTCTTCCTTTCTTGATGCGATGACAGCCGATTCAAGAAGACCTGCAATTTCAGGAGGAGGAGTATCCCCGGAAAGTGCATCCAATATCCTCCTCTTATAATCATAATCCCTGCCGACGTGTGTTATTCCCTGGATTAGTGTTCCAGCATAGAAATACAGCGTTCTCGTATCCCAGTCGCGCTCCCATTTTTTTATGAGAGATGTCTCGCTGAAATCACCTATGGCTCCGTAAATTGCCACCCGCCTCATATCCCGGCTGAGTTTTCTCTCAAGAATCCGGTATGCCTGTTCCGAAGATGAACAGTTGTCGTGATGAAACCAGCTTTTATTATAGTTCTTTTCAGGCACAGGGTGGTGATCCATGTATATCACATTTGATTCGGTATCAAGCTCATTTAATTTAATTTTCAATTGAGGGGAGGTTTTCTCATCGATAGCAATATCGCATATCACAATGTTGTCATAATTCCCGGCAAGATTGTTCAGTTCCCCGAGCAGGCTCACAGGGCTTGTAAAAAATACCTTGGAATCTGGAAACGCACTTTTAGCAACAGCTCCAGCGCAGATACCATCGCAATCGCCATGGGTAAAAATAATCGAACTCATATTCACCTGAAAGCTATAACTGGTAAGGCAATAATGGCAAGCAAGGCGTAAAAATCTGCCGCAACATAGTCCGCATATTTGATGTCAATGGAATAGCTCCCACTGTTTCGGGCGAAGTGCTGCAAGAACAAGAAATAAATTAAAATAGAATGAGAACCATTTTATAATAGGAAGTAAAAATTTGGAGGTTAGTATGAGAACAAAAGACATTCCTGAAGTTTTTCATTCGCTTATACCTGATCTGGTTGTGCGCGATGTGGCCCCTGAAATGAACGTGTTCTCACCCCAATCGCCAGGAGGCGGCACAAGTTCCAGCATGTTCCTGTATGTTGATGATGTGGATTCTGTCTTTACAAAGGCTGTTTCCGCAGGCGCCAAAGTAACCATGCCCCTTGCAGGCCAGGAAACCTTAATTTTTCTTTCCAGGAGATTCAGTAGTTTCATAAATTAAAAGGAGATACAATGCGATTCATGATGTTTATGATCCCGAAAGTCTACCAACCTGATACGCCATCCGCAGAGAGAGCCGTGAAAGGATTCACCCCTTCTGCTGAGTCTGTCGCCAGGATGATGAAGTTCAACGAAGAACTGGCAAAAGCTGGCGTGCTGATCTCACTCGACGGGCTTCATCCGATCTCGAAAGGTGCACGTGTCGCTTTTTCCGGCGGTAAACAAAAAGTGACAGATGGACCCCTCATCGAAGCAAAAGAAGTAATCGGCGGCTACTGGATGATAGATGTAAAGTCAAAAGAAGAAGCCATCGTTTGGGCAACGCGAATCCCTGCAGAAGATGGCGATGTGATCGAGATTCGCCAGGTGTTCAAGATGTCAGACTTCCCATCTGATGTCCAGAAAGCTGCAGACAATCCGAGGGTGAAAGCACAGGTGGAGAAGCGCAAGTAACTTCGAAAAACAGGGGATATTTATGGAAAAAGGTCATGTTGCCAGAGCATCAATCGTTTCAGGTCTATTTTGATCGTTCATAAGAAAGCTGAACCAGCCCTGATGGATAGGCAACATTTCGACGAAGCTGCAGCCTGATTTCTGGCATGCCACTGTGAAAAAGCAGAATTCCCTTACCCAGTAGAATTGGAAGAACGGAAATTATGTACCTGTCAATCAAGTTCTTTCTTAAGAATTCCCCTGCGATCTGAGCCCCGCCGACAAGCCAGATGTTTAAGCCATCTTTTTGCCGAATTTCGGAAATAAGCTTACAAATATCGCCGCTCCAGTACTCAACATAATCATCTTTGGGCCTGGCAGTTCTTGATATGACGTAACATTTCTTGTCCTTGTAAGGAAAATCCCCAAATGTCAGCACCTGATCATATGTCCTGCGTCCCATGATTACCGTATCAACTGACTTCAAGAAGTCTTTGTAACCGTAATCCTCATTCCGGGATTCAACCATCGACAACCAATCAATGTCACCATTTTCACGTGCAATATAACCATCAAGACTCGTAGCAATGTAGAGAACTATTTTTCTGTTCGAAACCATGAAATTCCATGATGTCTCTAATACTTAATATAGGGAAGGAGTCAATCCGGGCGATTTTCATTTTCCGGCAGATTTTTCAAGCATGTCCCGTATTCGTTGCCACAGCAAATAACGACAACGGATTGAGGCAAAAAACCGCCAGAGAATGGTCTAAACTTTATGCTGGCCAATTAAGGGAGTATTCCGGAAAGAACAATCTTTCACCAGAAGATATGAATTGCAGCGGTTGTCAGTCGGAAAGCGGCCTTTTCATAGGATGCATGAACTGCCCGATAAGGAAATGCGGTCAAGAGAAGAAGATCATCTCGTGTGCGGGTTGTAATGAATATGAAACGTGCAGTATGCTGAATGGCTTTTTATCCATTCATCAACATGCAAAAGAGAACCTGGACAGGATACGTGAAAGGGAGCTCCTTAGATAATAAGGGCACATCGACTGGTGCAGTACACCGAAAGATTGATTTCAATTTACCCAATACCCAATGGCTCTCATTAAGCGAAAGCTTTTATCCACAGAACATCTAACATTAATGTGTGAGTGGGATCAATAAATCACTCATTTAAAAGATAAGGAGAGAAAAATATGCCAAAAGTAGTTGTTGTATATCTCAGTACATCAGGTAATACAAAAGCGATGGCAGATGCCATCGTCGATGGTGCAAATTCAAGAAATGCCAACGCCAAAGCCGTGAATTTCCATGAAGCAAAAATAGAGGACATAATTGCTGCGGATGCCATTGCGATCGGCTCTTCAACATTCCATTATAAAATGCTGCCTCCTATGGAAAAATTCATTGAAGATCTTAAAAAGGCAAACGTAGCAGGCAAAGTAGGGGCAGCTTTTGGATCTTATGGATGGAGCGGTGAGGCGCCTATAATGATCGCAGAAAAAATGCGTGAGCTTGGAATGAATGTAATAGATCCGGTATTACGTATTCAATATCAACCTACTGAAAAAGATCTTGATGAATGTAAGAGACTTGGAAAAGATATTGTATCTAAAGTGAAAAAGATCGCTGAAAAACCCACCAGGGCAGGAAGCGGTTCAAAGCTCGAAGATGTAAGCGTGCGGGAAGTAAAAATGGGTGAGAGTGGTCACTGAAGGAAACTAAAGAAAAAGCAGTTCAGTAAGCTGCGAAAAAATAAAAAAGAAATTAAGCTTTAAACCATCATTTCTTCTTAGGTGCTGGTTTATCCTTGGATTTCTTTTTCTCCTTATTGGACATGAGTTTGTTCGCCTCCTGACATTAAGGTCATGGTTATTATGTTTATGAGCATATGAACTTTTCTGTGACAGTTGGAGAAGTGTATCAGATATACCTGGAGTTTTATGGGATAAGACTGGGGTAAGAGGGAGTGAAGGAAAAATGGCAAGTCATGCAGGATAGGGGAAAAAGGAATGTATCCAAAAAGAAGAACATCAGACTGATCTTTTTTTCATGATCGTGAATGAATATTTTAGGTCGGTTCGACTTGAAAACTTATCTTGCCATTTTTAAAGCCGTTTTCAGGTTAATTTTTTTCAAATATTTGAAGTCATCAAAATGAGTGTCGTCTGTTAAAATATGCTTAACATTTTCTAAAACACCGGTTGCAGCTATCAATGTGTCTCCAGTCGAAAGACCGCAGTCCCTGTGGAATTCTCCGCCGCGTATTGCTATTGTACGATCAATATCTATGATATCCAGTTTCGAAGAAAGTAATCCATTTATTTTTTCCTTGTAAATGTCCCCAAGGAAATTGATTATTTCAGTCAAAGTAATAACTGAGACAACCCCGGTGATTTTTTCATCCTCTATTGCCTGTGAAAGCTCATGATAAGGACCAGCTTTGTTCTCTTCAGTGAGAATATCGTATATGATCATTGTATCCAAAAGAATTTTTTTCATTCAAGTTATCTCCAATTTTCCCGCCCCTCTCTTATTTTCTTTCTTACTTCTTCCCTTGTATATATCGGCTTTACCGAACCGCAAAGGTCGGTAAGTTTCGTTTCCGGCTTAATTATAACCTGCTGGTCCTGTTCTATAAAAACAAGTTTATCTCCTTCCTTAAGCCCATATTTTTTTCTGAGTCTAGCTGGTATTACTACCTGCCCCTTCCTGCTTATTCTTGAAGTTTGCATTTTTTACACCGTTTTACTATGTTGTACTATATATGCATATATCTATCTATATCCTGATCGGGGCCAGCCTTCGGAAGAATTGTTTTGATCTTGTCCTAAAAATCAATTGGCTTTACAATATATTCTCTCAGTTTAATGTCAAAAAATTTATTTGAAGAACTCGCTTTAATAACGGCAGCGGTATCCGCTCCCCTTCCTGTTCCAGCTACTGCAATAACATCTGAGAACGGGATCAGCCCGGCATCCGCACTCATAGCCACGATCTCAACAACCACCTTTGTTCCCTGGCCGAAAATTCTCAGGGTATCAGCCACAGTCTGCTCATAAGATTGAGAGCCTCTCTCCTTAAGTGCTGTCCCAAGACCTCTCAAAACCATGGTTCCTGTATGAACCTTTCCATCCATACTCTCGATTTTCTTTTTTATTTCAGGATCAAACGTTTGAAGATCTGGCTCTCTGATACCAGTGTTATGGGTAACCACTACCAGTTTTATTCCTGTGCCTTTCAACATCAGGGCAGCGGCAAGTCCTGTATTCCCAAAAGTTGATGCAACAACGATATGACTTATCCCGCGCTTTAATGCCTCTTCTTTAGCAATTTGTAGAGTTCGTTCAGTGTTCTCTTTACCTGCTTTCTCAAAATACATTTTGTTCACCTTTTCTTATGATATCAGACATCCATGTAGGGTTTGATCTTCATATCAGATCTTTTTCCATATCACAGAAATACGCAATCGCATCATGCATGAATAGATTAAGGCCTGGCCGATGCTTATTGTAATGCTCTGCGATTAGCGCCTGTACTTCTTTGTCCCGAATTCCCTTATCCATACTGCAAGCCAGCTTTTGTGTAAGCAGTCGGGCCCCTTCTTTTGTTTTTTCCATTTCTCCCTTTGTCATTTTTTGTACCCGCTTCATGCTCTGCTTGTATGCATCTGTGTTTCCCCAGCGCTGTTTTACTTCTTCGTGATATTGCTTGATGTCGTCATCTTTGAACGGATCATAAAGTTCTTGTTTTTTGCTTTTTTGTTGATTTAACATATGAATTGTAGATATCTGGTTTATTGATATTAATTTTATGCGCACTGAATGAGTTTGATATGCTTCCCATCAATATGTAATCAGGAGGGTTATTTGAAAAATCGCTATTGATACAGGACGACGAGAGGGGGACTTGAACCCCCGAGCTCCTTGCGGAACACAGGGTTAGCAACCCTGCGCCATACCGGGCTTGGCTATCTCGTCACTCCGACCTGATAAATTGCATAAGCAATATACATCATTTAGAAGTAGCTCTTGGGTGTTTCTGTATAACCTGTTTGCTATTTAACACTTTTTACATGAAATTTTATCCCAGAATGAGTTAACAATATAAATATAATCAAATCGTAGGGAATGTTCGATGAAGCTTCTTGCCATTGATGTCGGAATGGGAACACAGGATATTCTTCTCTATGACAGCCAGGAAAATATCGAAAATTGCTTTAAGATGGTGCTGCCATCGCAGACCCGGATCATCGCCCGGAGGATCATTGAAGAGACAAATTCAAAAAAAGATATTGTCCTTACGGGTGAAACAATGGGTGGTGGACCATGTTCAGCCGCAGTAAAAAGGCATTTAAAGGCAAATCTGGCCGTTTTTGCTACAGAAAGAGCAGCTCTCACCCTGAATGACGATCTTGAAAAGACAAAGGAAATGGGTGTTGTCATTGTAAAAGAGAATGAAGTAACCGAACTGAACGCCTCAGTTATCAAAATGTGTGATATAGATAAAGTCGCCCTTAAGGAAGCCTTTGCTCTTTTTGGTGTTCATGTTCCGGAAAATTTTGCCATAGCTGTCCAGGATCATGGATTTTCTCCAGCCAAAAGCAATCGCGTTTTCCGGTTTGAATATTTCAGAGAAATCATTGAAAAAGGCGCAACACTTGATTCTTTTGCATATAAGAAAAAAATCCCGGAGCGCTTTACAAGGATGATCGCTGTTGAGAGAACTTTGCCGGGTGCAATGCTAATGGATACAGGATTGGCTGCAATACGGGGAGCTCTTCTTGATGAGCGCGCCCGCGAGCCGCATCTTGTTGTAAATATCGGCAATGGCCACACACTTTCCGGGATCATTGATAATGGGAAACTCATCGCATTAATGGAGCATCACACACAGCAGATGACCTCAAGGAAGCTTGATGATTACCTGAGGCGATTATGTAATGGAACACTCGGGTTTGATGAAGTTTTTAATGATGGCGGGCACGGATGTTATGTGAAAGAAGCGATTGGCTTTGAAAATATCGGCCAGATATTGGTCACAGGTCCGCGGCGCAAGATCATGCGCGGCTCAAAACTGAAGTTCAGTTTTGCTTCGCCATACGGGGATATGATGCTTACTGGCTGTTTCGGACTGGTTGATGCTGACATTCATGAAAGAAATTAAGTATTTATAAAAGTATTAATATTAGATTACAAATGTTTGACCCGGTACCACAATTTTTCAATAATATGGATGTCAATTTTGATTTCTTTAAGAAATTAGCCCTGGCTATGCTTATTGGAATACTTATTGGCATTGAAAGGGAACACAGGCGGCCTGAGAAAATAGAATTGATCGCCGGGGTTCGTTCATTTACCATAGCCTGTATCGCAGGTATGATATCCTCATTCATTGCATTGAAAGTCAATCCCGGTATTCTTCTTATATCCCTTGCATTTTTTGCAATAATATCAGCATTATTTATATATATTAAAAATGTAGTGTTAAATGCGCCAGGTATAACAGGTCCAATTGCACTATATTGCACATTTCTTCTTGGTGTATTAATATCTTATGAACTATTCCTCCCTGCTATCGCCGGGGCTGTTATTATCACACTTCTCCTTGCAGAAAAACAACCTTTACATTCTTTTGCAACAAAACTCACGGACGATGAAATATTAAGCGCGGTCCGATTTCTCGCTGTTGTTTTCATACTCTTTCCATTAACTCCTGATGCAGTTTATCTGGGAGTCATAAATCCGAGAACGATCCTTTTAATTGTGATATTTGTTGCCACCATAAGCTTTGTCAGCTTTGTAATAATGAAAAACATGGGGTCGAAAAAAGGGATCCCCATTTCCGGAATGCTGGGCGGGCTTGTTAACAGCGAAGCCACAACAGCAGCACTTGCAGCTATGGCAAAAAATAGACACGAATTGATTGAATCCAGTTTTACAGGGATTATTTTGTGTAATTCTTCAATGCTCATTCGAAACCTCATAATCGCCCTGATCGTGGATCCGACTGGAAAGGTAGCCTTTCTGATGGCAATTCCCCAGATGTTTATTATTATTTACTCTGCAGGTGCAGTTCTGGGTTCAAAAGACAATGAATATGTTAGCGAATCGATCAAACTTCAATCACCATTCGCGCTTTCACCCGCAATAAGATTTGCTCTTGGCTTTACAGGATTATCTATCGTTTCAAAATATGTTAACCTCTGGGCTGGTGCAGCAGGTGTTTATGCTACTGCGCTGGGCGGCTTTATAAGCAGCGCCGTAGTAACGGCATCAGCAGCCGCGCTTGCAGTGAACGGCGATGTTTCATATAGCACAGGTGCGATAACTGCAATTCTTGCAAGCCTTGTAAGTACGGGGAATAAAATGTTGCTCGTTAAATGGTCGGGTCCCTCGATACTAAGCGATCTGGTCAATAAGACATTCACACGTCTCATTATTGCAGGAGGGATTGTTCTTGTAATATGGGGAGTGCTCATTACCTATTTTTAGCACCATGAAATTTTCGGAACAAGAATAGCACCCGGACCTGTGAATTTTTTTGGTATTTCGCGCCCAAGAATATCCATGGCAATTTCATAATTGCATCGCATTATCCTGTTCTTCTGAATAAATGGTTTCATTTTTTCAAATAGCCCGGTAAGGCTTATTTCCTGCATGGAAAAACCTGAAAGAGCCGGATCCATATTGTTTTTTAAACAATTAAAAATTGCAGTATAATCCACAGGCTCGCAAAGTATCACAATTTCAGATAGCTCTATTTGTGATCCCAATATTTTCATACATTCTGTAATATTTGAAAATTTAATTTCATCTTCCCGTATCTTATGATCAAGGAATTTTTCATGCGATTCTACATATATTTTCGCATGTTCCAATAAGCTTTTTACGAAATAATCTCTTGTTTTGTATTTAAGAAGTCTTTTAAGCCTGATCAGTAGCTCATCATAAAATTTTTCAGTTTCTTCATATGAGATCCCCACTCGCGTGGCATTAAATGAACTATGCCAGAGGCGTTTTGGCTTTTCACGAAGATTCATGATCTCATTGACTGCCCTTGCTATCTGCAACGTGAATTCCTCGACAAGGTTGAAAACTTCTTCATAAACCGGAATAAGTTCATCTCTTGATCTCATATTTAGCCCATAAAAAAGTACATTCAAAGGAAGGCGCTCTTTACTTTCTATGAGCCTGATATTCTTATAGATGATCTCATTTAAGTAAATCCTGTAAAGTGTTCTTGCAGGTTCGCTTATATCATTTGAGATGTTCTCATAATATTCCAGCCAGAATTCATGCGGTGATATAAGCCTTTTATTGTATTTATTTTCAAGCTCATAGAAATCTGTTGAAATATTAAGAAAAACCGCCTGCGGATCAATATTATTGAACAGGGAAAGGATCTCATCGTGAACTTTGTTCCCATTTATCAGCGCGAACCTCGCGCTTTCAGGAAAAAATCTCTCAAGTTTGAATGGATATCCAAGATGTTCTTTGAGGGCGGCGTCATCAAGACCGCTAAGCCATTCCCTCACTGCCGCATCATGTACATCCAGAACATTGATGACAGGTATAAGGAACAATTTTGGCATCAATACCTAAAATATGAGATTTATCTATACGTTTCTTATCTATACATTTGTTCCTTTACTCTCCAGGGCTTTTTTGAGTATGTTCTTAATTTCATTCCGGATATCAGACTCGTTCGAATTATCAATATACAAAAGCCCTTCCTTTATTTTTGAGGCATCGGGAGAACCATTTCGCAATTCAGATAACGCATTTATCAGGATATTTATATCCTGCACAGGTTGAGTTTTCCCTGTTATGAATACGAACGAATTTCCCTCTCGTTCTAACCGTACCATAGTCCTACCTCTTTATATAAATCATTGAAATCAGTACTTGCATCAAAGGTTAAATAATTATGTTATGATGAAAGGTGGTTTTTATCAGGAGGGTCTTCATGACACAATAAAGTTTTTATCGTATAACGTTATACGTTTAACTATGACTGAAGTTAAAGTCCATGAAAAATATCTTGTAGTTATTCCAAAAGATGTTCGTAAGGCACTGGGGATCAATATAGGGGAAACTGTGGAATTCGTTATCGAGAAAGGGAGGGCAGTACTTTATCCTCACCGTGGAAGTACCCAGTCTGTAAAGAGAGTTCACGGGATAATCAGGCATGAAGGCACAATAGATGAGGGTATTGAAGAAGGATATGCGGCTATGGGGGCGGAATGAAATACGTAGATACAAACATATTCATAGCCAACCTTATAGGGGATAACAGGCTGGGAGACGCAGCCCAGATGTACCTTGAAGCTGTAGCTTCAGGAAAGGAGACCGCAGCGACATCTGTTCATACAATGGTCGAGATATATGCATTCCTGAAAGGCAAAAAGCTTTCAGGACAAAAAATAGCAGGAATATTGAAAGAGATAAACCAGCATGGAGTGATGCTGCTACCCTTTAATCCGGAAATTTTCACAGAAGCACTTCCGATGCCGGATAAAGGCTGGAAACTGGGGGATGCAATTCATTATGCGACTATGGTCAAGAATGATTTAAATGAGATTGTTTCTGATGACGCTCACTTCGATGATTTAAAGGGTATTAACAGAATAGACCTTTTGAAAGATAGATAAATTCTTATTGTATCAGGCTATTTTGGCGGCAAAATCGTTTGAAAAATGAATAAACCTGCTTTATGACCCCTGATAATTTCCTTGATAATGACTCAGCTGCCGAAGGCCTGCCAATGCGACTTGTGGTTACTGTTATTCTTTTATCGGTTATTATCGGCCTGTCTGCAAAGGCTGTATATCTTTTCATAGACAATGCAAATGAAAAAAAGCTCAAAGGGCAGCTTGATCTGATCGATAAGCGCGCTTCTTTGATATATATCCAGGGAGGAGCGCAGGATATCGATGATCCTGCAGACTTCTCAGGAACTGTGGAAAACATACATGTAGAAATACCGGATAATGCCGCATTTGTTGTTTTTGGGGGAATGCCTACCACTGATGGTAATGTTAGTCCTCCGGAATCAGGAAATCTGCACACTGATAATGTATTCTATTATGTCCTGAATGACGGCCGGGTGCAAACAAGATCATCGATCGCCCGTTTTTCCTCAAACACTACGGGATTGGACAGGCCGTTCGTGCTTTATCCCGGAGAGTATGACCTGACGATGGAACTTGTAAAAAACAAAAACGGTACCTATGTCAAGATCGAATAAAACCGGAAGATTTGCATTTTTCATACGAAATGATAGAGCATGGGCTGATTTTTTTATTACGCGGATCGGATTGATCCTTTTTGCAGCAATACTGCTTCTTGCAGCTTTTAAAATATACCCGATGTTCCAGGAGCGGGAGAGCAGGTTGGATCTTGATACCATAGCCTCTGATATAACCTCAAAAATAGAAGCTATTGACAGTATTACTATACCGGGATATAAATACAACTATGTTTTCGAAGAGAATAACAGGGATATGAGAATAGAAATATCCACGGAATATATTACTGTACACTCGAATCTTAGCTCTCCCATATGGGGAGACAGGGAACTGATACATGCCGAACCTGTGATAACGCATGTCTATCCCCCGAACAGTATTTGGAGCAATACATCCGGTTTTCGAAAATATGTAAGCGATGCGATAGGTGGCGGAAGAAATGGGGACGTATCAAGTCCTCTTGATATTGAGGTTGATAAACAAAAAGTGGACACGATATTTGAATCAACACGAAAAGAGCTTGCTGTGAGCCCTTTTATCCCTGACCTTAATAAGCCTTTGTTCATCGAAAAGGTAATAATCCATTATAAGAATCAAACGGAAATTCAAAAAAGAGATTATGTCTTCGTTTACCAGTGATGAAAAAGGAATGATAGAGCCATATACTGAGCTTCCAGCTATGGCTCTGGCTGTTGTTGGATTTATTGTTTTTATCGCCGTCATTACCCAGGCTTATACGACATACCAGGAAAAATCCTTCATCGCAGGGCATTACGAGGATGCAGCAAATCTTGCTAAGAAGCTTGGCAGGGATAGTGCATTGACTGGCGGCTACCCTGGTGTGATTGATTCGGAAAAAATGGAAAAACTCGACCCTGCTGAAATATTCCAGCAATACGGCTCTTATTACAATTTCATGTTCAAGATCGATTCAAATTCAGAAAACAGGGCATATAACATCATTATCAAAAACCCGGACTTAAGCGAATCAAAGATCGGTGTCTCTGCTTCAATACCAGTAACGGTCAGGTTCAATGATGTAGAAGAGCAGCCAGGTATACTTACTGTTAAAATATGGAGAAAATGATGATGAAAGTGAAGCAGAACAGGAAGGGGAAGAGGAAGAACGGTTTTTATAAAGATACAGGGGGTTTCTCTACAACTTTTGATATATTCCTGTTCCTTATCATGATCTCTATTTCAGCAATGATACTTCTTCCGTCAATAACAGGCAACACCCAGATCAAATCGGCGCTTGAATCAAAGAGCCAGGAGAATTCGGGGGATACACTGCTCACGCTTCTGAATGGAAAGGTGTATGAATTTGAATACATAGTAGCAGGCGACCAGCTGGATGCAGTTGCCGGCCCATTGAATAATTCCCCGGTTTTTACAACGGGTAAAAAAATAATCGCGGGAAAAGAATTAAGACATAAGACTTTTTCTGATATTGCGGCTGAAAATGCGGCAGTGCAGTGGGTTATTTATTACAATGGGACAAGAACACAATTGAATTTCATGATGACAAATTATTCAAACAGTTCAAAAAGTATCATGAAAAATTATCTTGATGAGCAGATCGGGGACAGGTATGGTTATAATTTCACAGTATTGTGGCGGCCTTTTACCGGCGTACCCATCGGGGGAGACCTGGATATCGGGGAACCTGTACCTGATAATGCATACGTGGAATCAGCATATATCACGATGCCTTATCATATCGTAATTTCACGAAAACAAGTGGAGGATATTATCGAGAATAATTTCAATAACAGCAGGTTCGGAAACTTTTCATTTACACTGGAAGAATTGAAAAACAATGAATCGGCCCGGAATGTGATAGAGATGGAGATCTCTAATAAAATAAATAATATAATTAATGATACAGTCGATGATTCCGTTGACCTGATAGTAGATCAAAAGCTGGGCCCAGTTCTTGATGAGTCCAGGAACAAGATGATCGAAGATGTCAATGGCCTCCTGCTGGATTCTGAAACATCCTTTAACCAGGAAATAAATGACGGGATAAATAATACACTGAATAACGTGAGCGCCGACTTATCAGGAACAATGGCAGATAAACTCAAAGATTATCTTAAAGTAGCTGCAAAAGAAGAAATACAGGCTGCAACCGGTGAAGAGATCAGATCATTCTCTACTGAACTTGCGGATATGTATGTGAATAATGCCATCACGATAGTTGAGGCAAAAGACAGGATCATTATTGAAGTTTTTTCACGAATAAACATTAATCGCGCGCAGGCGACATTGTCTTTATGGGAGAAAAGGAAATGAAAATGAATAAAACCCGTTTCCTCCGCGATGACTCAGCCCGCGTTCCCTTCGTTGTTATCGGCATATTCCTCGTAATCCTGTCCACCATCATCTCACTCAATCTCACACGCATGGATATAAAAATGGCAAAGACCATGTCATCAAATATTGAAATATCAGCACCGGACCAGGCGCTGGCATATGCAAAGGCAGACCTGAAACGTGCTTTAAACTATGCGGCTATGGAAGCACTCAAGAAACTTGGAGAAACACCTGTTATCAACCCTGATAATACAAGCCAGTACTACAACGGAACAAACGGTGACACTTATAAATTCAACATGAACTGGGCGCGAGCCATGACAAATCAAACATTTGATGAGTATATGGTATCAAACTACATGTACGATACTTTCACATACGGCAAATATTCAGTGAACGTGGAACCTCCTGATTCATGGGAAAAAATAACCATTACTCCGATAAGAACAAAACTCAACAGGACTATACGTCCGCCGCTATTTGAACCTGGAAAGAATGGAAATGGTTATGAGACATACTGGAAAGTATCCATACCTGTGAAAATTCATCTTAATGATCTTGATATGAAATCAGAACTTTTGAGCGAGAACACAATCGTGGAAACACTTATCACATCCAGATATCCGCTTTTGCATGATCTTACTGAAGAATACGAACAAAGAGTTAACGGTACAAATGCAGTGATGACCGAGACAACTGCGTTTGCCATGGCATACACATGGGGCCGGGGATATATGCAATATGGAAAACACACGCCTCTTAACATTGTTAATAATACGCACCTTTCCCTGATCCTTAACGGGGCACTGCTTCTTGACCAGGGTTTTGTTTTTAACTCAATTGACCCGATGAGCCTTGTTGAATATGCAAACCAGACCGCATACACGATTTCGGGAAAGAAAAAGAAATACGAGGATGTGATGCTTGATAATAATTCTATCAAAGTTGACCCGAAGGAGGATGCGTATAATTCAACTGATGATCCTGATAAGGCAAAGGAAGAATCACAGAAAGGAAAATACGATTTTAATACCACGGTTATTACTGATTACCTCAACAATGATTCAAAGCCTGAGGGCTCGATCGTGAACAAGAAGATAAGCGCTGTCATTATCCCGGTTTACAGTACTTTATTTGCAACAGGTGTTGCAAGGCAAACAACGGATTATCCTGGATCTCATGACGGATATGAGGAAAGTGACAGTATTGAGGAATGGGGCGAACCTGACAGCATGACGCAGACAGGAACGATAGCAAAAGACTCGTATATTCCCGGAAACCTGTATGGTGAAACCTGGGAACTCACATGGACGCGAAACCATGTCTGGAGGCACACGTACTGGATCACGGTATCTTGCGGGGCAGGTTGTACGAAGCAGGTGCCGCAGTATAATTATATGACCACTACTGATTCGCGCATGGATAGGGTCGCGATCACGTTGAAGGCTGTTGAGAACTCGAATACCAATATTAATCTTGATTTTGCAGGGAAATCTCTTGCTTCTAAGAACGATTTGCTCGGGACTTATGTTTCAAAGAATGTGACATACGGATTGAATCTCTTGAATGGGGTTGATTACATAGACCCGAATCTTGAACCTGCATACCTGCAATACAGGAACATTTTCGATTCTAATAAAATATCGAACCTGAAGAACATGGGCTTAAATGGTGATACTGATGGAAAATCGTTTACAGTGGATGAACCTTCATGGGTCTCTGGGGAGTCGCATTATGCGGTTGATGATATTACTGAACGGATGAGGAATGATATTCATCTTGACCCTGATATCAATTATGAGAATTATCCTGTTCCTTCTGACCTGATCAATGCTGCGCGGGATGACCTGATTGGGAAGATTTCTGTGAGAGAGGCGGGGTATGTGAATAGGCCGGATTATTATTCAGGGAAATATAATAGCGCAGGTGCAAAGGTGATTTCTGTTATCCGGGAGTGGTATGTTGACCAGGTGAAGTACCAGATACGGGAGAAGTTTTCTGAAGGGAGTAAAAGGATTGATGATGAGATTAAGATTAACTTTTCCGAACCTGATAAAGTGAAGCAGGCAAACCGTGATGCTACAAAGTTCCTGTCTCGCGGGTTCAAGCTGCCTCTTGCTGTGAGTATGAGGGCATATCATGTGGATGAGAATGGGAATATTTATGAGCCAGGGAAGCTTCAGGCGTGGAATGAGAGCGTGACTTTGTTGATCAACCAGGAGCCGAATTTCTTGGATGCGGAGATGCCATACGGTGAGGAGCAGCTTTATACGTTGAAATTGAGGAATATTAATTTGCTGGGAGGAAATGGAGTTCATATTCTGCCATCTCTTGAGCCGTGGATCGCGACTTTCAATGCATGGTCTATTGATGTTGAGGGTGAGTTCGTGAAGTTTGAGGTGCAGGATGTGGATAATGAGGTGCATCCTGATCCGATATTCGGACATGAGGCGCAGGTGTATGTGAGACAAGATGTTCTGGATGTGTATGATCCTGTAACAGGTTTATCTATTGGAAGCAATCTACCAATTAAATTCAATTTTACGACAGGAACTTTCATAGTTGTACCTCCGGGTAAAGTTGATGGAGTAGGGGACAAAGATTGGGTAATTATCGAAGAGTCCACAGGATTTAAGGTGAAAAAATGAAATTTAAAATATTAATTCTAATTTTAATATTATTATTTTTAAATTTTGAAATTGTGGCAGGTGCAGAAAATAAATATGGTAGTGTTAGAGCGTGGTTTAATGGAGAAAATGCAACCGTAAATGGTGTTCAATTAAAGATCGGAGAACCCATAGAATTGAAATTGGATGTATTATCAAAAGTTAATGGACATGTGTCGTTAAAATTAAAAGAGCCAGGAGTAACTACTGCTTATGACGTTTTAAGTGGACCTAGTAAAATAGATGAAAAGATATCCAATTTAAACATAGAGTCTAATTGGTCTAAAACATATACATGGTCACTAGCTCCGAATGGAGCATGGAAAAATGGAAATGCACCCATAAATATAATTGTTCAGTTTCATGATCTCAAAACTAAGAATGATGAGATAATCCAATTCACCATCGTCAACCCCTACATCCTCGATGAGCAGTACACCGTCACCGTGCCTGAAAAGACCCCCTCCCCTGCGGGAACTTCGGCGAAGGCAACACCATTCCTTCCGGTTATATTCACGGTCAGCGCACTTTTGCTTGCATGGCGCTTGAAAAAATCGTAAGATGGAGCTTACAATTAACACATTCAGTCAACATTGCTTTACCGCGCTGGGGTTGTGAACCCCAGACCCCCCGATGGAAGCGCCGCCACTGGCGGGTTTAACAAGATATCACCGGTTGCATAATATCACAAATATCCCAACTTGCACTGTATGATAATCCATTATCGTCAGGCCAGTTATCTTTTCAGTAAATTAAACTTTGACGCCATTTATAATTCAACTTCAGTATTCTTGTCATATCTACCGTATTTTTTAGGAAACAGTCATAGACAGCCGATTCTGGTAAAAATTAGATTTCAGAAATTTAATTTATACAAAGATTTTATTATTATCTAAACTATATAGGGTTGTGGTTTTATGGTGATAGAGGACAAAGGCGTGAATTTGATAAAATAAGAGGGCACCAAAAATGGCAAAAGGTAAAACCAATGGCAATGGCGCAAATCTGGGTTTTGAAGAAAAGCTCTGGCAAACAGCCGATAAACTGAGAAATAACATGGATGCTGCCGAATATAAGCATGTGGTTCTTGGTTTAATATTCCTCAAATATATCTCTGATGCCTTTGAAGAGAAAAACCAGTTTTTGACCAGAGAATCTGTCCTTGGCGCAGACCCTGAAGATCCTGACGAATACAGGGCAGAAAACGTTTTCTGGGTTCCAAAAGAAGCGCGGTGGGAGCATCTAAAGAAAAACGCAAAGCAGCCAATCATCGGCAAAATTATTGACGAAGCTATGGATGCTGTCGAAAGAGATAATCCTTCACTGAAAGGTGTTCTTTCTTCCATGAATTATGCGCGGCCTGCTCTTGATAAGCAAAGGCTGGGAGAGCTGATAGACCTCATAGGCACGATTGGTCTTGGGGATTATGAAAGCAGATCCAAGGACATCCTGGGGCGGGTCTATGAATATTTTTTAGGACAATTTGCAGACGCAGAAGGCAAGAAAGGCGGGCAATTCTATACACCGAGATCAATAGTCAAAACCCTGGTCGAGATGCTTGAGCCGTACAAAGGACGTATCTATGACCCATGCTGCGGTTCAGGCGGCATGTTCGTGCAGAGTGAGAAATTCGTGAAGGCGCACGAAGGAAGAATTGGAGATATCGCGGTTTATGGACAGGAATCAAACCGGACCACCTGGCGCCTGTGCAAGATGAACCTTGCGATCAGGGGTATTGATGCAAATGTGCAGTGGAACAACGAAGGGAGTTTCCTGAATGACGCTCATAAGGACCTGAAAGCGGATTTTGTGATCGCCAATCCGCCTTTTAACGACAGCGATTGGAAAGGTGAACTTCTTAAGGGAGATATCAGATGGAAATTCGGAGTCCCACCCACAGGGAATGCAAACTTTGCATGGGTGCAGCATTTCATTCATCATTTATCGCCAACAGGTATTGCAGGGTTTGTGCTTGCTAATGGCTCGATGTCTTCAAATACTTCGGGAGAAGGCGAGATACGAAAGAATATCATCGAGGCTGATCTTGTTGACTGCATGGTGGCGCTGCCATCGCAATTGTTCTACAATACCATGATCCCTGCCTGCCTCTGGTTTGTTTCGCGGGATAAGAAAAACCATAAATTCAGGGACAGGCGCGGAGAAGTTCTTTTTATTGATGTGCGAAAGATGGGAGTTATGGTGGATAGGAGGCACAGGGAACTAACTGATGATGAAGTCCAGAAAATAGCCTCTACATATCACGCATGGCGCGGGGAGGGCGGGAAGTATGAGGACGTGGTGGGGTTCTGCATGGCGGTTAAGCTGGATGAGATCAGGAAGCATGGGCATATCCTGACGCCGGGGCGGTATGTGGGCGCGGAGGAGGTTGAGAAGGATGGGGAGCCTTTTGAGGAGAAGATGGCGAGGCTGACGGGGGAACTGGCGGGGCAGTTCAAGAGGTCGAGAGAACTTGAAGGGGAGATAGGGAAGAATCTTGCAGGGCTGGGATTTAAGGTTTAGATTAAGAATATGAAGCTTTAAATGGAGGTTGTTGAAAATGAAAAAAAAAGAAAAATATCTTGAAGATGCAGATATCATTCTTAACCTTAATGATGTCACTGTAAATAGTCTTGATTCTTTTCATAGTTCCGGCTGTTCTGGAAGGGTCTCTTTTGAAATTAATTGCCAGACCAAACATGGCTATTGCGAAGACCCGCGGTTTTTAGGCAAAATCAAAATGGATGATAATATTTCTACTTCTGGAATAGTGGGTATGTTGTCCCCACAATTTGAGATGTTGCCCTGGCGCATCGGCGCCGACAGGGGTGGGTACCGGGAGGTGGCAGGGGGATGAAAAAGATTATGAACTCATCTGTACCTGATTTTAGTTATTTAGAGGTATTAAATAAACTGAAACATCGAATAAAAACAGCACAGGTAAAAGCTGCCCTTTCAGTAAATGCAGAAATGATTATTTTGTATTGGGAGATCGGGAAAACGATATCTGATAAGCAGAATAATGAAGGGTGGGGTTCCAAGATTGTTGACCGCTTATCACATGACTTGAAAATAAGTTTCCCGGAATTGAAAGGATTTTCTCCGAGGAACCTGAAATATATGAAAAAGTTTGCTGAAACTTACTCCGACTTTGAATTTATGCAGCAACTTGCTGCACAAATTCCATGGTTCCGGCGCATCGGCGCTGACAGGGGCGGGTACTGGGAGGTGGTGGATAAATGAAGGAGCGAACAAATCAGTTCATGGATCAGAAGGAATTGTTCGACCGGTTGGAAGAACTTGAATGGGAAGATTTCGAGGTGAAAGAGGCGAAGACTTCCATTCCTAAAAGCAGTTTTGAAACGGTCAGCGCATTTTCGAATACAAATGGTGGCTGGCTTGTTTTTGGAGTAAGTCAGGTTGACAAGACCTTCAAGATCATTGGTGTTGAGGGTGCTGAAAAGATCGAGCAGGATTTTACAACTACCCTTAGAGGGGAAAAGTTTAATCAAAAGATAAAGGTCAGGTGTGTAAAGTACAATATTGATGGAAAAATCGTTCTTGCTTTCTATATTCCTGCATCTGAACAGAAACCTGTTTATTTTAATTCAAGAAAAAATACGTTTATCAGAACCGGTAGCGGAGATCAGCAGGCAACGGATGTGGAAATTGATGCAATGTATCGGGATTCTGCTTTTGGTCTGAAGGATAAGGAACTGACAGATTTTACAATTGATGACCTGGATGGGAAAACGATCTCAGATTATAGAACCTATATGGAGAATGTTAATCGGGAGCACAGGTATAATAAACTGTCGACAATAGAACTGCTTGAAAAGCTGCAGGTTGTGGTAGATAGTAAAATCACAATCGGTGGCATGCTTGTCTTTGGCAGGGAGGACAATATCAATCGTATGCTTACAGATTTCAGGGTTGATTATCTGGAGATTATGGGAACGTCCTATTCTGATGCGCCGACACGGTACAGTTACAGGCTTTTTGAGGAAGAGAATCTATTCAGGTTCTATTTCAGCATATTTGAGCGCCTGATGAAAAAGATCGATCTGCCTTTTACATTGAGGGCAGACGGTTTGGCAACTGATAATCTGCCCCAGCTTGTCGCTATACGGGAGGCGCTGGTGAATCTTTTGATGCATTCTGATTATTTCAGCCCTATGAAACCCAGGATCAGGGTTTTCCTTGACAGGATCGAATTCTTAAACCCTGGAAGTCTGCCCAAGGACATAGAATCCATCATGAAGGAAGATTTCACTATGCCAAGAAATCCTATTGTTACAAGAATTTTCAGGGTCATAAAACTTGCTGAGAATGCAGGTTCTGGTTTTGATAAGATGATCAATGGCTGGAAAACGTATTATGATGAACCAGTGGTTTCAGGTGGCATTGATTTTTATAAGATTACATTCCCATTAGTTAAGGCTGGAGAATCTTCGGAGAAAACTTCGGAGAAAACTTCGGAGAAAACTTCGGAGAAAACTTCGGAGAAAACTTCGGAGAAAATAATTCTGCTTATAAAGGAAAATCCAGCTATCAGTGCAAATGAGATTGCAGAAAAGATGGGCTTATCATCACGGGCTATTGAGATGCAAATTGCGAAATTGAAAAAAGACAATATTATTAAACGAATCGGACCTGATAAAGGTGGAATTTGGGAAGTGGTGAAAAAATGACGGAGCAGACAAAGCATTTAATAAAAAATTGGATAATATCGAAAAGGAGGAGTACCAGAAAGCAAGAAAGAAGTTTGGCGTAATAACATCTCTGGATAAGCCCGCTTCAGGAGGAATACAAAAATGAAATTAAGTAAAGAAGACACGGATCTATTTTACAGGTTAATCTGGTCGCTTTTGTTTTATACAAACCAGAAATTCCATGTTATTAAAAATCTGAAAGAACCCATGTTAAAGAATGAGAAACCTGAAGATATTTTTAATCTTCATGAGAAGCTCTTCACTAATCCTGAACTTATCGATTCTTTTGCTGCTGAAAATCCATTTAGCTTCACTCATGAAGAGCTTGAGATAATAAAAAGCTGGAAGAAGTTTGTAAAAGGTAAGTTCCTGATAGTTACTCATTTAAAGAACCATACTATCTTTTTAACTACAGAGAAAGAACAGAAAGCTTACGGTGTTGTTGGGCTGCGCGATGAAATCAAGGATGTAATGCCTCCATTTCTACCTCAATATGTTAATACAATCCTTCTTCAATTTAGGGGAAAAATAACATACTGCGGGCAAATCAGCTCTTACGGGATACTTATTGGCCCTAATATGAGGCGGAGTATTCAAGATGAGTACCAAAAAACAAAAAGCATGTTCGGCATAATAACATCTCTGGATGAGCCTGTTGTGGAAAAAAAGGAATCTGATGAAGAGCTTCTCAGGTATTATTTGAGAAGCGCTGACCGCAGGATGGAATATGGAGGAGAAATACATAATATCCTGGAAAAGAATCCGGCTCTTAAAAGTGTGTATTCTCTTGAGATCGGCAGGGCATATGCAAAATATGCCGGAAAAAAATTAAGCGAAATCGATTCATTAACAGCATGGTTTGCGGTTTTTGAAGAGATCATTATTGCTTCAGGGCAGAGCGAGAAAGAAGCAAGAGAGCGGGCATATGCTGTTGTCCAGCAGGATAAAAGAGCAGGTGTGCATGTTTTCAGGCATGGCAGGAAGTGAGAGATGTTCGAGTTTGAGAATATAGGATTGATTCATCGCATCGGCGCTGACAGGGGCGGGTACTGGGAGGTGGTGGGGGGATGAAAAAACAGATAGGCGAGAAAAGAATGTATAAGAATTTTTTTGGAAGGGTTGGATATGGATTTTGTAACCCAAATCAAAGGAGACAAACTCAAAATATTTTTTGAAATAGGAAGTGAAAATGATTCAAGATGTAATTAATGAAATATTTTTTCAATCAATTGGCAGATTTTGGCCGTGGCTAAGGAAAAGGATTTATCGAAAAGATAAATTTGTAAAAGATATTGAATTTGATGTGAGAAGTAGTAATCCTCTCACGTTTATCTTAAATTCTCAAATACCACATGCAACACTATATCTTAAGATAATTAATAAATCCCAGTATCTTGAAATTACTTTTGATAGGGCTCTTCTTGAAATTTGGATTAGGTCGGATAGAGGCGAACAACCAGTTATTTATCAGGGTAAGATGATATCGCGTAAAAGAATTGAAAAAAAGGGAACAGCGGAGTTATATTGGACGACAGAGTTAAATGATTATCAAACTAAATTCTTAAAAACTATCAAAGATAGTAGAGACTTATCAGCAACAGTCACAATAAATTATGATATTAATTCTGACCTATACGAAATAAATGATCAGATTACGTTAGGAAATAGACAATGTAAAATAGAAGGATAATGAAGCAAGAGTTAAAGGAAACTGAGACCGAAGACATTTCGGATGATTGGCAAGTTGTAAAAGTTAAAGACGTCGCCAGAATTAATGAATTATCAATATACAAGAACTATCAATATGATCTGATAGAATACATAGATATTTCATCGATAGAAAATAGACAAATTTTGAACACACAAAAGTTATCTATTTCTGAAGCACCAAGTCGAGCCAAAAGAATTGTAAGAGATAATGATATTTTAATTTCTACCGTCAGACCAAATTTAAAACATTTCACATTTATAAAGAAAGCAAAGGAAAATACAGTCGCATCTACAGGTTTTGCAGTAATAACATCTTATAAAGCGAATCCGCAATATTTATACTACTATCTGACAACCGACCAGTTTACAAATTTTCTTACACAAATCGCTGACACTCATACTTCTACCTATCCAGCATTCAATCCTGATGTTATAGAGAATGCAGATATACTTTTACCTTCTGAAGATGAACAAAATAAAATTGCTAATACCTTGGGCGCTCTCGATGAAAAAATCGCCCTCAACCGCTCGATGAACTCCACCCTCGAAGCCATCGGGCAGGCGCTTTTCAGGCTCTGGTTCGCTGATTTTGAGTTCCCGGATGAGGAGGGCAAGCCCTACAGGTCGAGTGGCGGGGAGATGGTGGAGACGGAGCTTGGGGAGGTGCCGAAGGGGTGGAGAGTTGGGACGCTTGGAGACATCTGCGAGATTACAATGGGACAATCACCGCCTGGCGAAACTTATAATGAAATAGGGGATGGATTACCATTTTATCAAGGAATCAGCGATTTTGGCTTCCGATTTCCAAGTAGGAGGGTTTACTGCACAGTGCCAACCCGCTTTGCTGAAGAAGGGGATGTTCTGTTAAGTGTTCGTGCGCCTGTTGGAACTTTTAATATAGCAGATGAACGATGTGCAATTGGGCGAGGAGTTGCAGCGCTTCGCTTAAAAGGAAAGCATTCTGGATACCTCTATTATTTGCTTCATACTACTCAGACTGGATGGAATAAATTTGAAGCAGAAGGAACGGTTTTTGGCTCGGTAACCAAGTCAGACGTACATGATTTTAAGGTTATTTTACCACCTGAAACTCTACGTAACTGGTTTGGTTCATTAGTCCAAACATTGGATAAACAGATAACAATCAACGAAAAACAATCCCGCACGCTCGCTGCAATCCGAGATGCCCTTCTCCCGAAGCTGATGTCGGGCGAGATTCGGGTGAATACGATAAAACATATATCTATGTCCAACGTAGTCTAACATAGTACAACTGAATCGACCATGGTGAAACAATGCAAAAAATAAGGATGAGCAGAAAAGGGCAGGTAGTCATACCTGCTCAGATCAGGAAAAAATACAAATTGAAAGAAGGGCATATGCTATTTTTAGAGGAAGAAGAGGGTAGTATTAAATTAATGCCGCGGACAAAACTCAGATCACTTTGCGGAACCTGGCCGGATCTTGATATTAAAGCTGTAACAAAAGAAATAATAGAAGATCGCAAGAGAGATCGATGAATACAGTCCTGGTAGATACTATGTATATTGAGGCGATGCTCTGCAAAAATGAGCCTCCATATACGGATTTTGCGGATGCCATAGATGATGGAAAAATTATTGGTATTGCTTCAACGGTCTCACTTACAGAATTGATCAAGAATCTTGGTATGAAAGATTCAAATCGGATGAAAACTACGGTCAGGCAGCTTAAATCATCCGAGATCGTTCTAGTTAATGTAACTCAGGAAATTGCAGCGCGTGCAGGAGAGTTGCGCCTGAGATATGACATACCGACAATTGATTCGCTGATAGCGGCGACGGGCATAGTTGAAAATGTCAGGCATATTTTAACAGATGATGATCATTTTAATCCACTTGTAAATTTATTAAAACCAATCGACATGAAGCAGGCTTTGAAACTGGCGAAACGATAATAATATGATGCAACTCAGGAGATTAGTTGTTAAATCCGCGATGCCCTCCTCCCGAAGCTGGTGTCGTGTGAGATTCGGGTAAACGTGGGATGATTATTTCACAAAGGGAAGTTTATTTATAAATACGGTTTATTAATAAATATGTCCAGAAGCGTTCAAACCAGTCCATTGGTACGAAAAAAGAGTCATCATATAAGGAGTGCCATCAGACACAAGCGCATCGCGGATGTTGTGGGTTTGCGAATACTTGCAGATGAAGACTGGAAAGAAACAATGGCGGAATTATGGAAAATAAGCAAGGATACGCTCACTCGGCTTGAAAAAGCATATTAGCAGGATTGAAAAATTGAAAATTAAGTAATGATAGAGGGATTAACGCGCCATACAAATTTAATTCTATTTTCCAGGAATATATTGATATTGTAAACAGGACTGAAGCAGGATTAATTTCAAAAAAAGAGACTTTGGAACCTGTACTTGATAAATTACTCTCAGAATTTCCAGACAAAGAATTCTCTGAATTGTATGATACTTATTTGGAATGGGACGATACCACACGATTATGCCTTGATCTTTTATCTGGAAAAAAGCAATATGAACTCATTAAGGAACTCGAAGAATTATTATGGGAAACATTTTCAAAAGGAGTTCGAATGCGGTATAACAAGAATATACCGGATTCCGAAATCATAGAATATGAATCCGAAATTCGAAAGACTCAAATGCATATTGAAAATATTCGAAATTTTCTTCTCTCAGAAAAATATACAGCATCAGGTAAAGATGAAACACTCGTTAGACAGTTAATGAAAAAGGCATATGAAATGTCTGTAGAGGCAAATTGATTGCTTTATTTTCTTGGAATAGTTTTTTATACTGAACTTGCGTTTAATATATTGAACGGTGGTTCATTTGATTGAACTATTCAGAACATATGTAAAATGGAAAATCCTGGCTCATTTCCTTGCAAATCCAAATACCTCTTTCCATATTAAACAGCTTGCAAGGATACTTAATGTCAGCCCTGCAAGCGTGAGCGGTGCTGTAAAGTCCTTCGAGGAATACGGGCTGCTGTCTAAGGAAGAAAAAGGCCTGGCTCATATTTACAGGCTGGATTCCGATAATAGCATGGTTGAGCCGCTGAAAAAGGCATACGGTATTGCTTTTGTGCTATCCTCAAAACCAAAAGAGAAATTCCTTGAAATTGACTCGAATATAATTTCCCTTGCTCTTTTTGGAAGCTATGCAAAAGGTAATTTTGACGAAAAAAGTGACATCGATTTTCTGATTGTGACATCTGCAAGGAAAGAAATATTCATACAAGCGGCAAAACGACTTGAGGAAGAACTGGAAAAAGAGGTAAGTTTATCTGTTTTAAAATTATCAGAATGGAGAGCTATGGCAAAAAAGGGTGATGCATTTTATAAAAGGGTTGTTGAAAATCACATCCTGCTCAATGGAAGCGGTATAAAATGAAAATGACTGAATCAGAAGTCGAAACCGCAGCTCTTGAGATAATTTCAGAAATGGGATACAAAATCCTTTATGGACCTGATATTGCGCCTGATGGGATCTCCCCTGAAAGAAAAAGCTATTCAGATGTTGTTCTTGTCAAACGGCTAAGAGATGCCGTTAATCGAATCAATCCCGATATACCCGGAGAAACAAGGGAAGAAGCCGTGAAAAAGGTATTACGAACAGAAAGCCCGCAGCTCATCACTAACAACCAGAACTTTCATAAGAAGCTGGTTGAGGGACTGGATGTTGAATACAGGCGAAAAGATGGAAGCATTGCGAATGATAAGGTCTGGATCTTTGATTTCAAAAACCCGCACAATAATGAATTTCTTGCTGTAAATCAATTCACTGTTATTGAAAACAACAATAACAGAAGACCTGATATAATCCTTTTCATAAATGGCTTGCCTCTCGTTGTCATTGAACTGAAAAATCCCGCTGATGAAAATGCAACGCTATGGACTGCTTTTAACCAGCTTGAAACTTACAAGAACCAGATCCCGACGCTTTTCCCTTACAATGAGATTATGGTTATAAGCGATGGAATAGAAGCAAGATCAGGAACTATAACCTCTAACAAAGAGAGGTTCATGCCCTGGAAAACGATCGAGGGAAAAGAAATTGCACCTTCGGCTATGCCGCAGTTAGAAGTTCTTTTTCAGGGGATGTTAGATAAAAAAATACTGCTTGATCTGATAAGGCACTTCATAGTTTTTGAGCAGGAAAGACAGGATATCCATAAAAAACTCGCTGCATATCATCAGTACCATGCTGTGAACAAAGCGCTTGAAACAACATTCAGGGCATCAAGCCCACAGGGAGATAAGCGCTGCGGCGTTGTCTGGCATACACAGGGTTCTGGAAAAAGCCTGACAATGGCTTTTTACACGGGAAAACTTGTTCTGACATTAGACAATCCCACGATCGTTGTATTGACGGACAGAAACGACCTTGATGACCAGTTATTTGGTACTTTCAGCCGGTGTCATGAACTTCTAAGACAAAAACCGGAACAAGCAACTTCAAGAGATCAATTAAAGGATCTTCTCAGGGTTGCATCAGGGGGTATAGTCTTTACAACGATACAGAAATTCTTCCCTGAAGAAAAAGGTAACAGATACCCCCTGCTCTCTGAAAGAAGAAATATCATCGTCATAGCGGATGAGGCGCACAGGAGCCAGTATGACTTTATTGATGGGTTTGCCAAACACATGAGGGACGCCCTGCCAAATGCCTCATTTATCGGATTCACAGGGACGCCCATCGAAAAATCAGACAGGAGCACACCTGCCGTATTTGGAAATTATATCGATATCTACGATATAGAGCAGGCGGTTGAAGATGGCGCAACCGTAAGGATTTATTATGAAAGCAGGCTTGCAAAACTGGAATTAAAGCAGGATGAGCGCCCCAAGATCGATCCTGAATTTGAAGAAGTCACAGAGGGCGAAGAAGTAGAGAAAAAAGAAAAGCTGAAAAGCAAATGGGCAAGACTTGAAGCAATAGTGGGCAGTGAAAAACGCATAAAAATTATCGCAAAGGACATTGTAGACCATTTTGAGAAACGGCTTGAAGTCCTCGATGGCAAAGGCATGATAGTCTGCATGAGCAGGCGCATATGCATTGACCTTCATAATGAGATTGTCAAATTGAGACCCAAATGGTATGATCGGGATGATGACAAAGGAATTATTAAGGTTATCATGACAGGTTCTGCAAGTGATGATCTAAGCTGGCAGGAACATATCCGGACTAAACCCCGGCGAAGAGCTCTGGGAGACCGCATGAAAGACCCTGACGACCCTCTTAAGATTGCGATAGTGAGGGATATGTGGCTAACAGGATTTGATGCGCCAAGCCTTCATACAATGTATATCGATAAACCAATGCGCAGTCATGGATTGATGCAGGCAATCGCCAGGGTGAACCGTGTTTTCAAGGATAAACCTGGAGGACTTGTTGTTGATTACCTTGGAATAGCTGATGAATTGAAGAAAGCACTATCGGAATATACTGAAAGCGGTGGAAGGGGTAAAACCACACTGGATAAAGAAGAAGCTGTTGCACTGATGCTAGAAAAATATGAATTGACGGCAGCTTTATTCCATAGATTTGATTATACAAAATTCTTCACAGCATCGTCAAGGGAAAAAATGTCACTTATCCCTGCTGCTATGGATTTCATAATAAAGCAGGAGAATGGTAAAGAAAGATATTTAGAATATGTAACCAGATTATCACAGGCGTTCGCTCTTGCTGTCCCGCATGAAGAAGCTTTAAGGATTCGTGATGAAGTTGGATTTTTCCAGGCGATAAGGTCAGGGCTTATTAAAACCACAGTAATTGCAGGTAAAACACAGGAAGAACTGGACTCTGCTATAAGGCAGATAATCTCCAAAGCTATTGTCTCAGATAAGGTCATTGACATTTTTGATTCTGTCGGATTGAAAAAACCGGATATCTCAATATTATCCGATGAATTTTTAGAAGATGTTAAAAGGATGCCTCATAAGAATCTTGCTTTTGAACTGCTCAGAAAACTCCTGAATGATGAAATAAAAACTCGATCAAAAAAGAATCTGATCCAGAGCAAATCTTTCGCCAATATGCTTGAAAAAGCTATCAAAAGATACCAGAATAAAAGCATAGAGACCGCGCAGATCATTGAGGAATTAATAGAACTGGCAAAAGAGATGCGTGAAGCAAGACTCAGGGGAGAAAAATTAAATTTAAATGATGAAGAACTTGCTTTTTATGATGCCCTGGAAGTAAATGATAGTGCAGTAAAGGTTCTGGGTGATGAAAAATTAACAATCATCGCAAGAGAACTTGTTGATACTGTACGAAATAATGTGACAATCGACTGGACATTGAAAGAAAGTGTCCAGGCAAAACTTAGAGTTATGGTAAAAAGGATATTAAAGAAATATGGTTATCCTCCGGATAAACAAAAGAAAGCAACAGAGACCGTGTTGGAACAGGCAAAATTAATATGCAAAGATCTGGCTGAAATGTGAATGTTTAACACGAAGCAACTAAATGACAACGCATGCAATGGAAGAAAAATGGTTAAACAAAATGTGGGAATAAATTCCAAAATGATATAACATAAAAAATGTCCAAAAATGCCGGGGTTGGCCTTTTCCCAGTCCTCTCGTTTATGAGGACATGCCTCTTCTTTTTGTTGTCCATGTAATGCCTGACGGCGCGGGTTTGATGTGGGGTGATTGCCTGGGGGCATATCGGCGCTAGGAAATTTCGTTGTCATTTGATTTTGTTCCATCAACCTCAACTTGACAGAACCGTTCCAGAGAAAGATAAATATAATAGTCTAATCTATTTATTGCCATTATGATAGCTTCAAATAACTTGAAATTATTTTA
>NZ_NTMG01000035.1 GCF_002487355.1 Candidatus Methanoperedens sp. BLZ2 | reverse complement strand
GGGAAGGGGGAGAGGGATTTAACTTATTGTGCATGTCGGTGAAAAACACACCTTTTTCGACGACCAGGGTATATTTCCCGAATAATGAACATTTCAATTAGTTTTACATCCCCTGCCAACGTTTATTAACACATAATTACGATTTCTATTAAATCATGCAACTTACTTTTAATCGGGGAACAATCGCGATCAGTGGGAATATGCGAATCCCAAACTCAACATGGGATGAGCGTTCCGGAACATTCAAAGCAATGGCTTTGCACTATAAAGATATTATTGATTACCTGAAAAATTCAGGCATCGAATTTACGGATAATGTCCTGGACCTCTTACCATGTCCTGATCTTCATAGCAACATTATTTTGAGGGATTATCAAAAACAGGCTCTTGATGCATGGATCCTAAATGGCCAGCGAGGAGTGCTCACATTACCAACAGGAAGCGGTAAAACTATTATTGGTATGAAGGCTATATGCTTGCTGAACACTCCAACAATAGTGATAGTTCCGACCCTTGACTTACTTGACCAGTGGCGTACCAAATTGAAGGAAGAGTTTAAAATCGAAGTGGGAATGCTTGGTGGCGGGGAGCATGATATCAAAGCCTTAACAGTTTCAACCTATGACTCTGCTTATATACATGCAGAAAAACTTGGCAATAAGTTTGGTCTTATAATCTTTGATGAAGTCCATCACCTTCCAGCCGAGAGCTTTAAACAAATTGCTGAGATGTTTGCTTCACCGTTCAGGATGGGTCTGACTGCTACCTATGAAAGAGAAGACGGATCTCATAGAGAGCTTAACAGGCTAATGGGTGGGAAGGTATTTGAGACGAAGATAAGAGAGCTTGCAGGAGAGTACCTATCACCTTTCAAGATCCAGAAGATTGTTGTTGAACTGACAGCAGAAGAACAAAAAGAGTATGATCTAAATCATGGAACCTTTACGGACTACCTGAGGAAAAATAATATCACAATCAGGACTCCATTGGATTTTCAGAAGATTGTAATCAGAAGCGGAAGAGATCCTGACGCAAGGAAGGCACTTCTTGCAAGAAATAAGGCAAGAGACATCGCCCTGAACAGTGTCTCGAAGATAGAAAAATTCTCAGAAATCCTGAAAAAACATAAAGAGGGGAGATTATTCGTTTTCACCGAACATAACAAACTGGTTCACATGATATCAAAGAGATTTCTAATACCAGCCATTACATACAGAACCGCGACCAGGGAAAGGAGCTATATTCTGGACAGGTTCAGATCAGGAATATATAGAGCGGTTGTTACATCGAGAGTTCTTGACGAGGGAATAGATGTTCCCGAAGCCGATGTTGGCGTTGTCTTGAGTGGAACAGGCAGTGAAAGAGCTTTCATACAGCGGCTGGGAAGGATACTCAGAAAGAAAGAAGGAAAGGAAGCTATCCTTTATGAAATTGTATCCGGTGAAACAAGTGAAATTAACACGGCAAGAAGGAGAAATAAAGCTATAAGGTAAGAAAAATGCTAACCAGTGACCTTCTTGTTACAAAGATCTACAACGGAAAAATAGAGCCTGTTTACGCTACGCTTGACCGGAAGAACCTGGAAATTTCAAGCTCGGTTATTAACCTGTTCCAGGAACATATCGGGAAAACATATGGGGAACTCGTTGAAGAAATCGAAGATTTTGAGGAGATAGATTACCGCTTGATCCGTGGACTAACTCAAATTCTTGAGAGAAGATGCATCATCGAGATGGATTCGCTCATAGAACCAGTCACTGCAAGAAGAACTGTTTTTGAGGAATGCAATGGCGCAGTTAGTGATATTAAGGAACGAAAAGAGATTATTGAAAGGATTGCCAGAAGATTGTCTATTGAGACTGATGCCTTTGAAAAGATTTTGTGGGCGGATATGGAAGAGAATCTCGTAATAAAAGAATTCAAGACCACAACACCTGAAAACCTGCTCAGGCAATATAATCTATCCCTGACGCAAACGCTTCTTTTTAAAGCATGGGGTATGGAAATTCAGATAGAAGGAAATTACCAGGATATCTTCTGGAAGATTAAACGGCTTGGATTAATGTACCTTATCCAGGATGGAAAAATAATCATCGATGGTCCTGTTAGCATATTCAAAATGACTGAAAAGTATGGTACAGCTCTGGCAAAGTTGCTGCCGACTATCATGAAGTGCAGCAAATGGAATTTGAAAGCAAGTATCATGAAAAAAACAATGCAGGGAAAAAAGATTTATGATTTTACCCTGGATAATACCAGACAGATTTTCAATATAGAAGCATACCCTAATATCGAGACTTTTGATAGTGCCATTGAAAAAGAGTTCTCTTTACTGAACTTCAACGGATGGTCATGTAAGAGAGAACCGGCATTGATGAAAGCAGGTCAGTATGCCTTTATTCCTGATTTTTCACTTGAGAGAAACGGTACCAGGATATACGTTGAAATCATTGGCTTCTGGACACCTGAATATCTCAAGAATAAAATCCAAAAGATAAATCTGCTGACAGAAAAGGAAAACTTGATACTCCTGGTGAATAATGATCTTGCTTGCTCAGGCCCGGAATTCAAAGTTGATAACCTGATTTTTTATGATAAGAAAATACCATATCTTGAGATACTGGAAATCTTGAGACGATATGAGGAGAAACAACTCGCTGAAGAAGTTGAAAAGCTTAAAAACATCGAAATTATTTTGCAGGGGAGTGTTATTGATCTTGATGAAATCGCAAGAAAATATGGTGTCGGCCTGGATGCCTTAAAGACTGTGATACGGCAGAAGATCAACGGGCATTCACTCATCGGAGACCAGCTTGTAGATAATCAAACTATTAAAACAATTCAGAGCGAACTGGATAGCATCAAAAAACATAGTGAAGCCATTATTATTTTCGAGAAATACGGAATAAAAAGCCAGCAGATGCTTGATATTCTCGGTTACAAAGTTAAATGGGTCGGACTTGATCCTGAAAATGCAGAAATATCGAGAGCATAAAAATATTGATGAGCAATGTGAGAATAATAATTCCAAATGGTTGACTTATAGTCGTTTTGTAATTGAATTTCTGGCATACCCGACACAGGCAGCAAGGATAGTTTCTACATCCCCTGATGCATCCATTCCTGCTGCGCCTTCATGACCGCCTCCGGTACCATTGAATTTGGCGCTAATATCTTCCATCAGTTTTGCCAGGTTTATGCCTGCATTCTGTATCTCCCTTCTTGCCCTGCCGCTCACCTTTACAACATCATCCCTTTTTGCGCCAACAAATGCAACGTCTGCGCCTATTGAGACAAGGCTTGAGGCTGCTGCGCCCCCGAAAGAATTCACATGCGATGAAACGATTATCCAGTCATCCACACGTTCTATGACCGAGCGCTGGGCTGCTTTTAAAAAGGCAATTCTCATTGAGACATCCTGCGGAACTGAAGATAAAAGATCAATAACTTCATTGTATTCTATACCGCTGATATCCATAAGTTCAGCTACAGCTCTGAATGAATCCGATGATGCATGCCTGAAGTTGCCTGTATCCGTGATTATTCCTGATAGCAGGGCAAAAGCAGTTCGCCGCATAATGGGTGCGCCCATTTTTTTTAAGACTTCAAGAACGATCTCGGCGGTTGAACTTTTATTGCGGTGAAGATGAAAAGCCGAATTTTCAGACAG
The DNA here is from genome assembly GCF_002487355.1 of Candidatus Methanoperedens sp. BLZ2. Classification (GTDB taxonomy): domain Archaea; phylum Halobacteriota; class Methanosarcinia; order Methanosarcinales; family Methanoperedenaceae; genus Methanoperedens. The sequence goes on along the minus strand of NZ_NTMG01000035.1, from coordinate 53,141 downwards.
TGAGGAGGTCGAATGATGGTCAATAACAGCATAAGACTTTAATGGAAACCCATTCAGCTGGGCAGGTGTGGACGTATCCACAACGACCACAAAGTCATAATCTCCCTTTGGCGAAAGTACATATTCTATATTCAACTGGCCGGCAATCTGGGACGCAACCCTGTCGCATCCGTCCACAACTCCAATCGTTCCCCCGATTGCTTCTTTTAGCGCAAATGCGCTTCCAAGGGCATCAGGGTCCGCATTCCTGTGACATAAATAAAGAATGTTGTTGTAGTCCAGCAGCTGGTTATAGAATTCAGATTCGTCTAACTCCATAATTACTTGGCGGCCGGAGTGCCGATCGCCTGTTTGAGCTGCTCCTGTAATTGCTGGAATCTTTTCTGGATGCGTTCTTCCTGTCGTGTAATAGTCTCTGCACGCAGGCCAAGCATATCTTTTTTCTCAACCAGGACATTTTTCGTTTTTTCACGTTCGGTCTTAATGAGCAAATCTCCAATAGCCCTGTAAACTACAGAGCTGTCATCAAGTTTTTCAATTTCTGCCAGAGCCAATTCTGTTTCTTTTAAGTTGATCTCGACCTGGTTCTTCTGGGCTGCCAGGGCTTGAGCCTGCTGCTGTATCTGCTGCAACTGTGCAAGCTGGTTTTGAATTTGTGGGGGTAATTCTGAACTCATTTAATTCACCTGTAAATCTGGTGTAGTATTGTATATCCTCAATTTATAACTTGTGTATCAGAAGTCAAAGAACACATCTCGTATGTGATTTTTATGAGCCGCAGCCATCCGTTCAAGGCAGCCCTCATCGAAACTGTGTCGTTTGCTTCAACTTTTAAAATAAGCGTATCACCCTTGAGCATAAGTGATGTTCTGGTGCGCTGGTAATCCTGGTCAAGTTCCGGAAGTAATGCTTCATAGATTATGCTGGCAGCATTTCCGGCATTGAATTCAAACTCTGCGAGAACTTGCATAATGTGATAAGTGTCTTGATGTTATTTAGATTATTGGAGTATGGATCAATTCATTTGAGAGGGCCATGTATGCCCTGACCCCTCTGAATCAGGAGCATAGTCAAAATCGTCTGCTTATGACTCGGTGCTTCTGCCAGCTTTACGCTTCGAGGAATGGTCGTATTCAGAACGATATTTCCAAACACCTCCCGTACCTTTTCTTTGATAGCCTTTGTAAGGTTTGTCCTTTCATCATATATAGTCAGAAGAACAGCGCCTACTTTCAGGCCTGGGTTCAGGTCTTCCCTGACCCGCGAGATCACGTTCATAAGCTGCGTCACTCCTTCAGGAGCATAGTCACGATCCTGGGCTTTTCAAATTCAAGACCTGATGCCTCTGGGGTAAGCACATATGTTTTCTCAGTTCGCTGCAGAAGCCCCTCTTTCTGGGCTGCTTCCAGGATTGCATCAATTGTATCGTAGTTTTTCGAGATTAGATTGTAAAGTAAATCCCGAATTTCAATTGGCTTTAACTTGATGGCGCCGAGTGCGGAGAGAAGTTCAAGGCCGGCGTGGATTTTGGGGTGCCGGGGGAAGGGGAGAGGATGGTTGTGTATATATTCTTAGATAATTAATATTATAATATTTTCCAGTTGAACCAATACACACATACCAGCTCAGATGAGCTTTTAAAAAATCTTTGTTTGTGGGAGGGAGATTCATTTCATCTATGTCCGGAAGATCGAAAAGGCTTGGAGCAATACCTCCCGCCAGCTTAACGTGAAACTTATAGATGGAACGGCACATGTAGCAAATTTCAAGTTCACATAGCAACGTGGACTTTCTGGGGAGAGTGGCTCCCCACCATTTTTTTCTTGGGAAAAAGGAATGTATCGTATGGTTAAACATTAAAATTGACCAACGCCAGCTTGATGAGCCTTTTCAGAAACTCATGAAAGGGTCTCAGGGATTTTTCCGAGAGCTTCATCGATATCTTTTGCTAATTCAAAAGGGATTCCTACAACCACCTCATCATCTCCATATTTGCTATGCTTCCTTGAACCTTTGCAACCCAGAGAGTAACTCAATTTTCCCCGCAATGGATTTACAGTACAATCGCTGCAAATTGATGCTATACCCCCGGTACTGATCTTGACTTGCTTCCCCTCAAGATATGCATAAGCCTGGATTATCCTCATCGCCCTGACGGGTTTCAGGTAAAGGATCAGGACATCGAATTTCTCTCCTTTAAAAGGAGTAATCCTTATTGAGCGGCCATTAATTTCAAACCTCTTTAACGAAGAAACAGCATTTGATGTCGCCTTCTGGTTCTTGTACCTGCCAGTACTGTTATAATAATCTCCCGGTGAGTTTTCCGCATTGCAAAAAACATATTCACAAACACTGCATCCCTGGCTCGTGATTATAAAAGATTCGCCATACCTTGCTCTATGCACGAGTTCACAATATAAAAGTGGACTTTCCGTGCCCTTTTCATTGGAAATAAGAATGCTTACAGGGTTTCCTTTTTCCATTAATCGCGTGATATTTTCCAGCATAAAAATCAATGGTCTATTGTTGTTAGCCCATCAACGTATCCGGTTTTCCGGGCTGTCACGCTGATAGTTCCTTGTCCTGCCGCATTAAGCTGCAACGTTACCTGGCCTGCAGAATTTGTTATGCCGTCAGTACTGATTCCGCCTCCTGAAACTGCAACTGTTGCCCCGCTTACCGCAGAACCTGCGCTTGTAACCATAAAAGTAACATATGTTGTTACCCAGTTGGTTAGACTGGATGGGCTTGCGATAATAGCAAGAGATTTCTGGCCTGAGCCTGATACACCAAGACTCATACTTCCAGTGGAGAAACCATTCTTTGTTGCAGTAGCAGTAATTCCACCCCCTGTTGAATTAACATATAATATGACCTGGCCGTTCTGGTTGGTGATCCCGCTTCCGCTAACAGCACCGGTAAGTGTGACAGTTGATTCGGCAACAGCATTACTACCGCTTGTCACTGTGAAAGTGACAAACTCAGGAACTCCTGCTGTGACTGTTGCAGGATTTGATTTTATGGACAATGATTGTATGCCGGTCGACGTGATAGTAGTAGAGCCTCCTGCATAGCCTGTCCTGCTCACAGATACAGTAATTGTGCCTGCTGTGCCGGGTGTCACAAGTAAAATGGCTTTTCCATCCTGGTTCGTGATCCCGCTTCCGGATGCTGTGCCGCTTAAGCTTACAAGGGCATCATTAACTCTTGATCCTCCGGCTGTAACTGTGAATGTGACATACATCGGAACATTTACTGCTACTGCACTGTGGCTTGAAGAAACGCTCAATGCCTGCTGGCTCGTGGATGTTATAGTGGTTGAACCTTCAGTATAATTCGATTTTCTTGCGATCGCCAGAATTGCACCTGTTTTAGGAGGATTTACTTGCAGGACAACTTCACCGTTACTGTTTGTAACCCCATCAAGTGAAATTCCCGCACCAGAGAGATTCACCAGAACATCTCCAACAGGTTTTCCAACACTGCTCGCGGAAAATGTCACAAAAGATGCCGTATTTGATGTAAGTAATGTGGGCGTGGCGCTGATAACAAGCCCTGGTATGGCAATCATAGTTGCCGTTGCATTATAATAACCAGCTTTTCCAGCAGTGACATTGATATTTCCTCCTGACGTGGCATTTACAGTCAAAGTCAACATCCCGTTTTTATCGGTTAATCCTGCACCTGATGCAGGCCCATCGAGATTTACGCTGGCGTTACTTATTACTTTATCATTGCCAAAAGTTATGAACGTGACATTAGTAGACTTTCCGACATCAACCTCGTTTGTAATTCCAATAATATATAATTGCGAAGATCCCAACCAACCTGTTACAAACCTGTCAGAAGCAAATCCTAATATCAGCCCTCCGATCAGTGCAATCAAAATAAACATTTTTGTTTTTCTCTCTTCATCGTATCTTCGAATAGCTCATCCCTCCGATATTCTATTTCAATTGTGATTAAGGTAAATATATATATATCTATCAATGTGGATTAAGGAAGAATGAAGCCTGGCGAGATAATCTTCATATTCAGGTTATTAACATTAGTTATTATACTCCGGCTAATCGATTATCAACAGCTTGTCATAATTCTTCGATCAATTGACCCAAACATGGTAATTCTTGCAATTTTGCTTGAACTGTGCGGATTCCTGATATGGGCCTTAAAATGGAAATTCCTTGTGGACAGGCTAAAGCCGGTAAAATTTTCAATCCTTTTCCTGGGGCTTATGGGAGAAAATGTTCTCAATACTAATGTAGCGCGCGCAAGAACATTTGGCGGTTTCGGAAAAGCGATGTTCCTGAAGAATGTAACCAATGATCATCGTCATGCTAACTGGTATGCTACTATTGTCATGGACCAGACAACGAACAGCTTTGTGTTTTCAATCCCTGTGAGCTTTTCTTTAATTTTTGTGCTGCTATTCCTGGATATACCCCGGTGGCTATCAATTTTATTAGAAGTGATAGCACTCATATTCTTCCTGCTGGCATTTTTTGCATATCTTTCTAAACATAAGATAAACAGGTCTGCTCAAGTTTCATTCTTCTATTTGATCCTTAAGAGAACATATTATTTTTCATTATTCAAATTCATCAGGAAAAGGTTTGACTCATATCAAATATTCGAAGAACTTTTAATAACAGGTATTGCTGAATTCGAAAAAACCTACAAATCGATCATGAAAGACAGAAAAATCCTTTCAATAGATATTGGTCTTTCTGTTCTTATGTTTGCATTCATTTATTTAAAAACTTATATGATCTTCCAGAGTGTGGGATATGATATTACCATTGCAGATCTCATAGTTTCCCTTTCCCTGGTCCTCTGGTTAATCTCTATTCTTCCGATTCCTGGAGGCCTGGGGATAAAAGAATTGATTATGGTAGGTATCTATTCAATGGTTGGAATACCAATAACCATTGCCGTCATAGTTTCCCTGATAGACAGGGTGATCTATTTGTTTTTTGTAATTTTCATTGCGTATGCAGCCATCTTTATAATGCGATTATTTCACATAGGGCAAAGAAAAGAGGACAAAGCAAAGGATGATATGCAAGGTATCATTGATATAGATAATTTGCGCTAAAAAGGAAAGTGAAAATTTGCATCGTGAAGACATTATCCATGAAGTGATAAGAAAAGCAGTACACGTGACCTCTATCATAATAGTCCTGACTTATCATTTTTTCGGCAAGGAAGCAGTGCTTCTTTTGCTCACGGTTTATTTGATCGTGATCCTTGAACTTGAGTATTTCAGGATAGAATGGGGGAAAAAAATACCTGTATTTCATAGCCTTTTCAGGGTAAAAGAAGCAGACAGGCTTGGAGGTCATGTATTTTTCACGATAGGCAGCATAATCGCAATTTCAGTTTTTTCTAAAGAGATTGCTTCGGCTGCCATCCTTATGACCACATTCGGGGATGCATCTGCAGCTATCTTCGGGAAGGTATTCGGACGGACATGGATCAAGGGATTGAAAAACAGGGCATATGAAGGCTGCGCTGCAGAGTTTGTCGTAGATATTATTATCGGATTGTTGTTCCTGCCAAACCTGATACTTGTCCTTGTGATGGCAGGTACGGCAACGATCGTTGAGACGATTACCAATAAGCTGGATGATAATCTCCTGATCCCGCTTTTTTCAGGATTTAACGGGCAGCTTACAGTTATTATTTTAACATATCTTAATTATCTTAACTAGTGGATAACTACAATATTTATGCTAATAGTAAACCTTATCAACAAAACAGTTCTTTTTCGCAGCCTTATATGCCCATAAAAAATGATAAGTGCTATAAAAATATCCACTTCCTCCGCGATGACTCAGCCCGCGTTCCCTTCGTTGTTATCGGCATATTCCTCGTGATCCTGTCCACCATCATCTCACTCAACCTCACACGCATGGATATAAAAATGGCAAAGACCATGTCATCAAATATTGAAATATCAGCGCCTGACCAGGCGCTGGCATATGCAAAGGCAGACCTGAAACGTGCTTTAAACTATGCAGGCATGGAAGCACTCAAGAAACTTGGAGAAACGCCGGTTATCAACCCTGATAACACAAGCCAATATTATAACGGCACAAACGGTGACACTTATAAATTCAATATGAACCGGGCGCGAGCCATGACAAATCAAACATTTGATGAGTATATGGTATCAAACTACATGTACGATACTTTCACATACGGCGGATACTCGGTGAACGTGGAACATCCTGATTCATGGGAAAAAATAACCATTACGCCGATAAGAACGAAACTCAACAGGACTATACGTCCGCCGCTATTTGAACCCGGACAGAATGGTTATGAAACATACTGGAAAGTATCCATACCTGTGAAAATTCATCTTAATGATCTTGATATGAAATCAGAACTTTTGAGCGAGAACACAATCGTGGAAACACTTATCACATCGCGATATCCGCTTTTGCATGATCTCACCGAGGAATACGAAATAAGAGTTAACGGGACAAATGCAGTGATGACAGAGACAACTGCGTTTGCAATGGCATACACATGGGGCCGCGGGTATATGCAATATGGAAAAGAAACACCCCTTAACATCGTTAACAACTCGCACCTTTCCCTGATCCTTAATGGGGCGCTGCTTCTTGACCAGGGTTTTGTTTTTAACTCAATTGATCCTATGAGCCTTGTTGAATATGCAAACGAGACCGCATACACGATTTTGGGAAAGAAAAAGAAATACGAGGATGTGACGCTTGATAATAATTCTATCAAAGTTGACCCGAAGGAGGATGCGTATAATTCAACTGGTGATCCTGATAAGGCAAAGGAAGAATCACAGAAAGGAAAATATGATTTTAATACCACGGTTATTACTGATTACCTGAACAATGATTCAAAGCCTGGCGGCTCGATCGTGAATAAGAAGATAAGAGCTGTCATCCCGCAGGTTTACAGTACACTTTTTGCAACTGGTGTTGCAAGGCAAACAACGGATTATCCTGGATCTCATGACGGATATGAGGAAAGTGACAGTATTGAGGAATGGGGCGAACCTGACAGCATGACGCAGACAGGAACGATAGCAAAAGACTCGTATATTCCCGGAAACCTGTATGGTGAAACCTGGGAGCTCACATGGACGCGAAATCATGTCTGGAGGCACACGTACTGGGTTACTGAATCGTGCGGAAAAGATTGTACGAAGCAGGTGCCGCATTATAATTATATGACCACTACTGATTCGCGCATGGATAGGGTCGCGATTACTTTGAAGGCTGTTGAGAATTCAAATACCAATATCAATCTTGATTTTGTAGGGAAGTCTCTTGCATCGAAAAATGACCTGTTCGGGACTTATGCTTCAAAGGATGTGACATACGGATACGGATTGACATACGGATTGACTCATAATTACATAGACCCGAATCTTGAACCTGCATACCTGCAATACAGGGATTTTTTCGATTCTAATAAAATATCGAACCTGAAGAACATGGGCTTAAATGGTGATACTGACAAAAAATCGTTTACAGTGGATGAACCCGCATGGGTTTCTGAGGAGGCGCAGTATGCTGTTGATGATATTACTGAACGGATGAGGAGTGATATTCATCTTGACCCTGATATCAATTATGAGAATTATCCTGTTCCTTCTGACCTGATCAATGCGGTACGGGATGACCTGATCGAGAAGATCTCCATTAGAGAGACAGGGTATGTGAATAAGTCAAATTATTTTTCAGGCAAGTATAATAGCGCAAGTGCAAAGGTGATTTCTGTTATCCGCGAGTGGTATATTGACCAGGTGAAGTATCAGATACGGGAGAAGTTTTCTGAAGGGAGTAAAAGAATCGATGATGAGATAAAGAAAAACTTTTCCGAACCTGATAAAGTGAAGCAGGCAAACCGTGATGCTGCAAAGTTCCTGTCGCGCGGGTTCAAGCTGCCTCTTGCTGTTAGTATGAGGGCATATCATGTGGATGAGAATGGGAATATTTATGAGCCAGGGAAGCTTCAGGCATGGAATGAGAGCGTGACTTTGTTGATCAACCAGGAGCCGAATTATCTGGATGCATTCAAACCGCTTCCTTCTAATCCGAGATTGTATACTTTGAAGTTGAGGAATATTAATCTACTGGGTCAAACCGGAATTAACATTTTACCTTCTTTGGAGCCATGGATTGCCACGTTTAATGCGTGGGCTATAAATGTGGAAGGTGAGTTTGTAGTATTTGAGGTGCAGGATATTGATAATGAAGTACATCCTGATCCGATTTTCGGACACGAAGCACAGGTATATGTTCGAAAAGAAGATTTTGGCATTATTGACAAAGTGACAGGTTTACCGATAGGAGATAATATTCCGATTAAATTCAATTTTACGACAGGGACTTTCATAGTAGTACCTCCTGGAAAAATATTAGGTATTGGGGATAAAAATATAATCAATCCAATTGAAGAAACTGATGGTTATAAGGTGATAAGATGAATATTAAATATAAATTATTTTTTTCAATTTTTGTTTTAATTATTAATTTACATATAATAGCAGCTGAGGAAAATGATTATGGAATTGTTAAAGCGTGGTTTAATGAAAAAAATGCAACAATGGAAACTGTCGAAGACGTTAGATTAAAAATTGGTGAACCTTCTGAAGTTAAAATTGAAGTCACCTCAAAAATTAATGGCCATGTAATAATTGCATTGACTGAACCTGGGGTTACAAAAGCCTTTAAAATATTAAATGGACCAAGTGAAGAAGAAAAAAGAATTGATAATCTTAATATTAATTCTGGATGGTCAAAAACCTATATTTGGACAGTAGCTCCAAATGGTGCCTGGAAAAACGCTAACACACCTATTAATCTTTTTATAAAATTTTATGATACAAAAGCTAAAAAGGAAAAAATTATCCAATTCACCATCGCCAATCCCTACATCCTCGACGAGCAGTACACCGGCGCCGCCACGACTCCCGCGCCGGAAATAACAGGAACGGGCGCTCCGGCGAAAGCAACGCCGTTCCCTTCTGTGATTTTTGTCTTTACGGCGCTGCTTGTTGCCTGGCGCTTCAGAACGAGAGCATGACTCTGTTGATCAACCAGGAGCCGAATTACCTGGATGCTGAATTAATTCCACTTTTATTTCTCATTTTTGATCCATTTTTACCTCATAATCCCTATATTACTGCAAAAGATATACATGCAAGTTAGTTGTATAGGAAAAAATCAGGAGAATATCATATGAATCTTGAAAATAACTTATTGATGATACCGGGTCCTGTGCCCGTTGCACCAAGGATATTAAGAGCCATGTCCAGACCCATTATCGGGCATCGGGGCAAGGAATTCGGTGACATGTACAGTGAATGCCGGACAACGCTCCAGGAGCTTTTCGGTACCAAAAACGACATGTATATAATCACAGGGTCGGGGAGCTGTGCCATGGAGGCTGCGGTTAGCAACAATATCGGGGAAAAAGATACTCTTATAACAATTGAGAACGGGAAATTCGGGGAACGCTTCAGGGAGATCGGAGAACGCTTCGGCAAAGTCAGGGCTGTAAAATTTGACTGGACAAAAGGTGAATCCATTGAACTTGACAGTGTTGAAAGCGCGCTGGCAGAAGGAGCAAAAGCAATAACTCTTGTTCATAATGATACATCAGTTGGCATCAAGAATCCTGCAAAAGAAATAGGCGATCTGGCAAAAAAATACGGCGCCATATTTATCATGGACGGCGTGACTACTATTGGCGGGGATGAAGTTCTTGTTGATAAATGGGGTGTGGATATTGCTGTCGTAGGCTCCCAGAAATGCATAGGCGCACCTCCGGGATTATCTGCAATATCTGTGAGCAAGAAAGCATGGGAATCCATGGTTGATAAGCCTCCTTATTATATAGATCTTAAAGCTTATAAAAAATCAGCAAATAAAGAAACAGCCCAGACACCTTATACTCCTGCAGTATCCCTGTTTTTTGCAATGCAGGAAGCGCTTCGTATCGTAAAGGAAGAAGGACTCGAGGCCCGCATCATGAGGCATGCAAAATTTGCAGAGGCACTCAGGGCGGCAGCCGATGCCATGAATGTCGAAATGTTCCCGCAATTGAATAAATATAGTAAATACTCAAATACCGTAACAGCGATGAAAATACCCACAGGTATCGATGATAAGAAACTGCGAAATGGGATAAAGGAATTAGGCATCCAGGTTTCAGGCGGCCAGGGCGCTCTTGAAGGCAAAATATTCAGGATAGGGAGCATGGGCAATATCAGCAAGCTGGATATTCTAAGCACGGTACAGGCAGTGGAAATTGTTCTCCATAAGAATGATGTGGTCAAGAAAATGGGGCCTGGTGTAGAAGCTGCAAGTAATGTGTTGAAATAGATTTTAAAAATAACAAAATAAATTAAATAAAAAATCAATAAATCTACTGATGCTGTTTTAATTCAGTAGATTTTATATCTTGCAGGACCTGGGAGATCAGCTTTTTGGCATTTTGCAGATGAGCTGTTCCGCTTCCTGCCAGCTGTGTAAAGTTATCCTGTATGAAAACTTCATTTTCCTGTATCAAATAAATGTAATAAACAAGTATTACCCAGTAAACGACAGCACCCACAAACATTGCAGTTGCAATTCCAAGCAACTGGTAATAGACCATAGCGGTTGTCATTCCGCCGGGTTGTAAAATATTAATAGCTGCTATGAAGTTATAAAATATTATCAAACCAATAATTATTGGTATTATTCCTATTACTAACAAGTTGTTTTTACTCAGTCTCATCTTTCCACCTGTATTATGATTATAATATGCAAATTTACTATTTAAAGCTGTCTAATGATAATGACAAGAGTTAATAACAAAAGTTAATAAAAAAAGTTAATCTTGGAATAAAAAATACCAGGCTTCTTTCTGATTTCTGGCCTCACGGCAAAGTTGCTGCTCTCTATGGGGTATTCAACGAGAAAGAGGGAATTTCCGAACGGGCGAATATTATTATTGATGAGAACGGAAAGATAGTATTCGTGAAGATTTATCCAGTTACTCAGTTACTTGATATTGAAGAAATAATAAAAGTCCTTGAAGATATGGAGCCAAAATAAAGTCTGGATGGGCAACAATTTTAAATCATAAGTGTATTATTAGGTATCGTAGCAGGTAAAAAATATGTCAGATAAAAAAGCGGAGAAAAAAACGCCGATTAAGGAAAAATGCAAATCGTGCAACATCTGCTTCAAGAGGAGGAAATCAAATGAGTAAAGTTGTTCTAATGGATTTTTTTGCAGAATGGTGCGGTCCCTGCAAGATGCAGGATCCGATCATCGAAGAGCTTAAGAAAAAATTCGGGGATAAAGTGGAATTCAAGAAAATTGACGTTGACAACAATAATGAATTGGCCGCTAAATTCACAGTGCATGCAATCCCTACACTGGTAATAGAAAAAGATGGAGCCGTATTCAAGCGATATACCGGCGTAACCCGCGCGAATGTTCTTGAATCGGATTTAAACGCAGCCTTAAAATAGCGTGGTTTGATTGAAACCTTTATTTGACCTTGGTGTGCTGCCGATCAGGCACAGGACAGATAAGGGATTCAAACCCCATATTTCACTTGTTTTCAATGCAGGGAAACGGTTGACTTTTTCCGTGGATACTACGAACTCCCGTTTCCACCAGCCTGATGCATACCTTATAACCCATGCACATTCAGACCATCATGGCAGGTCTGCAATGCTCTCGAAGAATGCTGTCTGTTCGCAGGAAACTGCACAGGCACTTGAAATCCTTTACGGGAAAAAATATGCAGGAAGAACATTCAGGATCGGTGACAGTATTGACATTGCCGGCGTTGAAGTAAAAACATATCCTACACATCATACAATAGGTTCATGTGCTTTTTACTGGAAAAATGATGTGGGTACAAGGATCATGGTCACAGGTGACGTCAAAGACTCAAGAGACCTGCCAGACTGCGATTGTCTTGTCACTGAAGCAAATTATGGAGACCCTAATGACCCGAAATGTCATTTCGAAGATGATCTGGGTGCATTCAGGGAATCCCTGGAAGAAATGCCCAATGATATTGCTTTTGGCGCTTATGCATTCGGGAAGGCTCAGCGTGCAGTCAAACTGATTCGTGAATCCGGTTATTCGGGAAAGATCGGTATGGATCCGGTATCTCATGCTCTTACTGACGGATTAATGAAAAATGCGGGGCAGCTTGTTGATCTTGATAGCAATTGCGGTATTAAAATAACTACACCCGGTGAAATTTCCGGCCTCACCTGCGCAACGAAATTCATACTGACAGGACGAAAGGATATTAAATTTCCTACTATCAATATCAGCGACCACATGGATGTGAACGGTCTTATCGGTATGACAAAACAATGCGCACCGTCAGCAGTTATCACATACCACCCGGGCGGCAACCGTCCCCTTAAGCTTGCTGCGTATCTAAGGAAAAATGGGGTTTATGCGAAAGCCCTTGAAGAAATAAATACTATTCTTGAAATTTGATGGCAATAGAAATTGAACCTTTATTCACAATAATCGGCGAAGCTGTAGTATACTTTGCGGCTTTTTTATTGATAATAGCAATTATGGGTTCACTGCTTATTGCTTATTCATTTAAGACCGAGAAGTTTATTTTTCCGGGATTTATGCTTTTCTCTATCACTCTTCTTGAAAACCTGGTCAAGGCTTTATTCAGGCTTATCAAAATGGATGATTCCATTGTAGATGATGTGGGTATTGCACTTAAGAACAAGATATCTCTGCGAAAATTCAGGGACACGCCGATCAATAAACGACTGATATTTTTTCCACAATGCTTAAGAGCCATCACCTGCCCATCCAAGCTCAGTCCCGAAGGCATGCAGTGCGAAAATTGCGGTGCATGCGAGATAGGACAGGCCAAGAAAAGCGCAGAAATGCTTGGTTATAAGGTTTTTATTGTACCAGGTTCAAGTTTTATCAGGCGGCTAGTACGAAAACACAAGCCGGAGGCAATACTGGGGGTTGGGTGTATGACCGAAATAAAAGCCGGGATTGAAATGTGCGAGAAAATCGATCTTTTTGGTGTTGGTATCGTTCTTGAGAAGGCAGGATGTGTTTCCACAGTCCTTGACTGGGATAAGTTCTACGAGTTCATCGAAAGTTCATGAGAATAAGCATTTTTTGAGGTTTTTATTGTTATTCAATATGCTATGAACTATTTTAAACTAAAAAAGACCGTGTTATAGCTTAGAAACTGAAAAATAACCCTTAAAAATGTCGGCTTATTTATATCTCATCTGGCATATCTGAAAATATAGAGGAGCAGTTACAAACCATCATCATGGATTCCATCCAGACCTTTTTGGCTCCTCTAATCCTATACAATAAACAAACTTTTATAAGCAAGTATTCGGGAGTTTAGGACATGAACCTGAAAGGGCACTCTGAAAAGGAAGTACTATCCCGGCTTAAAAACGCTATGCAAAAAGACACTTCCTATGATAAGGTCATGAGTGCCATGTGCACACAACCCCACCCCATAGCTGTAAAAGCCCACATGCAATTCATTGCATCAAATATGGGGGACTTTGGTTTATTCCAGGGGACAAAGGAACTTGAAGATAAAGTAATAAAGATGATGGGATACATGCTCGGTGATGGTAATGCATGCGGTTACATTACGACAGGGGGCACGGAATCCAATATCCAGGCGTTGAGGACTGCCAGGAACATGAGCAAAAAGAAGCGTCCGAACATGATCGTTCCATTTTCAGCCCATTTCTCTTTCGATAAGATAGCGGATCTCCTTGGAATAGAGATAAGAAAAGCTTCGCTTGATACGGAATTCAAGGTGGATATGGACTCAGTTTCAGACCTTATCGATAGCAACACCATTGCTCTTGTTGGTATTGCAGGCTCAACAGAATTCGGCCAGATCGATCCGATAGACAGGCTGGCCAAACTTGCGTTATCAAATAACCTGTTCTTGCATGTGGACGCAGCTTTTGGAGGATATGTCATACCTTTTCTTGATAAAAAATATGATTTTGATTTTTCAGTGAAAGGAGTTACATCAATAACAGCAGATCCCCATAAAATGGGCATGTCCACTATTCCGGCAGGAGGTCTCCTGTTCAGGGAAGAGGCCTGTCTTCTTCCACTGGAGATCGACACGCCCTACCTGACGATCAGGAAGCAGCATTCCCTGGTTGGCACACGAAGCGGGGCAGCAGTTGCGGCTGCATATGCCGTTATGACGCATCTTGGAACAGAAGGATACAAAGAAATTGTGAAAAGATGTATGAAAATGACCGGCAGGCTTGTAGAGGGCGCCTGTGACCTGGGAATTGACCCGCTGATCGAGCCTGCAATGAACATCGTAGCGCTTGACGTACCTGATCTTGATGACGTCAGGAAAAAATTGCGTTCCAGGGGCTGGGTTACTTCTTTAACGCGAAACCCAAAAGCCATGAGATTGATAATAATGCCGCATCTTACTGAGGATACCATTGATTCGTTTATTTCCGATCTTGGTGAATGCATTCACGATAATGGGGGTGCAGGGGGTAGCGGATGCCCCATACTTCATTGCGGGGAGGAAGCGTACCCCGCCTTAAAGTGATAGTAAACTGTATATACATTGAACGATATATTCAATACTATGTTACAAACGCTTATGATAAAACTTGATACATCCAAAGAACAGCATGCATCTCTTCTTGAAACAATGCATCAGTTTAACGAAGCTTGTAACTACATCGCTAATATTGCTTTTGAGAGAAAGACGGCTAATAAAATGGAGCTTCAGAAAATTATATATTATGAAGTTCGAGATAAGTTCAAACTCTCCGCACAATTGACCATTAGAGCGATTGCTAAAGTATCTGAAGCATATAAACGAAATAAAACCATTAAGCCGGAATTTAAACCAATTGGTGCTATTGTCTATGACCAGAGGATACTTTCTTGGCGTAAACTCGAAGCTGTCTCTATCCTGACGATAAGCGGAAGGCAGACAATTCCTATTCGCATCGGTGAGTATCAACGAGTTAGACTGGATAGGATCAGAGGACAGGCTGACCTAATCCTCCGTAATGATATATTCTATCTCGCAGTTGTTGTTGAAGTTCCTGAAGCTTCTAAATTCGATGCAGTTGGTACTCTCGGTATTGATTTGGGTATAGTTAATCTTGCCACTGATAATGACGGTGAATCTTTCAGTGGAAAGCAGATTGATACTGTCAGGGAAAAGAACGCTGTACTCAAGGCTAACCTTCAAAAAACAGGAACGAAATCATCTAAGAGGCATCTTAAGAAGCTCTCCGGCAGGGAAAGTAGATTTCATCGTGACGTTAATCATGTAATTTCCAGGAAGATTGTGGCTAAAGCCAAAGACACAAAACAAGCGATAGCTCTTGAAGACCTCAAGGGGATTCGTAAGTCTGTAACGGTAAGAAGGACACAGAGAAGCCGCATTCATTCCTGGGCATTCTTTCAGTTGAGAAGTTTCATTGAATACAAGGCTATCCTTGTGGGTGTGCCTGTTGTACTCGTTAATCCGAGGGGAACATCTCATATCTGTCCTGTATGTAATCATAACGAAAGAGGAAACAGACCGAATAGGGATAATTTCAAATGTGTTCAGTGTGGCTTCTCTGGCAATGCTGACCACATAGCAGCCATCAATATCGCTGCAAGGGCCGTTGAAGTCAATCAGCGGATAGTAGCATATAATGAAGTCAAAGCCAATACTGGAATTGAGACTGAACATAGTTACAAGCCCCCGATTTCAATCGTGGGTAATTGACCGAAATGTTTATCACATTTAATATTTATCCTAGGAAGTTAAATGTATGAATGATTTTACTTTATATAAATATGTGGAATTTCTTATGTTTTCTTCATATTTAATTTTTATTTTCTTATTAGCTCAAATATGGTTTTTGTGGAAAGATGTGGAAAAAAATGAGTTCGTCCTGAAATCACTGGTAAAAGAATCTTTTTTTAAAAAAAATTGCATATATATATTCTTATTCAGTACGTTTTTCATGGCGCATGAATTTTTTGAAGGATTGAATATACCTGGCACAATGGTATTTTTTGAATTACTTGATACGATTGCGATGATGACCCTTGTATTATTTGCTTATACCTGGTATATAGCCTTAAAGTCATGCGTCCCAAAGAAATCAATCACGAAAGAATTTGTGTCCGAATGATTCTATGAAATGCCCGACATGCAATGGGGATTGCATTCTTCCTGCCCGGAAAGTGCTGGAGGATATATTGGGGATGTATATGGCATGCGGCTTGTGTCCTCCCGACCCTATGCTGGTTAAAAATGCCCCGATATCAGGAAAAATCGATAAAAATTTCGGCCAGTGTACTAATTGCAAAAAGAGGCATCTGGACATTGTCATCTGGAATGTTCTTTCGATATTGAAGGAAAAAGGATTATTCCCCCGGGATGCAGCCCTTCGTGAAGTTGGAACCCCGCTCATCTCTTTTGGCTATCAGATACCATATCCGCCAAGGCTCAATAAAAAAAACCTTGTTCTTATTATGGATTCTGTGACAGAAGACATTGCCAGAGAAATAGTCGAAAAAGTACCGGAAGTTAAAGGAATTATAAAAAGAAAGGGTCTGCAATCACAAAGCATCGGTATCCTTGATACCAACAGCTCCCCGCATATATATGAACTGCTTTTTGGATGTGACATGCGATGTGATATTGTCTCATCACTGTTCGGGGAATTGTGTATTTATAAGAACCAGTCATTGATCCACATAGAGTTCAATAACACAAAAATAACAAAAATGGAGGAACTTTACCTTAAAGGGGAATTGGAAAATGCCGTAGTGGTTGATGGTTTTTGCGGACCTGGTACACTTGGGCTTTTATG
Organism: Candidatus Methanoperedens sp. BLZ2; assembly: GCF_002487355.1. GTDB lineage: Archaea > Halobacteriota > Methanosarcinia > Methanosarcinales > Methanoperedenaceae > Methanoperedens. The sequence goes on along the minus strand of NZ_NTMG01000035.1, from coordinate 36,250 downwards.
CGTTCTTGCAGGTGCTAAGAAGGTAATCCTCAACGATGCCTGGCTTCCTGCACTCAAGAACACCATTCTGAATATCAAAGTGAACTCAAGTATTCTGGGGCTTAAAATTAATTTTGAGAACACAGATTATGATAAACTGATCGCAGATGAGCCGGTGCTGCTAGCAAGAGCACAAGGGAAATCAGAAGTTCTGGTTTATCATGGGGATATACGCAAACTTGATATGGTAGTTAAGGGATCGGATATTTGTTTGATAGATACATTCCCTTCAGTAAATCCTGCCCGGTTCATGGCCACATGCAGGGATATTGCGAGAAAGACAATAATAATATAATTTAATAAAGAAAGACAATAATAATATAGATCAACAATTCAATAAAATAATTAAATAATTCAATGATCTAACTCTTACAGCAGACATGATTTAGCACTATAAGGCTCGTGGAATATTTCGCTTCATATTCATGCCCGTTTGCTTTTAGAAGTGATACATAATAATCCTGGATGTTCTTGATCGCTTTTTCGTTCTTGTAACTGTGATAAATATTTATGCTGTTCTCCAGTATCTCGATCTTGTCCACTATCAGCATGGATTCTTCAGTTTTTTTTAATAGTTTCAAAAAATCCTGGTGAGGGATATTGGCAATATGTTTTTTCGATATTGATTCAAATATGCCTGCATCCGTGAGTGGATCGCAGGCAAGCAGTTCTTCATAATTCCCCTTATAAAGCGAGACCATATTATAATTCACAGAACTATATATTCCCATTAGATTTTTCCAGAATTCTTCTCTGGATTTGAATTCCTTCACTGCATCTTTCAAATACCCGAAGTACTTCATTGCTGCAACAGGTTGAGTTCCTTTTTCACGGTACTTCAGGTCAACCCTGATAGTCGTCGCTCGTTTGTGAACAACATCAATGTCCAGGGATTTGTTATTAACAAGGAACATTACCACAATGTGGGCTACAAAATCACGATAAAATTCATTATCACCTGTTATGGTAACAGTTGCAGTAGTCGGATTAATATAATCCATACAAAAGATGGATATCCGGCTATTCCAACCGGACTCGGAGCTTATTTCATTTATCCTCTTATCCAGGTCTGATATCGTGATGATTTTCAGGGGGTCAAGCACCTCTTCAAATATTTCTTTTTCAAGTGGAATACCTTTTGTGGATTTAAGCATCCAGAGAAAAATAGGTCTTCCGAGAAGAACGTTCTTTCCTGATTCTATTGATTCTCCCCTTTCTGTTAATTCTTTTTTATCAGAGGCAATTTTTGATATTGCCTCCTCGACAGAACCATAGCGCCGAAGCGAAATCTCAGTAATATCAATGGCATCCCTTATAGCTGCACTCAGATTTCCATTGTGTTTGGTGATCAACGAATCAAGTTTCTTAAGATGAATTGTTTCCAGTGAAATATTTTTTCTAACAACCATTGTACCACCAGATTATCACTAAGTTAATCTATTATAAACCTTTTCACATTAGTGTTCAGTAAGTAATACTTCAGTAGTACAATTGTAGTAATCTACTATTTATTAGTGATACTATATCAATTATATTGCATGATAATGCACTGTTAGTGCGGAATGCATAAGGCGGGTTGGGGGAGTGGGGTTACTTTTCCCCAAGATCTGCTGCTATCACTTTCATGATCCCGTGATCTTTCATCCAGATATTTCGGGTCGCAAGAAGATTAATTTTTTTTTTGTAAAAAGGCGCATCAAGAACAAGCGATTCATATTCGCCACCTTCACCTGCGATATGAACCCTGTATTTCCTGTTAAGTGCTTTGAGGTCTTCTATCAACTTCTCATCAAAGCGCCTGCCAAGCCACGCTTCATCCATCCCTGCTGCTGCTACTTTTATCATCCTGATATCCATTAAGGTGATCATTTCCCGAAGAAGCTTCTCAGGATCCATATGCCACAACGGTGCATACATTTTTATTCCAAGTTCAACACAGATCCGCCTCACGCGGGAAGCCTGGTATTCAGATTCGATAGCCCCCACAGCAACACCATCAACATTCACACACTTCAGGGCTTTTATGAGGTCTTCGAGTTCTTTTTCCTTCTCTCCTGTCGATATCCTGGAAGTGAGGGGAATTCCGCAGGCTTCTGAGATGAGCTCGGTGAGGTGGATATTTGCAGAATGAAACATGTACGAATCTTCATTTGCGGGTATTATCGTTACAAGATCTGTGACTTCATGACCTTCCTGCAATGCTTTATAAATTGCAAATGACGAATCCTTGCCCCCGGAAATAAGAGCTGCAAGTTTCATCCTGGTTAATGTTTCCCTGAGGATTTTTTCTTTTCCTTACTATCTTTTCCACCTTCGAACTCATCGACATCAACAACATCCAGAGGCGTGCTTATCAACGCCTTGCCTATTGTTGATTTTGCGATCCTTGCCGCATGCTCCTCATTTTCTGCGTCATACACTTTCATTTCAAGCAGAATTCCCACAAGAGCGGTACCTGCTGCCATAAATACGCTGTCGAAAGCTTCGCCGCACGCCGGACAGCTGGTTGTCCCCACTTCTATTTCCACGAAGTTCAAATCAGGATTGAGCATTTTTCCAACTTCAGATATAGCAATATTCATTGCATCTTCAACACTTTCTACACTTTTCACAAGCCATGCAGCTTCAAGTGTAACTATATAATTTGACATTTTATTATTCCTCTATTAAATTGTAAACAGGTTTTCGTCACTTACTTTAAAGACACCGAGTTTTACACCAGCATCCAGCCACGCGTGTCCATAACTGAAACAGACAAGTGCATTCACCATATCCTCATCTTTGATAAAGTGCATTCCATCATCGTAATAGGAACTGGCCATATTTGAATAATCCAGGGCAACTTTACTCAAATGGGAATTTTCCTGCACCGCTATCTCAAAAGCTTTCAACGCTTTACGTAAGAGTTCTTCGTATCTTTTGACTTTTTCCGGCAGGACAGCGTGTTGTTTCACTTTTCTGTATATACAGGCAATGATATGTAAAGGTTATTGTAATTTGTTAAATACACAAGTAATCTTGCAAGCAATGAGAAAAAAGGTAGAGGATTTCAAGAATTCTTGGATAGATTGTGGATAGGATAGGATGTGAATCTTGATGATTTGTATTTATCCTCTACGTGGTTGATAATTGGTTTATCCTTTAATAGTATTTTTCCAATATTATACCCAAATTACATCCAAATCCTCGAATGATAGAAAAGTTTTAATTGCAGTTTCCCATTAAAAACACATCATGTTTGAAGAAAAAGAAATTATTATCGGGCATCTTTCTACCTTATACCACACCTCCTTTATTCTCATGGGTACTGGCTGGTTGGAGAAGTCCGGGATACATGCGACCTGGAAACTTTTTGCTTCGGGACCTGATATTGTTAAAGCTTTTGAAAATAAAGAAATTGATATCGGGTACATTGGTCTTCCTCCTGCTATCATTGGTATGGATCGCGGTATTCCAATCGTCTGTGTTGCAGGGGGACATGTCGAAGGAACGGTATTGATCGCCGGAAAAAATTATAGGACTTATACTGAATATGATGATATCAACACTGTCATGAGACAATTTGAGGGAAAAGTAATAGGTTCTCCCCCAAAAGGGTCTATTCATGATGTCATTATAAATAATATCATAAATGCAAATGACTTGAGCATCAGGGTAGAGAACTTCCCATGGACCGACTTTGTTCTTGAGGCGCTGGTAGATGGAAAGATCGATGCTGCGATCGGGACTCCATCACTCGCTATTGCAGCAGCACGTGCTTGTAATGCAAAATTAATTATTCCACCGCACTTGCTCTGGCCTGATAATCCGAGTTACGGTATCGTTATCCGGAAAGAATTAATACAGTATCCTGATGTTATCCTGAGGTTCCTTGAACAGCATGAAAAAGCAAGTAATTTCATCAGGATACACCCGGCAGAAGCTGCAAGGCTTGTATCAAGACTGACAGGAATAGTTGATGAGAAGTTTGTTCTGGATGCTTACAGGATCTCTCCAAAATATTGCGCCGCCCTTTCAAGAGAATTTGTTAAATCGACAATGGCTTTTGTACCTGTGCTCCACAGGCTAAAATATATCTCAAATATCATATCAGGAAAAGAAATATTCGAGTATTTTTTTATTCAAAAAATCCATACAGAACAACCTCATTACAATCTTCCCCCCTCTGAGACTTTCGGAGGAAATGATTGAATGACTCCCCTTATTGAGCTTATTGTATCATTATACTGAAGCCTGTGTTATAGTAAAAGGTGAGATTGCTAAATCATCGCTTGGAAGTGCTTTTGTTTTGATAGATGAAAAGACTGCAAAAACGATTGCCAAGAAGAAAGGATTAAGGACTATGACGCACGTTAATATAATTGAAGAATGTGTTAATGAAGGAATGTTACCCAGCATAAAAGGACTTGAAATATTAGAAAAATTGATTTCGGAAGGCGTAAAATATAGGTCAGGGATGTTAGAACATTATAGAATAGTGTGGTCGTGAATTATGTCATCTGATTGGGATGAGATTGATTGGGAAGATCAAAGTGGTTTGATTGCCTTTAGGGAATGGAAAAAAAGAAGCAAAATTAGAATAAAGACAGAAAGTGATTTAAAGAAAGTATTAGATTTCACCCCAGAAGATTGGATTTTAGTATTATTACATTTAAACGGTAATTCATTAAATAAAATACCATTATTCAAAGGATTGCATATTTTTGGTGAACGTACAGGTCTTAATGATTCTGGTATCTTTTCGTGGTATCCCAGTGATTTCGGAGCTTACTCGGATGTTGTTGAAGCTTCGTTAAAAGATTTGGTGCCTGATAAATTAGAGCATATAATAGGAGAAAGTAAAGAGGGGCATGTATTCAAAAAATACATAATTAGAGATAATGAGCAGGCAGAGAAATTGTGTAGTTTGTTGCCAGATTCAATTAAAAATGTTTTAATTGAAATGAGAGAAGAATTTAAAGAAAAAAGAGCATCTGAAATTGTCAATTATGCCCATGATGCATATCCGGAATATGCAACTAAATGTAAGGTTTCTGTCTAATCTTTTCTTAAATACAAATTGTAAAGGTTACATTTCCTGCGATTTCTGCATTTATCACACGTTGATTTACAGATGAAGAAACTTATGATAGAGTCTAAAAATTAGCAAACTATCTTGAGATGAAAGATAGAAATCCAAAAAAATATAAGAAGTTCACAAATTATTAACCTTCTTTATAGAAGGGTTCTCTTTTTTCCATTGCGAATTCCATTAATTCTGCGATTTTCTCCGGTTCTTTGTTATTGACATCCACAAGATTATCATTTCTTAGAAGACAGGGCTTCAGCTTTCCATCAGAAGTCACCCTGAGCCTGTTACAATTTGCACAGAAATGAGAATTGTCTATGGGGCGGACAAGCTCGACTTCAATACCATCTATATGGTATTTCCTTCTCCTGTGCATTGATCGCTCTTCTATATCCGTTGCCCTTTTTTCAAGGAATTTTTCTACTTCATTGATATTTACCTGATACTGCGCCGTCTTCTGGAAATTCATCAATTCAATTAGCTGCAGGATTACCTTTCCATCATACTTTTGAATAAAATCCATCATTTCCGGAATTCCAGTATCATTTAATCCTTTCATCAGTACCATATTTAATTTGACAGGTACCAGGCCGGAGTCTACTGCAGCATCTATTCCTTTAAGTACGATTCTCACGTCGCCACCCGTTATTTTCCTGTATTTTTCAGCTTGCAGGGATGGGAGACTTATGTTTATCCTGTTAAGTCCGCTCCCGGCAAGGTCATTTGCTCTTTGCGCAAGAAATGTACCATTGGTTGTAGCTGAAATATCCTTCAATTCCGGAAGAGCTCTGAGGATATTTTCAAAATCATTCCGCATTAAAGGTTCACCCCCTGAGAACTTCACTTTATTAACCCCGAATCTCTTTGAAGCCTTCACAATATTAGCTATGGTTTCAACACTCATTTCATTATTGGTATAACGCGTTTCACCTTCACGATGGCAATAAATGCACTTAAGATTGCAGCGGTTTGTGATGGAAATTCGCAGGCTCTTTATTGTTCGTCCATAAGAGTCTGTTAATTGCATAGCTGCCATGATAAAGATTTACATATTTCCCTACTCGCTCCAAGAATAAATATTGTGTGAAAATGAGTTCTTTCAGACTTACCAGGATAAAATAATATATAACCAACGTAATTATCCGCCCGTCACTACTCTTAATATTTCGACATTATCGGGTGTAACTTTTTCATCAAGTGGCACAGGATTGCCTCCTCTGAACACGAGAACGATTTCCGGATTAATATGAAGAGATTCAAGAACCTCTTCATACGTTGATTCTGATGTGACGTCCAGGTTTTGTTCTTTAACACCTCCGGACAGGATTTTTACTTTTATCTTCAATTTATTCCTCAGGGAGTTCCGCTACTTCTACTTCTTTCTTAGTTAAATCCCCAAGATGCTCACCCATCAATTTAGTATCCAATATTTTCTGTTTCTTTTGGCCTTTTCGTTCCAATTCTCTCTTTTTAAGTTTTGACATATTCTTACCTCGCATCTTTTCGATTTTAGAAATAATGTTTGACCATTGGAAAATTGCATGAAAACATAATGAATGGTTCTAAATAATTGCTATATCTAATACATGGATTCATTCATTTATTAAGTTATTGTTTACTCATCCACGAACTTCTTGCCAGTATCTTCAACAAGCATGCCCTGGATTACTTCGGCATACGCTGGTCTTGCAATGAATACCCCGATTAGTACTCCGACTATGGTAATTACAGCAAAGCCCCTCAGAGCGCCAAATCCCATGATCAGGAGAGGAGACATCGCCACAAGTACTGTTGCAGCTGCTGAGAATATTATGGCAAATGCTTTAGTAAGACGCGATCTATAAACCTTATCTGGCGGCATTGCACCGCCTGCAAGAACCTCATCAGTAATAATTATAAGGTGGTCAATACCTGTACCGATGACCGCAATTATACCCGCGATTGTGGGAAGGTCAAGCTGGAATCCAACAAGGACAGTAAAACCCAATATGATTATCACTTCACTGAAAGATGTCGAAAGCATCGGGATAACGATGTTTGGCTGCTTGTATCTTAATGAAACAACTATAGCGACTAATATAAGTGCTATTAATCCTGCAATCAAAACCTGGGATTTGAACCTGGAGCCAAGTTCTGCTGAAACCTCTCCAGCGCCTATCACATCTACCTCCACAGGCAGGGCGCCGGCTCTTAAATGGATCTGGAGCTCATTGGCTCTTCTCTGTCCCTCGTCTCCTACGCCTGTTGTTGCTGAAAGGCTTTTCACAGGTACGCTCTGGATGTTCCTGGCCAGCTCGGGTGACAGCGGAGCACTATATACCTCTTTTTCATCAAGTAACATTATCAGCTCATGTGCTTCAGGATTTGTGACAGCCCCATACTGTATTGCAGCATCACGGAGTACAGCTGCACCAGCATCACTCAGGGTAAAAGTCACAGCCCATTGATCGCCGGTCTGTTTTTCAGGTAGCCCGGGTGTTATTTCCGTGCCATACAGCACATGTTCAGTTACATTGCCATTCACCTGTATCCGAATTTCAAATTTTCCGGGTTTGGCAGCAATATCCTTTGCTGTGGTTATATCCACGCCTGCAAGGTCGATAAGGATATAATCATCTCCAACTGTCCTTATCGGGATCTCTTTCATCCCCAGGTTGTTGAGCTTGGATTCAAGAATCTTTTTTGTTTCTTCTCTTGTATCCGATGATACACCGGCCTTGAAGGAATTGACTTTTCCGTCAACTGGTTTAAGCAGAGCATTCAATTCATCTTCGGTAACCGCTTTTCGTATTTCAAAGGTGAGAATATTCCCAGGGATCATTCTTATTTCTGCATCGAGGTTATTCTCAAGATATTTCTGGATGGAATATTCCCTGCTTATTTGCAGGGAGACCCTTGTGCCGCCGTCTGGAGCCTGGGTTATCGTGGATTTGCCAAATCCGAAGCTATCTATTATTTTCTGGGTGGTCTGTTTTGTTGTTGTAAAGGTGACTGAATTTAAAGTGGTCTCTTCGACCTTGATGGAAGGGTCATTTAACAGTCTCTGGAATTCCGATTGTATTATTTTGCTCTCATCAGCGCTTACCTGGACAATTGCTCCCTGGAGCTGCAATTGCAGCCATGAGCCGCCCTGCAGGTCAAGTCCGTAGTTCAGATTACTGCCGACTTTTACTTCCCCGTTCTCATAAGAAACAGTCATTGCCGCAATTGAAGCAAGGATCACGATCAATAATAAGAGGACCCGTGGCTTTTTGTAAAATGGTTCTTCACCGTTCATGCTGCCTGCCTCCTCTTCTTAGGTTTTTCGACCCGGGTTTCCGTTTTTCCGGTTTTTTCCATATACCATTTCAGGATTCCCACGTTTGTCATCCAGGTGTTTACCATGTCCGCTATCAAACCGAAAATAAGGACAACGGAAATGTCTCTTATTATATCAATACGCGTAAACGATGATACAAGATAAGAACCCGATGAGACCACGAATAATGCAATAAGAGCTGCAAGGGTCGTTAATGTCATTGTCATGCCGGTTTTCATGGCGTCTTTGATCTTATCACTCAATTCGCCTTTTCGCTTGAGAAGACGCGTGGTCAAAAGGATATCCGTATCTACGGAATAACCTATTAACATCAGAAGGGCCGCAACTGTTCCAAGAGATAGTACTATACCGAAAACATTCATCATTGCCGCAGCAAAGGCAATATCTGCAAAAGCCGAAATTACCACTGCTATGGATGGTACAAAAACCCGAAATACTATGAATACAACAATAGCCATTCCAATGAACGAGAATAATATAGCGTTAAGCGTCTGCCTCTGTAAAGATTTACTGACTACTTCTCCCATTTGTGTTATTTGACCCGGATTGGAGTATTCGGAATTTATCTTGTTTATAACATCGGAGAGTTGGGATTCCGTCATGGGGCCGAATTGTAATAATTTTTGGTCGCCACCGCCATATTCCCTTGCCTGCACAACAGGATATGCTGAAAATTCTTCTTTTAATTGTTCAGGAGTCTTTGAGCTGTCAAAAGTTATGGCCGTTCCCCCCTGGAATTCCATGCCGAGTTTCACAGGCGCACCAAGCCCCTCGGGCGTCCTGGTCGTGTAGGATGTATAAGCTAAAATCAACAACGATACTATAAGAAGTATTACAGGAAGAATTAGCATTTGTTTGAAATTGAACTTCTTGACATATTCGTCAATCATTTTTTCATTAATTAGATTCATTGGGATCTCCTTTCGACATCTTAAGACTGGCTTACATTATAACACAACATATTTACCTTTTGCTGTTTGAGATTTTTTTGGTTTTTAGTCCAGAAGAGACATTTAAAAAATGAGTGGCAATGACCTTTGCCACAAAAGCTTATTCATGCAAATGGATGCTTTGCCTTATCCTTTCGCGCCAGAGCTTCTCCCACAGAAGGTTCGCTTGCTATTGCCCGTTTTATTGCCAGCTTTGTAGCTTCGTAATTGTAATCATATATTTTTTGCTTATCTTTGGCTTCCCAGTGGATGAATACTGAAACTATTATCAAGAGATCTTCAGCATCACTCTTTGCAATTACTCCTTCCTCAACACTGTCAATTACCGCTTTTGCCACAGCCGCCTGTCCGGCCCCGAACATCAATACGGCCTGGTCCGCATTCTTGATGGTAACTTTGTTTACCATCAATGTGCATGGTTTTGGCTGGAGGTTCGGTTCAAGCACCGCAAGAAGCGGCGTATGTCCTTCCCTTGGCATTGCAAGTGAATTCATAAACGCTGTCTCAACAGGACCTCCTCTTGGCCCTATTACAAGGTCGATATGTGCAATTTCATTACCATCGCCTGCAAGTGCTTCTCCTATCATACTTCTTATGTATACCATTAAATCACCCGCCTCTCCTGAACGTTAATGATATTTAGAGATTTCTAATTTTTCTAATAAAAAGGAGACGCCGTTGTGAACGGCGTGGCGATGCATGTCGCGAATAAATAGCTCAAGAGAATTAAGATAAATTTGCTATTTGTTTATCTTGATAATTGCAGGATACTCCGAATTCACATGCGCGGAGCTCTTCACATTCTTTGTTAATAATTCGCGTTACGCAATTTATTTCCAGGTGTTTACATTTCATATTTTTCCATCCGTTAGACCCTTCATTCTAACAACTATCATAAAAACTCACACTTTGATTAATGTGGGTGTGAAAAATATGTGGATTTTCATTGTAAGTGTGAAAACCAGTGAGAGTATTCAATAGTTGGAACTCAAATCAAATTGATTAAAATCCTCCCTGAGGCTCCTGTTTTTTCGCTCGATCATTATCCTTGAGGTTACTGCTCTTCTTTTGAATTTTCTTGGTAAAACCATAATCGATCCCGATACCGGGTAATCTTTTCACATTTTAATTAAGCTTGGTGTGAAGAAGGTGTGAAACATATGTGAGCCTGGATTTGTTTATTCATTCTCCCCGCCACTTTTTCTTTAAATCCGGGTGTTATCAAAATCCACGTATCCTCTCTTCCCCAGTTCCTCTTCATACGCTTCATGCGGGTGAATTTTGAGTTTACCCATGCCTTTTGCACTTTCCCTGAAAATGGCAACTGCATCCTGTGGAGGTTTTTCTATCTCTAATTTATTACCAACTAACCTGAACAGCACCTTTGATCCCGGATAAATGTTCAGAGCGTGCCTGATTTCCTGGGGAATCACTACCTGCCCTTTAGGTCCGACTTTCATTATGGCTTCCATTTTGATTAGCTCCAATGTTTATTTCTGGTATAACTTAAATTTATACTTAATCAGAGGGGGGTATATTGGTGATTACCAAGAACCGCTCAAAACCATTGGTAACTTTTTCAGTACTATTGTAACAGTTACAATAGTAATAAAATTTTCCAACCCAATCTTACCATATGTATTGTAACTATTACAATAGTTCTACTGCGCGCGTAAAAAACAGTTAAGTTTAAGTGGTGAACTCATGAATTGGTAACCACCATATTGTGGGGCAAGTGGATTGAAAATGCTGATTTGTGTTCACTTATAATTATTCAGGATAGTTTTATTATCCTTTGAATTATGTTTTGTTCAGATGGTAGATATTCAGTTGTTCGGGATGGTCATAGATTCTACAGTGCTTGCCCTGATAGTACCAGCCTTAGGGGTGATTATCGCTTACCTGAATTATCGCAAGAAACCTGCTGCCCATCCCCCCGTTGTCTCCCAATCTGCCAACAACTCTTCAGGTTTAATTCAGCAGAACGCTAATAATATGAGTATCGAAAAGCAGACTATAAAAATTAATTCACCTGAGATAAAAAATGCGTCTGCTCCCATCGTTAATCTTATTAATTGCACAATAAATATCCAAAATCTGAGTCCTCTTGATCTTGATAAAGAAACCGTTTTGAAAAATATCAGCGATTGTTTTATCCGGAATTTACCTGAAATGACAGGAGCCGTTATTAAGGATGCTTCATTTGAACTCAGCAATGATAAGCTCAAACTCTTGAATGTAACGCGCGAGAAAGTTGACCAATATTCAAAAGTAAAAGGAAAGCCTGTTAAAGATGCCAATATTCTTCGTACTCTGGGTAATGAGGCATATTATCTCGGCAAACCTGAAGATGCTTTCAACTATTTCAACGAAGCACTCAAAATTGATGAGGAGCTTAAGGATATAAGGAAAAAAGCAACAGAACTCAACAACATCGCAAGTGTGTACCAGGACTGGGGAAAGCCGGAGAAAGCGCTGGAATTTTATGAGCAGGCGCTCAAAATAGATGAAGAGCTTAAGGATATAAGGGGAAAAGCAAGACGCCTCAACAATATCGCGAGCGTATACCAGGACTGGGGGAAGCCAGAGAAAGCGCTGGAATATTTCGAGCAGGCGCTCAAAATAGCTGAGGAACTTAAGGATATAAGGGGAAAAGCAACACACCTCAACAATATTGGACTTTTGTACAAGCAATGGGGAAAGCCAGAGAAAGCGCTGGAATATTATACTAAATCATTAATAATATTCAATGAATTGAAAGATGTCAGAAGTGCGGACATTGTAAAGGGAAATATCGAATTGTTAAGAGAAAATCTGAAAAATTAGCTCTTCACTCTTTCAACCGCTTCTTCCACCGTCACAAGCACCTGCTCCCCGGTCTTCATATCCTTGAGCGCCACCTTCCCTGCATCAAGCTCGTTTTTCCCCACGATAACCACATGACTTGCGCCAATCGTATTGGCATAGGAAATCTGGTCTTTGAACTTGCGCCCCATCACGTCGATGTACGTTGAAACGTGCTCTCTTAGCTTATTTGCTATAATTATCGCTTCTTTGCGCGTGTCCTCAAACGAGACTACCACAATGCGTTTGGGTTGTTGGGGATTTACTTCACAAATCTCCATTATCCTGTCAAACCCGATGCCGTATCCGGTTGATGGCGTATCCTCGCCCCCAAAAAGCGCCGCAAGGCGGTAAGAACCGCCGCCACATACCTGGTTCTGTGCGCCAAGTCCTTCACAATAAATCTCAAACACCATACCTGTATAATAATCAAGACCTCTTGCGATCCCAAGATCAACCTGGTATTCAAGGCCATACACATCCAGAAGATCAAGAAGCGCTTTGAATTGCGATATCGCATCAATGTCTCCCACAAGCTCCCGCGCCTCATGCACTGCATTCTCACCATGTAATCCGATCAACCGGAACAATTTGCCCCTCATATCATCAGGTGCATTGATCTCATCGAGAAATTTCTCAAGCCCTAAATCATCTTTCTTATCCACAAGCCGCATGATCTTGCCCTGGTGTTCAGGCCCGATATCTTTTAAAAGAGCCCGCACTATTCCCAGGTTTCCCACATGCAGATCTCCGCTGACACCTGCACTTTTTAGCATTTCAACTGCAAGCGCTATTACTTCTGCATCAGACTCAGGTCTTGCGCTTCCGATTATCTCAACCCCGAACTGGAAAAACTCACGGAAACGTCCTTTCTGGGGGCGCTCATACCTGAAGCAGTTATCAAAATAAAAGAATTTCAGGGGCTTTGGCGACCTCTGGAGCTCCTCCACATACATCCTGACCACAGGGGCTGTCAGTTCAGGACGAAGCGCTATCTCACGGTCGCCCTTATCCTTGAAATTATATATTTCACCAAGTATCCCTTCACCGGATTTTAGCGTAAAAAGCTCTATATGCTCAAATGTCGGTGTTTTTATTTCCCCGTATCCCCAGTGTGTAGCAACCTTGCGCAACTTATTTTCAATATATCTGCGCTTAATCATTTCTTCTGGCAGGAAATCACGCGTGCCTCTGGGTTTCTGGAGCTCCATTAATATTCTTCCTTTTGCCTCGAATACAGCTTTGATATTAATAAATCTGTATGTTTTCCACCTTTCAACTTCCCAACAAGGATACCTGAAAATTTAAGAAATAGCAACAATTAATACTTCTTACTGTATTACAGATAAGTCATGGGGATAAAAGAAACGATAAAAAAAATAAAGGAAAGCGATAATTTCTGGATCGGGCTTTTTAGGGATTTTTTATTTGTGCTTATAGTGGTTGCGATTTTTTCCTCGATCTCTTACATTGCGCTTGGCCGCTTTTCCCCTATGGTAGCAGTGGAAAGTAAAAGTATGGTCCCGAATTTAAATATAGGGGATATAATCTTTATTGAAAGCTCGGACCGCTCGAAAATTATAACATATGAAGAAGGTAAAAAAACCGGGTATTTATCTTTTGGTTATTACGGTGATGTGATTTTATACATGCGTTCCGGAAATGAGAAAAGAACCCCTATTATTCATCGAGCCATGTATTATGTCAATAAAGACGAACCTATGTGGCCGGGCGGGCCTTCTGCTCCCTATGCGGGATATATTACAAAAGGGGATAATGACAATACAAATGCAGTATACGACCAGCAGGGGAGCATAAGTTATTTGCAGCCTGTCAAGAAGGAATGGATAATTGGTGTCGCCCGTTTTAGACCAATACCTTTGATCGGGTGTGTTCCACTCACCATGAGAGGAAATCCGGCGTGTTTTAACCAGTAGTTGTGTCTGGCTCGGATTAAGATTAATAAGGACAAGTCTTAATATGATAACCGATATTATCTCAAGCTGTTTATGGATTTAAAAAACATAATAAAATATTTTAAAGAAAGTGATAGTTTCTGGGCTGGACTTTTGCGTGATTTGGTTTTTGTTATCACAGTTGTAGTTATTTTTGCCTCGGTTTCAAAGATCGCATTGGGACTATATACACCAATGGTAGCAGTAGAAAGCGGGAGCATGATCCCCCACATCCAGATCGGTGATATCATATTTGTCGAAAGTATCGACCGCACGGAAATAATCACAAATGAAGCAGGAAAAAAATTGAATTATTTGTCTTTTGACGAATATGGCGATGTCATCTTATACAAACCACGTGGAATGGAAGGGACAACCCCAATAATCCATCGCGCCATGTATTATATCAACGAAAGCGAACCTATGTGGCCGGGAGGACCTCTTGCCCCACATGCAGGCTACATTACAAAAGGTGATAACAGCAGAACCAATGCTGCATATGACCAGCAAGGCAGCATAAGCCACCTGCAGCCTATTAAGAAAGAATGGGTGATCGGAAAAGCAAGATTTGGCAGGGTACCATTGCTCGGGTGTATTTCGCTTATTCCCAGAGGGAATTTTGCATGTTTTAAGTGAAAGCAATAAAAAATGAGACGATTTCAGGCATACAATTTTGTCTGGTTGGGCGGCTTGAAATCTTCCAGCGGTTTTAACCTGTAATCTTCAAATAAAACCCGTTTAGTGCTTTCGGAAGGGACGCTCAAAGAGATTTCTTTGGTCCTTCCGTACCTTCCTTTACTTACAACAGTTGCATTCAGAATACCCATCATATCAAGTTCGGATATCAGATCCGTAACCCTTCGCTGGGTCAGGATTTCTATTCCTATCAATCTGCACATCTGCTTGTAAATATTATACGCTTCGCCCGTTGTGAGGTTACTGTCGCCATTGTATCCGAGGAGGACCACACTTAATAGAACAAGTTTAGACTGGCTTGGCAGGGTCCTTACTACCTCCACTATCCTGTCTATTTCTATTTTCTCCTGTGCCTGTTTGACATGCGCTTCAAGTACCTTACTCGACTTTATTCGTTCTGCGATCTCTCCTGATACCCGCAAAAGGTCCAGTGCACGTCTTGCATCTCCATGCTCCTGAGCTGCGTAAGCAGCACAAAGAGGGATAACAGTCTCTTCCAGTACCTGGGGTTTAAATGCCATCTGCGCTCTCTGGTTAAGGATATCCCTTATCTGGTTTGCATCATAAGGAGGGAAAATAATCTCTTCTTCGCCCAGTGAACTTTTAACCCTTGGATCGAGGAATTCCGTGAATTTAAGATCGTTCGTGATACCGATAAGACTGACTTTTGATTTTTTCAAGTCCGAATTTATCCTGGTAAGATTGTAAAGAACATCGTCTCCTTTGCACACAAGCTTATCAACCTCATCAAGTATTATTATAGCTATGCGTTTATCAACATCAAGAGCGCTTTTTAGTTCAGAATATACCTGGTCAGTCGGCCATCCTGTCATAGGAATGTCCTTCTCGAAATGCCGTGCAATGGATGCCAGCAAACGATATTGCGTGTCCACAACTTCACAGTTAATATATACAACAACGCATGGAATGTCATGCGTTTCACTTGTTCTCACAAGTTCATTGCCTACGTGTTTTGCTACAGCGGTTTTACCTGTCCCGGTCTTTCCGTATATCAGGATATTAGAAGGGGTTTCGCCCCTTAAGGCTGAAACTAATATGGTAGCCAATCCTTTTACCTGATCGTTCCTGTGCGGAAGATAATCCGGAGTATATGTAGATCTCAGTACCTCTCTATTCTCAAAGATCGTTGCACGCATCAACATATCTTCGAAAATGCCATTTATTGATGTTTTTTTTGTCTCCATCCTTCAACCTCGTAGATTACTCCAATGGAAGGATAGGTATTAAGAGTAATGGTAACGACCCCTTTATTTCAATTGGAAATGCTGATGTCCGGAAGATGCCCGTATACATAAAAGATGCCATAATATATCGTTTTATTAATGATATATATCATAATGTATGTGATGTAAGTAAAATTTTATCCTTCAGACCCCATTGTTTCCACTGGAAAGCGTGTAAACCCACCCCATTATTTCGTGTGGAGATTTTAAAAAAACGATTATGATTATTTTTTTTTAAAATTTTAAAAAACCGATGTGACCCAGTTATGATCTAACTATATATAAAGATTTCTATCATTGCAAAAGTTATTTCTATTTGTTACAAAAATAATTGTACTGTTATAAAGAATACTATAAGCTAAACAATCAAAACACAAAAATGATCAATTAAAGAAAACTAATCAATTAAAGTTAATTCTAATCTGCAAATCTCCAGTAGAAACAATAGGGTAGGTAGAAATCATAACTGTAAAATAAGTTAAAATAAGATAAGTTAAGCGTTGAGATGGAACACCCAACTGCACTAGATTAGAGCTGTAAAGCATATACGATAAAGATCAAAAGAATAAATAGACTCACCGGTCAACAGGAATTGACTCCAGCTTACTTGATAATCCCCATATTAATGTTCTTGTATGTATTGGAATATTCGGATCATTCCCTATATCATCAAGATTTGATATCACAATTGCTGCCCTTTTTGATATTGGTTGTTTTTCATTAGAGAGAACGTTTTTTATATTATCTGCCGAGCGTCTGATGTTTCTTGGGACAGAATCATCACTGATAATCCTGTCAAGCACTTCAGTACATTGTTTTATAATTTCGCTAAGATTTTCCGACACAGTTATCACCACGTGGTATAAATATGAAACAAAAACTGTAATTAAAATTATTGCTTGAAAAGACTTTCGGTGATATTATGGTTGGCAAAGACTCAGATGATAATATCCAAAAAATAACAAAACTCCTTGAAAAAGGAGGGACAATGCTGGCAACACATCATGAGTGTGGAGCCCCGATGTTTCGGTATCAGGGAAAGATTATATGTCCGGTATGTGATTCCCAGGAAAAAAAGCAAATTGTTGAGCCGCAGGAAACAGGAAAAACTGAAACTGAAAAACAGCAGATAGATCGGATAAAGCAAGGTCAGCAAAAGAAGAATCTGGCTGTCCAGGTCCAGATAGCCCCACAATCAGCCGATATATCGCAGATTAGCGAGATCAACGATATAATCATAAATAAAGTTCGTGAGCTGGCAGCAAGTCTTGAAAACGAGGCAGAAATCGCAAGGATAAAGGATAAAATGGAATGCATCGAACAGGGTTTAAAGATATTAAAATTGCTGCGGGAACAGGAATAAGAACAGGACTAACCCACAATATTAACGATTGTATTTCGGGTGATAAAAAGATTAAAAGATGATTGTTCCACGTTCTCGCGTACGAGAGTGCCGGATATCTCGATTATATCCCCATAACCCGCATCAATAAGCGCCCTGTTATTTTCACTCATATGATATACAGGCATTACAGCATAGCATGGGAATGAAGCTGTGCCGTCGCATATCTTGGACACAAAAGTCTTCTCATCACCGAGATTTCCGGACATAACCGATACTGCAACATTTATGTGTTTCTTGATATGTTTTTTGAGATTTGATAGAGCCATGATCTTTCCCTTTGCTCGATAAGCATGTTTAGTAAGTCTGTCTTTCCTTAATATGACAGATGAAAATTTCATATCTGTGTTCAAATACCTGTAAGAATCCTCTGTATCTGCGATCTTTTCCATGAAGCCTGGCACCTTAATGTTCCCGGGCTCCTGGAAACTCCAGCAGTTAATGCCGCTGCATAATCTTCCCCATATAAAAGAGCAGGGACTATAGACATTAAATCCTTTTTTGATCAAAGCATGCTGGCTAACGCGCAGAGCCTTTGAATTATCAAGGTCAGCAGGCTCAATAATTATTAGTGTGGGATTTTTGCTCACTGAAGCGATCCTTTCCACAACATCAGCACGTTCATGAGGAAGCGATCTTAACTCAGCCAGGACATTTGAGAATATCATAAGGTCGACATCCCCGGGAACAGGCGCGGTTTCAACAGGTGAATGCACAGACTCATCAATTGTTATATTTGAATTCAATATATTCGCATTACCGCTTAAGAGAAAGCCGGATGTGAGTTCCCTGTAACACCTGATATTTTCCAGCTCATGCTCTATCGAACCTATCCTGATATTGAGTTTAACATCCATTTTATTCCTGGAATAAATATCCTGGAGTTTCCTTAAGAAATCAAGTGTGCTGAGTGTAATTGTTCCGGGACCTGAACCAACGTCAACAATGCTCATTTTGTTCATAAGTACTCCACCCTTGAATAATTCAAGTAACAGGTACTGATACTGGCAGAAATATACAGGAAAATGATAGAGAAGATAGGATATGACCCTTATCATGGGGTACCGGGATTCTCCTTTCACTTTCACTTTTTCTTTTCCTTTCCCTTCCCCTTTCCAGTATTCCTCTTTCTGCTTCACAATATTCTCGCGGATCTGCGTCGCAGTTTCTCCTTTGTGCCAGTTCTTTCCACAGGATCTTTCTATATAAGCTTCAATCAATTTTTCCATGGAAAGAGGCAATTCCGGATTCTTAAAAAACTCCTCAAGTTCACTGATGATCCCTTCGTCAGAAGGCAGCGGGCCCTTTACCAGTTTTGTACATTTATAGTCGGCGCTGCAAAAAAGATCAAGGTCATAAAAATGCGGTTTTAGAACTGCATGCAGATCTTTTTCTTCGTATTTCCTGCTAAGGTACTGGTTCATCTCCAGAAGTGTAAACTCAGAGCGGGAGGAGGCAAGATATTTTGCGAGGGAGAGAATTTCGGTGGTCATGGGTCAACTCAACTGAAAAATCAATTGAAGACTCAATTGAAAACTCAACTGAGCAATCAAAATTAAAGAAATCATACGACAATGTATGTGGCAGATACATATAATTCTTATTCACATCGTTGGGGTGCAGGGGTAGAGGAAGCCCCTGATTTATAATCAGGAGAGAAATCTTACCCCGCCTTCAAATAACTATATATACAGATTGAACATTTATATCAATATGAACAGCATTGATAAAACCCATTGGTATAACGAGAATACCCAATTGGATATTTGATATGAAACAAACGCTTGTGGTTAAACTGGATACAAACAAGGAACAGCATGGTGCTATTCTTGAAACCATGCACAGGTTTAACGAAGCGTGTAATTATATTGCCGATATTGCTTTTGAACTGAAAACCGCAAACAAGAGGGAACTTCAAAAGTTTGTCTATTATGATGTCAGGGATAAATTTAAACTTTCTGCACAGCTTACCATAAGGGCTATTGCTAAGGTTTGTGAATCCTATAAACGGGATAAAACCATCAAACCGACATTCAAGCCTACCGGAGCTATCGTTTATGATCAAAGAATCCTGTCCTTCCGAAAGCTGGAAGCCATATCTATCCTTACCAACAGTGGAAGGCTGACTGTTCCTATCCGTATGGGAGAATATCAAAAGGTTAGACTGGACAGAATCAGGGGTCAGGCTGACCTTATTCTCAGAAATGGAATATTCTATCTTATGGTTGTGGTTGAAGCCCCCGAAGCCTCCAAAGTTGATGCTGTTGGAACTCTTGGGGTTGATTTGGGAATCGTGTATCTTGCTACTGATAATGACGGGGAAACTTTCAGTGGTAAGCAGGTTGATAAGGTAAGAGAGAAAAACGCAACTCTGCGAACTGACCTGCAAGAAGCTAACACCCCATCCGCAATGCGGCATCTCAAACGACTTTCCAATAGGGAAGCCCGTTTCCATCGTGACATTAATCATATTATTTCCAGGAAGATCGTGGCTAAAGCCAAAGACACAAGACAGGCGATAGCTCTTGAAGACCTCAAGGGCATTCGCAAGTCTGTAACGGTAAGAAGGACTCAGAGAAGCCGTCTTCATTCCTGGGCGTTCTATCAGTTGAGAAGTTTCATTGAATATAAGGCTAATATTGCTGGTATTCCTGTTGTTCTTGTGAATCCAAGGGGAACTTCTCATATCTGTCCTGAATGTGGACATAACGAAAGAGCGAATAGACCAGATCGAGATACATTCAGATGTGTTCAGTGTGGTTTCTCTGGCAATGCTGATCATATAGCAGCGATCAATATCGCTGCAAGAGCCGTTGAAGTCAATCAGCGGATAGTAGCATGTAATGAAGTCAAAGCCATAACAGGAATTGAGATGGAGCATAGTTACAAGCCCCCGGTTTCAACCGGGGGTAATTGACAGAAATCTATTTACTTTATGAAATTAGCATCTGGTGCGTGCAATCAATAACACTTTTGATCCTTGGATGCCTGGTCGGTTCTTTGATAAAACTTGCTGACGACATATCAGATAAGAACCTGCGAATAAATCGACTTTTTGCCATACCTTTTGGAATTATATATGGATCTTTGATGGGATATATGATGATCGCTGATATTGATGCAGCCCTCATTTTCGGGGGGATCAGCCTCGGATGTCTTGTATCGGGAAAAATAAACAGCAACGGCCATTATTTCGGCCTTGCTGCGATACTTGCAATAGTATTTTTTAACGGAATAAAACTCTCACCCCTTGTATTCATGATCGCTGCTTTTGCTTTCTTTGACGAAATGGGAGAGATAATAAAAATTTCAAGCATGCATCTTGTATTCAAATACAGGCTGTTCCTGAAAATTGGATTATTCCTGCTTTTTATTCTGGATTTGATCGGATTTAATGGAGTACTTCTTCTTTTTGCATTTGACTTTGCATATATTTTAACGGGACGACTTGATTCGAGGCTTGTTCATGAAATATGATGTGGTTATAATAGGCGCAGGTCCGGCAGGCTCAATTGCTGCTGAAAAACTATCCGCATCGGGCTATAAAACGCTGATAATTGACCCATGTAATAAGAAAAAGATATGTGCCGGCGTACTAACTGCCCAATATGCAAGAAAGTATGAAGTAAATGAAAATTATGTTGAGCGGAAAATAAAGGGAGTCAGGTTATCTTTCAAAGGGATAAAGGGGGAAATCTCTTACAGGAACACCGTTGAATATTCCATAAATCGCGATTCTTTTGATGCATTCAATCTTGCCCGTGCGGTAAATAATGGAAGCGAATTGAAAAAAAATCTCGTATTATCGATCAATGAAAAGGACTCATGTGTAATGATCCAAACAGAAAAGGACATTGTCCTTGCAGATTATGCTATCATTGCTGCAGGAGTATCGGAACTGAGCCAGCTTTACGGGGGAACAAAGCAATATGCATATTGTACACAGCAGGTAAAATACCGGGAACCAGGTGATTTTTTCGAAATGGATCTTTTTCCGGGCGGATATTCGTGGATCGTACCAAAAAAGGATAATGTCGTTTCAGGAACATCCTCAGATAAAGGCTATCCTGATATTCCCGGAGAAAGAGGGCTTATTCCGATAAACGGGCCTGTTAAGAGGACATTTTCCAACCGGACACTTCTTGCGGGTGATGCTGCAGGCTTCGTATCACCTTTTGATGGGGAAGGAATATATTATGCGCGGCGCTCAGGAGAAATAGCTGCCCAAACCCTGTCTCGTGCCATTTCAGGAAATAATCCATTATCAGAATATGAAAATATCTGGAAAAGTGAATTTGATTTCCTGTCAATGGCAAAAATTTCAAGATTATTATCCAACAATACAATCCTGGAAGCATTTGTAAGGGAAATCAAGGATAATGAGAGATTTAATAAGGTTGTAGAGGATATTCTGACAAAAGAAATTGATAAAAACAAAACCGGATATATATTTTCATTGATCCGGAAATTGATATGATCTCGATGAAATATATATTAACTGGCAGTATGAATAAGTTGGGAACATGATAGAAAATATCATCTGGCTGGCTCTTGGATTGCTTGTTATAGCTTCACTTATCCCGCTTCATAATAAGATCAAACTTCCTCTTGCAGGAGTAAGCTGGCTGTTTTTTTCAATACACTGGATGTTCCAGTGGCAGCATTATTATGAACTGGAAGATTATGTCAATTTATTCCTGACGATATTTGCAGCGGTTTTCAGCATTTTCATAGGTTACATCCTTATAAAGAAAGACAGGAGATTGTTTGGTAAAATAAATGGAATAGATACACTGACCTCTATTTCTATGATGACCACAGCTGTCGCAATTAGTGGTATTTCTTATTTTCTCTTCTCCGAGATCCCTTCAATGAATTCATGGATAATCTCGACAGTTACTGACCAGACCGTATGGACCGGATCGATCCTTGGAATAACGATAACAAGGCTTGACTGGAACCTGATAGCGGTGAATGGCTATAAAGTGGAAATAATCCTTGCATGTACTGCTATTGAAAGTATAGCATTATTTATCGGGATAATAGCAAGTGTCAATGCGCCGATAAAGAGGCTGGCTTCGGCTTTCATTATCTCAGTTCCTGTAATATATGGTTTAAATCTTATAAGAAACGTTTTTGTAGTTGATGCTTACGGGATGATGTGGTTTGGCGACCCGGATATGAGTTTTTATATCGCACACACCGTGATAGCAAAAATAGGTTCACTGATCGCATTATTCCTGGTAGCTTACGCTGTCCTTAAAATCCTTCCGGAGATAATCGATATGATCGATGGTATCCTGAACCTTGTGGGAGGAATTTTTAAGAATGATGGCTAAGGGTTCGTTTCCATGGATTTCAGGAATTTTTCTATTTACTATCGCTTCATGGGTCGCTTTTAATAAATTTAAAGTATCCGGCTCGTTTAAAACATCAGCGATCTTATTTTTGTTATTTGTCATCGGGTTTATCCTATCAATTTTTTTCATTATATTCTTTCGCGACCCGGAGAGAATACCACCCGGAGATGAAGACGATGTAGTGTCGCCTGCTGACGGGAAAGTGATATCCATCCAGCACAGGACGGTCTGTATTTTTATGAATATCCATAACGTTCATGTGAACCGCGCGCCACTTTCCGGTACGGTCACTCATATCGATTATAAGCCGGGAGGTTATATCCCGGCATTTAATAAGGATTCCGATGTAAATGAAAGAAACCATGTTGTTTTTAATACGGCAGCAGGGACTCTTGAATTAACACAAATCGCAGGTGTCCTGACGCGGAGGATAGTCTCGTACATAAGTGAAGGGACTTATATTTTGAGGGGAGAGCGTATCGGAATGATACGTTTTGGTTCCAGGGTGGATGTCACGATACCTGAAGGATATGTTTTTACAGTCGGGCTGAATGATAAGGTAAAAGCTGCCGAGACTATAATTGCCAGGAAAAAAGATAAAGAACATAAGCTATAGAAAATAAGGAAACAGATATGGGGCAAAATATTCTAAAAAGGAAACAGACATGGGACAAAATATTCTAAAACTCATTAAACCGGCAGATATCATAACGCTTGTAAACGCGTTACTGGGATTTTTCTCAATTATAATGACCCTGCGCGGAGAGATAGAAATCGCGCTCGTGTTTATACTTCTTGCAGTGATAGCTGACGGCGCTGATGGTGCAGTAGCAAGGTTTTCAGGAAACGGTGTTCTTGGTGCGAATCTTGACTCATTATCCGATTGTATCTCGTTCGGGGTTGCGCCAGCGGTTGTTTCATATGCTGCTCTTTCAAACCTTGGAAATTTCGCGCTGGTTTTTCCTGCTTTTTTCATGGTTTGCGGCATATTGCGTCTTGCCAGGTTCAATGTTTCAGGGAAAAAGGATGGATTTGAAGGAATTCCCATAACCGCAGGAGGATTCATAGTAGCATTATTTCTTATGGTAAAGGATATTGTTCCGTATTTTGAATATATTTTTACAGCACTTCTTGTTATTTTATCATTATTGATGATAAGCACCATAAGTTACCCCAAAATAAAAAATCCCCTTACCCTTGCACCCCTGGTAATAGTCCTTGTGTTCAATATTGCCGCGTTTTATCTCGGATTAACCGACTTAGTAAAAAAAGGTTCATTGCTCCTGTTTATCCTTATTATGATTTACGTTTTAAGTCCAATAGGTGTGAAATTATATGACAGAAATAAATAATCGTGACAGGGCAGTTTTTGAAGCCGGGATAAAGCTCGGTGCATTGTATCACCAGTTCGTTGGTACTCCGATAAATACGGAAATGCTTGATGGCCTTTCAAGGATAATAGAAGAAAGTATAGGAGTCCAGCCTTTCGTAAGAAGTATCAGCGTTACTATAGACAACGAAATGGTTAAGAAAAAACAAAACCCCGGATTCGGATATTGTGAACTGGAAGGACGGATGCTTCATGTAAGTTTACAGGTGCTTTATAAAAATGTAATTGTTCATGCAGAAATGAGTTATGATGGAGAAAAAGATTATCCGCTTATGATCATCAAGAAGATCGAGGAAATGTAAGGATTTCACGAAACATTGATGAATTATCACCACATGGTTTTGGTGGAATTTCACATAACTATATTAAAGGAAATATCATAAGCGAATATACCGAAACCTTATAGCTTCAGCTTGGTACTATCTGGCATGCCGATGAAATGAAAATAAAGACTAAGCGTGAGGATTGGCCATGACTATGGCATTTCATGGATAATGAAAAAAGGGACATGGTAGCCAATCTCATAACCAAACATAGAGAAGATGAGGATACAGAGAGAATATTTACATAAGCCAAAAATCACAGCAACGGCAAAAACCGCACATGGCTTTAAAAGGTCAAACTCCAGCACAAGTGAAAGGGATTGATCTAAAGCTTGAGAGAAATAGATGGTGGGTATGATTCAAATGAGCGTTGAGCATCAGAGAAAGTAGTGATACTCATCGATTCTATTTTATAAATTGTGCGGCATTAATAAAATCAATCACACCAAAACATGAAGGATTAAATTTAATACATCGTAATCCTTATATATGTTACAGAGGTTTCATTCAGTCAATATGTCCGATTTGGTGTATTGCGTTTGGTAAGCGTACTTCTAAAAAGGATGTTGAAAGGAGAAAATGAATCGACTATGACTAAAACAATCGAAGGGTATAGTAATATTTCCAGTATTCAAAGTTAATAAAGAGGTATAACCATGGAACTTTTTCGACTAGAAGGGGCGGAACAATTTAAGCCGAAGATTATAGACCTCTTTGCAAATGCACGTTATGAGGCAAGTATAGTTTCTAGTTTACATCCACCGTTTTATAATGATGCAGAAGTGAAAAAGGCATTAACAAGTTGCATTGAGAACGTAAAAAAAATCAGACTATTGATAGACGACGGTAAAAATATTGAAAAAATTAAATCTGAATTGCCTTGGCTCATCGAATTAAAGAAGAAATATCCAAATAAAATGGATATCAGATTTATAGAAGACCCAGATTTAAAGCATATCATGATAATAGACAACCAAAACTTGAGAATAGAAGAGCCACATGAGGACAATACAACTGACAAAACAAAGAATCTTATAATTAAGGGAGCTCCCGAATCTATGATAGATGCTGCTAATGAACTCTTTGATTCATGGTGGGAGTCAGGTAAAGAATTAGATACTAAACAAAAGAAGATATCTGAGTTTCCACAACATACCCCAAATTAAAAAACTATAGTTAATAAATTGCCAAATGGATAGTACAAATCTTTCTGTTTTTACAGATTACTCAACAGAGTATTCTTCTATTTTAGCATTTTCAACTATAGGTGTCGTACTCCTTTCAGTAATTGTTGTTATCCTCCCCTTCTCTCTACAATCTACAAAGATTGACCTCAAAAAAATGATTCAAAAAGTAGATATGCAAAAAGACAGTTATAAGATTTTTGCTGTCTTCTTCCTCGATACTCTCAGTAGACATACTTTAGAAGTGGTTATCATCGCCATTCTTTATGCTTTCACCTCTGTTTCTTCGCTTATAGGTTTTATTTATATAGAATCCCCAATTGTTAATATATTTACAAAAGGGGTTTGTTTATTTTCATCTGTGATTTATGCTTTCCTGATAACGAGTGTAACTATCTATTCTTTATTTAAGTCCATGGCGATACGCGCAGGATTTGATTGGCTACGAAAATAAACTAGCTAAGAAATTTCAATGGTATTAACTTCCCCGTCGATTCACCAACTTTATATTCACCGAAATTTCTTTACAATGACTACCGAAGATTCACCAGTATCCATTTTGCCTATCCCCAGAATTGCCACCATTTCTTCTTCTTTTCAGTTTGTGGGGGTGAAAGCATTCTTTGTGTCTGGATATGAAGGACCTGTTCCTGGTGAAGCAGCTTGAGAAGGTCATCTATTTTTGCTCTCAGGAAATCTACTTCCTTTTTCATTCTATTCATTTCATCGCTTTCAACCTGTTCCAATTTATTGGCACTACCAGGGCTTTCAACCGGAATCTCCTCTTTGCCTGCATCCTTCGGTTTCTTGCTATCAAAATATAATTCAAGAGCCTCAATTACAATATCCACTTTAGGCCTGCCACTTTCTTCTATTTTTTCTTGCAGTTCTAAGGGTATCCTCACATTTAGCTGCTTCTTTTCACCCATGCTTATATAAATGAATATCTATATTATAACTTTTTCTATGCTTAACTTTCGAATAGTACTTGTCGAACCCATCTACAGTGGAAATGTAGGTTCTGTTGCGCGCGTCATGAAAAATTTTGGATTTAGTGAACTTGTACTTCTGAATCCATGTGAAATTGACATGCCAGCGCGTGTTATGTCGGTTCATGCCTATGATATTATCGAGAATGCCCGAATTGAGTTTAGTTTAAACGATGCCCTGAAAGGTTCAAATACCATTATCGGAATGACCGGACTCCCTGGAAAAACAGATAATAAACACTTCAGGGTCCCTGCATACAGTCCCAGGCAATTGAAAGAAAAACTTTCAGGGAATAACGGAATAATATCGCTTGTTTTCGGGAGGGAAGATGCAGGGCTTCGAAATGAGGAACTGGAAATTTGTGATATCATAGTCAATATTCCCACAAGCCACGCTTATTCAAGTATGAATCTTTCCCATGCTGTTGCTGTTGTTCTGTATGAACTCAGCGATATAGAAGGGGGAGATAGATTTTTAGCCGATCATTTTGATATTGAACTTCTATACGAGCATATTGATGGAGTCCTGGATGATATAGAATATAAAGAACATAAAGAAGACAAGACAAAGCTTATGCTAAGCAGAATATTAGGACGGGCGCAATTGACAGCACGCGAGGTACAGACCCTTCGCGGGATACTGCGCCGCATCCAGTGGAAATTAAAGACAGGTGAATATGGAAAATCCGGTTAAATTTGTTATTGGCTGCTTTTTTGGCAAAAAGCCAAGAATTGCCCAGAGTCAGATCATCAAACCGTCCGAACTTAAAGGGGACATAAAATTAGGCGAGTTCATTCCCTTTTTCATAGTTGCATCTATAGAAGTCGGGAATACAACTACTAAATGTATCCTGACAGCTACAAATATGAAAGACGGGCATACACGCGTTTTGAACAAAACCGTTAAAATGACCCGCGATGTAAGGAAACCGAAACCCAATGAGAGGATTTTTGGTTCGACCCTTAGCGGAGTATCATTGACCAGGGAATCAATTGCCGAACTCGTGCGGGACACGCTTATTGAGGCTCATGAAGCTGTGAATCTTGATATCACAACAGACCTTGATTTCGCTGTGAGGTCAACAGGTGTGGTCGCGGGTTTTTCGTCGCCGCATGAAGTCGGGGAATTTATAAAAGCGCTTGCAGATGGATGCCTGCTTGCAGGAATCCCGCCAAAAAAAATGGTGCCTGCCATGTCTATCGATAATGTGCCGCTAAAATTCAAAAACAATACGCTGATCGATAAGATCGTATTTACAGGGGCTGTCGGAGGTGTTCTTCCTCCTGTTGGTTCAACTGGCGTTGAGATCGTTGCAAATGAAATGGAAGGAGAACTTGCAACAGCAGGTATCAAAGAAGGCGCCAAATGGTCGGGTGTGGATTTCAGGAACCCTGTTTTTTCAATGGATTTCGGGACAACCCTTAAAGGACGAATTACAAATGACGAAATCCCTTATGCAAGAACTATTGCCAATCTTTGTGGGTTTGCCGGTGCAATCCCCGATGCTGTCATTAAGGGAACCGGTCTTGTGGATAAGAGATACGGTGCTGCCCTTGATCTTTTCAAAGATACTAAAGAACGTATGATATGGCTTTTAAAAGGCAATATTATCAGGAAATATGCTGATGAGATACATTCCCGGATCAAAATTGAGATCGTACCTGAAAATGTGAATAGATACGGGAGCGTTCCTGTTGATCCCAAAGCAGCAAAAGAAATCGGTGTGATCCTTATAGGATGTGATGTCGGGGAGAACGGCAGTCTTTTGCCTGAATTGACAGATATCGGCTCTGAATTATATACAAAACACGGTTTAAAAACAATGTTTGCAACTCTGGACCTCGTATCTGCAAAGATGGTTGGCCGCACCGTGAATCTGGCAATCGAACATCAGCTTGTATCCGATAAGACTTCCATTGGCCTGACAGGACGGGCTGCCATTACAGGTTGCAAACCTTACCTGATATTGAAAAGCATTGAAAAGCTGGGGTTTTTTAAGGAACCCCGGGAACATGTAGTGTTCGTGGATGATGGTCTTGCCCGCGGCGCCGCTGTCATGGCACGCTGCATGAACTCCATGGGAGTCCCGAAAAACCCGATCGGAGGCGTAAGAGGCGGCAGATGCGTACTGAAAGAGCGTATTGAATATTATAAAAAATCAAAAGGAAGGAACGTATGAAAGCACTTTTTATGATGGGATGCCCTGAACTACCAGTTCAGACAGCAGCGGCATTGTACATAGCAAATAAATTGAATCAGGAAGGATTTGAAGTCACATCAGCAGGGAATAAAGCTGCTATAAGCCTTCTTCTTAATTCAGATCCTGAAAAACATTATATTAAAAAAGTAATGGACCTTGACAGGTGCATCGGCGCTCTTGCTGAAAAGACAATTGATTTTGACCTTTGTTTTGTTTTTATACACAGCGACAGCGGGATTTCATATCTGGCAACAATAAAATCAATTTCAAAAGCAAAGACAATAGCTGTGATTTTTGGGAAAGAGATCGAACCTCTTATCGAGGCAAGCGGGGATTCTATCATCATTGCTGCAAAGGCTGTTCATAATCCGACCCCACTTCGGGCACAGATAGACGGGGTGAAGTCATGGGCTGCGTTGACGAGATGAACTATGAGATATTGCTCCCGAACAGCTCTTTTAAGGAATGTGCCGAGTACATAAAGAAAAATTTTAACGAAGTATATTATGTGCCTGCGGGGTACAAGATATTTGATAATTATCTTGTGGGAGTCCCACCGATACCGATAGCTGTTGATAATGATGATATTATCATGCCTTATGTGAAGCCCTGCCACGGGTGTTTTGTGCTGAGGATACCGGGAAAAGAAGAAGTGGAGAGGATGAGGATAGGGATGGGGAAATAGTTAGACTGAAATTATCAACACATAACACCAACCATTGATTTAATTGTCAAAAATACGAAATCCTTATACTTCTTTGCAGTAATTTTATCATATTAACTTATGACTGCCATCCGCACAAAACCGCGCTCTCCCGAAAAAATTAAAATGTTCATCGAGATAGCGAAGCTCCGGGTAAAAGAAGGAGTAATTTTTGAGGGAAATAAAATCAAAGAGGTTTTGCCTTGGAAGAATTAAGCTCAAAATTCAGGATTTTAGCAGAAATCAGCGAAAAGTTTCCCAAAAACAAAAAACCGATTTTAGTCGGTGGCAGCGCTGTAGAACTTTATACAAGAGGAACGTGCAAGAGCATAGACATTGATTTACTTGCAGACAGGAACTCTCTTGTAAAAGTGCTTGAAGAAATGGGTTTTTCTAAGATAGGAAGGCACTGGTTTTTTACAAAAGATATCGGTATCGAAATTGTAGGTGATTCTACCGAGGGCAGGCGCGTTAATGAAATCCTGCACGAAGGAAAGTTGATCCGGGTTCTTTCTATAGAAGATTTAATAGTCGATAGGCTGAATGCCTGTAAACACTGGAAATCACAGTATGATTGCGAGCAGGCGCAGGTACTTTTTGAGGTGTATTCTGAAAAAATAGATATGGAATATCTAAAGAAACGGATGGGAGAAGAAGATTTGGAGATGGAGCTAATTAAAAATAGGAGTGACAGATGAAATAAGTCTTGTCCTAATTTTTATACATTTTTTCTGTGTTCTACAACTCTGATAATGACTTTACCAGGGTTATAATATATATCGCATAAAGCACGATAGTCACCAATACGAATCTTGAAACCATATTCCTGTTCTTTCAAAATTTCCAAACCAATCCCCGTTTCACCCACCAATTTTATCTTTTTCACTATTCTCATAGAAATTCCAGTTCAACTTCTTTTTGAGATATCATTTTAGAAATTGGTGTTTTTCGTGAAATTTCTATTTGTTTTTTTATTTCATCTGAAAGATTAAGATCATCTTCTTCAAAATTAATCAATTGAATTGTAGGTTTTGTTATATAAAATGATTTCCAAATATTACCCGCCTTTTGGCAAAAACGGCATCAGCCAGCCAATGAATGAGTTCATGCTTCTTGTTTGCAGATAAAGAGTCCCTGTTCCCCGGAACTCAGCTACAAGCCCTTCACCGCTGAATATTGTTGATTTGAGGCCGCCAACTCTTTTTACAGTATAATCCAGTCCTTCGGTGAAAGCTACCATATGGCCGGTATCAATAGTGAAAGGTTCCCCGGTCAGTTTGACTTCGTGTATTGCGCCGAAACTGGAAATGAAAGCATCGCCAGTTCCAGTCATCTTCAGGAGAAATAAACCCTCACGCGAGAAAAATGATTTTGCTCCACCCCATTTGGTATCAAGGCTCACTTCAGGTGAAGAGGCAATGTAACTGCCATTCTGGACAAACAGAGTCTCACCATTCAACCTGTGATGGGCAATATCTCCCTGATATGGAGGCGCAAGTCCCACAATGCCTTTTGATTTTGCGGTGAAACTGTTTGTAAAGAATGACTCGCCTCCAAGTAAACCCCTGGTAAGCGCGCCAAACACGCCGCCTTTTGCTTTTGTTGCGATCTCGATCCCTGGCGACATATATACCATAGCACCGGATTCAGCTTCTATACGTTCCCCTGCTTCCAGCTTTACCTCAAGCAAGGTATAAGCCGGTTTATACATTATTTCATGCTGCATAATTTACACGAACATTCCCGCAACTTCTTCTCTTGACTCCTTGATGATCAGCTTATTGTAAGCATCCCTGAAGTCCTGCATGGTGACTGCTTTTCCTTTGCGTCTTATTACGAACATGCCAGCCTCAGTGACGATCGCCTTTAATTCAGCGCCGCTCAGACCGTCCGTCATTTCTACAAGCTCATCAATATCCACATTTTCAAGTTTCATGTTCCTGATATGGATCTTTAATATTTCTTCCCTTCCTTCTGCATCAGGCGAAGGTATTTCTATAATCCTGTCAAACCTTCCCGGTCTTAAAAGAGCAGGATCAAGAAGATCGATACGGTTCGTAGCAGCTACTATTTTAACATCCCCGCGTGCATCGAATCCATCAAGTTCAGAAAGTAACTGCACCATTGTCCTGTTCACTTCTGATGAACCCGTAGTACCATCGTATGTCCTTCTGCTTCCCACTGAATCGATCTCATCGATAAAAACAATGCTTGGCGCTTTTTCCCGGGCCATATCAAAAACATCTCTTACAAGCCTTGCACCTTCACCTATATATTTCTGGACAAGTTCGCTTCCGCTCATCCTGATAAAAGTCGCCTTTGCCCTGTGAGCCACAGCTTTTGCAACAAGTGTCTTGCCGTTCCCCGGAGGACCGTAAAGCATAATGCCATGAGGCGGTTCAACCCCGACATCAATAAATAGCTCAGGATTTGTTAAAGGAAGCTCAAGAGTTTCTATGACTTCATTTATCTGTTTTTTCAATCCACCGATCATATCGTAATCGATATTCGGGCTTTCAATCAGTTCCATGACCCGCGCTCTTACGTCTACTGATTTTGATAATACCTGCACGATTGCAAGATTTCCAGTGACTGCAACACGGGCACCCGCTTCAATATCACATATCATATCATCAGGGATCTTTGTAACTATTTCCTGGTTGCTGCCGTGCTGTCTTAATAGCGCCATATCCCCGAGAACCTCGACGACACTGCAAATAAAGAGAGGCGGCTTTTTCAATTGTTCTATCTGCGTCTGGTATTCCTGGATAGTCTGGATGTATTTATTATTCAGGACCGCTGCTTCAAGAAGCCTTGAATGCATGTCTTTCACCTGGTCCTTCATTATTTGAATGGTTTCCCGCAATTGGGCTATTTCGTCATCAGGATCTTTATTTATTGTCCCCCCTGCAACCGGGGACTTTGCTATCGCGTCATTCATATATGCTATACTGCTGGCTAATAGCATATATATTTTAGGTGCATAGATTTATTATCTTCCAGCTAAATTAATCGCTTCCATGAAGCTCATTGCATTTGTCGGAATGCCCGCATCGGGAAAATCAGAGGCTGCAGCTATAGCAAAAAAGCTTGGAATTCCTGTTGTCAATATGGGGGATGTTGTAAGGGAAGAAACAGCTCGGCGGGGTCTGCCTCCAACTGATGAAAATATCGGGGGTACAGGAACTTCCCTTCGGCGGGAAGAGGGGATGGATGTAATCGCAAAACGATGTGTCCCGAAAATACGTATTATAAAGACACCTGTAGTCGTAGTGGATGGGACTCGGAATATTAATGAAATAGAATATTTTAAAAAAGAATTCGGTAATGATTTCAGACTAATAGCTATCAATACGCCTTTTAAGATGCGGTTTGAAAGGGTAAGAAAGCGCGCCCGGTCTGATGATATGAATTGCACTGAAGAACTAAAAAGGCGGGATGAAAGGGAAAAAGGGTGGGGACTGGATAAGGCCATTGAAAAAGCCGACATAACTATCGATAACACTCAGACTATTGAGAAATTCCAGAAACAAATTGAACAATTGCTGGGAAAAATATGAGTGTACCAGTAACGAACGCATCAGGAATGAACGTATCAGTAAAAATTTCAGCCCCTGTCAATCCCACAGAAATGCAGGAGAAAGTTGAAAAAGCCATATCGAATTTTTTTCCTGTTGAACTCAAGCTTCAAGGATCAGAAATCCCGGAATTGTTTGGAGAAGGCGATCTTGAAAGCTTAAGAACATTGCATTTGCGTTTGAGAGAAGAACGGATACTTGATACTGCGCGTAAGATATTTTTGAATGGAATTGAAGGCGACACTACAAATACAAAATTCCGGTTGAACAAACAGGTTGCTTATATCGGTAAATTGAATTTTCCAGCAGGAAAGGAAAGCCTGGGTTCTATCCATGTAGAAATATCGGCGCAAAATTTGAGTGAGCTCTTTTTAGTAATCGACTGGCTTGCTCCCGATACAATTGATGGCAAACCTGTTATGGAGATCGATCTGTAATGGGTTTTGAGGAATACATTGCAGCAAGGGAATTCCTGGGAACGATCGGGCAGCCGGTGATCACATATATTCTTATAATATCGTTATTCCAGGGAATATTTTCAATTCTTTATTTAATTAAAAAAAATAGCAGATATTATGATTATCTTATAAAATGCCTGTATATTTCAACAGGGCTTTATTTAACCGGGTTCTTAATGCTTGCGTGGTTCCATGTTCAGATATACGATACTGTTTTGATCGAGTACCCTGCTGCATTAAGACAGATGATCCCGGTTGAAAACAGCAGGATCGCTGCCCCGCTCTGGATAGAATCGGAAAAACTGTACTTCTGGGCAATGTGTGCATCAATATTTGCAATGACCGTTACGAAAAGGAAAGATATAATGTCTTTTCTCGGTGTGATATTATCAATTTTTTCCGTTGTTGTATATTTTTTCTCAAATCCTTTCAAAGACCCTCTTCCGATAGTGAATGGTGAAATCACGCAATGGTATGCATTGCTCTTATCAAGTGATATGAGGATTTTCGAGATAGCAGGAACACTCTATGGCCGCATAACTTTTTATTATAATTCAACGTATATGTGGACACATCCGCCAATGCTGTTTATTGCATACGCATCCCTCATCATCACTTTTGCAGCATGTGTTTATATGCTCTTTAAAAAAGACAGGCTCTATGATGAAATTGCTTATAGTTATGCAAAAATCGGTTATATTCTTCTCACGACAGGAATGCTTATCGGATACCCCTGGGCTGTCGAAGCATGGAAGGACAGCGCATGGTGGTGGGACCCAAAGATCAGCGGTTCGATAATGATGTGGGTGCTTTATAGCGCATACCTGCACTCCCGTATTTATGTCAGCAAAGGCAAAATGTGGAAAACTACTGCATATCTTGGTATAATCTGTTTTGTATCTTTGATATTCACATATCTTCTTACGTATATTGTCCCGGGGATACATTCGGTGGTGCAGCCGTGAAGCTTAAAAATTACGATTTTTATTTGATAATCCTGACAACGCTTATCCTTTTTGCAATAGGCGCAGTAAGCCTTTACGGGATTACTTATTATAATTATCTTGCAGTCGATTCCCGGTGGACAATGACCGCGCAATACAGCCAGTATATTGATGAGATGAATTCATACCTTTATCCGTTCCTGGTATTGCTTCTTATTTCACTGGGTCTATGCATTCCTAAGAGACTTTTTGAACAGGATATCCTGATAAAATTCAGCGCTGCTATCCTGGGAATAACTGTGATGATTACCGTTTTTTCGGGATTGGAGAAGGGATTGGGATTTATCCTTGCGATAATGACAGTGGTTCAGGCTATTGTTCTTATACTGACGATCAGGAAGAGCAAATCCATCAGGTTTGAAAAGGAAGGATATATTGCAAGGATGGGCTCATCACTCCTGCATTTTGGGTTTGTTATTATTATATTGAATTTTGTCAGCTTCAGGGATAGCCCTTTTCACCTGTTGATCTTCTGGATTGGAGTGGTATTAATAACGGTGGGAAATGTGTTTTCATTTTATCCTGAGAAAATGGCTTTGATGTGGCCGAGGGAGTGATTATTTGTATTAAGTTCCCTGTGTTTATGTTATTTTGACTTTGTAAAGTTTGCTTTATACTAATCCAACATCCGTCGATTTCAATTTGTGTTGGTAGTTTGGTCTAGATACAATATATAGAGGTTATTGTTTTATTATTTGGTTGGCCAAACTTACAATGAACAAAGAGAGAATTAGCCATCCTAATAAACCTTCGACCATGGTAGCTAACCTCTGCCTGTTTATTTTTGTGTCGATGTAACCGACCGTAATAAATGTTATCCAACTATAATAAAAGCCGTCCCAAGTAGGTGTCAAATAATATAAACATTTTTTTAAAGTAAGTTTAAATTTTTCATAAATACGGTTAGGAGGAATTTTATTTGCTAGTAGAATAAATTTGTCAAAAAACCAACTAGGAACTATTTTATATATTATTCGAATAGACTTTTTGAAAAATACATCCCACTGAATCCTAATTTGATCGGAATTTCTTTCAAAAGAATAAGAGAACAGAAAGATTGTTATTAATCCAGCGAGGAGTGAATTCTCTGGTTTTGTCCCGTATCCATAAATAAGCCTTTGGATCTCATCCCATAACCATGATACACCTTTTTTAGATTCTTGTTTTATTTGCCGATATTTGTAAACAACAACGTCAGCATCATCGAACTGCCCATTATCCTTAAAATTTTTCATTAATTTTATATATGTTGCATCATTAAAGACCAAGGTATCTTGAAAGGGACTAAAACTACCTATCATGGTGGTGTAATCTGATTCATTTAGTATAACTTTATTGAATTTAGCATTATAAAAATAAACTTTATTGAATTTTGCACCAGTAAAATCAGCATTTCCAGAAAATGTTGCTCCAGTAAAATCAGCAGAATTAAAATTAACATCTATAAAGACAACATTACCTGTAAAGTTTGCTCCATTGAAATTAGCCCAGGGAGTGTAATCTTTTTTGCTGATGCTTCTATTATGTAATAGAAATATTATAG
>NZ_NTMG01000058.1 GCF_002487355.1 Candidatus Methanoperedens sp. BLZ2 | reverse complement strand
AAAAGAAACACCCCTTAACATCGTTAACAACTCGCACCTTTCCCTGATCCTTAACGGTGCGCTGCTTCTTGACCAGGGTTTTGTTTTTAACTCAATTGATCCTATGAGCCTTGTTGAATATGCAAACGAGACCGCATACACGATTTGGGGAAAGAAAAAGAAATACGAGGATGTGACGCTTGATAATAATTCTATCAAAGTTGACCCGAAGGAGGATGCGTATAATTCAACTGGTGATCCTGATAAGGCAAAGGAAGAATCACAGAAAGGAAAATATGATTTTAATACCACGGTTATTACTGATTACCTCAACAATGATTCAAAGCCCGGGGGCTCGATCGTGAACAGGAAGATAAGAACTGTCATTATCCCGGTTTACAGTACTTTATTTGCAACAGGTGTTGCAAGGCAAACAACGGATTATCCGGGATCTCATAACGGATATGAGAAAAGTGACAGTATTGAGGACTGGGGAGAACCTGACAGCATGACACAGACAGGAACGATAGCAAAAGATTCGTATGTTCCCGGAAATCTGTATGGTGAGACCTGGGAACTCACATGGACGCGAAACCATGTCTGGAGGCATACATACTGGGTCACAGTATCTTGCGGGGCAGGTTGCACGAAGCAGGTGCCGCAGTATAATTATATGACTGCGGTCGATTCGCGGACGGATAGGGTCGCAATTACTTTGAAGGCGCTTGAGAACTCGAATACCAATATCAATCTTGATTTTGCAGGGAAGTCTCTTGCTTCGAAAAATGACCTGTCCGGGACTTATGTTTCAAAGAATGTGACATACGGATACGGATTGACTCTTTTGAATGGGGTTGATTACATAGACCCGAATCTTGAACCTGCATACCTGTTATACAGGGTTTTTTTCGATTCTAATAAGATATCGAACCTGAAGAACATTAACTTAAATGGTGATACTGACACAAAATCGTATACAGTTGATGAACCTGAATGGGTTTCTGAGGAAGCGCAGTATGCTGTTGATGATATTACCGAACTGATGAAAAATGATATTCATCTTGACCCTGACATCAATTATGAGAATTATCCTGTTCCTTCCGACCTGATCAATGCAGCACGGGATGACCTGATCGAGAAGATCACCATCAGGGAGACAGGGTATGTGAATAAGTCAAATTATTTTTCAGGTAAGTATAATAGCGCAGGTGCAAAGGTGATTTCTGTTATCAGGGAGTGGTATGTTGACCAGGTGAAGTACCAGATACAAGAGAAGTTTTCTGAAGGGAGTAAAAGAATCGATGATGAGATAAAGAAAAACTTTTCCGAACCTGAGAAAGTAAAGCAGGCAAACAGGGATGCTGCAAAGTTCCTGTCCCGCGGGTTCAAGCTGCCTCTTGCTGTGAGTATGAGGGCATATCATGTGGATGAGAATGGGAATATTTATGAGCCAGGGAAGCTTCAGGCGTGGAATGAGAGCGTGACATTGTTGATCAACCAGGAGCCGAATTATCTGGATGCATTTAGACCCCTTCCTTCGAATCCGAGATTGTATTCATTGAAAGTGAGAAATAATAATTTACTGTTGAGAAACGGAATCCATATTTTGCCTACTCTTGAGCCGTGGATCGCAACTTTTAATGCATGGTCTATTGATGTGGAAGGTGAGTTCGTGAGGTTTGAAGTGCAGGATATTGATAATGAAGTGCATCCTGACCCGATTTTCGGGCATGAGGCGCAGGTGTATGTGAGGGAGGGAATACCTGTTTATGATCCAACAACGAATCTTCCCATTGGAGATAACCTACGAATTAAATTCAATTTCACAACTGGGACATTCATAGTAGTACCACCAGGTAAGATAACTGGCGTAGGAGATAAGAACACGATAAATCCCATCGAAGAAACACCGGGATGGAGTATAATATGAAAATAAAAGTGACAATCTTAATTTTAATTCTATTTTTTTGGAATCTACAATTAGTAT
Source organism: Candidatus Methanoperedens sp. BLZ2 (assembly GCF_002487355.1). GTDB lineage: Archaea > Halobacteriota > Methanosarcinia > Methanosarcinales > Methanoperedenaceae > Methanoperedens. The sequence continues at coordinate 26,435 of NZ_NTMG01000058.1, read as the reverse complement.
CAGCTGAAGAAAATGAATATGGTATCGTTAAAGCATGGTTTAATGAAAAAAATGCAACATCTGAAACAATAGAAGGTATCAAATTAAGGATTGGAGAACCTGTAGAAATTAAAGTTGAAGTTATTTCAAAAATTAATGGAAATGTACATGTAAAATTATCAGAACCGGGAACAACAACATCTTTTGAGGTAATTAGTGGACCAAGTAAACAGGATGATCGAATAGATAATATGGGAGTCTCGCCAAATTGGTCAAACACATTTCAATGGAAAATCAGACCCAATGGAGCATGGACAAATGGAAATTCGCCTATAAACATTTTTGTTTCATTTTATAATTCTAAGAAAAAGGATCAGAAACCAATCGAATTCACCATCGCCAATCCCTACATCCTCGACGAGCAGTACACCGGCGCCGCCGCCACGACTCCCGCGCCGGAAATAACAGGAACGGGCGCTCCGGCGAAACCGACGCCGTTCCCTTCCTTGGTGTTCGCGCTGGCGACCTTGCTTGCTATCTCGCACTGGAGGCGCAGATAAAGAGCCTATTCTAAAAAAATTTGTTTCATTGTTATTTCAGGTAAAGTTCAAATTTTTCCCATTAGCCAGTTCTTCAACAAGATTGATCACATTCACTTTCAAGTCTTAATATCGCATCCATTCCTTCATCGATAACGTTCTTTTCATTTATCACAGTAACAAAATGATCTTCCATCAGTACTTTTCCATCCACTATCACAGTCCTGACATCGCATCCCGACGCGCCATTCAAAAGCGCTGCAGGGATATTTGAAGATATAAACTGCGGTTTCCGCAAATCCACAATAATTATATCAGCCAGACAACCGGCTTTGAGCACTCCTGCATTTATCCCCAGCGCCCGCGCGCCATTGACTGTGGCCATCTCAAGCACTTTTTGCGCTTGTATTACTCGCGGATCTTTGAGCTTATGCAGCAGCATGGCAGCTCTCATCTCTTTCCACATATCAAGACTCCTCCCTGAGGCAGCGCCATCAGTGCCCAGAGCAACGTTAATTCCAATTTCCAGCATTTCAGGCACGCGCGCTAAGCCGGCGCCAAGAGCCATATTGCTCGTTGGACAGTGGACAACATTAACCTGCTTGTTTTTGAGTATTTCAATATCGTCATCAGATAACCAGATGCAGTGCGCTGCGAGCACATTCGGGCCAAGCATGTTTATATTGTTCAGCAGATTAATAGAACACATCCCATAGCTTTTTTTCATTAATTTAAGCTCATCTTCGGTTTCAAGCACATGGATATGAATTCTTGCGCCATCTTTTCTGGCAAGTTCCTTTACTTTTATTAAAAATTCCTTTGAACAGGAAGCCGCCGAATGAGGAGCATACATAGTCGTGATCCTGCCATTTGCTGCGCCGTTCCATTTTTTTACAAATTTCTCCCTGTTTTTAAGTTTAGTTTCGGAATCTTCATTGAGCCCCTCTATCATCCCGTAGCCCAGTGAAGCTCTTATACTTGTTTCCTCTACAACTTTTGCCACCTCATCCATATGAATATACATATCAGCAAACGATGTAGTCCCTGATTTTATCATCTCAAGAATCCCAAGGCTGGCGCCTGCTTTTATAAATTCGGGAGTTAATTTCATCTCAGCTTTCCGGATCTTCTCTGTCCACTCCCTGTATGGAAGCCCGTCTGCATAACCCCGTAAAAGCGTCATTGGAAGATGCGTGTGGGCATTTACAAGACCAGGCATTACGGCGCAGCCTTTTGCATCGATTATTTTATCAGCTTTCACTTTTACTTTTGTATCCTTTCCTACAAAAGTTATCAAACCGTTATCTACGACTACCACACCGTTTTTGATGATCTCGCCGTTCATTGTGAGCACAGTGCCCCTTTTGATTACCAGGTCTGCCATGGGGTGTAATAATATCTGATTATAAAATAACTTTTCTAAAAAGCAGAGGCAAAACTTTTAATCTTCTCTCACTATAATAGGCAATCCATGAAGAAAGTAGTACTTGCTTATTCGGGCGGGCTTGACACATCCGTGTGCATCCCCCTTTTGAAAGAACATTATGGATGCGATTATGCTATTACAGTTACGGTTGATGTGGGGCAGCCGGCAAAAGAGATAGAACAGGCCGAGAAAAAAGCCGAAAAGATCAGCCAGAAACATTATACTATCGATGCTAAAGATGAATTCGTAAAAGATTACATTTTTCCTCTCATCAAGGCGAACGGCAGCTACGAAGGATATGTGCTTGGCACATCAATTGCACGCCCACTGATCGCGAAAAAAGTCGTAGAAGTTGCAAAAAAAGAAAAAGCACAGGTTCTTGCCCATGGATGTACCGGTAAAGGCAATGACCAGTTAAGATTTGAGACTATATTCAGGAGCACTTCGCTGGATGTCGTCGCTCCTATGAGGGATATGAACCTCACGCGTGAATGGGAAATGGAATATGCGAAAAAAAACGGTATCCCTGTAGCTGCAACCAGATCAAAGCCCTGGAGCGTGGATGAGAATATATGGAGCCGGAGCATCGAAGGCGGGCGGCTTGAAGAACCGGATTTTGTTCCTCCTGAGGAGATCTTTGAATGGACAGTTTCACCGGAAAATGCGCCTGTTGCGCAAATTATCGATATAGGTTTTGAGAATGGCGTTCCTGTATCTGTTAATGGTGAAAAATCAGACGGAGTTTCATTGATCCGGAAACTCAACATAATTGGCGGGGCACATGGTGTGGGACGCACTGATATGATCGAAGACAGGGTTCTCGGGATCAAGGCAAGGGAGAACTACGAACATCCTGCAGCTACGATATTGTTGATGGCGCATAAAGATCTTGAAAAACTTGTCCTGACAAGAGATGAATTGAGGTTCAAGTTAATTGTCGATGATACATGGAGCGAGCTCGCCTACAAAGGTCTTGTGGATGAACCGCTTTATTCGGATTTGAACGCTTTTATAGATAAAACCCAGGAAAGAGTGACCGGATCTGTAAAAGTAAAGCTCTACAAAGGAAGCGCAAAGATCATTGCAAGAAATTCGCCTTATGCATTATATTCTGCAGATATATCGTCATTTGACAGCAAAACCATTGACCAGAAGGATGCAGAAGGATTCTGTAAATATCATGGCTTCCAGGCGCGGTTGTTCAAGAAGCTGGGTTGATATATAAGAGTTAGGGTTTAATACCGGGTAGTATACCCCAAGAAAAAAAGAAAACGGGCTCTATATCAATGAGCCCATATCCACATTCTCATCCGCGCTTGACAGCGGTTCCTCTACAAGCAGGTCTTTTTCACCGGGAACGCTCAGGTTCCCTTCAATTTCCGCCCCGGTAGCAGGTTGTTGTTGCTGTGCAGGCTGATCATCTGCTTTCTTATCCGTGCAGCCAGAAAACAGCACTGCGAAGATAAGGAAACATGCCAGTATCAGATGTAGTTTTCTCATTTAGCTCTCCTCCTTGAGGTCGCACTACTCTTGAGTTCTTTGAATTTATCCTGCGCTTTCTTGAGGTCATCCTTTGCCCCATTAAAGTCGCCAGCCTTGTATTTAGACTCAGCTGAATTCACAAGACCCTTTATTTCATCGAGTCCTGCACTTTCAGCAGAAACATCGATGCCACGCTTCCGGGCAGCATCCAGAACCGTTTCACTCTTTGCTATAATATCTCTTGCCTTTGTTATCGTAGCAGCGAACCTCTGGCTCTGCCCTGCGGTCTTTGCAAGCTCGATAAGCTCTTTGTATTTGTTCTTTATCTCATCTCTTACGGTCTTGTATGCCTCGACCTCAGGTTTTGTACACTTACCAAGACCCTCACCAGTGCAAGCAGCGATACCTTCATTCATGGAATCGACAAAATCGCTTCTCAGACTGCTTATTTCATCAAGCTTTGCCTGTAGGGCGCTCACATCAATACCATTTTCCTTTGCTTTGTCCAGCCTTCCCTGGGCTCTTGCAAGTGCAAGGTCAAAGAATTCAAGGTTCCTGTCCTTTCTGGCTTCCCTGGCTTCGGTAACAAGAGAATCGAAATAGTCGCTGTTCGCGGAAAGTGCAGCATTTAGCGCATCTTTTGCGGCAGATTCATTGCCTGAAACAAGCGTTTTCGTTTCTGTCCTGAAGCCTGTGACCGTATCTTTCATCTGCGAGATTATGCTCTTTCCGCCCGGGTAATCGTTCTTTTCAGCCGCAGCTTTCAACTGGTCTGCAAGTAAAACGAATTTATCTTTCAATGTCACAAGTTTTGAAGCGTCTTTGCCAGCGGACTGGGCATATCCAATAATCGCTTCCATCCCTATCCTGTGCTTCTCAACAGGTAACAGGGCGTACTTATAGAGCATCCACGCCTGTTTTGTCTTTATCACAGACTCTGCCGGAGCGGGTGCGCTTTCCTCGTCAAAGGTCTTAGCAGTTGTGGCATCTGACGCTGTCTCTGCATTGGGTTCTGTTATATTCTCTACTGTTGGCACATCTGCAGGTTCACCTTCAACAGGGGCTGAATTTACCTCTGCTTCTGTGATGTCCGAGGTAGTAAGTTCATTTGCCTTGTATGCCTCTTTGACAAGCCAGAGCACATCAGCTTTGCGCAGTTCCCCGCGCTTGATGGCTTCAAGGAGTATCGATCTTACATCGTCCCTGGTAAGTTCGCCTGCTTTATATGCTTCCACAATGAGCCACTTAACATCAGCCCTCGTTAGCTCGCCGTGGCGGTAAGCTGCTGTGATGATGATGCGTAAATCCTCGCGCATAAGCTCATTGTTCTTATATGCCTGTATGAGCAGCCATTTAACATCATCGCGCTTGAGTTCGTTGTGATTATATGCAACGATAATTATCTCACGGATATCATCCCGCGTAAGCTCTCCAGCCTTATAAGCCTCAACTATGAGCCATTTCATGTCCTCGCGTGTGAGCTCACCGTTCTTGTATGCATGGGTTATTATCCATGCAATGTCGTCGCGTTTGAGTTCACCGGCTTTATAAGCTTCCGTGATCAGGAACTTCATATCTGCCCTGGTTAGCTCCTTGTTCTTGTATGCCTGCGCGATTATGAACCGCAGGTCGTCCCTTGTAAGCTCGCCATTCTTATAGGCTTCGGTGAGAACCCATCTCAAATCCGCACGCGTGAGCTTGCCTTCTTTATACATTTCGCCAAGCAACCACCTCATATCCTCCCTTTTCAGGACATTATGATTGTAAGCTGTTGTTATCATTTTTTTCAGGTCTGCTTTTGTAAGCGTTCCTGCTGTATACTTATTGCTAAGTTCGGTTTTAACTGCGTCACGGGTTATTTTGTTCTTTGAATAATCTGTAATAACCCCGGTCGCTGAACTGACCGGGTCGTCAGCTCCTGCAACTGCCGTTACCGCGGTTAAAACCATTGCTACAAGTAATAAGGTTTTAACGTTATTCATACCATTTCGGCCTCCTTTGACCTTAGGTTATATTCTCTTTTTAAATATTTAAACCTTAACTCCGCAATTTTTTAGCAATTCCTGATATGGGCCCGCTGAGATTCGAACTCAGGACCTCCGCTGTGTGAGAGCGACGTCATAACCGGCTAGACCACGAGCCCTTCTGTGCGCCTGATAAGAGTGTATTACTAATAAGATTTACTATATAAAAATTTATAATGTTTTTGTATATTTTCTACAATTTTGAGTATCTTCAATTCCCAAGATGACGCATTGTAAATTTATATTGATAGTAGGGTGTATTATTAAAAATTATGCTCATGAATAATCATAATAAGTCTTATATCAATTAATAATAAATTAATGTTATTTGATAATCTCAATGCAGAAATAAATATAATAGAGAAATTAAAATGAATCTTAAAAAAGTAATCTTATTACCATTTATCATAGTAATAGGATTAATTGCCATATTCTTTTTTTTGATGGATGATATTGTTCATTTGTTTAAACCGAGACATAAATTGAAAGAATCTATAAACTGTATATGTCGTAAATTATATGCCAATCTGTTTTTCAAAAAAAATGTGGATTTTTGATAACTCCACATTTCCATCTCTCCAATGAAGTTTAGAAAATCTTTATCGCACGAAAGCAAATTATAAGCATTTATACAATATATCAGAAAGTGATGGGAACCCAGATAATACAGACTTCAAAATCCCTTAAAGAAAAGACCATCGTTCTCGGAATCACTGGCAGCATAGCCGCAGTTCGGTGTGTGGAGCTTGCAAGGGAACTACGAAGGCGTGGCGCTGATGTCCATGCAGTAATGACTGATGCTGCGCGCAAAATAATACATCCTGAAGCAATTCGCTACGCTACGGGCAATCCTGTTATAACGGAAATAACGGGAGATGTGGAGCATGTAAACTTTTGCGGCATTGGCGGCAGGGCATCTTTACTTGTGATCGCTCCATGCACAGCGAACACAATTGGAAAGATCGCACATGGGATCGATGATACTTCTGTCACGACCTTTGCAACAACAGCTTTTGGTTCCGGTATCCCGATAATCATTATTCCTGCCATGCATGAATCCATGTATAATCATCCTATTGTTATTGAGAATATTGGAAAACTTACAGAACTCGGAGTTGAGTTCGTTAATCCCCTAACAGAGGAAGGCGCTGCAAAAATTGCCAGTATTGAAGAAATAGTACTCAGGGTTGAAAGAGCTGCCGGAAAAAAGACACTTTCAGGCAAGCGGATAATTATCACAGGAGGCGCAACGGCTGAAACGGTAGATCCTATAAGGATTTTGACAAACCGCGCCTCCGGGAAAACAGGCGTGGAATTAGCACTTGAAGCATTCAGGAGAGGCGCCGATGTTACTCTTGTTCACCGGGACTGCATGGGGATACAGGGGATTTGCGAGTTCTATGCAGAAAGTGCACAGGATATGACAGATTCTGTTATCGAAGAGCTTGGTAAAGGATATGATTTACTGATAAGTGCTGCTGCAATCTCTGATTTCACAGTAACGCCCTCAAAGGATAAAATAAAGTCAGAAAAAGAACTCACCCTGACATTGAAACCAGCGCCTAAACTTATAAAAGAAGTGCGCCAGAACTATCCTGACCTGAAGATCATTGGATTTAAAGCAGAAACCGGCATATCGGAAGAAGAGCTTATCAAGCGTGCCAGGAAGTCGATGGATTCATCAAATCTAAGCATGGTTGTCGCAAACGATGTATCCTCCGGGGGTATGGGAACAGAAGAAAATAATGTTTATTTGATCGATGGCTCTGTCAAATCTGTTTCAGGTACAAAGCGCCAGATAGCTATAGAGATCATGGATAAGATCGAAGAGATCATGAGGATTAAATGAAGATCATCACGATCGACCCATGCTTCACGAAAGGAGATGAAGACCTTTTCAGTGGCGAAGCTGAGCTTGGTGCTATAAAAATTACACCACATGCGATCGAAGAACTCAAGAAACAGTTTGATAGCGTGCAGGTTACATCTGATAACGAAATGATAGTACTTACGAACCCACCTGTTGAAAAAATAATAATTTTCGATACGGGGCGTGTGATAGTCAGGCGGATCGCAAGCAAAGATCTTGCGATAAGCAGGTTTGGGTTACTTGAAAATTTACTTGCTATATAAGATTCATTAATCCGAATGCAATTACTCCTGCAAGAAGGGGAGAAACTACCCATGCGATCAATATTTTCTTAACAACATCACCTTTTACAACATGCATCCCGCTATTAGCGCATCCAATGCCGATTATTCCTGCGGCAACGATCTCACCCAATGAAACCGGTATCCCTCTTATGGATGCTATATGAACTATGAAAGCTGCTGTGAATTCCACGAATGTAGCTCTTATTACGCATAGTTCAGTGATCTCTTTCCCAACCGTATCAAGCACTCTCCCTCCCATAAGTAATGCTCCAAGGCCGATCGCAAGACCTGCGAAAATAGCTCCTGGAGCGGATCCTATGATCCCTGCTCCCACAAAAGGACCGACTGCATTTGCAGCATTATTGGCGCCTGCGGAATATGCTACATAACAACCTGAAATAGTCAAAAGAATAGTAAGGGATTTCCTTATCGAAGCATCGGATTCATGGTGATCTGCCAGCCAGATAAGGATGTGCGTATAAAGATATTTCCCCATTAAATAAGCGAGCAACCATGCCAGAATTGGAGTGATGATCCACCAGCTTATGATATAACCGATAAAAGTTACATTTATTTTTGATGCCCCGTAAAAGAACCCGATCCCGACAACAGACCCGACTGCTGCCTGGCTTGTAGATATCGGAACTCTTAGTATATTGGCAAGAAAAACAGTAATTCCGGATGCAGCTACTGCAATAATAGCGCCTTCCAGAACGATTGTTCCCGCTGGAAGAATCCCTGTTCCAAGGGTCTTGATAACCTCACCCCCATCTATTAATGCACCAAGTACAGAAAATACTCCAATAAGTAATACAGCCTGGTATTTTGTCCTGACTTTTGCCCCGTATGCAGCACCCATTGATGCGGCAGCATTATTGCCACCGATATTAAGTCCCATGAAAAGAGCAACAGCAACTGCAATTATGAAAATAAATGAAAGTTCCATGGTACGTTTTTCTCCGGTTCAGTACTGTAATATGTATAATATAACGTAATGTTATCGGCAAAAATTGACACAAATTAAAAAAAGAAAGTACTGGAGAAAAAATCCAGTACTATATTGATTTTTTATTAAACCTACTCTTCCTACTCCGTCTCCTCCTCCAACACTACGGAATCGAAGTAGTATTTATCTCCCGCCTTTGCATACGGTGCAAGGTAGAACATCAGACGTCCGTCGTCCACCGTGCCAGCGAAACCTTTCGTGTCAAATTCAGTCGTAAAGGTCTGCCAATCCCTGGTAAGGTTGAAACCTTGTTTTAAACCATAGTTGGTATACGGTGAACCATGTTTTAATAGCACTACCCTTACCATCATGTCCTCTCGATGATTTAGCCGCGAAACTTAACCGATAATGGGTATCTGGCTTCAGTGTTAATTCTTTCTGATACAGCTGAATGTTGGAACCAATCTTCCCCAACATAACTTCTGATGCATTGTTTCCTTCGGATCCTGGAGATATTATATTAAACTTTCCTGTTCCGTTCGTATTAAATGTCCAATTTTGCTTTCCAGATTCAAAACCAGGATTTTTAATAAGATTTACTTCTACTATTTCCTCGTTTACAACTACCTCAGCGCTTCCGACTACTGATCCATTCGTTGCGGTTAACTGTTGCGATTCCACTTTCATACCCTGTACGGGTTGCATTTGCAATAATTGTGCCCGCCGAATTTGCATTTACGTTTATGTCAACAGTTCCGGCTGGCAATGTCATTCCACTGCGAAGTTCACACTGGCCGGTGTACCTACTGTTACCGTAGTCGGGTTTGCCACAACTGTCAATGTAAACGGGTAACACCGTGGAAAAACTGCCCATTCTTTAATTTGAAACATACTTATAATCCCACTCGTTATTGGACTTACGATTCTTATTATCTAACTTGATAAAGCAATTCAACAATGATCCCCGCATACCCGACAACGGCCGAAAAATCCCCTGTTGTGTCGCCGCTCGTACTGTATTTGAGCAATGTTGCTTTTTTTGCATCAAGTTCCTTTGAGGCTGTAAGCATTGCAGCAATTGGGCCATATCCGCAAACTGAAGCATTGCGTTCGTACAATTTCCTGTAAAAACCAGGAATATCCATTTCAAGAATTGAACTTATGAAATAAGCATCATCTTCGCGCGCCACTTTATCCTGTTTATAATGGGAGAAATCACTTGATGCTATTATCACGATTTTTTTATTCACCTTGCGCACAGCTTCGGCAAGTTCCATCCCTACATCAAGAGCTGTTCCTTCATCCTGCATCCCCATACAGATAGGAACTATTTTGAAATCGCTGAACCTGTGCTGCAAAAAAGGAAGCTGTACTTCTATTGAATGTTCGTATTTGTGAGCAGTTTCATCAGCATCGATGATTCTTTTGGGCAACGCCTTTATGAATTCTATATCTGAATCAACTTCACCCATGGGTGTACTCCATTTTTCACTTGATACAGATACCGGGGAGCCATATCCTGTATGATTTGGCCCTAACAGAACAAAAGTGTCAGCCGCTGGCAGCATTGAATATACATAAGCTGCCGTTTTTCCTGAATAAATATAACCCGCGTGAGGAACAACGGCCCCCAAAACCTGTTTCTCACCAGCCGGTACATCTTCAAAGCATCGGCTGATCTCAAGGTCGAGGTCGTTTTTATTGCGCGGGTAAAATTGCCCCGAAACTGCCGGAGCCCTCATATTCTTATTCCCTTTCTCTTAAAGTTCCGCTTCGAAATCCGCTACTGTGTGGGTTATAGTGTCTCCTCTTTCCTCAAGGGTCTTTTTTGCAAGGAGCCAGTATATCAAAGCCAGCGCTTTCCTCCCTTTATTGTTTGTTGGAATTACAAGGTCAACATTACCTAATGAATTGTTGGTATCACACAGACCAATGACAGGTATACCGATATTGACTGCTTCATTCACTGCCTGCATATCCCCTGATGGATCTGTTACCACAAGAATATCTGGTTCTATGAACTTATGTAGTTTTGGGTTTGTCATTGTACCCGGGATAAACCTTCCAATTTCTGCTCTTGCGCCTATTACCTTTGCGAACATTTCCGAAGGATAATAACCATATTGTCTTGCAGATACGACCAGAATCTTTTGCGGGTCATATTTTGCAAGTAATTTTGCTGCAAGTCTTATTCTCTGGTCGGTTGCCTGTATATCCAGTACATATAAGCCGTCAGTCCTGACGCGGTATACAAAGCGCATCATTTCTTTTGTTTTTTGCTGTGTACCAATATGTATCCCTGCTGTCAAATATTCGTCCTGCGGAATAATCGATTCATAACCAGTATCCTGTTTTACATCCTGTTTTATATCAATGATATCTTCCATCTAAATCACACACCTTACGAAGCCTTTTTTAATTCTTTTACTGTTCTTTTCACTGTTATAGGGATTACTCCCTGTTCTAATTCTGCCAGAGCTAAATCTATGGGTTCACCTTTATCAATATCTAACAAAACCGGTGCCCCAAGGGAGATCTGAAGCGCCCTTGCACCGATAAGTCTTGCACGCTCATATCGAGTCAGCTTTATTTCACTCACTAAATCACCTCAAAAATAACCTTAGTACCTTAACCTTAAAGTTCAATGAATTCAATTGTTATACATATTTTTCCCGGAGTCCCTCTGGGAGCGGTTCATGTTCTTTTCCTTTTTTCAACAGCCGTGTCCTGAGAAATGGGGTTGCTGAGATTTGAACTCAGGTCACAGCGTCCCGAACGCTATAGGATGGACCAGGCTACCCTACAACCCCTCCTTACTGGTACGGTGCCAGGAGGTCCACCAACTCTACATGGGTCAGCAGCATTCGCCTGCAGCAGTATCGTTCGATTCCAAGATCAGTGAGGACTTTACCTGCGTCCTCGGTCTGGGATCGTTTCTTGTATTCATCCCATACGCTTGAGACAACTTTACCGCATGAAAAGCATCGTACCGGTATCATGTTTGTTTCACCTGTATGATTTCTGTCTTCTCTTTCTGGCTCCGCGACCGCCAAATTTCTTGGGCAGTTTGTAACGGGTGTCGTTCACAAGTAGACTCCTGTCATACGTTGCCAGCGCATCTCTGAGTGCTGTGTCATTTGTCCATTCCACAAGACCTCTTGCGATAGCTGTACGAACAGCGCCTGCCTGGCCAAATATGCCGCCGCCATGGACATTTACATCAATATCGACGGTGGGGATGACAGTACTTGCAAAATCAAGAGGCTCTGACATCTTGAAACGGATCAATGCTGGTTCGAGTATTTCTATAGGTTGCTTGTTTACTCTTACGCGCCCCTTTCCTTCCCTTATGGTTGCCCGGGCGATTGCGGTTTTCCTTTTTCCTGATGAATTAACGATTTTCATATATAACACCTAAAATTTTGATCCTAATCTCTTGCTCAAGTCACCTAGCACAGTATAATTACTGGTGGATAGACGTGTAATACTTGCGTCATCTATGGTGATCGCTTGTTCTTTACTAAGTTCAGCCGGAACGCCGACATAAACCTTTAATAAGTTATAAGCATCTCTTCCTGAGGTTTTTGTATGCGGGATCATACCCCTGATCGTTCTTGCCACTATCTGGTCTGGCCTTCTTGGAAAACGAGGGCCGAATTCCCGTGAACCACGAGCTACATAAGCATGGTATCGATCGAATGTAGCATCTTTCCTGCCTGAGATGATCGCTTTTTCAGCGTTTATGATATTGATCTGTTCACCATTTAATATTCGCTGTGCCACTGTACTTGCCATTCTTCCCAGAATAAGATTATTTGCATCTATTACTGTCATGTTATCACCCGATTATTCTTACCCTGGAGCCTTCCGGGTTTTTGTTCATCAGTTCTTCTATTGACAGGCATGAACCACCGGCTTCGATAATTTTGTTCCTTGCGCCTTCGCTGAAACTTACAGCTGCAACAGTTAACTGATGATTCAATTCACCAGCGCCCAGAACTTTGCCAGGTACGAGTATCAGGTCTTTTTCTTTTGTGTACCTGTTTATCCTGCTGAGATTGACTTCAGTAGCTTCTCTTGTGGGGCGCTCAAGTCTTATCGCAATATCACGCCATAGTGGAACCTGTTTGTTCCTGGATTGTTCTTTAAGACCTGAAATAAGGTCTAGCAATCTTCCATTTGTCTTGTAATTATTTTTCATTCTTTTCCTCCGTAAGATCATTTAAGATCCGACTCATGCAAACCATTTAAGGCTTTACTGCATTCGAATTGTTTCAATTCATACGCCGCAGGCCAAAACCTGCTACGGTTAATGTTGAACCAATAGTATTTGGTTCAGGTTGCCTTAATTCCTTTTTAAATACATAAACCTACCTATCCCAAGACTTAATATAATCAAAACCAATAATGCGAGTGAAGGTGACTGAATGGACGAATTTCTGGAGAAGCTAAAACAAACCAGGACTGGATTTCTTAGCAGGATGCGGATACTTTCTATCCTGGATCTGATTGCTATATTCAGCATTGTCTATGCAATTTTTATTATTATAAATCTTGAATATTTTCTAAACAAATTCTTGCCTGTCGCATCTATTCCGATCAAATTCATCCCTCCTGTTCTGGCAATTTTCATTGCTGTCCTCTTATCAATTTTATTGCATAGAAGAGATAGTAAATTAAATGTTATTAGAATTATTGAAAATAAGTATCCTGACCTGAATGAAAAACTCAGGACAGCCTACGATAACCGTAATGAGAGCAATGTCATAGTAGATTCATTAAAAACTATAGTTTCAGAATCCATGAAGGTTGTTTCACCTTCAAATCTTCTGGCTAAAAGCAGAATTATCTCAAAAGTCATTATAACGATTATTTTTATTGCAGGCATGATTTTTATTTCAAATAACCCGGGAGAATATCAGATACCGGAAAGTACACTTTCAAATATTACAAAAACATTTCCAGGACAAGAAAATAATACCGGCCTGATCGACATCATTGGACGCCCTGAGAATAGCGAAGCCATTGGGTCAAACGGGTCAGGAGACATTTTCGGAAAGCCAAAGATCGCATCCATTGAAGGGAAAAATATTGACCTGACATTATATTCCGGAGTGGATACAGGCTTTGATGTGAGAGATACAAGCCAGACAAGTAACCAGTTCATCAAATCAGCGGCATTCCCTGTGGATATCGTTGGTTCCAATGTTTCTGATGGCGGTTACAGTATGCTTATGAAAAAAACAGAAACTGAAAAGATGCTTATTAATAAATATGCAGTCGAAAGGAGTAAAATATGAACGAGGTTAAACATGAGTAATGAGACGTACACAAGCTCGACACGGATTTTCAAGGAGCTTCTTGATGAAATAGGAAAAGTTGTCGTTGGCCAGCATGAGGCTGTTGAACATATGATGATAGCGATACTGTGCAACAGCCATGCGCTTGTGGAGAGCAACCCGGGCCTGGCTAAAACACTTACGATCAGCACAATTTCAAAAGCACTTGACCTTAAGTTCAACAGGATACAGTGCACGCCTGACCTTATGCCGTCGGATATCACAGGCACGTATATTATCGAGGATATCGGCGGGAAGAAACAGTACAGGTTCGAACCCGGACCAGTGTTTGCCAATATCGTTCTTGCTGATGAGATAAACAGGGCATCGCCAAAGACCCAGAGCGCCCTGCTTGAAGCAATGCAGGAAAAACAGGTAACAGTAGGTAACAAGACATACATGCTTGATAAGCCATTCTTTATACTTGCCACCCAGAACCCCATTGAGATGGAAGGTACATATCCACTCCCTGAGGCACAGCTTGACCGATTCCTCCTTAAGATCTTAATGGACTATCCTACATTTGAAGATGAGAACGAGATCGTTAACAGGTACACTAAAAATATTGTTCCCTCCGTAAAGAGCGTAGTCTCAAAAACCGAAGTCCTTGAACTCCAGAAGCTCACCCGGGATGTTCCCATCGCAGAAGATATAAAGGTCAGGGCTATCAAGATCGTTGGCGCTACGAGGGGAAAGAGCGAGCATATTGAATACGGCGCATCGCCAAGGGCTTCTATCGGTATAATACTTGCAGCAAAAGCGCGGGCGCTTATGAAAGGCAGGAATTATGTAAGCAAGGAAGATATCGATGTCATGGCATATCCGGTGCTTCGCCACCGCATAATCCTGACATTTGAGTCCGAGCGAAAAGGCATGACGACAGACCAGGTGATATCAGATCTCATTAAAAACGTGAAATAGATGAGTGCCTGCTTGAAAGAGGTTGATTATTGATGGTGGATATAAAGGGAGAACTTCACTTTTCTCCAAACCATACTTTTAGAGAAATTGAGATTGCTTTAAAGAACAATGAAAAACTCGCCTTGATAGAGGCATTCAAAGATAGAATTTATGGATTTTACTTAAATCCAGCCAATGAATTAAGTAAAAAAGATTTTAATGCGTTTGCTATGGGAGTATTATGCGTATCAACAATTGATTGTCTTGCATGTATTAATATAACTTGCAAACCTAGAACCGTTGGAAAGAGATTTGAAGGATGGATTAGAAAAAATATAACTGAATTCAATAAACCGAATCCTGAAAAAAAAGATAAAACACTTGCACATCGTTTTTATGATGAATTCCGTTGCGGGCTTGTTCATGAGGGACGTATTAAAAATAGCGGACAATTTTCATGTCAACCAAAAGAATTAGTTTGTATGTTGAAAGGCGCAATGGTAGTTAATCCTAAGATAATGTTAAATAAAATTAATGATTCATTTGAAATATATATTAGTAAGGTTAAGACGGACGACATTGAATTTGAAAAGCTTAAGGATTATTTGAAAAACTTTGATAAGGAAATTGAATATGCGAATAGCTGTTAAGGCTAAAAAATACAATAAATCGCAGATGAACGCAGATAAACGCAGATTTGTTTGCCGGATTTATTTGGGATTAATTCACATAAATACACCGCAAAGGACGCGAAGAACGCAAAGCTTGGTAGCTATGTTCTTTGCGAACTTTGCGTTCTTTGCGGTGAAAGTCTTACAATTCCTTACAGAATTACCTGAAAATATTGTAATTAATAAAAGTGAAACCAATGATTGACACTTCATTTTTTAAAGAGCTTGATCGCTTCTCATTCATGGTGCGTAAACGCGTATCCACTGCATACAGCGGAAGCCGGCGCTCTATACTCAAAGGCAGGGGAATGGAGCCTGTAAGCTACCGGGAATACACGCAGGGAGACGATTTCAAGACCATAGACTGGAAAGTTTACGGGCGAACTGAAAAACTTTATGTAAAAGAATTCGAGGAAGAAAAAAGCTTAACAACACACATATTGCTTGATACCAGCAAAAGCATGGATTTTCGCAACAAATTTGAATATGCCGCGATGATGGCGCTTGGATTTGCATATCTTGTTACCAAGGATAATGAGAAATTCGCAGTTGCAACATTCGGTGAAGAGATAAATATCACAAAACCCAAAAGGGGTAGAAAATATCTTTCCCTTACAATTGACCTTCTTAACAGCACCCAGCTTCTGGGAAAAACACGTTTTGATTATTGCATGGAAAAATATGCAAGCGTTATAAGATCAAGGTCCCTTGTCTTTATAATCTCTGATTTTATGGCAGATATAGAAGCAATCAGGAATTCAATATTCAGGCTCGGGGATAACGAACTTGTGCTTATTCAGGTGCTTGACCCGCTGGAGAAAAACCTTGACCTTGGCGGAGAAGCAAAATTGATCGACCTTGAGACAGATGCAAAAATGGATATATACACAAGCCCCAGGCTTCGCGCCGAATACCAGAAGAGGCTGAATGACCATATCGCTAAAATAAAAGAAACGTGTATATCTGTAGGGGCTGATTTTCATACTGTCACTACGGATAAGCCGATCTTTGATTCAATATTTGAAGTTGTTAACTCGAGGGAAGCGGGGCATAAATAGGAAGGAAAAAGATATGAAATTAGAATTAATTATGAAACTTCCTGAAAAGAGCAAACAAGAAGCTTTGGCCGAATATGCTCAGAGGCTTTCAGAACTGTACTCCAGATCATATAACATTGATATTAGGAAGCTAAAAGGACAGATTTTTACACCGGAACAGGTAAGCAGATTCATTGCCAACCATATGATTCATTTTAATGGAGAAAAATTTTTTACTGCATATTAGAGGTACAAAATGGCTTTCCTTGATTCATTCTACGCAAATCCGATGCAATTCGCCAATGAGGCTGGACTTTACGCGCTTTTGTCAATTATTCCGCTTATCATAATTTATCTTCTCAGGCCAAGGGCAAAAAAAATAAAGATCCCTTCGGTCATGTTCCTTCTTGACATTGAAAAGAAAAAACGCCTCAATATTTTCAGGAAATTCCTGAAAGACCCGCTATTTCTCATCCAGCTCCTTGCGCTTATTATCATTTCACTTGCAATAGCCGCGCCTTTTATTATGGCGAACGAGGAAGCAGGCGGGGGTTCAACTGTCATTATCCTTGACGCCTCAGGAAGTATGCAGGCAGACGGAAGATTCACAAAAGCAGTGGCTGAAGCAAATAAATTCTTAAGCGCCAAAAATACCATCATTCTTGCACAGAGTATTCCCTTAATGGTAATGAAAGAAGCTCCTGCAAGCAGTGCTACGGATGCACTATCAAAACTTAAAGCTAAAGCCACAGGTGTTGACCTGTCAAGCGCCATTCTTCTGGGGAGAAGGATGCTTCCTGAGGGCGGAAGGATCGTTGTTATTTCCGATTTCATAAGCTGGGACGGTGACAGTCCCGCAATAGCAAAGAAAATCGCAGAAGCAAGCGGCATCAAAGTTGATTTTATCACCGTAAGCGGGAGGACTGACAATATTGGTATCGTTAATGGCTGGTTTGAATCCGGAGGGGATTATAAAGTAGTTATTAAGAACTTCAATAACGATGCACGGGATGTAAATATCGATGTTACGATAAACGATAAGAACGCAGTTAAGGATACGATCAATATCAAAGGCATGTCAAGTGAATATTTCAGTATCAGTGATATCTCCCTTAATCCGGGAATTACGAAGATATCAATAGATTCCAATGACGCTCTTTCTGTTGATAACAGCGCTTTCGTTTATATGCCGCCATCGATGCAGCGTGATGTCCTTTATATTACGGATAATCCAAAATCGCCTTCAATTGTTGCTCTTGGTCTTATTCCCAATACAAAAGTCACAAAAGCAGACCCAAAAAGCATACCTTCAATGTCAGATAATATCGTTGTAGTGAGCGATCCCCTGCCCCAGGACGCGGTTAAAAAACTTGAAGACTATGTGAGCAGCGGAGGAACGGCTGTAATAATCGCATCTCCGGGTCTTACGAATATGTCTCTCCTCCCAGTTGAGCCTGGGACACTTGGAAATAAGACATCCCTGAATATCGCCCGCCAGACAACCATAACAGATGGTATTGATATTGAGAAAACAAATGTCAATAAATATTTCAAGGCGCATCTGAAAGATAATGCGGTGGGTCTTGTTGAAAGCGGGGATAAAGAAAAATCAGCTATTCTTGCTTACTGGAAATTCGGAAAAGGAACAGTTGTCTATTCCGGCCTTGCTGACCCGCGGGGGAATAATATTTATGATCCGCTAAATGAACAGGTCTGGAATGATCTGCACGCGCTTCCCGATTATCCGCTTTTCTGGAAACAGATGCTTGAATGGATAAAGGGAAGCCTTGATGTGACCGAATATAATGCAAAAACGGGGATGCTGATAAAATTCCCGGCATCTGTGACAGTAAATACACCTGCCGATAAGGTGACAACAGATACGCTGCTGCTTGATGAGGTTGGTATTTATGATGTGCCCGGAAAGAACGTGGCTGTGAACCTGTATGATGAACGGGAATCAAACCTTGTCAGTAGCGGGCTTGCTGCTGAGGCATCAAATGTTTCAACCTCGCAACAAGTCGTCTATTCACCTGAAACTATCCGAAAACAAAAGAATCTTGATATTTATTTCATAATGGCTGCTATGTTCCTTGTATTTCTTGAATTGTATTACCTGCGCTGGAGGGGTGAATTATAATGGCTTTCACGATACCCCAGTTTGAGAATCCTTATGTCCTTTTACTTATCAGCCCCTTGATCCTTGTAGGGTTATATTATATACGAAAAGGTGTTTCTAAATGGATCATATATTCGCGGATCATCATCCTGAGCCTCCTGATTATTGCCCTTGCATCGCCCTACTCGCTAGGCATAACCACAGTGCGTGATGATGCTCCAAGAATAACCGTGATTTCGGATAATACTTTCAGCATGGACCTGTTCAATAAAGATACCGGGAAAAAGATATTTGATGCATTACAGCCCAGAACACCCACGAAATTCAGGGAATTCGCAGGCATCAAATCACCCATAGGTGATGAGGTGATAGGAGCCTCAGAAAATAATAATTTATTACTTGTAACTGACGGGAACGCCAATTACGGAAAAGACCTTTTCGATGCTATCTCTTTTGTTTCCCAGACAGGAACAAAAGTGTTCGCGGTGAAACAAAAATCAATCCATAATGATGCAAGTGTGGAGATTGTAAGCGCCAAGAACATCATTATCGGGAATGAGAATGTGTTCAATGTTGTTGTAAGGCAGGCAGGAAGCTATATAGTTTACAAGCTTGATGTGGACATAGATGGAAAATCAGTAATGAGCGAAACATTTTCGCAGACTGAACGAGAAAAGGTAATTCCTGTCACAGGTGCGTTTACAATTCTTGGTTCGCACAAAATGACAGCAACGATTACGCCAAACGGGGAGGACAGGTTCCAGCAAAACAATGTGTTCTATAAATCCATATTCGTTGTGCCAAAACCAAAGTTGCTGGCAGTAACGAGCGATACAGGATCGCCTCTTTATACAATTACGAATAGTCTATATGACGTTGTTACAGTGAGCTCTCTGCCATCAGATCTTTCATCCTCACCCTATAAAACTGTGATAATAGATAATAAGGTAGCGACTGAGTTACCTGCCGAAAACTTACGGAATTATGTGGGAAATGGCGGAGGGCTTGTGGTTGTGGGTGGACAATCGTCGTATGACAAAGGGGCTTACAATAATTCCCCGGTTGAAGCGATACTGCCTATAATATCAAGGGCAGGAGAATTCACAGGTGGAAGAAATGTTATTATTCTGATTGACTCATCAGGAAGCACAGGAATAGGATCACCTTCACCCATCAGTCTTATTGATGCTAATGCCATAAGCATCATCCGGGGTATTGGGCAGGACAGTCGTGTCGGTGTGGTGGCATTCAGCGGTGTAACAACACAAACCGCTATATTGCCGATGGGTTCTGAAGCAAATAAAGCAGAGCTTGAGAGTTTCGTAAGGGAGATCGGACCTGGAACAAGGGGAGGGGAGAATCCTACCGACCTTGATAAAGGACTCCACGCTGCTGATGAATTATTAAATTCGGTAACTGGTACAAAAGAGATAATAGTCATATCTGATGGATTAATAGACCCTGATGGTCTTACCGAAACAAAAAATACTGTATTAGATTTAACAGCTAAAGAAACAAAAATACAATTCATTCAAATTCTTTTGCCTGCAAATGCAAAGATACCTAACGATAATTATGACATATTGGCAAAAGCAGCCAGCACTAATGTAATACTCTTATATCCCGATGAACGGGCAAGCACCTTAATAGGGGAAGGCCCATCCGCCACCCCGACACCTGCTGAAACTCCCTCCGTAACTTACGAATATCCACTCACGATATTAGATACTGACCATTTCATAACAAAATACATCAATATTTCAGCCTCGATAACGGGATACAATGATGTGACCCCAAAACTGGGCGCAGACCGCCTTGTAGCAACTTCGCGAGGAAAGCCCATCCTTACAACGTGGGGCTTCGGGCTTGGCCGGGTTGTTTCCTTCACAACAGATAGCGGTGGCGGGGAGACTCTCTGGGCAAGCGAAGTTTATAGCGGTGAGAACTCGCGCCTTATCTCATCAATGATAAACTGGGCGATCGGTGACCCACGCCCGGCAGAAGGGGATATTATTCAGGCAGAGGATATCTGGGCGGGAACGTCCGGGAGGGTCATTGTCACATCAGATAAGCAACCTCCGGTCGTGAAACTTGACGGCGCACCTCTTGATCTTTCAAGGACAGGGCCGACCACATACGAAACCACGATCAATCTTGAGACCGGGGATTTCCATGACATTTCAGGATATGGGATTGCTGTAAATTATCCCCTGGAATACAGGGAGATCGGGTTTAATGATAAATTGAATGATGTCATTGTATCAAATGGAGGGCGTGTGTATAACGAAGATGAAGTCCAGGGGCTCATGTTTCTGGATATAAAGGAAAAAGCGGTTCGTACTGTGAATGAGCCAAGGAGTGAAAAAGAACCATATCTTCTTGCTGCGCTTGTGCTATTCCTGGCGGAAGTGATAATCAGGAGGTTGAAAGATTACAGGAAAGATAGGCCAGTGATCGAAGAGAATCCTCCAAGAGCTGTTGTTGAAACGGTTATGGAGCAAGAGGCTGTGTAAAGGATTTCTAAGTAATTCTTGTGAATACTAATGTTTGTAGATATTATCGTGGTGGTCATAATCTTCAAGAATGACGGTCTTTGATTCCTCATCAATAGAAAAAGTCAATACGAAATGTTTATCCACATGTACTCTTTTCCAATCATTCAAAGGAGCACGAAGGTTTTTGTATCTATGTGGATCTGATAATATTTCCTCTACTTTTTTGAGGATGATCTCAACTTGTTTCCTGTTCTTTTTTGCTAACTTTTTCAGGGTATTTTCAAGATCAGGTTTTATCTTCAAATTGTACAATAAAAAGTTCAAAGACCTAATCTACCCCTCAATTTTTCAATACTTCCAACATCGACAGGTTTTTGCTTAATTATTTTCTTTGTTTTTTCGATATATTCGGGTCTAAACTCCGGTTCGAGTATTTCCTCTTCATATTGTAAAGCCATCAGATCTATTGCAGAACTTTTGTCATTTAAGTCATATTTAGCCTGAATAATATCCAGGATTTTGTTGGTATGTCCATCAATGTTTATTGTTGCCTGAACCATATGTTTTGCCTGATATCAATTTGTTTTATATTAATATATAAGTTTTCACTTCTTTTCTCATTCCAAGGATGATTAACCGGGTGAAAATGAATGAAGTTTTGCCTAGAAGGGTTTTTATTTCTTTAAACTATCAAGTATATTCTGATCTAAAAAAGTCCAAAAGGTGATATTCATTGTTTATTGACCACATCCATGCAAGAGAAATCTTAGATTCACGGGGAAATCCCACGGTAGAGGTTGACGTTTTTACAGAAGGCGGATTTGGCCGCGCAAGTGTTCCTTCTGGCGCATCAACAGGAACGAACGAAGCGCTTGAATTAAGGGATAAGGATAAGCGTTATCTTGGAAAAGGCGTGATGAAAGCTGTAAACAATGTCAATACGGAAATCCGGGAAGCACTTCTGGGAATGGATGTGCGCGACCAGCGCGAAATAGACGCAACAATGCTTGAGCTCGACGGAACAGAGAACAAATCAAAGCTTGGCGCCAATGCTATTCTTGCAGTCTCGCTTTCTGTGGCTCATGCCGCAGCGGATTCACTGGGTATTTCACTTTACCGCTATCTTGGCGGAACAAATGCATTCACTCTTCCTGTTCCCACGATGAACGTCATAAACGGAGGCAAACACGCAGGAAACGAACTTGCGATACAGGAATTCATGCTTCAGCCCAGCGGCGCAAAAACATTTTCCGAAGCCCTTCGTATGGGGGCCGAGACCTATCATACCCTCGGCGCAATACTTGTGAAAAAATACGGGAATTCTGCGGTCAATGTGGGCTACGAAGGCGGTTATGCCCCGCCGCTTAAAAATACGACCGATGCCCTTGATGCGCTCACGGATGCGATAGAAGAAGCAGGATATAATAAGAAGATAACAATTGGTCTTGATTCCGCTGCAACCGAGTTCTATAAGGATGGCAAATATAAAGTCGATGGCAGGATATTATCGAGCGGGGAATTAATCGATTTCTATGCCGAGCTTGTCGATACTTACCCGATCCTCTCTATCGAAGACCCATTCGAGGAAGAATCATTCGAGGATTTTGCAAAATTGACAAAAAAATTGAAGGATACGATAATAATAGGCGACGACCTTTTCGTGACCAATGTAAAGAGGCTTGAGCAGGGTATCAGAATGAATGCTGGAAATGCGCTGCTCCTCAAGGTGAACCAGATAGGCACGCTCTCCGAGGCATTTGATGCGGCGCGGCTTGCCCAGAAGAACAAATTCAAGGTAGTAGTAAGCCACAGGTCAGCAGAAACAGAAGATACCACGATCGCTGATATTTCAGTTGCTATCGGCGCCGAACTTATCAAGACAGGCGCGCCGGCAAGGAGCGAGAGGAATGCGAAGTATAACCAGCTTCTGAGGATCGAGGAGGAGCTGGGGAAGGCGGGGCGGTTTGTTGGGGTTTGATTCACTCTCTATGAATTGATTTGGAATAGTACTATTTTGTCCAGAGTATACCGGTGACTGCGGGCGATATGATTTAAAAAATAGGAGAATATAAAAGAAGTCATAGAGATGTGCCTCGAAGAGAATAAAGTGGAAGAGTTGAATAAATTTGTAGGATTTAGAGAATTGGAAGTTGCACAGTATGCCTAAACTTCCTGTAATCAAGAAGATTAAGAAACCTTGATTTATTAACCAATACGATAAACATTAGTATCAAAAATTACCATATTAAGAATTAATGTGGACTATCATCCAGGAAAAATTTAAAAACCATCCGGCACAAGAAAAGGTGATCAGATTGCTTCTGGAAAGAGGTTTCCAGATAAATGCCCAGGGCAGGGTAGTTTCAGGCGGTATCGAAATACCTCACACACAGATCGCAAATGAGATAGAAGTTGATAGGAGAGTGGTTGACTCAACATGTGAAACTATTTCAAAGAATGAGAAATTGATGCAGATATTCCAGAATGTCCGCACAATACCATTCTTAAGGGATGTGGCACCATTATTGGGTCTTGGTGTAATAGTCATTGCTCCTGACAATGCTGCCCGCAAGGGTCTCCTGGGTGCAGTCGCAACAGCCGTGTCAGAGCATGGAGTAATTATCAGGCAGGCCGTATCTGATGATCCATATCTTACTGAAAATCCCCAGCTTACAATAATAACAGAAGGAAAAGCAAGCGGTGAACTCCTGGATTCGCTTACCAGAATAGAAGGCGTAAAGAGCGTGACAGTATATTAGATGACATTTGTGTTTATAATTATAGTTCAGATAATTCGGCTCCCTTGTTGATCAACAAAGTCATGCTCTCGTTCTGAGGCGCCAAGCAACAAGCAGTGCCATAAAGACAAAAATCACTGGAGGGAACGGTGTCTCTTTTGCCTGAGCGCCGGTTCCTGTTATTTCCGGTGCGGGAGTCGTGGCGGCGGCGCCGGTGTATTGCTCATCGAGGATGTAGGGATTGGCGATTGTGAATTGGATTTTTTTATTATTCATACCCTTATTAAATTGAACGAAAATATTAAGTGGTGCGTTTCCATTTTTCCATGCACCATTCGGAGTAACAGTCCATGTATATGTTTTTGACCAACCAGACTCCATATTCAAGTTATCTATCCAATTTTCAATATCGCTTGGTCCATTAATTATCTTATAAGCTCTTGTAACACCAGGCTCATATAATTTAAAACTTACATCACCGTCGATTTTTAAGATTACTTCAACTTTAACTTCAACTGGTTCTCCAACCCTTAATTTGATACCTTCTACTGTTTCAACGGTTGCATTTTGTTCATTAAACCATGCTTTAACTATCCCATATTCATTTTCTTCTGCTGATATTATATCTATATTCAAAAACAATATAATAAAAATTATTATAATTATTATTTTTAATTTCATATTATATTCCATCCTGGTGTTTCTTCAATAGGATTTATTGTGTTTTTATCTCCGACTCCTGTTATTTTGCCTGGCGGTACTGCTATGAATGTCCCAGTTGTGAAATTGAATTTTATTGGTGAATTATCTCCAATAATAGCATTAGTTATGGTATCCCGAATTCTTCCATTTTCTCTCACATACACCTGCGCTTCATGCCCGAATATTGGATCGGGATGCACCTCATTATCGATATCCTGCACTTCAAACTTAACGAACTCACCCTCAACATCAATAGACCATGCATTAAAAGTTGCGATCCACGGCTCAAGAGTAGGCAAAATATGGATTCCGTTTCTCAACAGTAGATTATTATTTCTCACTTTCAATGAATATAATCTCGGATTAGAAGGAAGGGGTCTGAATGCATCCAGATAATTCGGCTCCTGGTTGATCAACAAAGTCACGCTCTCATTCCATGCCTGAAGCTTCCCTGGCTCATAAATATTCCCATTCTCATCCACATGATATGCTCTCATGCTAACAGCAAGCGGCAGCTTGAACCCGCGCGACAGGAACTTTGCAGCATCGCGGTTTGCCTGCTTCACTTTATCAGGTTCGGAAAAGTTTTTCTTTATCTCATCATCGATTCTTTTACTCCCTTCAGAAAACTTCTCCCGTATCTGATACTTCACCTGGTCAATATACCACTCGCGGATAACAGAAATCACCTTTGCACCTGCGCTATTATATTTACCTGTATAATAATTTGACTTATTCACATACCCTGTCTCTCTAATGGTGATCTTCTCAATCAGGTCATCCCGTGCCGCATTGATCAGGTCAGAAGGAACAGGATAATTCTCATAATTGATATCAGGGTCAAGATGAATATCACTCCTCATCCGTTCAGTAATATCATCAACAGCATACTGCGTCTCCCCAGAAACCCATGCGGGTTCATCCACTGTAAACGATTTTTTGTCAGTATCACCATTCAAATCCATGTTCTTCAGGTTCGATATCTTATTAGAATCGAAGAAATCCCTGTATTGCAGGTATGCAGGTTCAAGATTCGGGTCTATGTAATCAACCCCATTCAAGAGAGACAATCCGTATCCGTATGTCACATCCTTTGAAACATAAGTCCCGGACAGGTCATTTTTCGATGCAAGAGATTTCCCTGCAAAATCAAGATTGATATTGGTATTTGAATTCTCAACAGCCTTCAAAGTAATCGCGACCCTATCCATGCGCGAATCAGTAGTGGTCATATAATTATAATGCGGCACCTGCTTCGTACAATCTTTCCCGCATGATTCAGTGACCCAGTACGTGTGCCTCCAGACATGATTTCGCGTCCATGTGAGCTCCCAGGTTTCACCATACAGGTTTCCGGGAACATACGAGTCTTTTGCTATCGTTCCTGTCTGCGTCATGCTGTCAGGTTCGCCCCAGTCCTCAGTACTATCACTTTCTTCATATCCGTCATGAGATCCAGGATAATCCGTTGTTTGCCTTGCAACACCAGTTGCAAATAAAGTACTGTAAACCGGGGTAATGACAGCTCTTATCTTCTTATTCACGATCGAGCCGCCAGGCTTTGAATCATTGTTGAGGTAATCAGTAATAACTGTGGTATTAAAATCGTATTTTCCTTTCTGTGATTCTTCCTTTGCCTTATCAGGATCATCAGTTGAATTATATGCATCCTCCTTCGGGTCAACTTTGATAGAATTATTATCAAGCATCACATCCTCGTATTTCTTTTTCTTTCCCAAAATCGTGTATGCGGTCTCGTTTGCATATTCAACAAGGCTCATCGGGTCAATTGAGTTAAAAACAAAACCCTGGTCAAGAAGCAGCGCCCCATTAAGGATCAGGGAAAGGTGCGAGTTGTTAACGATGTTAAGGGGTGTTTCTTTT
>NZ_NTMG01000022.1 GCF_002487355.1 Candidatus Methanoperedens sp. BLZ2 | reverse complement strand
TTTTGCATATAGGGAAAGCAAGAGAAAAATTAGGTCTGTGCTCAAGTATTGGCAGGCATGGATCACAACATCCGGACAATAAGGAAATTTCGGTCTCCCCGAAAACGGATAAATCCCTCAATCCTCAAAATCCGTTGCCCCTGCCGACATATTAATAGCGATCTCGGCGATATCGCCGCTGTAGCTTGCTATTCTTCCAAGGCTGTCCAGCATGGTTTTTTGCAGGATAGCCGATTGGATATTTTTTTGCTGGAATAATTTGTTTGAAATATCAGAATGCACTTTTGTTCTCTCTTTTAATTCATGGAATATTTTTTCAGCCAGTGAGATATTCCTTGAAAAAAGGGAATTGACGGATTTTTCAAAAATTGCAATAGTACTGTTATTAAGTTTTATGAAATCATCTAACTGCAATTCTTTTTGTGTTTTGCACAGTTGTATGTAACTTTTTGCGATGTTTTCAATATGGTCTGCAATTCGCTCAAGGACTTTCACGATGATCCTGTAGCCAAGGCAATCCCTCTGGTTTTTTATTCCCAGTTTTTCCGCAATTTGCTGGTGTTCAACAGCGCTTTTTAGCTGGCGCACTACCAGGAAATAGAGCCTGTCTATCTCCCGCTCCCTTACGATAACATCTTTTGCAAGCCCGATGTCCCGGTTTGTGATGGCCTTTCCCAGGTCAAGAAGCATTGACCTGTTTATGGAGAACATCCTCTGGAGTATCTGGATTGACATCATGCGTTTATAATCAACCATTATTTCAAGGATGATGGAATCGCCGGTATCCTCAACTATTTCGATGCCTATTAAATAATCGATGATCGTCCTTACGGTCTCCCTGTACGAAAGGTTATCTTTCCTGTCAAGTTTTATCTTCAGGGTATCATATCCTACAAGATAATTCGCGATAATAATACGGGCAAGCGCATCGCTTGATTCCATCTGCGATATCCTGATCTCTTTTACATGTGATTCTTTTTCAATGACGCTTGTCTCAAACAGCAAAGCTCCGGCCTGTTCAGTGACAACAAGAGAATCCCCTGCTTTCAAATTAACTTTCTTGACCCATTTTTTTGGCAGCGAAATCACATATGTAGAACCGCCGCTTACGTAGACTTTGCGTGTTTCCATTAATATTCCTGATTTACTGATATTTGATTGTATATATGGATTGTTGATATTATTTATATAATATATAACTATATGTGTATAGTCCTAAAATTATTTCTCATAACTGATTAAGCTTTGAATGCTGTAAATTTGTCTCTGGATGCGCCGCAGAGGGGACATTTATCGGGCGCTTCTCCTTCCACGGTATATCCGCAAACTTCGCAAACCTGGACTGGACCAAGTTTAACGTCATTTCCTGAATTAACTGAATCTAATGCTTTTTCATAAAGCAGCTTATGCATTTTTTCAGTGCCATATGCATATTCAAAACTTCTTTGTGCACCTTTTTCTCCCTGGAATTTTGCCACTTCCATGTAAACCGGATACATTTCTTCAATTTCAAATGTCTCACCGGCAATGGCCAATTTAAGGTTTTTCCTGGAATCGCCAGGGCCAAAAGCTGCCATGCTATCTGCAACAAATCCCCCATCCAGGTGTTTTAACTCCCGGTAATGGTCTCCCGCATGTATATATTCAGCATGGGCGA
The DNA here is from genome assembly GCF_002487355.1 of Candidatus Methanoperedens sp. BLZ2. GTDB lineage: Archaea > Halobacteriota > Methanosarcinia > Methanosarcinales > Methanoperedenaceae > Methanoperedens. The sequence goes on along the minus strand of NZ_NTMG01000022.1, from coordinate 21,606 downwards.
TTGCGCGAAATAAGCGCGCTACATTATTAAATTTCTCTTTTTCGGCCTGATTTGCAAAATGCAAATATCTCATATGCGCCTGGCTTTCTCCTCCAAATGCATTGATAAGATGCTGTTCTGTCATTTTCTTCATTTAAAAACCTCCTGACAATAAATTCCGATTATTTTACTCAACATTTTTGTACCCATGGAAAAGTTCACTTCCAACACCCGGATAAACAATTCTTTCTCCAATTGGAGTTGCACGTTTGACTGGGTTTTTATTAATTTGAGGCTCCGAACCTTCAATTGCTAATTTTGTTGGTTGTTTATCTCCCATAAAAGGATTCTTTCTGATATCAGTGCCGCTTACATTATGACTGAATTCTATCGGGATATTATTCGGATCATAGCTATAGATGGAATGTATGAAACCATGGTCGATTACTTTCGATACCCAGAAGCCAGCTGCTTCAAGCTTATCTTTTAGTTCCCAGAGATCCTCTTCTTCCTCAACTCCAAATGAGACATGATCAAAACCGAATCTGCCTTTTACCGGGCTTCCATGTTCCTTTTTTACCATCGGTTCAACGCCTTTCCACTCAAAGAATGCAAGCAGGTCATAAGGGGAAATCTCAAAAAAGTAATGCCTGTACCCTGGCTGTCCAAGACCTGCGACAAGCCGCATGCCAAGAAGATCACGCCAGAAGAGGATGGTTTTATCCATATCGCCTGTTGCCATTGCAAGATGATTTACCCCATTGAATTTCACACTGATTACCTCCTGAAAATGAAAAACCCCATGAAATATATTATGTTCCTAAAAGCTTTAAGTAGTTTTCGGAAGACAAAAAATAAAAATTAAGTACGCAACTTAACTTTTGCTCCATCCCCCTATAAGATGAATATGCAGGTGAAATATAACCTGTCCTGCGCCGCTGCCCACGTTTATTACAAGCTTGTAACCGCTGTCCTTAATACCCAGTTCTTCAGCTATTTCTTTTGACTTAAGGATCATCCTTGATATAACCTCAACGTTGTGCTCTTTTAGTTCATTGAGGCTTTCGATGTGTTCAACCGGCACCATCAGGACATGTACGGGCGCTGAAGGTCTTATATTATGGAAAACCACAAAGTCTTCATCTCTATAAATAAAATCTGCAGGCGATTCACCTTTGATAATACTGCAGAATATACAATTGCTGTTCATGATTTCACATTTATATCATCCTGGTGTATAATCTTTAATCTTTGGGTTACTTATATTAAATCAAAAACCTAATACTGATTGAGAATATCGGAAAGTGGTTGGGAAATGGCTAATGGATTGAAAAGAACACCTGGATTCTTTGACTTTATAATCATCGGTGCTGGCGTCATAGGAAGCGCAACTGCATGTTACTTGAAAAAAGCGCTGCCAGAGAGCAGGATACTGCTCATTGACAGGTATCACACAGCAGGTGCAGGAAATACAGCTAAAAGTGCGGCTCTATTCAGGAACTTTTTTTCATCACGTACAAACCGGTTGCTGGCTGGTAGTTCTATCAGTTATTATCTTGAACCGGGCACAAAAGTCCAGCTTGATCCGACAGGTTATCTCTGGTTGTTTTCGAAAGAACAATGGAATGCCTCCCGGACAGCCATCCATGAGCTTGACCCGGAAAAGAATAAGTTTGAGATCCTGGACAGGGACAGAATTGCAGACATTCTCGGGATAAACTATCAGGCAAAAGGTCATTTTCCTGATGTTAATTCCGGGATTTTCTGCCATCTATGCGGTTCTCTTTCTGCAACAGCACTTGCCCGGCATTATGCCTCTCTTTTTAAATCTATGGGAGGAGAAATAAATTTTAATACAGACATTAAAGAATTTATTATAACAGGACAGAACAGTTGCTATGCACCCTGGGATAACGTTTTTATTGATGGGATCGTAGACCAGAAAGGAAATACCTATAATGCAAAAGAGTTCATCGTGGCAACCGGGGCCTGGACACATGATCTGCTTGCACCCATCGGTATCGCTTCAGGCATACTCCCCAAAAAACGGCAGCTCTTCGCTTTAAAAATAGAAAATAATGCCGGACTCCTTGCGGATTCAACATCAACAATAAGACCTGCCATAATACTTCCGGCAGGCGGGGTTTATATAAAACCAGTATTTGATAAAAATATTATAATAGTTGGCTGCGCCGATGACCTGGGCCAGCCCTTCCTGATGTCTGACCCGGAACCTGATCCTCTTTATTTTCAACGCGCGATAGAGCCTGTTTTAAACCATTATTTCCCGGAACTGGATTTTATATTGTCCCTCAAATGGGCAGGATACTATGATTACCACTGGCCTGATATGACCCCTGTTATTGAGTCCGTAGCCAATCTTACATGGGTTGGCGGGACTTCAGGAAGCGGTATAATGAAAGCCGATGCCATCGGCCGGATTGCAGCCGCGCGAGTGCAGGGTCACAAGGAAGCACTTCTTGCGGATGGGTCAAAGTTCAGGGTATCCAGGCTCTCATTGCAAGACAGGGATGTTGAAAAAGAAGAGTTAATAATTTGAGTCATCCTGAAATATCTTTTATGGTTTTTAATAATTCTTCAGAACTGTAAGGCTTATTTAAAAGAGTATTTACCTGTTTTGCAACTTTTGAAAAACTCTCTTTTTCTATTAAACCGCTTACTGCTATTATCTTGATTTCCGGGTTAATTTTAACAAGTTCCCGGATACATGTCTGGCCATCCATAACCGGCATTGCCATATCTATAAGAACAATTTTAATTTCCGTTCCTTTCTCCTTATACAATGAGAGAGCTTCAGCTCCATCAGAGGCAGTGATTACCCTGTATCCATTTGTTTCTAAAATCGCACCTGTAACTTCACGGATTGAAGCTTCATCATCGACAACGAGGATCATTTCCCCATTCCCGGTGTCCGTAGTAAGCTCCTGCGCTTTTACTTGCTGCGTTTCTGTTGTTGCAGCAGATGGCAAATAGACCTTAAATGTTGTCCCTTTTCCAACTTCGCTTTGCACATCTATAAATCCCGAATGGCTTTTTATGATCCCGACAGACGTTGAAAGACCAAGACCAGTGCCTTTTCCATGCGCTTTTGTAGTGAAGAACGGTTCAAAAACCTTATCCAGTATTTCAGGAGGGATTCCTGTCCCGGTATCAGCAACAGTAATAACAATGTAAGGACCGATTTTAGCCTCGATATTCATCCGTTTATGGTTTTCATCAATGAATAGATTCTCAGCGGATATTTCAAGAATTCCACCTTCCGGCATCGCATCCCGTGCATTCACACACAGGTTCATGAGAACCTGATATAATTGTGTGGCATCTCCGGTGACTTCCCACAGTCCCCTGGGTATACTGAGCCTTACTTCGATAGATTTTGGAAATGTCTCTTTTGTGACTTTCCCAATTTCCGAGATCAGATATGCTACCTGAACAGTCCTGCGTTCCCCCTCTGCTCCCCTCGCAAATAATAGCACCTGTTTTATCAAATCAGCTCCGCGCATGGTATTTCTTTCGAGTATATCGACCATTTTCCGTTTGTTTTCATCAGGGCATTCTTCTTTTAACATTTGCAACGAGAGCATTATTGGCGTCAGTATATTGTTAAGGTCGTGCGCTATTCCTCCTGCAAGCGTACCCAGGCTGTCCATACGCTGGGCCCGCAGGAACTGCGCTTCAAGCTTCTTTTTCTCAGTTATGTCAGTGTTGATGATAAGAATCGATTTTGGCGCACCCTTGCGATCGTAGGTCAGTACCCAGCGGCTATCCACAATGATCTCTTTGCCATCTTTTGTTACCTGGCAAAGCTCTCCGGCCCATTTGCCCCTTTCAATAACGATCTTTTTGGCTTCCATAAGATCTGGCGATTCTTCCTTATAGAGAAGCTCATTTGCATTTTTTCCTCTGATTTCATCTTCGGTCCAGCCATATAATCCCTCTGCGCCTTTATTCCAGTAGGTAAGCCTGTGTTCTAAGTCCCTGACCGCAATAGCGTCGTGCGTTATATTAAGAAGCGATGCCCGTTCACGTATTTTCTCTTGCGCCCTCTTGCGTTCAGTGATATCGCGGACGATACCTGTGTAAAATGTTCCTTCTTCTGTTTTCCAGGCTGCAATAGAAATCTCAATTGGAAATTCACTGCCGTCTTTCTTGAGCCCGTAAGATTCGAGCATTTTTTCGTTGTATTCAGATTCACATGACATTAACCGTTCCAATCTCCTGGAATGGATATATCTGAGTAGCTCAGGCATCAGGATGGTGAGCGATTTACCAAGTACTTCCCCTTCGGAATAGCCAAATATAGTTTCTGCGCATTTGTTCCATGAAATGATGTTTCCATTGCTCTTGCTTGAAATAATCGCATCATTTGCTGCCTGTACCACTGAGCGGAATTTCATCTCCGACTGTTCCAGAATTTTGTTCATGTTATACAATTCAGTAATAGAATCATGGAACCCGCGAAAGGTCATTTCAAACGGTGCAATGCTCTCAGAGAAGAATTGCGCTGCTTTTTTTAAGGTTTCTTCTATTTCTCCTTGTTTTATTGCCTGCGGCAAGACCGTAATCAGCACATCCTGGTGAACTGCTGCCATATCCAGGATACCTCTCCCGTCGGCTATTGCTTTTCGCCCAAGCTCATAAGCACGCTCCAGAGACTTTTCCTTCCCTTCTTCAAGGTAATCCTGAAGCGCCGAGATGTATTGTTTTCTTAGTTCATCCGGATTGTCATTTCTTATTTGCATATATACCGCACAACAAGAACCAGTGCATCATCTGTCCTTTTGGCAAACTGTGCCATGATATTATCAGCAATTTGTTGCGGCTTTTCACTCAAGTTTATACAGGTTTCAAAGCTGCTTCGAATACCATCTGTGACAAAAACCAACGTATCACCAGGCATGACCGGGATAACGGATTCCTTTAATGACGGGAGTTGATAACCCAACGCTCCGCCGCGTAACAGCAATCTCTCGTGCGAAATAACTGAATTTGTATCCTGTCGCAGCAGCATACCTTCAATATTGCCAACACCAAGCCAGGTAATCTTCTTATCAAGTAAATCCAGGAATGCAATGCTCATCACCACTCCGCGTGTTCCCTTCAAAGCCTCATGGCAGCGCCTGACCATCGCTGTAATTTGTTCGTTAGCATCGGTATTGGCGTTAGCATTGGTATTGATATCAAGCGTTTCAATGGCAATCCTGGCAGCCGCAGCCGCTTCATAGCCATGTCCTAACCCATCAACAACAGCTATGAGGATGCCGTTTTTAAACGATTTGATCAATAGACTGTCGCCTGAGACATCCTGTCCTGGCAATGGCATAGTGAAAAAACCCGATTCGATCAACCTGAGTGGATCGGTCACTTCATCGGGCATGGTTTTGCACCCATTTCTTCATAGTTACTTTTGTTCCCTTGCCGACTTCAGAGACGATTTCAAACTCGTCCATCAATCGCTTCGCCCCTGGAAGTCCCAGCCCCAGACTTTTCCCGGTTGAATAGCCATCCTGCATAGCCAGCTTGATATTGGGAATGCCTGGCCCATTATCGCAGCCGATTACAACAATGCCTCGTTTATCACCCTGCTGGCCGATGCTCAGGGAGATTTCACCCTCCCTGGCATATTCCACGATGTTACGCGCTATCTCAGATATGGCAGTAGCGATAAGGGTCAATTCTGTGGATGAGAAGCCTAACTTCGCCGCCATTTCCCGCCCTTTCTGGCGAGCTGTCACTATATCGACTTCGGAATTGATTGGTATGCAATTTTCATCAGCCACGCCTGGTATCTCCTTTTGTTTGACGGTCAAGGAGTGCCATTCCCTCTTCCAGATCCAGCGCGGTCGCTACATTTTCCAGCTTCAAGCCCAGCTGCACCATCGAAAATGCGACCTCAGGTTGTATCCCGACGATGACTGTTTTTGCACCGCGCAGCATGATCATATGCGCCATGGAACGCAGGGTCCGGGTTGCGAAAGAGTCCATTACATCCAGAATAGTGACATCCACTATGACTCCGCGTGAACGGAACTCGCCTACACGACTTACCAGATCATCCCGTAATTTCAGCAAATCGGCATCGCTCAACTCTGATTGAACAGAAGCGATCAGATAATCACCCTGTTTGAGAATCGGAACCAACATTTTTCTTTACACCTTTTCTTTACGAATAAAGCCATTTGAGGATTCTACTCTTACAACCTTGTAACCTAATAAGTGGTCTGCTTCTTCAATCCCACCTTGCAGGTCGCCTACTGTATTCATTTTGGTCAAGTCCACACCAAGAGTGACAAGAGTCTGGGCAATCTCGGGTGATATACCCGTAACGATGACTGTTGCACCCATAAGCTGCGATGCATCCACCGTCTGCACCAGATGATTAGCCACTTTAGAATCCACACCCGGGACACCGGTAATATCCATAACTACGACCTTGGCCCGGCTGATGCGGATGGTGCGCAATAATTGCTCGGTTAACTGGCGGGCACGATGCGTATCGATCACTCCGATGATCGGCAGGATGAGCATCTGGTCACGAACCTGCAATACCGGAGTTGAGAGTTCCTGGATAGCCTCTTGCTGCTGGCGGACAACTTTTTCGCGCTCTTCGACGAAAGCGAGTGCAACGATGGAAAGAATCTTGTTGGCGACAGGTTCGTAGATATCCAGAGCTGATGATAATCTCTCCATATCATGCTGATATCGCTCAAACAGGCTGCGACCATACACATCGCGAAGAGTGAGCAAACCGCCGATTATTTGTTCGCTCGTCATTCCCCGCAGCACGCCGCGTTCGGCCATGCGTATGGCATAGGTCTGGGCGCCGTCATATTCTCCGGTTTCCAGGCAGACGATACAGGTATCATAGATCGTCATTGATTCGGTCTCAATTTCTTCCCGTGTCAGACCTGCGAGCAATCCCTTGGAAATCATCTGCTCTACCCATTGATGCCTCAGAAGTTCTCGCTTTTCACGGAAATGATCCACCAACTCCTGCCGCAATTCAGTGCTGGATTTATCGGCTTGTTCGTTTGTCTTTTTCTTCTTCATAACTTCTCCCTTCTTATAATAATTATTCTTAATGCAATTTTGTTCAAGCCCAGGTCACGTTACTTTATCCTGGGCCATGACTGAATATTAAGGATAAAGATTGAATAAATACTTTCCCACTGATTAACGAAAGTCATTACAATGCAATCTGGTATATTGTATCGGACTAAGGCCCTATCCGAAAAATGTTGTGATTGTTGTAACTTTTACATATATCATTATTGGCTTTTTGGATAGGCTCTTAATCGCTTAAAGAGTATGCAGAGAGTTGAAATTTTTTGATAAATAAACGAGACCGTTTCAATTCATGTTGGTAATTATGCCTATGTGCTCGTGACAAGAAGTTACATCGTGCATTGCCGTGCGCTATCCCTTCCGTTTGGGATAATCCTACTGAGATATGCGCTGGTGGCAACACCGGGGTGTAAAGCTCTCAGGACAACATGGAGAAATTTAAAGACTAAATTAAATGAACTGTTAGGATAAGGATGCCATGAAGAAACGAACGTTGAACCATTGTAAGAGTCGTAAGGATTAATAAGCGAAAATAGTCTGAAACGCTTAAACCAAAAGGTATGGAATCAGACCATGATGGCTGCACATACATTATAGGAAACGGACAAAAGATTTCCGGCTTATAGGTGGCTTCTAAAGTATCCAAAAATTATGCACGACGTAGAACTTGGTAAACCCAATATGCTCCCAAAAGGTAGAAACTTCGCAAGGAGTAACAATGGCATAAGGGGTAGAGGAGAGAGTAAAAAGCGAATGACAATTCGTAATAAATTGTATAGAGGTTCAAGATTTGCCTTAATCCGAAAGGATGCTGACTTACTCTACGGTGTTTTATTGTGTGAATGAAGGTAAACCTATGAATGCAGGAGATTCAATTACATCGAAAGATGAGAAACCTGCAAACATGCTTTTGAAAAACCAGTGGAACAACATCGACTGGAAGAAGGCTCAGAAACATGTAAATCGGATACAAGTCAGGATCACAAAAGCGGTTAAAGAATGTAAATGGTACTTAGTAAAAAGTTTGCAGTATCTTCTAACACATTCGTATTATGCGAAACTGTTAGCAACATTGAACGTAACTCAAAATAAGGGCAAAAGAACAGCAGGCATAGATGGTGAAACATGGTCATCACCAGAAGCCAAAATGAAAGCTGCTCTTGCTCTAACTGATGTAGGGTATAAAGCAAAACCGCTAAGAAGAGTCTTTATTGAGAAATATGGGTCAAACAAGAAACGACCTTTAGGCATTCCAACAATGTGTGACAGAGCTATACAATCGCTCTATGCTATGGCATTAGACCCGATTGCAGAAGCAACAGGTGACAGGACATCATTTGGATTCAGAAAGTTCAGAAGCACACACGATGCTTGTGAACAGATTTTCATTTGTTTGTCTCGTAAATACTCACCTGCCTGGGTACTGGAAGGAGATATTAAAGGATGTTTCGATAACATCTCTCATCAATGGTTATTAGACAATGTACTGATGGATAAATCAATTCTGAAACAGTTTCTAAAGGCTGGCTATGTATTTGAACGCCAACTATTTCCTACGGATGCAGGAACTCCACAAGGTGGTATAATTTCCCCAATTCTGGCTAATATTACATTAGATGGAATTGAGAATATAATAATTGATAAATACCACCGAAATTCATGTGGAAATATACACAATGTTCAGGCTTCCAAATTCAAAGTAAACTTTGTAAGGTATGCTGATGATTTCATTGTTACTGCCAAAACGGAAGAAATAGCCAAGGAAGTCAAGGAATTGATTAAAGATTTCCTGAAAGGTAGAGGTCTGGAATTGTCTGATGAGAAAACGATAATAACCCATATAGACAATGGTTTTGATTTCCTCGGATGGAATTTCAGAAAATATAAGGGCAAACTTCTTGTTAAACCTTCCAAGAAATCCATTGATAAATTTACTGAGAAAATCAGTAATATAATCAAGAAGGGGAAAGCTTGGACACAAGAAGAATTGATTAAGGCCCTTAATCCCGTAATAACTGGTTGGTCTAACTATCACCAATCGGTTGTATCCAGTGAAATATTCAATAAACTCGACCATAGAATCTGGGAAATGCTATGGCATTGGGCTAAAAGAAGACACACTGATAAATCCAATTTCTGGACTTCCAATAGATACTGGCATACAGTAGGAAATAATAATTGGGTTTTCTCAACGAAGGATAAACAATTGAAACTTCTATCTGATAAGAAGATAGTTCGACATACTCCAATGAAGTTAGACAAAAATCCCTATCTTGATGTGGAATATTTTGTTTCAAGAAAAATGAAACAACGTTTCAAGAAACTAACAGATAACACATTTAAAGTACTGAAAAACGTAAAGAAAGTTTGCAAACCTGATACTGTGACCATGACAAATAACTGCTGCCCTACTAAGGGGTGATAAAATGCTTGAGCCGTATGAAGCGAAAGTTTCACGTACGGTTCTTAGAAGAGGGGGAACGAGCAATCGTTCCTCTTTATTCAGCAACACAATTTGAAATATTGAAAAAAAGGAAGCTAATTTTTCTGTTTTTTATAACAGCTATAGCAAACTGGTTTTTCATAAGTAGTTGAAGATTCTTTACCACAAATGTGACAGAATTTCTCCTTATATAATGGGTTGCTGAATTCTTCCCAAAACTTATAACAATTGAAACAAAGTGGCTTTTCTGGATTTATTTTTAAATCCGTGCCACAGCGAATACAAAAACCTTCTCCATCAATGATGGTTTGTGGTTTTTTAGAAGTGCTTTTTGGAATAACAGGGCCTTCTTTCTCTATTTTTTTTATAGAAAAAGGAGTATGCTGGCTATTTTGGATTATGAACATTACTTCATCATATATTTTTTTATATAATTCAGGGTCATTATTTTTCTCAATTTTAATCCCCATTTCCCAATTATTCTGCTGAGAATGCTGATATAAATTCATGGAGGTTATTATTGCAGCATTTTCATTCAGGTAGCATTTAGCATGTAGATTATCACAAGATAAAATTTTAACGCTAGTTAATCCCTGCAAAAAACTCATTTCTTCAGCATTTAATTTATCGGTTCTAAATATCACTCTAATATCAATTTTTCTAGAATCTCTCTCTTTTATAAGATGTCTAAGTCTATCAGCTATTTGGAGATATGGGCTAATTAAGAATAATTTTTCTTCTGAATTCTTAATCAATTCAGTCAGTTCAGCTGACACACCTGTTGTTTCTAAAAACTTGACCATTTTTGTATCTCCATTAAGATTTAGTTTTATGGATGTAATACTAATTAAATCAGATTGATGAGAAATACGGATTGCGATAAATTGTGCCAGGCTGACGGAAAGATGTTTGAGAGTTTAATGAAGAAGAACGACCCTAAAAATGTTATTTGAAGATGCTGCTGAATTGTTCTTACTTAAATAATAAACAAATCACGTTTTTTGACAACTGTTATAATTAGTTTTTGAAATCATCCTGTTGTGCAATACTTATTTATGAGCATTGCCTTAAGGGATATATTTAAATTGTTTTAAATTCAATCAAATTAATTTATATGACAAACTATTGGATAATTATAGCCAGAAGAAAAGATCAAAAATTAGAAGATGCCAGTGACTATATAATGGATAATAATATATGGGATTTTGTAAGTTCAAATAATGATGAGAGCAGAACACCAAGTAATGCAAGAAAGCTTCATAATGGCGAAAAAGTATTGTTTTATCTGTCTGCGAAGGATCGGGAGGGAAAAAAGCTGAGTGAATATCCATATCCAATATTTTTTGCCCGTGCTACTTTAGGTTCTGATTTTATAGATTATGATAATGACTCTGGATATGAGAAATTCGTAAGATTGAATGATATAAAAATCTTTCCAAAACCTATTGAGGTAAATAACCCGAAAAAGAGGTATGGAATAGGGGCAACAGGCCCAATAATGATTGCACAGATCGATAAAGAAAGATATGAAAGTGCTTGCAAAAAAGCAAATGTAGATCCTTAATGTCTATCTTTGTTAAGTTAGTAAATTACTATCGTTGATTTTAATAAAATTTTTATTAATTATTATATATTATCCAAGACATAGATTAATAATATTCACAGTTAACATTCTATGCTAATTTTATGTGTTTATCGCTTCGCTTTCACACTTATTCTATATTAGCCAAGAATGCGCAAAACGTCCTCGCAGGCGCTCTGACGGACGAACCGTAGCATACTCTTATACCGTTCCACTCCGAGCCTTCATTACGCTACGAGTCGCGCCCCCGTTCTTGTCGCGCCGGGGTCAACCCCATACCCCAAAGCGCTTTTGCGCTTGCGCCGGAAGGGGTACGCACCACTTCCAGACTTACCCCCTGGGGCGCTCATACATGATTATCCCAGGTAGAAGAGCCATAACAAGAAACATCCTTCTTCATACAAATTTTCAGGCGTTCGAAATACGAACCAACCACAGAGGACGCAGAGATCACAGAGTTAATCTTTCTCTGTGTCCTCTGAGTGCTCTGTGGTTTTTTCGTACGAGAAGATTTAAAAAATTTCCTAACTGGCGAACTCAAATTTCTACATACGTCCTAAGAGCTTGTCTGAAAATTTGACCTACATTTGTTTTTCACACCGATTCGATGCACATAATTGGTTATGAGTGAGTATTCAGAGGCATTTTTGGACAGGATTACAGGATTTACAGGATGGAAATTAATCCTGTCCATCCTGTAAATCCTGTCCAAAATAAATATTCAGACAAGCTCTAAGAAACATCAGGTTCTGAAGACCAAGCTTAAATATCATTTTATAAAAAAGATATCAATATCTTCCAAATCTGTATGAAGATTATCAGTTTGTCGAAACATAACAATTCCAACCCCTTCCAATGGGCAATATTTTTAAATAAGCGGGATATTTACACATCCCATGATAAAAGTCTCAGACATCACTACTTACCTTAAATGTCCCCGGATGTGCTATTTCACAAACAAGGGGCACGACCTGGTAAGCGAAGTCTCATCAGGATATCTGGAAAGACTGATCCTGAAAGAACTGGCCATGACATATGGATCTGCATGTAATTGTGCTGATGCGCAAACTTTCCTGAATAATGAACTTGAAAGGATCTCAAATGAGATTCGTGTGATCTACCGTAATGAACTGGGCAAGATTGATAATGCAGCGATCGCAAAATCCGTAACTGATATACGCCCCCTGATCGGAACAATTTCTTCAAATCTGTCTGTAAATAGAGAATTCTATTCAGGCGAGTTCATTCAGGATGAACCCGTTCTACGCTCGGATAAATTCGGACTTTCAGGCAGCTCTGACAGGTTGTTAAAAATAAATGAAAGCTCTGTCCCTTCGATAATAAAAACCGGCAATATGCCTGAAAATGGCGTCTGGAACAGCGATCGGCTCCAGCTGACTGCCTATTCGATTCTCGTGGAAGAAAAATACAATTCAATTGTTGAAAAAGGATTTGTCGAATATGCACGCTGGGGCATCATAAGACCGGTTGTTATCAAACGGCATGAGCGCAGGAAAGTCCTGCAGGTGATGGATAAGATAAAGAAAATCCAGGAGGGCTTTATGCCGGAAAGACCAAAAGAGGCTCCATGCGAATATTGCGGCTTTGCCGGGATATGCGATGTAAAATCAACACTTGCATCCAGGTTTTTTTAGATCAGAATTTCGCTCCTGTCAGCGTTTTTGTCTCAGTAACTCCTTTTAAAGCCCTTATTTTATTGACCACGATCTCGCTTAATCCCTCATAATCGTTTGCCTGGATTTTCGCGATCAGGTCGTAATCACCAAAAAGAGGATACAGTTCCTGGATCTCTTCCCATTTTATCATGGTGTCAAATATTTTTTTTTCCGCTCCAGGAGTAACATTGATCAATACGAAACCTATTGCCATTAATTTTCACCCATGACCTACTATTAGGTTTTGGGAATATAATATTATCCAAACGAATAAACATTATATTTTCATCTTACGATCACAGTGCCTGTTGCGTTTTTATATTCTTTGTACGATGGATATTCAGCCAGGACGAATGTATATTTTCCCTCCTGTTTGAATTGATATTGATATCTCTCCGGATACAGCATGAGCTTTTTTTCGAACAGGCCATCTTTACTTACCAGTACGATCCTGGTGCGCTGGTTCTCCTCATTGTTCCAGGTTATAGTATCAGATTTGTTTATAGTTATGACCTGAGGATAAAAACCATGAGCAACATCAATTTTTATAGGTGGTTCAATTATTGAAGGTGGAATAGCAGCAGGTATTGTTGCAGGAACAATAGCAGGAATTTTTGGGGTTACTGATGATAGTGTAGTATTGTTATTCTGTAATCCTGATTGCACGGGTTGTTTCTGATTAACACCATTACCCGGATCAAAATGATTCACAGGAACTAAATAAGTAAAAATTGTATAAATAACAATTAATCCAATTATTGCAGCAAGCGCAATCATCTGGTTTCTGGATATCTCCGGTATTTTGAATTCGGGATTTTTAAAAGCAGGCAACTTTCTATCAATGGACGGGATCTTTAACTGAAAGCCCTCCTTAATATCTTCAGGCTTTCTTGTCTCGGCAAAATCCTGGTACCAGTCGCAAACAGGATTCAGGCAGAACTGGGCAACCGGGATCTCAACAAATCCAAGCCCGATGGATTTTCGTACACTTTTAGTCTGGACAAAACCACCGCATTTCGGACATCTTTCAGCAAACTTCATGAGTATCATTATTGTAGGAGGCATTATTAAAATTATCTCGTAGGTTCAAAGGGTGGAGAAGACCCCTTGCGAAAGCGAGGGGATGAATCGTACCCTTTGCAAGTGTAATACCTATCCCGAAAAAAGTATTGTTCAGATAGCATTTTAAGGGATAGGCATAACGAATATATAGTATCAAAGACATATATAGATTGTTCAGATAGCATGAAAAAATCATATCAATTCAGAATATATCCAACAAAAAATCAGGAAGTTAAACTGAATAGAACACTTTCTACATGCAGATACCTTTACAATAGTTCTCTTGAAGAACGAAGAAGAGAAGCTGAACTTAATGAACTGAAAAGAACATTTGGTGTAACTTCATGGGCAAAACCAGAATGGGTTAATTACTATGATCAGGCTAATAATCTGTCGGAGTCAAAAACAGATTATCAGAAAGAAGTATTCTCTCAGGTTCTACAGAATGTCCTGAAAAGAGTTGATAGAAGTTTTAAGAATTACTTCAATGGTTTTGGCTATCCTCGGTTTCAGGGAAGAAACAGATATAATAGTTTCACATATCCACAATCGGGGTTTTCAATCAAAGATGGAAAACTTAATCTCTCGAAAATAGGAAATATCAAGATAATTCAACATAGAGATATTGAGGGTAAAATCAAGACCTGTACTATAAAGAAAGATATTGATCAATGGTATGTTACTTTTTCATGTGACATTGACATTCCCATTATACCTGTTAAGATCAAGACCAGAACAGGAATTGATGTTGGTCTTAAATCATTGATTACTCTAAGTAATGGTGAATCGATAGAACCACCAAAGTTCTTAAGAAAATCTGAAAAAAAACTTGCAAGGGAACAGATACATCTTTCCAAGAAAAAGCTCAGATTAAAGAATAGAAACAAACAGAGAATCGTTGTAGCTAAAGTACATCGAAGAATCAGAAATCAAAGAAAAGATTTCAATCAGAAATTAAGTACAAATCTTGTCAATCAATATGATCATATTGTATTTGAGGATTTACAGATCAAGAACATGGTGAAGAATCATCATCTTGCTAAATCAATCTCAGATGCAGGTTGGTCACAATTAATCAGTTTAACAGAATCCAAAGCAGAATATGCTGGGAAAGTAGTTGAACGGGTTAATCCATATGGTACTTCTCAAACATGTATATGTGGATATAAAGTACCAAAAAAACTTTCAATGAGGACCCATAGATGTCCTAATTGTGGTTTAGTTGCTGATAGGGATCATGTATCAGCGAATATAATCGAAAGTAGAAGTAGTACCGTAGGAACTACGGGATTTAAAGCCTGTTTGAGCAGTCTCAATGGAGAAGCAATGAAACAGGAAGCCCCTTCCGAGAGGGAGGGGTAGTTCACCGAATAGAAATCTTTAATAAATGCCATAACCAACGAAATATAATGCATATAAAACCTGAGATTCGTATTCTTGCTATTGATGACTCACCTTTGATAAATGAAAAAGTAATGATCATCGGAGCTTTTTTCCGCGGCGGTGAACAGCTTGACGGCATCCTGAGAGCAGAGGTCACAAAAGACGGCATGGATGCGACTGATGTTTTGATCCGTATCATTAAGGATTCAAAATATTATACCCAGATAAGGGTTATAATGCTTGATGGAGTCACATATGCAGGATTTAATCCTGTGGATATAACCTGCATCTGTAAAGAAACTGATCTGCCTGTAATTGTTTTCATGCGTTCCTGCCCTGATTTTGGTAAAATCAAGCTTGCTCTTTTGCATCTCCCTGACCCTGAAAAAAGATGGGAGATAATCCAGCGCGCAGGCATGATACATAAAATAGAGCAGGAAAACCCCGTTTTTATCCAGGTATGCGGACTTGATAAGGAAAGCGCGGTTGAGATAATCCGGTTAACCTCAACGCACAGCAACATCCCGGAGCCGCTTCG
This sequence comes from Candidatus Methanoperedens sp. BLZ2, assembly GCF_002487355.1. GTDB lineage: Archaea > Halobacteriota > Methanosarcinia > Methanosarcinales > Methanoperedenaceae > Methanoperedens. Next base: position 5,857 of record NZ_NTMG01000022.1, on the reverse strand, counting down.
TGTGGCGCACATTATAGCCACCGGGGTCGTGCTGGGTGAATCAAAAGGCCAGGCGTGACCAATGATCCATTTATTATCATCAATAATCATGGTAAACACCGCAAGGCATATATACAATGAATAATCATTAATAATTGTGATGAAGATGAATAGACTAACTCAACGTAAAACTCAATATAAATGTCCTAATTGTAAACATCTAATACCGCTAAGTAACGCTGATTTCATCAAAGGGGTTGCAATGGTGTCATGCGTGGATTGCGGGAGAGATGCTTTTACTATCGAAGAAACTCTGTTGTAATAATCCAAAACTTATAACGTGGGGTAGAGGGGGCAGGGTGGTAGTTCACTCAGTTAAATCCTCTGGACATATACTTTAAAAGTCTTCCCTTCCTGCTTGACAGCAAGTATTTTATTTCCGGATTTTTTTGCCCATGAATCAATATTCTGTGGTGCAACCGGATCATCGGCTGTTATCAGCAGGATTTCACCGCTTTTTAACTGCTCGACGCGTTTTTTTGTAAGTATGAGTGGATATGGGCAGCATTCACCGCGCACATCAAGTGTATCATCAGGAATAATCTCAGACATATGGTACCCAGTTTGACTCTTAATTATTTAAAACTGACTGATTAATAAACCCTTATATCCTTCTTTGACAATCCTGACTCCTGTGATCCCATGAAACCAATAGAAAAAGCATCCGGCATCGGTGGAATGTTAACAGCTTTCAGGAAACTTGCGCGTGGAAGGAAAAAGATAACATTTATCGGCTGTCCGGGCTGGTGCAATCCTTTTGCAGAACTTCTTGGATATGTTTTACGTGATGCGGGAAAAGAGATGGTATTTATTCCCAATCTCAGGAAAGATATGGCAGCAAAGGTCGAAATGACTGATTACGGGATGCAGCTTGGTGAAAAAGCAGACCCTTCTTCTGATACTGTTGTGCTTCTCGGCGGCCTTGCCATGCCAAAAATGGAAGTGGATGTAAAGGGTTTGAATACAATGATAGATGAAATCACAAAAGGACATCCTGACCGCCAGATACTGGGTCTGTGTATTGGCGGGGTTTTCGAAAAAGCAGGATGGGATAAATTGATCGATTTTGATTATCTAATGGATGCCGATATGGAAGTTGTAACTTACGGATTTAAATAATATCAAAATTTTAATATTAAATTAGATTATGAATAACTTAGCACGACTTTTTATAAAAACAAGCCTGGTCTACCTTGCCCTTAGCACGATTCTGGGTGTGCTTATCACTATTGGTCCTGGATACAGTTTCATGCATTCGCATTTTGCACTTATTGGATGGGTATCATTCATGCTTTTCGGGCTGGCATATGAAAGCATCCCGCGCTATACCAGCAGGGCGCTTCATAGCAGAAAACTCGGAATAATACAATTCTGGCTTGCCAATATCGGATTGATCGGCCTTTCGCTTTCATACCCATTTATGAGGATGTATATGCTCAAAGAAAAGGATGCTTCTGATGCTGCAACAGCAGTTATGATCTTTGGCCTGATAGAAGCTATATCGGTTTTCATATTCATATACAATATCTGGAAGTCGATGGGTAATTCATCTAAGTAAATATTAAAAATATTTATTGAGTAAAACTTCAATATGATCTACTGAGGTAATTATAATGGAATGGAAGCCGGATGCATTAAAAGAACTTGAAAAAGTACCTGAACATGTCCGAAGCATGGCTAAAATGGGCATTGAAACAGCTGTTGAAAAGAAAGGGAAAAACGTAGTAACAATCGAGGATGTAAATGAGGCGGCTTTGCAATTCAGGGCCCTGATGGGAAAGGAAGAAAAAGAAGCAAAAACAACAAAAATTGCAGTCGTCAGGTGCGATATAGTGAGTGAGACCTGCCCTGGGGTTGCATGTTTTAAGGCATTCAACAAACGAAAAGTACATTTTGAGCAATATGGGAAAGATGCTGAAATGATAGGATTTTTCACATGCGGCGGATGCCCTGGCAGGAGAATTTTCAGGCTTGTGGACAGCCTCATGAAACATGATGTTGATGTAATTCACCTGAGTTCATGTATGCTCCTTGAAAAAAGCTATGCTAAGTGCCCTCATATTGAGGAAATAAAGCAGATGATAGCCAATAAGGGTGTTAAGATCGTGGAGGGAACACATCACTGACGAATTTTATATCAAAGAAATTGCTATTTAAAGACCCAGCCATATTCTTATTATTAAAAAACGCTAATAACTAACCAGGGGGAAATTTTGCCAATAGATGAAGATGAAAATAATTGCAAACGTTTGAAACCCATCTCATTCATGATCAAATCGGCGGCACCTTTTCGACTCGATTTGACTGTATGGGCTTTGCGCCGCCGGGCAAATAATATTGTGGACCGGTGGGATGGTAAAACATACGGTCGGCTGCTGGCACTGGATGGCCAGGCTGTGGATGTTTCGGTCACACAGATCGGCCCGCCCGATGATCCCGAGCTTAAGATTGAAGCCGCATACGCTGGATCTTTGTCGTTAAAACCTGCTTTAGTAACAATAGTGGAACAAATGCTGGGTACCGGGCGAAACCTATCGGAATTCTATGTTCTTGCTTCAGGAGATGCTCAACTTGCACAACTGGCTGCACGATTTCGCGGGCTCAAACCACCTCGCTTCCCAACACTCTTCGAGGCGTTAGTCAATGGAATCGCCTGTCAGCAGATAACTCTTACTTTAGGCATTCTCCTGCTCAATAAATTGGCCTCAAACTATGGCATGTCTGTCCGGAAAGAAAACACAACTCTCTCCGCTTTTCCCCGGCCTGAAGACCTGGCAGGACTGGAACCCCGGGATATCCGAAGGTTGGGATTAAGCAATAATAAGGCGCGTGCAATTATCGAACTTGCCCGGATGATGACTGATAAGTGCCTGGTTCAGGAAGACCTGGACGCACTGGATGATGAAACTGTCCTTGCGCGCCTGTGCCAGTTGCGGGGTGTGGGGCGCTGGACAGCTGAATATGTCATGCTTCGAGGTCTTGGAAGGATCCATCTATTCCCTGGCGATGATATGGGTGCCCGCAGGAACCTGCAGCTCTGGTTGAAACTAAAAGAGCCGATGAGCTATGAAGATGTCAGGCGTATTCTTTCAAGATGGGAGCCCTACAGCGGATTTCTATATTTCCATTTGTTGCTGGATCGACTTATGCGGGATGGTATCTATGATAAAAAATAGTTATGAAAAATCCCCTGTCGTATTCACGATTGGACATTCAACAAAAGCATTAGATGCGTTCATCAGTCTTTTGCAGGCGCATTCCATAACAATGCTTGTTGATGTCCGCACGATTCCACGTTCAAGACATAACCCTCAGTTCAACCAGGATACACTCCCCGATAATCTGCATACTGCGGACATAAGATATACGCATATGCCAGGGCTGGGCGGACTTCGCCACGCACGGAAAGAATCACCTAATACGGGCTGGCATAATTCATCTTTCAGGGGTTTTGCTGACTATATGCTGACAGAAGAATTTAAAAAAAGCTTAGAGGAGTTGATTAACCTTGCAAAGTCAGAACAAATCGCTTTAATGTGCGCCGAAGCTGTTCCCTGGCGCTGTCATCGTTCTCTTATTGCTGACGCACTTTTGGTTCGTGGTATAAGTGTTGAACACATCATGAGCCAGAAACGCAGTTCGTCTCATTCGCTTACGCCTTTTGCGAAGATTAATGGCATGATGATCACATATCCGCCTAATTGTTAATCAGGTTTTTGATATAAAGTGGAGGGCAAGCAGTTCTCCCATATAACTTATCGGCACCAGGATCATCTTTACATTTATTGACTCTCCTGTTTTCTTTTTTAATGAAATCTCAATACAAGAACCAATCTTATCTTCCATTGCATGTCTATAAGCATGTACAAGAATGTCTTGACTTTTATCCATTACAAAAGCTTCTATAAATGGTTCTTTTACTTTTGACAATTCCTCGACTGATTTGTATCCCAACAAAGAAGCAAATCTCTGATTATATGTCATATGTTGGTCATCGAGATATACATAGATAGCTTGCTTTGATTCTTCGAGTACTTCTTTCAGTTGCTCATAGACTCCTTTTATTAATTCCTCGTGTGGATGTGCTTTAGATTCTATTGCCATGATTTCATCACTCCTTATTAAGAATTCATTTATTGCTTTAAATATATATCATTGAACCCGACTTTTAGCTCGAAAGTCTTATACCGTTTAATGTCACAAACATCTGAAACACAGTTCAAAGAAGTGATAGGTTTTTGGAAGATTGGAAGATAAAGATTTCAGTGCTGTGGCTGTTTAGTGCAGTGGCTTTCTTGGCTCACCAGATATTGGCGCTAATGGAGCCAGGTGTAATAGCGGGAATAATGGCAGGCGAAGTAGAGGGCATGAAAATAGAACCTGAACTGATACTGCTATTTGCAATCTTATTCTTAGTACCATTGATAATGGCTTTCTTGTCCCTGACCTTGAAGGATTCGATAAATCGCTGGGCAAACATCATCGTGGGCGCAGTCTTTGCCGCCCTTTTCATTGGCGTGATTGCGACTGTGGCAAAACTGTCTGGGGAGACACTAATGACGTTTTCAACAGTTGTGGCTCTATCATTGATTGTCTGGTACGCGTGGAAATCTAAACAGAAAGTCTAAGGTTCATGTCCACTATCAGCGTCCCCTGGGATATCAAGTTCTATTTTGCCAAACTGACTTTTTACAGTCTTTTTTGTATGACCGTTTCTTGAGTTATCGGTATTTTTATTTGTGTAGTCATATTTTGAATAACCAAGAGTGTTATTCATTTCTTCTTCTAATGCTTCCTGAAGAACTCCTTTTATCTCGTTAATGAAAGCATCCTGGATGCTTTTACCCGTTTTTAGATTGTTCGCCCTAAGCCATGCCCTTGCTTGTTCACGTGTAAATAATTCTGCCATGTCACTCAACTCCTATTATATTTGTCTTACTTCATAGAAGTATCAGCAAAATTCATTACACTCCCAAGTCCATAAAGAGCATCCGAATAATCAGGATATGTATCCAGGGCGCTCTGGAATTCTTTCATTGCTTCTGTATTGCTTCTGTATTTCTTATTTTCTTCTTTGAAGAACATAGATCTCACCGATTCTATCTCTGAAATCATCCTGTGCACTTCGATTGTATGAAGAATCTTTGATAGGAATTCCAATATGGTCTTTAGATATCAGTTTTTCATATGCATCTGATCCAAACATGGAAGTTGTTTGGCAGTTATGATAAAAGTCCGAATAAAGACCAGGACATAAATAAAAATGGCTTAAAGTTAGTTTACTTTTCCAACAATATCATGATTATTATCGTTATAATTATCCATATGCCCATATAAAAATCGATAGTTTAATATATACCATGTGATTTCTTATAAAAAAAACGCAGGAAATCTGGAAAATTTTCCTTCCTTTAAGAAATTGGTGGTAGCATGGAAATTAAAAAACTAAATAAGATTACAATAATTCTAATCTCAATGTTTGTAACATTAATGGCATTTTCAATGCCTGTAAAAGCATTGGCACTTTCGAACCCGGGATTTGAATCAGGAACTACTCCGTGGCTGTTCTATACTAACGGTGCAGGCAGTTTCACTGTAGGACATTATGGTTATGTAGGAATTAATGCTGCAAAGCTTACTTTGAATAGCGGTGGAGGGAACATCCAATTATTCCAGACAGGAGTAGCACTTGAAGCGAACACACGCTACCGATTGAGTTTTGCTGCATATTCAACGGCAGGACATGATGTGACTGTGCGGTTGTTCAAGCATGGTTCGCCATATACTGCCTATGCACCAGACTTTACAGCGAATTTGG
>NZ_NTMG01000068.1 GCF_002487355.1 Candidatus Methanoperedens sp. BLZ2 | reverse complement strand
ATATGAAGGGATATTCATAAGGATAGTTTCAGCAAAAAAGATTACACTCCCTTAAATTTTTTCATATGACTTAGTTCTTCTTACAATAATATAATGCAAAAAAATCATCCTTATGACGAATTTCAAATTCAAATCCTGATTTATGGAGCATTTCCTCTATAATCCAATCGAAGGTTGAATATTCTTCCTTAATATGCATTTGCGCTTCCTCTGCAAAATTTATTCCTGCTTTTTCTTTTATGGCATCAATCCAATTGTCGATTTTATAGTCATATTCTTCAACTGGAAATGAAAAAACGACATCATCTAAATAAAAAGTCCCGCCATTCTTAAGCAATTTATAGATTTTTTTTAGGGCAATCATTTTCCAGAAGTCCGGCAAATGATGCAATGCAAGATTTGAAACGATCATATCCAGATCTCCGTTATGCTCATAGCTTAAAAAACCCGCCTGACAAAAAGAAATATTGCTCATCCCCATTTTTTGTGCTTTTTGTTTTGCATAAGCTATCATTGCAGATGAAACATCGATAGCATAAACCTTATTACAATGCTTTGCCGCTTCAATTGCAAAATTACCTGTTCCCGTTCCAATTTCAAGTAATGAATGTTTTTCCCCCAGGCATATGGATTCAATTATATCAGTTGCTTCTTTTTTAACATCCCTGAATTTTTCCATCTGCATATCATATGCCTGGACATTCGAAATATCCTGATAATCTGTACCCACCTGAACTGTTTCATCATAGAACCATTTCGTATTTGATTTCATAATTGCTTCTTTCAACGTTTTAGCTTTTTGATAAATTTTTTCTCTCTGCTTGCCATCGATAGACTTCCAATTTGGATTATCCTTGATCATACGCTTGCCTTAAAGTTTTTATGTCAATTTTATCCATTTGAAGCATTGCAGCCATGACTCTTTTTGATTTCTCAGGATCTTTGTCCTGCAACTACTGTGAAACAAGTCCTCCATCCACGACCATCGGATGACCCATGACAAACGAAGCCGCATCTGAGCACAGCCATACCACAGCCTCAGCTACCTCTTCCGGTGTGCCCAATCGTCCTGCCGGTTCAAGTCCGATAAACTGTGCTTCAAACTCTTGTTTGCCGCCTGTGACCCTTTCTACCATCGGCGTACGGATAACGCCAGGGCATACGGCGTTAACACGAATACCCCTTGCTGCATACTCCAGCGCTGCCGTGCGCGTTAGCTGAATTATGCCGCCTTTGGAAGCGCAGTAGGCAGGCATGTCCCTGAAACCTACAAGTCCGGCTACAGACGATGTATTTACTATGGCACCACCTTTCTGCCTGAGCATCTGGGGTATCTCATACTTCATGCACAGCCACACACCTTTAAGATTGATGTCGATAACACGATCCCAGTTCTCCTCGGTGCAGTCTGCTGTAGAGGCGCTGGCTCCCTCGATACCTGCGTTGTTGTGGGCGCAGTCCAATCTGTTGTAGGTCCTGACTGCTGTGCTGATCAATTTCTCAACATCGGAAGCCTTTGATACGTCAGCTTTAACGAATACGGCTTCATGACCTGTATCTTTAATCATCCTCGCTGTTTCCTCTCCGCCTTTGACCTGCACATCAGCCACAACGACCTTTGCCCCTTCCCTGGCAAACGCCAGCGCAGAAGCTCTTCCGATCCCGGAACCGCCGCCAGTCACAAGTGCAACTTTGCCCTCTAAAGATCCAGCCATTTCGGCGCCTCCTTTGTATTTAATATGTTTTGTTCAGATTCCGTAATAACCCCTTCCTTTATAGGACATCTATTCCCATCCGGCTTATAATTATCCCATCCCTCCTTTTTTTACTTATTTTTCAGGGGCCAGATAGCGAAGCATGACGACCCCATTACTGAAGGTCTTAGCTTCGAGAAGCTTCAGGTCATGTTTTTGCCTGATATCCTTAAACAAAGGTTTTCCGATTCCCAGGACAACAGGATGGAGTAATAAATGATACTCATCAATTAACCCAAGATTTGTAAGTTGCTGCACGATACTGGCACTTCCGATGACCAGTATATTCTTACCCTTCCCTTGCTTCATCTTTACTATTTCTTCAGGGTTGATCTCTCTTAGAAGCTTTGAATTTTTCCATTCAACGCCTTCCATAGAATGAGAAAAAACAATCTTGGTTATATTGTTGATCTTATGCGCCATTTCGATATCGCCCTGTGAGGTTGCCGGATGTGAAGCAGCCGTGGGCCAATAGCCCTCAAAAATTTTGTACGTTGTTTTTCCAAGAAGCAGGGTGTCAGCATTGTCATAAAGATCGCTTTCATATTTTCCCATTTCATCGTTAAAAATACCCAGGACCCATTCCATTTTATCTTCCGGATCGGACATGAGGCCGTCTAACGTGTAGAATTTTGATGCGATTATTTTTCTCATGATGGTTTCCTCCCAAATTTTGATAGCGAAAGTTGCCTTCTTAGCTTCGAGATGTTACGTTTGCAAACAAAGGTTTCCCACAACCGTTAATGCTTACAAATGTCGCCCCTTTTCTCATAAATATTGTTATGGTTTTAAGATTGATAAATATATTGTTTTGGGTTTTGGAAATAACATATTGTTATTCTCTTTATTGGTATCTGAACTTCACTTAAAATTTTGAGTATGTATTCGGGTCAAGGATATTCAAACGATGCACATAACATCCATAACCGTAACCGACTTCGGGCTGAAAGCACTGAGGTATCCACAGCAGAGCTCTAGATCTATTCTTTGTTTAAAAGGTAAGAAAATACTCGCAAATTACATACTAAAATTGAAACGAAAAGTAGCTTATTGCTTCTCGAATCCAAGTTTATCCCTCAATTCTGATAGCTCTGGGTCAATCTTTATAAATTCATCTATAATCTCTCTTGCTAAATTTATATCAATTCTAATGGATGAATATACTAATAAAAGATCACTATCTATATCAGAGCAATTGAATTTCAATACGAATTCGGCTAATTGTAATATCTCATCATGAAGCAGTTTTATGTCTTTATTTGTAAGGTAATCTTTTAATATGTAGGCTTTGGTGTAGCACTTTATGGCATCCTCATATCTGTTTAAATTACGAAAAGCTGCTCCTTTATCATTCCAAGCTTTAGCATAATTAGATTTGAGATTTATAGCCTTATCAAAACAATTAATAGCTTCTTCATGTTTGCCCAAATTACCAAGAGCTGCTCCTTTATTATTCCATGCTTCGGCAAAATTAGATTTGAACTCTATAGCTTTATCAAAGCATTTAATGGCTTCATCCATGTTATTTAAATTAGAAAAAGCTACACCTTTATTATGCCAAGCATCTACAAGAAATGGATTAAGCTCTATTGCCTTATCAAAGCATTTAATGGCTTCTTCATCATGTTTGCCTTCGGCAACATAAGCTGAACCTTTGATATGCCATGCTTCGGCAAAATTAGATTCGAGTTCTATAGCCTTATCAGCGCATTCAATCGCTTTTTCATTTCTGCCTAATTTAACAAAAACTGAACCTTTATTATTCCATGCCTGAGCGGAATAAGGGTTGAGCTCTATAGCCTTATCAATGCATTCAATGGCTTCCTCATTTTTGCCTAAATCAAAAAAAGCTGCACCCTTATTACTCCAAGCAGACGCAAAATAAGGGTCGAGCTCTATAGACTTATCAAAAAATATAATGCCCTCCTCATTTTTGCCTAAATTAGAAAAAGCTGAGCCTACTATTAAAGTGTAAGCATCAACTTTCCCCTTATTATCACTAAGTTTCTCAAAATACTCATCAACTTTCAATTCATTCAATAGCCAATATATGTCTATCTTTCCTTTTACTGAAGCTTGGAATAGTGAAGATATCGAAGAGAGAATTAAAACATCGTTCTTTAAATTAGAAATCTTATCTAAAGCATCTCTTAAGTACTGAACTCTTAAACGATAAACATGATTAGGCGTTGAACCATTGTTGAATAAATAGGATAGCCACTCCAATGCCCATAAATGGTGGATTACTACCCATTTTTTATCTTTTTGACGAAGAGTTGCTTGATCTAGATAATAGATATCTTGGCTTATCTCCAATTTTTGTATTATATCTTCATCAGCAGGTTTGAATCCTAAATCTAGCAGAGTGCAAACTAACATTGCAACTATTTTATTTTTATCATTTTTAATGAATTTATCATGCCTATCTCGAACGTGTTTAGACAATCCATTACCAGTCATAAGAAATCTAACAATTATTGGATTACCGTTAGTTTCTCTGAAAATTGTATCTATCTCATTATAATTTAATATTTTTCCATATTTTTCATAGAATTTTTTGACTTCAATTTTGGAGAAGGATTTCGCCTCAATTCTCAGATGTCTCAATTCGTCTTGAAATTTGTATATTGCCTCCCTCGTAGGCTCATCCAATTCACTAATATGATCAGTAACAAATCTGTCAAAATCCGGCTCTCTTATAGTCAAGAGGTATTTAATTCTTAACTGGGTCGTCACTTTCCCATATATCAATCGATATATTGGTGAATTATCTTTTATATGGGCATTATCAACAGCTATTAGAATCCTATCGCTGCCCAAGGACTGTATATAATCTTTGGCTTTTTCAAAATCAATCTCACTACCTTCATTGTATAATACATCAAATCCATCCTTTAAGTATTCACAAATGACCCTCATCCATATTGTGGTCTTAGATGTTCCACTTTCACCTACTATTATTGCTTTGCCTTTTTCTTCCAGTTTATTCTTAACATCATCCACTATCTCTCTCCTATAATCTTTATTATGGTAAATTGCTGATAAACCAAAAGAAAATCCGTTTAGCCAGTCCTTAAACTCATTTTTAGACTCTTCATCGGTCAATTCGTGTGCAGAAAGTCTTCTTAATCCACTTTCATTAAAAAGAATTTGGGTAAGACGTCCTTCTGCTTCTTTAACCACCTTTTCAATTCCTTTAACCTCTCGCCTCATATCTAATATAAGGCTATTTATCCAATTTTTATCTTCGGCTTTAACAAAATCCTTATCTGTAACTATCTCGCAGATTGCTCTAGCAAGCTCTTTCTTTAACTCTTCATTGCCCTTTATTTCTTCTATCAACTCTTCACTACTTTTATCTTTTGAATTTACTAAAAATTCTGCCAACAATGTAAATCCAGCCCCAGTCAAGAATTGAGCTTCAGTAGAACCTGAAACAAAAACAAAACTCATTAATGAGGCAAGAATAGTGGAAGTTCCGTTATCAATGCTGGTCTTAACCCTTTCTTTAATCTCCTCATATAAGTTCTGTGCTTTATCCTTATAATTGGATTTAAGGAGTTCAAAGAATTGCATAGGCTTTATAGAAGCTATTTACGATATTATACTTTTGTGAGTGCATACGTTTTTAATAAAAATAGAATACAATGCAATGATATTAGTGGTGGTCGAAAAGATGAATCGATAAGGAACTTAGAAACATAATAAACAAAACCTTACTCTCTCAATTGCACCCATAAATCAAACACCCATTCATTCGGCGGCATCCCTTCATGCCAATTTATTTGCTCTTCGAATCCATTAAACCAACCATGATCGCCTTTCCGCATTCCAATATATTCATATTTGTTCTCTTTTATCCAGTTCCATAGATGTTCCCGGGCATTTCCAATGTTCTCCAGATTTTTGAATCGAAGAACCACATATAGCCCGCCCGGTATCTGCCTCATATCAATATCCCCATCCGACTCAATGTCCCGGCCGACCGTCAGGAAAAATTCATAGCCTTTCCGGGTTGTCAGTCGGATATGTGTTCCTGCCGAACACACGAGCCCCCTTTCCAGGCAACCCTTTTGGCTTAGCCCAGGCCAGGCTGATATTGAAACTGCTATCAAGGACATGGTCAAAGGGAATTTTGAGGGGTTGGGGTATAAATAAAATCAAGGCTAAGTTTAAGAATATTCTAATAAATCTAAAGTTCAATGTAGAAAATGGTCAAAATAAAAAAATTTGGAGATACAATATGTCTGAAGCACAATTATTACAAAAAATAGCATCCGACCTTGATTTCTTAAAAACAAAAATAATATCCATCGAAGAAACCATAGAGGATATAGATAACGATCTGCATCATGTCAAGCCAGAGTATATCCGAAAGCTTGAATCAATAAAAAAAGAAGGTACTGTTTCCAGTTCAGATTTTGAAAAGAAATTTGGTGTCAAGCTTTGAAATACAATTACGAAATCAGCAGGCAGCTTGAAAGGGAATTGGATAAACTCAGCAGAAAAAATAAAAAGCAATTCGAGATAATTTTGAAAAAGATGAGCGAAATACTGGAAAATCCTCAACATTACAAACCGCTCCAGCATGATATGAAAGGATTGCGAAGAGTTCATATCGATAAATCCTTTGTACTTATTTTCGAGATTGTTGAAACTGAAAATAAAGTGATTTTTCTGGATTTTGACCACCATGACAATATATATTAAGTTTGAATTTGAGATTTAGAGAAGATTAATCCTCGATCACATATATGTCAACCTCGGCGCCTCAATTTTAGCGCCACGGCTTTTATTCTTATCTGGCTATCAAAATAATTTCGAAAAATCGGAACCATAGCTTTAATATAGTAATTTATATATTGAATAGTTGCGATGATACTAAAACGTCTGGAGCTATTAAAATTAAGCAGGAGAAAAAGAGGCCTGGAAAATTGATGCCAGAGCTTGCAGAGTATGATGAGAAACTGAATATTTATGAAAAGAGTTTAAACCAGGTAAAAAAAATAGTTCTCGATATCTTTAGAGGAGAGGAGATCCAGATCATATTGTTCGGCTCAAGAGCAAGAGGAGATTTCAATAGATTTTCCGATATTGACATAGGCATATTGCCAAAGAATGAATGTAATAAGAAGAAAATAACTATTTTGAAAGAAAAACTTGAAGATTTGAATATCCCTTATAAAGTTGAAGTAGTGGATATTTCTAAAGTTTCGCAGATTTTCAGGGAAAAAGCATTGAAAGAAGGGAAGGTATGGAAAAGCTGAGATTAATTGCAGACGATGCGGGAAAAGCACTAAGGACATTAAAAGAGATAACTCTGGAAATTATTAAAGGAATATCTGAAAGTGAAAGAAGGGATAATATGTAATTCCCCAAAATCATGCTTCAGGGAAGCTTTTAATGTGAAATTGCTGACAGAAGAAGAGACAATAAAAGCGCTTGAAATGACTGATGACAGAAACCTTACTTCACATACCTATCATGAAAAAGTGGCAAAGGAAATTTATTCAAAAATTAATGATTATTATAAATTTATGAATAAGGTTTATCAAGATATAATGGAGAAGCTAATTGTTTAAAATTTGAGGCAATTCGATCTTGATTTCTTAAAAACAAAAATAATATCCATCGAAGAAACCATAGAGGATATAGATAACGATCTGCATCATGTCAAGCCAGAGTATATCAGAAAGCTTGAAAGAGAATTGGATAAACTCAGGAGAAAAAAATAAAACGCGGATATGTGTTCCGAATACACGGGTTCCGATTCAAGTTCGTTTCCTTATTAAAAAGAATAATATTACTATCGAAACAATTGCTCCTAAAATTTCAAATCCGAGTGTAGATTTTATATCGAATCCATCATTATCTGTGGTTCCTAAATCAGAGGCATTTGTTTCCCTGATTTTTACAAGCCAGGCATCGATATTCCCTGCTCCGTACGATTCTGAGTCGCCCGCAAGTAGATAAACAGATTTAGAGACCTCTTTAACTGTGTTGATCTTGTCCTTCTCTGGCCCATCATATACTTTCTTCCACTTCTCTTTTCCTTTTGCATCTGTCTTTATTATCCAGGCGTCCAGATCGCCCGCCCTGTTAGTATAACCCGCAAAAACATATCCACCATCTGAAGCCTGCTGGACAGATGAGACAAAATCTTCATCATATCCCCCAAATATCCTGTTCCATTGCTCGTTACCACCTGCATCAGTTTTTATGACCCATGCATCATAATCATTTCCCATCAGTCTCCGGGATAACTTAAAGCCTCCAAGGATATAACCGCCGTCTTCTGTCTGTGCAACTGAATAAGCCCCCTCAGGCTCTCCTGCCTTTCCAAAGGTCATGTTCCATTGCTCAATGCCTTTAGCGTCCGTCTTCATGATCAGGACATCTATGTCATTATTACCTGACCCTGAGTAACCTGCCAGGACATATCCTCCATCCAGGGTCTGATAGACTGAGGTTGCCATATCACCCTGTGGTCTTTTTGAGGTCGCATTCCACTCCTGATCTCCGCTTATATTAATTTTTGTGAACCATAAATGAGAAATAGTCATGGACTCGGATAATAATATAATATTCCCGCCAGCAAGGATAGAACCTCCATCTGAAGTCTCCTCAATAGCTACGCGCATAAAATTATTATCTATCCGCAGCGTCCTGTTCCATTCCTCCCGGCCAAGAAGATCGGTTTTCATCAACCAGAAATCCCAATCATTAAAACCTCTGATTATATATCCTCCATCCCTGGCTATTGAAACCTTCATTCCCTTTTTTCCTGCATATGTCCTGTTCCATTGTTCATTCCCATCCGGAGCGGTTTTTATGAGTAAGGCGTCGTATGAATCGGTCATGTTAACTGAAGTGGTTTGAATATTTCTTGAGCCGGTTATTATGTATCCTTCGCCGGGAATTTCAACAACAGAATTAGCTTCATCCCATAATTCTCCTCCATAAGTCCTGCTCCATTCCTTTACTGGAGTTGCACCTGCGCCATTTGTTAATAATAAAAATAGTATAGGGGACATTATCACAAAAGTTTTTGCTATCGTTAAAGTTTTTCTATAAATAATAAAAATCACCATATTATTTACATTTTGTTATTGAGTTAATTCTATATAAAGATAGTGATTATTCTTCGGTTTTTTATAATATGAGTTCATACGATCATCTCCACTTGCGACGAGATGCCGGGATAGCGCCCCTCAAGACACTCCAGCACTTGATCAGCAATTCGCTCCTTTTAAGAAATAAAGCGAAAGCTTATATCCAGATAACATCTAACATTAACAATAATGATTGACTTGGGAGCAATAGTATCAATCATTCAATAAAAAAAGGAGAGAAAAATATGCCTAAAGTAATTGTTATATATCTGAGTACATCAGGAAATACAAAAGCGATGGCAGATGCCATTGTGGAAGGTGCGAGTTCAAGAAATGTTGATGCTAAAGCTGTGAATTTCAATGAAGCAAAAATGGAAGAAATAATAGCTGCAGATGCGATTGCGATTGGCTCTTCTACCTTCAATTACAAAATGCTTCCCCCAATGGAGAAATTCCTTCAAAACCTTGAAAAAGCAAACGTAAAAGACAAAGTCGGCGCTGCTTTTGGATCTTATGGCTGGAGCGGGGAAGCGCCTGTATTGATCGCTGAAAAAATGCGTGAGCTTGGCATGAAAGTATTAGATCCGGTATTACGCGTTCAATATCAACCTGGCGAAAAAGATCTTGACGAATGTAAAAGGCTTGGAAAAGACATCGCTGTAAAAGTGAAAAAGGTCCCTGAAAAATCCACACGTGGGTCAAAGCTTGAAGATGCAGGCGTGCGGGAAGTCAAAATGGGAGAAGGGGGTCACTAACAAAGCTAAAATCGACCTCATCTGGCTTTTATTTGAATCGGAAAGCCCACTGGCCATATAAAAATCAGCCTGTAAGTAAATAAATCGTGGTAGCTGCTTGAATTATCGATACAATTAGTGTTGCTGTTAATATGAATAATGAGATGGGTGTATTAAATTCATTTCTGCCTTTTTTAATAAAAAATATATGGATTGTAAAAGCAAAGATTCCTGAGAGGCTCAATAACAATGAAAATATCAAGCCTGTAAAGGATTGCTGGAATACCAGGATTAATCCGTATAAAACAAAATAAATGAGAAAGAGATGTATGATCATGAATCCGGTAACTCCTCCCGGTAATTTGAATATATCCCATTCTTTCCAATAGGCTGAGTCGATCTCATGATTTATTAATAGCACAGAATTAATTAAGTAAATCCAAAATAAAATTTCTAACATACTCTTGTTCCAATCCGGATAATAGTTTAAATAATCCTTACAAATATTTACAATTTGCGTATGGCATTTTGGGAAGAATGTCTAAAATTAGAAAAGCAGTTTTAAACGCAAATAACCCCATACAATATGCCAGATCAGGTAATATGCGAGCCTGAATGGACACATCAGGAAATGAATGCCACCATCGATTGTGTAGCCTTTGCTTTTCCAGCATGTGGCCACTCCGCCCGGCTTGGTATGGTGCACGAAGATATGTGTTTGATAACCATTCATCTGTGAGTAGCAGCCTGTGGAAAGACCCGCCAGACCTGCACCGATGATAATAATAGATTTATTAGTCATTTTTCTCCCTCAATTTTGGGTAATCAGATTCTTCTGGTATCGCTTTATCGCCTGCATTCCTACCATCATGCATGGTTACAATCTTTTGCGTTAGCAACTATAGGGGGCGTCTTGTGGCGCAAACGTAAAATCTACATGAGAAATGATTTTAACCAGGTTTAATATGAAATGTTTAATCCTTTACCTCGTTAGTTTTTTTCTCCCCTGAAATATTCAAATAAAATCCAACGATAGCGGCATGATATAATATGAACCAGCCGCTTGAGAGGATCAATTGAAGAATTTTAAACCCGGGATTTTGTATTAATTGAAAGTAATCAAATCCAGAAATTGCAACATATCGGCTTGCTATTAACAACAATAAGGATATGTTGGATGGATTTATAAAATTCAATAATAGAATGAATATGAGACATAAAATAAGCTTATTCCTGATGATATCAATTGATTTTTTTGTTCCCTCTATAAATGTCTTATTTTCCAGGACAATTATAACAGGCACCAGGAATAAGATGAATCCAAGGATCATCTCAAAAATGCCAATAAAGAATCCAATTATTCGGATAACAGATTCAGGAATTAATGTAAATTGAAACCTGGAAAAATTAAACATAGAAAAAGTTACAAAACATACAGCGAGAAAATCCAGAATAAAAAATATGAATTTATATTTAAGAAGCAGTACAAAATATCTGAATATCTTCTCTTTCCAGAAGCTTAATCTTTGCTGTCCTGCCATGTATTCCTTCATTGAAAGTATGATAAGTGGAATAATGCCAATCCAGAATAATAAATCTAAAATATTTTTAGGTAGTTGCGTCAATACAACTTCAAAATATTGCCCAGTAAGAGAAAGGTCATTATTTGTGTAAGAATTCGGATCAAATATGAAACTTTTAAAAATAATAAAAGCCAGAACAATAGCAAAAAATTTCCATGAGAATATTAAAAACTTAAAACTGTTTGTTAATATATTCTTTAAAAGCATTATTGTTCGAATTGAGAATACCTCTCATAACCATCTGAGTCCATATTTACCATCTTCCGAATTCTTTTAAATAAACGTAAACTGGTATAACCGAATACCATGTGAAAATAATAGAATCCAATACAATATTTATTGCATAGTAAGCCATCGGAACACTATAAAAAACAACTCCTGCGATAGAACTGCCAAGGAAGAGATATAAAAATGGTATCGTTAAAAAATAGATCGTATTTGATTTTTTATTGCGGGCAAACTCTTTACTTGCCTTCATTCCATCAAGCACTCCCCGATTTTCAAGCATTATAAAAGGAATTGTGTAAAAATACCAGATCGTGAAATACATGCCTGGAATAATTAAGAGCAAAGTCCCTGCTGAAATCATCAAACCAATAAGAAAGCCTGAAGCTATGAGTATGGGAGCTTTCTTAGATGTAAGTCCGGATGCGGTTCCCAGATTTACATCTTTATTTTCAAGTATATTTTTTATTGTCACTGTATATATGCCTTCAATAATTGCATAAATTATACATAATAAAATTGAAGATATTATAAAATATGCTAAAATCGATGGAAGGACTGGCATTAAATCTTCAATTGATTTTATGTTGCCCGGTATATCAATATATGACCTGGCTAAATAATCCTGCAATCTGGAAAATAAAACTAGAATGATCATTGGAAGCAAGATAATTGGCTTGTTCAGAATGATTTTGAATGTTTCATTTAATACTTCTTTTTTATTAACTTCTTTATTCATTTATGCCACCTCTAATTTATTTCTAACAGATCACCAAACACTTGGATTATATTCAAATTTAAATACTTCCACTTTCTCAGGCGGCAATCCAAGATTTACAAACATTTTTTTGAAAATTCCACGATATTTTTCTTCCGGGATTTTTTCTCCTGCACCGAGTTTAATCCCGGGACGCACGCCACCCATGCGGTCTATTGTAATTATATACTCTTGCCCCCTGTCCTTGAAGATTATCCGTGTATTTGGAATAATAAAATCTAAGAATCCTATCTTTTTATCCTCACTGTAGAATGTTTCTTTAAACCATCCGTCTCCAACCGTAGAAGAAATACTTGAATTGGAGCTTGCCACCTTCAAATCGGAATACAAAGCAGCAACATTGATCTCTTTTCCAATGCTGATTTTTGTTTCTGGACCTTTGCCTGCAGAGTCTTTGAGGTGCGTCAAATAATTTCTTGATTCCACATCATTGATGCCAAACATCAACCTGAACTTTTCAATGATCCATTCATCTGGTGGAAGATCCTCTGGCTTAAATGGTGAATACGTACCATCTTCCTTAAAGAACGATATTTCAATATCATTGCTTCCCTGGTATTTCACTGTTTTAAAATACACTTTTTCATTGTAGAAATATCCTGCTGACCAGAATCGATATTCTTTACCGAACCGTTCGTCCAGTTCTCTTATATTGGATGGATGTACACCGAATTCTTGTATCGAATCAGCACCAGTTGGCACATCGACCCTGTATCCGGCTTTTTGTGCATTGGAGATAATCACGTCGTAGTCAATTTGTCCAAGATTACTTCCCTTGGCTAAATAATTGGCTTGATCTGAAGAGACAAGAATAAAAGCAAAGGATGCATAAAATGAAATTAATAAGACTGCTGCAAATGTTATAGTTATAGCTGCTTTTTTCAATATAGACCAGTGTCTTTTTCTCCATATCCAGACAATTCCGCCTATAATTCCAATCGCTATTAATACCTCTATAAATATGGGTATAAGTATGATACTATCAATCATATTGGCTCTCCTTCCAGTTATCTTGCCCCGGATTTCCTGCCGATTCCCATAATCACTATTTCATTTTTGAATGATCTTTCCTCAGTCATACATCATACTCCCAACGGAAAGCCTTACAACCTGCCATCCTCGGATCAGTTTCTCATTCCGTTGCGTGCTTATACGCATATCTCTTCCCCAGCCGTTATCCCTTTTAATAGAAATACTAAACATTGCGCCATCTTCTTTTGAATATATCCATACATCTACGGGGTCATGTATTTCTCCAAAACGTGTGGTATTACTCGTACTCAACGTGAACCCATTAACAAATTTTTCCTCTGCTTCCTGATCATGTGCAAGCCATCCACCTGTCTGGTTCATTTTTATTCCAATTGGCCCTGATCCACTTATCTTAAAGGCTTTACCATGATCAGTATCAATTATTTCAGCTTTCGAATATCCGGATATTGCCGGATTCCCATACATTTTCATTACAATACCATCTTCAAGAATGACCGGAACAAACACTGTTGCATTTCCATCGGCTGATGAAATATCAATAGAAACATCTGTAGTTGCATACTTTGCCACACCTAAAAAAAGGCTTGCAGAAGCAAAAATTATAATAAAGGCCAGGATTATCCCTGCACCTCTGGTTATCTTTAAGAACCTGGGAATTTCCCGTACAGTATAGGCTGTCCTTTCAATAAAATACATTCCAAATGCTATTGAAGCGCCGGCTATCCCTATTTCAAACAATGTAAGAATAATGCCAATGATAAGCGCATATAAACCACCCCCTGTCCAGGTAGAATTAACATAAACGACAATGTTTTGGGCATATAAATTTAAACCATAACCCAGAACTGCGCCAGAAATACATGAAATAGTCATTATAACTATGTTCTTGATCTTTGGAAAACCTAATATTGGACCCACAAAAACAAGCGTTACTAATAGGGGATCAAGAAGGCCATATATTTTAATATACTCCCCGAATAAAAGAAACCCTGAGACGAATCCCCCAACTATCCCGGCTGTGGCATATTTTATTGATGCCACCGATGATTTTTTTTGTCCCCCGAAAACATACCCGATATATAGGCCAAAAAGGCCATAAATTATTAAAGATGCAAATGCAAATGAAACTCCTATTAAATCTAAGGAACTAACCGAATTTAAAATTGTGATCATATAAAAAGCTATATATCCAACACCAATTCCCATCAGCAGCCCAAGTGCACCGTGTATTCCATAGCTGCTAAGACTTTTTATGTCTAATAGATCGTTATTGTTATTCATTTCATTTTACCTTCAATTCAATCAATTTTTCTAATTTTTAGATTTGTTCTGCCTGTCCTTTGATCGGACAAACTCGATTGGTAATTATAGCGTCTAAATACTTAAACTTGTCTATAAATAGACGAGCTGGTGTTTATTTTTGCTATACTAGTTACATATAAAAATATATTTACTTTATGTTTGCACAGGCAAATCCATAGATTTAATTCTATCTGAATTCATTTTTTGTATCCTTTTTTTTATTATGTCCCACAGTAATTACTGCTTTTCCTTTATTATGTCCTTTTTCGACATACCTGTGAGCCTCAGCAGTCTGTTCTAAAGGAAAGCGTCTATCAATGACTGATTTTATCTTTCCAGCCTCAATAAGCTCTTTGATGAAAATCAGATCTTCTTGTTTATCGATCGCCAGCGCACATATTACTCTCTTGCTGCCGATCATTGAAGTCCATAGCATTTGAAAAAGCTGTTTCATCTTAAAGCTGGCTAAAAGATAGCGTCCGTTTTGTTTTAGTGAGCTTTTACAACGTGAAAATGAACTCTTGCCTAATATATCAAAAATAAGATCATAGGTCTCGCCGCTTTGGGTAAAATCCTCTTTTGTGTAATCAATCACCTTATCCGCTCCTAACGATTTTACTAATTCAATATTCGCAGAACTGCATACGCCGGTTGTTTCTGCACCAAGGTATTTTGCGATCTGCACGGCACTTGTGCCTACCGCGCCAGAAGCTCCATAAATAAGCACTTTCTGTCCTTTTTGGATATTGCCTTTTCTAAGAAATCTCAATGCCATATTACTACCTCCTGGAATTGCAGCAGCTTCTTCAAAAGATACATTAGAAGGTTTTATAAATACCATTCCATTTTCTGGCATGCATTTATACTCGGCATATCCACCGAAATTCTCCCCGAATGTAGACGCAAAAACGAGGTCCCCTTTCTTGAATTTTGTTACGTTTTTTCCCACGGATTCTATTTTCCCGGCCAGCGACATTCCAAGGATAGCTCTTTTGGGTTTTCTGATACCCAGATATATTCTGGCCGGAAGCCACATTAAAACTGGAACTGTGAAGCTTCGCATTCTGGAATCTCCCCTGGTTACCGTTGTTGTATACACTTTTATCAGTACTTCATTATCCTTTGGCTTTGGTTTTTCCACCTCTTTTAGCTGAAGAACTTCCGGCGGCCCGTATTTTGTATATATAATCGCTTTCATAAGTATTCCTCCAATTTTATATGGTTTTGTTATTATGTTACCCCTTTTTTCTTTGCCACAATGAAATATTGTTGTCCACTTTTATCCAAACATTCAGTTTCAACAATCTCAAAATTTCCTTCAGTCATTAAATCTTCTAATTCAGAGATATTATAATATTTGATCGGAGGAATTAATCCTATTTTGCTCACAGGCCATAACAGAACTCCTAAAAATGTCCCTCTGATACAGGGTGTTGCAGAAATAATCAATCCACCCGGTTTCAATAATTCGTTTATCCTTTGCATAACCTTTGGCGTATCTTCCACTAAATGGAGCAGATGGAAACATAAGATCACATCAAATGATCCTGTTTTTAATTTTTCATCAAATATTGTTGTTTGCGTGAAATCTATGTTCTTAACTTTACCTTCTACAGTTTTTCCTTTCGCAGCTTCAATCATTTTGGAGGAGATATCAATACCTGTGACTTTTTTCACACTTCCCGCAATTTCAATGGCTGCTGTTCCAGTTCCACATCCAAAGTCTAAAACCGTGTCGTTAATTTTCAGATATTTTCTAGTTTTTTCAATAATCTTAATATTAGTCGCTTCATCTTTTCTTTCCACTCGATCTAAATACTTCGCCATCCTATCCCAGAACTTTTCTGATTTATTCATTTATTGTATCCCTCTGTTGAACATTTACGCCTTTAATCAGAAGCCATAAGCCAATTATTAGTTCAAAAAGAACGCTCGGTGCAAAAAAAACCATGCTAATTGTATTAACCATTGTCAGCACCGTTGCATTTTGGGGTGCAAGAATATTTGCTAAAGAGTATACGAGAATGAGCGAATATGAAAGAATTCCAAAGCCGGCCAATATTCTTGGAACGTACTTAGACTTGAATAATAAATACAAAAATACTATCAAGTTCATGCCAAGAAATACCATTGAAATGGTAGATCCAGTACTGCGTACATTGAGAAATAATCCGACGATGTCCTGCAACTGTTCCGGTTTAAATACTGTCAAATATGCTTTTCCATTTAACATCTGCAAAGCAAAAAAAGCGACAAGCACCATAACTGCCCCTATAATTGCCTCCATCAATTTCAAAAAAAGCGCAAGCAAAGCAAGATTCTTGTTTACCGGTTTGAGTATTATATAAAGAGCAAGGGCCAATACTACCCCACTGATAGAGAAGAGTAGCTCGTTAGTAATACCGATACGAAATAGCAACTCATTGGCCATTATGTTATTGACTGTAGCCGTGGCATTTCCTGCAACAATAAGTTTTGAGTCCACAAGTGTCCAGTTAAGAGTCCAGCCTATTACGATAAACAGGAACATCAAGCCTGCGACTTTTGCAGCTTTACGTTGTGATGCTTCTTCGGTATGACCTGGTATTTCAATTCCTCCTGATTTGTTAGGTTTAGTCATTATGTCCCACAGTTATTACTACAGTTCCCTTTTTGTGTCCTTTTTCAACATACTTGAAAGCTTCAGCCGTCTGTTCCAACGGATAGCTTCTATCTATAACCGGTTTTAACTTTCCCGATTCAATAAGTTCTAAGAAGAAATTTAGATTTTCAACACTTTCGGTTGATACCCCACCCTTAATTTTCTTACTGCCGATAATTGAGGTCCAAATTATTTTTAGAATATCCTGTAGCCCAAGCATATTTTCAAGATAAATTCCTTTTTGTTTTAACGAGCTTTTACATTGTGAGAACGTAATCTTGCCTACCACATCAAAAATAACATCATAAGTCTCATCACTTTTGGTAAAATCCTCTTTAGTATAATCAATTACCTTATCCGCGCCTAAAGATTTCACCATTTCTGCATTCGTGGCACTGCAGACCCCGGTAACTTCTGCTCCGTAGTACCTGGCAAGTTGAACTGCATAAGTACCTATAGCTCCGGAAGCGCCATGGATAAGTATTTTTTGTCCGGCCCTAACTTTCCCCAGATCTCTTATAAAAAACAGTGCAGTATTCCCTGCTAAAGGAATGGCTGCAGCTTCCTCATAGGTCATATTAGCCGGTTTTATTGCCAACACCCCATCTTCAGATATACATATGTACTCTGCATGGCCACCAAAATTAGTACCGGGTGATCCAAAAACCCGGTCACCTTTTTTAAATAGTTTTACATCTTTGCCGACTGCTTCAATTTCTCCTGCTAAATCAATCCCCAGTATATTTATTTTTGGTTTTCTGAAACCAAAATGAATCCGTGCCGGGAATCTAAACGATCCAGGTACAAATGTGAAGTTACGGACGTTGCAGTCCGTAGTTGTTACTGTTGTTGCATATATTCTTATCAGTACTTCATTGTCCTTAGGGATAGGTTTTTTCACCTCTTTGAGCTGTAGTTCATCCGGTGATCCGTATTTTGTGTGTACAATTGCTTTCATGATTATTCCTCCAATTTACTTTGATTTTGTCATTTTACCTCGTTTGTATCGGTTTTTGGCGACCCTGAGGCGATTGCCGATGGATTGAATCCTTTGACTATCAGCCATACCGCCAGAACCATTTCCTGCACAAGGATCGGGAGAACCAACAACACCTGCATGCCTGAAGGTCCTGAAATTCTTTCGCCGAATGCGATCAATAGAGTCATCAAGAGCAACAATGTGAGCGCGACCAGACCCCATACTGATAGCCATCGTGGGATGAGTCTAAATCGATACATAACGTAGTAGTACATAGCTGCGCCCAGGCAGAAGGCAATCACTGCAAGCACGAAACCCGCCCAAACACGCATTGCCAGAATCGAGGTGCCCAGGACTTGAAAGGTTGGAACTGCCTGAGGCTCTGCGCTTGCATATTCCTGGCTTAATGACAGCAGAGAAAGCAAGCCGAGTGCACTCACAATATAGAACACCGCCTCAATAAGCCTGAAACCAACTGACCCGATAGCGAGACCTTCATTGTATTTCCGCAAGACGGGGTACAGCGAAATCGCGATGCCGGCACTTCCGGCAGCCGCGACAAAGTAAAGAATCGCACCCAGCGCTACCAGGTTCTTGTTTGCAGCAATCTGAACAAGGTAGTCCGGAGCACCCACGATGGATTCCGTAAGACCACTACCCAGTAGAACTGCAGCCGTCGCAATGATAAACAATATTCCTGTAGTTCTTGCGATTTTTTTGTTTGAATTCATTTTATCTCTCCTTAGCTCATATCTACTTTGGCAGACCCGGAAGCGAGTGCGGACGGATTGAATCCTTTAACTATCAGCCATCCTGCAAGTGTCAGTTCCTGGAAGAATATAGGTATGCTCAATAATATGATTGGTGACCCCGAAAAGGGATTAATTTGGAAGAACATCGTCAAGAAGACTGAAGTCAAATGTAATATGATCGCAACGATGCCCCAACCCGACAGCCACCTTGGAATGAGTTTTGATTGGTAAAACACATAGTAATACATCAAAGCGCCCAGGCAAAAAGCGATTTGTGCCAACACTAAGGGCGCCCAAAAACGCACTGCGAGCAGCAAAGCAACTGCTGTTTGAAAAGTGGAAGCAGCAGGAGCATCTGCTTTTGCAGCTTCCTGGCTTAGTGTCAGTAATATTAGCAGGCCGAGTGTAGCAACAATCTGGAATACGTTCTCAATAATTCGGGAACCAACCGCTCCAAGAGCCAGGAACTTGTTATGTTTTTTTAAGACTGGATACAGCCAAATTGCAATGTTCGCGCATGCAAATGCCATAACTAACTCGAGGAACGCTCCCAACATCACCAGGTTTTTATTCCTGGTTAAATTAATAAGAAGATTTGGGTCATCCAGTATGGGTTTCAAAATAACAGCGCTGAATGCGCCTGCAAACCCAAGAAGGAAGAATACACCCACAATTATCGCTGTTCTTCTGTCTGAATTCATTTCTTTTCTATTCATTTTAATCCTCCTGTACGATATTCCACTCGTTTTCAGGTAAGTTCTCTGACAAGACAAAACTCAATCTTAATTAGAACATCTTAATACATAATCTTTACTATTAATCGTCAAGTTGGTGTTTATTATACATATATTAGTAAGATAAAACAATATAATTTCTATATAATTACACATAGTCTTATGATTACAAAAGCATAACTATATGAATACATACGCAAATATATTTAAAAAGGATCTAACTAAATGTTGTCGCCAGAGGCACAATCAGGACAAAATATGAGCCCGCTTGAAAAGTTATTTGGAAAAACAGCACAATTAACTGTACTGGAATATCTCATGAATAATAAAGGAGAGATCAATTATCTTTCAGGGATAGCGCAGGCCACGGGATTGTATCATTCCAGCGTGGCAAGAGTAATTGAACCTCTTTTGCAGAATAACATAATTATTGAGAAAAAGATCGGGAAACAGATACGTTCGTTCTATCTCAACGAGGAAAATGAAGCTGCAAAGCTTCTAATAAAATTCTATGATGAATTGAGATTATTATCGGACGAACAATTGACTTCACCCGATCTGGAAACGCCGGTGGTAGATCATGAATAAAAATATTGATGATAAGATCGTTGATTTGATCAAAAAGAATGAAAATATCTCTAACGTAATATCCATTACCTTGCAGTTTATGTAGCACAGGAAGAAGGGTACTTTGAAAAAGTCGGCCTGATCCCCGGTAAAAATATCAAGTTCATGAAATTCAGGAACGGCCTGGCAATAACGAATGCTTTCACTCACAGGGAAGTTGACATTGCCACGTTTGGTGTGACCCCGCTTTTGAGGTACTGGATAAATGATAATGGAAGAATATACATTATCAGTGGAGTAAATTCAGGTGGCAGCGCACTGATCGTGAGGGCAGGTTCTGACATTCGGTCTATTGATGACCTGGACGGGAAGATTATCGCCACTTCAGGTTTTGGGTCGATTCAGGACCTGGTTATGAGAAAGATGTTCGAAGGGTTTGAGATAAAGACAGTATAATCATTTTTTCTTGCCATTGCCTCTCCTGCAGCCACTTTTACTCCATGATAAACAGCCTTCAACCTGCATCATGTTTCATAATCCTTATATGCATTCTTCATCTGCCTTGCAACTTTCATTCTAAGAGAGATCAAACCCGGTATTTCTTTCAATGGATATCTCCTCATAAATGAAATACTCTTTCCCAGAGGTATTGTATCGAAATACAACGAATTGAGATTATTGAAGAATTCTTTCAAAGGGAGTTTTGTTGGAAGCTGGGTATGAATAAAATCAAAGAGGTCATAATCCTCAGTAATGAGACTGTCTTTAACTTCTTCATACAAATCTGTCCCTGGTAATGGAGTAAGAACAGCAAAGCTTAGAAAAGTGAACTCCATTTTCCTGCAATATTCTTTTAATTCTTTAAAATCTTCTTCATTAAAATCCGGCCTGACAATAAACGATGCATATATCTCTATGCCATTTGAGTGCAATATTTTTATTGCCTCTTTATTATTTTCTGCAGTTGAACCTTTATTGATATATTTAAGGTCTTCATCCCTGAAAAATTCAAGCCCCACAAAGACCCTTTCAAGTCCGATATCTTTCCATATTTTAATAAGGTCCGGGTTTTTTACGATCGTATCGCTTCTTCCATATAGAAAATAACGTTTTTTAATCCCGGCTTCCCTGATCAGTTCAGCAAGTTTTTTCATCCTGCTGGCATCAACCATGGATTCATCATCTGCAAAAAAAACGTATTTTTCCTTGATCCCGGAAAGTTCCCTGACAATGTTTTCCGGCTTTCTTTTCAGATATTTTCCACCTGTCAGCTTCCACAGGGCACAGAAATTACACCTGTTCGGGCACCCCTTTGATGTGCGTATCGATGCAAGCGGTCTCATCCATTCACTGTAATAGTATTTCCTGTACTTTTCCGTAAATTCTCTGGATGGGAAAGGAAAGATATCAAGGTCGGTTACCGGTTCACGAGGATTGATTACCCTCCCTCCATCTTTCAAATAAGATATTCCGGCAATTCCATCAAAGGGTCTTTTTGAAACAAGCCTTGAAATTATTTCCTTGAATACAAAAACTCCTTCTCCCATTACTACAAGATCAATACAGGGATTAAAGAAATCCTCAGGCGCAACCGTTGCATGATGGCCGCCAACAACGGTAAAGATACCGGAGTCAATTGTTTTGATTTTATTAAAAAGGTTTTTGACCGTATTCACATGAACAGTATATGCAGTGATCCCGACAACATCCGGCCTGAATTTTTGCATCTGGGAATCAAGGTCTTTGTCAATCCGCATGTCAAGTATTTTTACGTTATGATCGCTTTTTACACCTGAAGCCAGATATTCGAGCGCAAGCGGCTCATAAATAAAAACATCCTCTCCACCGATCGTTTTTTGGGCTTTCGCCGGCTGTATCAGTAATATTTTCATTTTCTACTCCTGTTTACGATATACCTTTCCTTCATCACCATCAACTGTAAGCTGTTCTCCATCTTTCAAAGCCTTCATCACCCCAGGCACATTGACCACCGCCGGAATTCCGTATTCCCTTGCGACAATAGCCCCATGGGAGAGAGAGCCGCCCACTTCCATAACCAGAGCGTTTGCCCTTAAAAACAACGGCGTCCAGCCCGGGTCTGTGGATGGAGCTACGAGAACGTCTCCAGCCTGCAGCCGGGTATTTTCCCCGGGATGGCGGATCAGCCGCGCCCTGCCAGAAGCTCTTCCTGCTGCCACACCAATGCCTGCCAGCACCTGCCCGTGTGCTTCAGGCGCCCCGGCTTTTGGCTGAGGCGCATCATCTATTATAACATCAGGAGGCTCCAGAAGGGATAATTCCTCCCGCATCTTTTTTCTTTCTTCCACCAGTACCTTCAACCCGCTGCCATCAGAGTATCCTGCCAGGATCGCCGAAAGTTCGTGCCAGGCGCAGTGATAAACATCAGCCTGTTCATCCAGTACCCCTCGTTCCACAAGACGCCGCCCCAGCTCCTGAAAAAACATACGTGAAACTTCAAATGGTTTTACGAGCACGGATTTTCCCATTTCCCTGGTGCCTGCGTTATCCCTTGCCTGCTTGATGAGCCTACTGACCGTGAGCCGCCGCAAGCCCCATTTGAGTTTGCCTGCGATCTCCTTTTCTGCAGTTTTGCGTTTTGCTTCCTGAACCGCCCTGTGATCAATATTTGCGGGCGACATCACCTGTGCCCTGATGATTTCAAGTAAATATCGCGGATCCTCGCCCCAGCGCGGATTCAACAAGTCTATTTCATAGACCCCGCGGTGACCGTAGTCCTTCAAGAATTCTTCGAACTCCCTCCGGAACTGTGAACCTCCGGGAATTTCATCCTTCCATGCCGATGGTCTGAAAGGTTCAGCAGTAAAGTACCTCAGAGCAACTTTATCCATCTGAACTGTCTTTCCCAGTTCCATAAGCCTGTAGCCGTGTTCAGCGCTTGTTATTTCCGAAGCGCCGGCGAGCAAACCGTTTGCCAGGGCAGCACCGCGACCCGGGAAATCCTTCTCCAGTGCCTGTACAAGAAAATACAAAGAAACACCTGTTGAGAGGCCGAGAACCATATAGGTGGAACAATACTCAAGAATTTTCGGATTGGTTTCAGAGAAATGAGAGATTAGTTCCTGATCGTTCATTGCATGGAAATCCTGCTTCTTCCATAGCTCAACTGTTTCCCACATGTCCTTAAAGATCTTTTTTGAAGAATACTGTGTCCTGAGAACATTGATGATAAGATGCATCCGCCTCCAGACCCGTTTAATTCCCGCAAGTCCTCCAAAAGGATTGCCAGGGGGTACTCTTATCTCGGGCTGGTGACCGCCCAGGCTGGCGTTAATCTCTGCAGGCAGATAACCGAGCGCATCATATAAACCCCACTGAAGGGCAGACAGGTTGAAATATCCCCTGCCTTTATAAAGCCGCACCCAGCTCGTTCCTTCAGGCATCCTATAGCCTGCTGCCAGTAGGCTGGCATTCATCATCATATCGAGAGAGCCGCGAAAAAAACTCCAGGAAAGCGCTGTAAGTACCATTGGTGCAGCGTCTTTTATGTTGGCATTGGACCAGATAACAGGCTGACCTTCCAGTTCCGGGGGTGTAGGTTCTCTGAGATTTGTCACTGGTCTTGCTTGCAGTACATGAAACTTTTTTCCATCGAATGCCCATTCTATATCCTGATTGACCACACCTTTGCCTAGAGCTTCGAATACCCGCAGCGTCAGCGAGCCCATTTCTATGATCTGATTATCATTGAGAACAGGTCGTTTATCGCTGTTTTCTTGACTGCCCGCACTTACAAGTTCCGTGCCACCGCTTTGCACAAGTCTTGTATATTTCTTCTTGCTGCCGATTTTATTCTCAACTATTTCAGGCAGCTCAGCCATTGGCTGCAGCAGGTACTCATCCGGATCGATTGCGCCGCTTACTACCGACTCTCCCAGACCGAAATTGGCGCTGATGGCGATCCTGTCGCACCGCCCTGTCAGCGGATCGCAGCTAAAAGCCACCCCGGATGCCACCGCAGGCACAAGTTCCATAATAACCACAGCTGCTGCCACCTCATCATCAGTCAATCCCATTTTGCGCCTGTAGGCAACTGCACGTGGTGTCCAGAGGGAAGCATAGCAGCCCTTTATTGCTTTGACTATATTCTCTATTCCCATGATATTCAGGAATGACTCATGGACTCCGGCAAATGATGCCGTTGCAGAATCTTCAGCTGTTGCTGATGACCGGACTGCCACAGGTTTTTCAAGTAGTTTCGTGCCTTCAAGTTGTTTTGCCAGTTCCTGCCGGACGGTTACGGGTACCTGGCCTTCATTGATATTTCGCCTGATCTCTTCCAGATTCTTTTCATTAACCGGATCATTTACGAGTTCCGCCCTGATATCGCATGCAGCATTAATAGATCCTGTCAGGTTGTTAAACTGCAGGAAATCGCGATATGCAGGAGATGTCAAAACACCCCCGCCAGGCACTGAAAAACCATATCGATGCAATCGTCCCAGATTCAATCCCTTGCCGCCTACCTCTGCTGGGCAAGAATTGGCAGATTCTTCCCAGTTTAGAAAATATTTTTCCTTTTTCTCACTCACAGTTTCACCTTCCAATACCATCAAATATCATATCAATTTTTTTTGATATGTCCTCTGAAAAAGAATATTCGTTCTTTGACCATAACCATTCCAACAACGAATAAAAATAGATGGCCGTTAAATTTCCGGCAGCCATTTTAGAATCCAAACCGATCTTGAATTCCTCTGTTTTTTCACCCTTCTCCAATATGACCTGAATGAGATGATTAAGGCTGGTGCTCCTTCTTTCTTCATGTCCATAATGTTTCAAATGCTCAAAAACGAATAATTTTGTAAGCTCC
Source organism: Candidatus Methanoperedens sp. BLZ2 (assembly GCF_002487355.1). Lineage (GTDB taxonomy): Archaea > Halobacteriota > Methanosarcinia > Methanosarcinales > Methanoperedenaceae > Methanoperedens. Next base: position 118,713 of record NZ_NTMG01000068.1, on the reverse strand, counting down.
CTGTCTTTTTCATTGCTCTTTGCCACGAGAATAAGTATGTTTTTTATCTTTTCTTTTGTGGATATTTTTCGGGTTAATTGATCTTTTACCAGGTCAAAGACAAGCTCTTCCTTTTGCTTAACGAAATCCTGGAGAAGCGCTTCCTTGGCTGGAAAATAGTTAAAAAATGTACCTTTACCTATCCCGGCTTCTTTTGTTATCTCATCAATAGTTGTGTTGTCATACCCTTTTTCCTTGAATAATCTTCCCGCCACTTCGAAAATCTTATTCTTTGTTTCGATCTTCTTTTTATCACGCAGGGACATAATTACCATCTCTTAACAATTATGACTTTTAGTCTGATATGACTTATAGTCATATATGACCCCAAGTCATATTTAAGTATTTTGATTTTTATTTTGGCCTGATAGATCAGAACTTAGATTTCTTTAATCCATTATAATCAACTACATTTATTATCCCCAAATAAAAACCGGAAAGCCAGATAATCTTTTTCTCGCTTCTTCTGTACGCTGTATTGGATTTTCATGTACAGTTTCGCATAGTTTCATTAGCCCATACATGTATGTTGCAGCAGTTTTGAATTTCAGGCTAGCTTCTCATAGTACAAAAAGCTTATCATCTCTTAAACTCATATTACGCCCAACTTAACTATATAAAAAATAGTTAAGCAAATTGTCATAAAGCTTTTAAGTAGAAAATTAATAAGAACTTTTACAAAGTTGTGTTTATAGCTCTTAATTGTTTTAAATATAAATTAAAGAGGTTAGAAAGAAAGAGCAATTACGCTTTTTCATAAAAATTATGGAAAATTTTAAAATTCTGGGCATAAGTGAGCCTGTTTTGAGATCAATAAAAGATGAGAGATTTGAAAGTCCCAGCGAAATACAGGAAAAATCGATTCCTTTGATCATTGCGGGAAAAGATGTTATAGCGGGGTCAGCAACAGGGTCGGGAAAGACGCTTGCATTTGCTGCCGGTATATTAAAGAACGCTGAAAAAGGAAGAGGTATCCAGGCCCTTGTGCTTACTCCAACAAGAGAACTTGCTGAGCAGGTCGCCCAGGCTTTAAGTAAATTTTCAAGGTATAAACCTTTAGAAATTATTGCGGTCTATGGCGGCGTAGGAATAAATCCGCAGATCAGGGGATTAAAAACAGCAGATGTTGTTGTAGGAACACCCGGCAGGTTACTTGACCATATTGCAAGAAATACACTTCGGTTAGGCAGAGTAAGAACACTTGTCCTTGATGAAGCAGACCGGATGTTCGATATGGGATTTAAGGATGATGTGGAAAAAATTATACGGAAATGCCCGCAAGAGAGGCAGACTCTTTTGTTCTCGGCAACGATCAATAAAGAAGTAGTGCAGCTTTCAAGGCGCTATATGCACGAACCGCTCCAGGTTTCCGTGGATTCTTTTGTTGATCCGAAAAAACTGGTACAGACCTATTATGATGTGGCAGATGACCAAAAATTCTCACTGCTGCTGCATCTTTTGAAGAACGAGAACTCAGACCTTGTCATGGTTTTCTGTAACACTAAAAGAAATACTGACAAAGTTACAAAAAATCTCAGATTTTCGGGTATAGATGCCCTTGCTATTCATGGGGGATTGACCCAGTACAAACGAAATGATGTGATGCAGCAATTCCATACAGGAAAATTCTGCGTACTTGTTTGCACGGATGTGGCAGCAAGAGGCCTGGATATACACGGCGTTTCACATGTCTACAATTACGATATTCCCCGTGAGAGCAAGCAGTATATCCACAGGATCGGAAGAACAGCAAGAGCAGGAGCAGAAGGAAAAGCAATTAACATTCTTTCAAGAACGGATTATGATAATTTTGGAAGAGTATTGAAAGAAAATGATGTGGAGATAACCGAAGAGCCATTGCCTGCATTTGCGAAGGCTGCGATCAGGCAGCCTGAAAGAAGGACAAATAAGCCCATTTCCAGAAAACCGCATCAGCGTGACAGGAACAGGCGGCGTTTGTGAACTACCCCGCCCTTAAGGACGGAGCTTCCTGCTTCATTGTGTCTATGCTTAGATTGCTCGGGCAGGCTTTTATTTCCGCAGTTCCTGCGGTATTCTTTGATCTTGATAGTATATTGATTGCAGCGTTGTGGTCTCTATCCATGACAAGACCACAGAAAGGACATGAATGCATCCTTACTGAAAGTTTCTTTGGTACCGGATTGCCACACTGACTGCAATTCTGTGATGTGTTTCTGGCATTGACCTGTTCCACAATCTTACCAGCGTATTCTGCTTTGTAGTTTGTGAGTTGAATCAACTGATACCATCCTGCATCTGATATTGACTTAGCAAGGTGATGATTCTGCATCATGTTCTTGACCTGCAAGTCCTCAAATACGATTTTATCATAGGTATCTACCAGTTTTCTGGATGTTTTATGAGCAAAATCTTTTCTCTGATTCCTGATTGTCCTGTGAGTTCGTGCTACTATTTTGCCCTGTTTCTTTCGGTTATGGCTTCCTTTCTTTTTTCTTGAAAGCCTGATCTGCTCTTTTGCCATTTTCTTTTCTGATGATCTCAAGAACTCAGGCGGTTCTATCTGGCTTCCATTGCTCATTGTCAGTAGTGAACTTAGACCAACATCTATGCCAATTGATTGTTTTGTCTCAACTGGAAGTATGGGCTTCTCAATTTCGGTTGAGAGCATGACATACCATTGATCTATGTCTTTCTTGATCGTGCATGTCTTGATCTTGCCTTCTATCTCCCTGTGCTGGATGATCTTGATAGCTCCGATTTTTGAGAGTTTGATTCTTCCATCTTCAATCCTGAAACCAGCTTGTGGATATGTGAATGAATTGTATCTACCCCTTCCCTGGAATCTTGGATATCCAAACCCATTGAAGAAATTCTTGAAACTGGTATCCACTCTTTTCAGGGTGTTTTGTAGCACCTGGGAGAATACTTCTTTTTGAAAATTGGTTTTATTGCCAGGAAGGGTGTTTTGCTGGTCACGATACGTTATCCATTCTGGTTTTCCCCAGAGGCAAACATCAAAACTTCTACATAGATTGTTTAGCTCCGCTTGTCGTTTTCTTTGGGCAAGAGCATCATTATATAAGTGTCTGCATGTGGAAAGTGTACTATTCAGTTTGACTTCCTGGTTCTTGTTTGGGTATATCCTGAATTGGTAGGCTTTTCTCATTGTGATCTTGACAAACTATATATGTTTTTAATAATATATATCACTATGCCTATCCCTCAAATCGTGATCTTGACAATTACTTTTTTGGGATAGGTATTTACAATTGCAAAGGGTATGATTCATCCCCTCCCTCTCGGAAGGGGACTTCTCTACTCTTTGAATCCACGAGTTAAAAATGCAGGCCGAATCAAAAGTATAATAAATACCAAACCTCTCTAAGGGGCAGGTGAATATATTGCCCAAACGAGAGGATATCCACAAAATACTGATCATTGGTTCCGGGCCGATCCTTATCGGCCAGGCAGCAGAGTTCGATTATTCGGGAACACAGGCCTGTAAGGCGCTGCGGCAGATGGGGTATGAGATCGTGCTGGTAAATTCCAATCCTGCAACTATAATGACCGATCCGGGAATGGCGGACAGGACATATATAGAACCTCTCAATGCCCGGACGCTCACAAAGATCATAGAGAAAGAACGACCGGATGCCGTGCTCCCCAACCTTGGAGGGCAGAACGGTTTGAACCTGACCTCTGAACTTAATAAATTGGGTGTACTTGAGAAATATGGCGTGAAAATCATAGGAGTCCAGGCAGATGCCATCGAGCGCGGGGAAGACAGGATCGCCTTTAAGGAAACGATGAACCAGCTTGGCCTGGAAGTGCCCCGAAGCGAGGCAACGTATACAGTAGAAGGCGCTGAAAAGATCGCCAAGGAGATCGGATATCCGGTTGTGATCAGGCCTGCATATACCATGGGAGGAACCGGAGGCGGGTTCGCTTATAATATTGAGGAACTTCAAACCATTGCAGCCCGCGGCATTGCGGCCAGCATCATCGGGCAGGTCCTCATTGAAGAATCGGTGCTTGGCTGGGAGGAACTCGAACTCGAAGCAGTGAGGGATGCAGATAATAACAAGATAACAGTCTGCTTCATAGAAAATGTGGATGCTATGGGCGTGCACACTGGCGATAGTTTCTGCACAGCGCCTATGCTCACGATCAGGAAAGAACTGCAGGAACGATTGCAGGAATACTCATACAGGATAGTTGAAGCGATCGGCGTGATAGGGGGCACGAATATCCAGTTCGCCCATGACCCGGTGAGTGACCGCGTGGTAGTTATTGAGATCAATCCACGCACATCACGCTCATCAGCGCTTGCCTCCAAAGCAACAGGATTCCCGATCGCACTGGTCTCGGCAAAACTTGCAGGAGGCTTGCTGCTTCGTGACATTCCTTACTGGCGAGATGGAACGCTTGATAAATATACACCATCCGGCGACTACGTCGTGGTAAAGTTTGCAAGGTGGGCATTTGAGAAATTCCCCGGGTCGATCGACAAGCTTGGCACACAAATGCGGGCTGTGGGCGAAGCCATGAGTATCGGGAAAAATTACAAGGAAGCATTCCAGAAGGCTATCCGTTCACTTGAGACCGGACGCTACGGGCTTGGCTTTGCAAAGAATTTCAATAAACTTTCTCTTGAAGAATTGCGAAAGCTTCTGAAAGAACCTTCGTCTGAGCGCCAGTTCATCATGTATGAAGCGCTGCGAAAAGGAATGCCAGTAGAGGAGATGTATAAACTTACACACATCAAGCCCTGGTTCATTGGTCAAATGAAAGAGCTTGTTGAACTTGAAGAAAAGATCGTTTCATATAAGGGAAAAAGACTGCCTGATGAACTTCTCATAAAGGCCAAAAAGGACGGCTTTTCTGACAGGTATCTTGGCAGGATCCTCAATATCCCTGAAAAGGATATCCGGGAACATCGTCTTTCAGTCGGTTTAAAGCAGGCATGGAATATCGTACCAGTCAGCGGTGCAAAGAACGCGGCTTATTACTATTCTACATATAACGCCCCGGATGAGGTGCCTGTATCTGACAGGAAGAAAATCATGATTATCGGTGGCGGGCCAAACAGGATCGGACAGGGTATCGAGTTTGATTATACCTGCGTGCATGCGGCATTTACTCTCAGGGATATTGGTTATGAATCTATCATGGTCAACTGCAACCCGGAAACGGTTTCTACAGATTACGATACTTCTGATAAACTTTATTTTGAGCCTGTTACTGTTGAGGACGTGCTCAGTATTTACGAAAAGGAAATGCCTGAAGGGGTAATCGTGCAATTCGGGGGGCAGACACCCCTGAACATTGCAGCAGAACTCAAAGAGGCTGGCGTAAATATCCTGGGAACTTGCGTTGATAGTATCAACCTTGCAGAAGACAGGGAGCTATTCGCACAAATTATTGATAAATTGGAAATACCTGCGCCAGAGCACGGCACTGCAACTTCGCTGACACAGGCGCTTGTCGTTGCTGCCCGCATTGGCTATCCGCTTATGGTCAGGCCTTCTTATGTGCTTGGCGGACGCGGTATGGAGATCGTTTATGATGAGGAAATGCTCAGGAAATATGTGGCTGGCGCAATTGAGATCACGCCTGAGAAACCCATGCTTCTTGACAGGTTCCTTGAAGATGCGCTTGAATGCGAAGTTGATGCAATATCAGATGGCACTGATGTAATAATACCTTCGATCATGGAACATGTCGAACTTGCAGGCATCCACTCCGGTGACAGCGCCTGCGTGTTGCCTCCGATCGGGATAAAGGAGGAACAGATTAAAACCCTTGAAGAATACACAAGGCGAATAGCAATTGAACTTAAAGTTATCGGGCTTATAAATATCCAGTACGCAATACAAAATGGCAAAGTTTACATTCTTGAAGCGAATCCGCGTGCATCGCGGACTGTGCCCCTGGTGTCGAAGGTTACAGGCATATCAATGGCACGCCTCGCAACGCAAGTCGTGCTCGGTGAAAAACTGGAAAATATGGATAACCACAAGCGCACATATTCTCATTTCGGGGTCAAGGAAGCTGTTTTCCCGTTCAACATGTTCCCTGAGGTCGATCCGGTGCTCGGGCCTGAAATGCGCTCAACAGGTGAAGTTCTCGGAATGGCGGATTCGTTTGCCATGGCTTTTTATAAATCGCAGGTTGCAGCGGGGTTTACACTGCCGCTTGAAGGCTGCGCGCTGATCACCGTAGCGCCGGTTGACAGGAAAGGCGCGCTATCTATCGCAAAAGAACTATCACAAATGGGCTTTAAGATAATCGCAACTGAAGGTACTGCTGATTTTCTCAGGGAAAATATGATAGAATGTGAGTATGTCAATAAATTGCAGGAAGGGCGGCCTAATATCGAGGACCTGATGAAAAACAGGGAAATCCAGTTCGTACTTAATACTCCACTTGGTAAACAGAGCGTTCAGGATGACAGCTATATCCGTAAATCTGCTATTAAATACAAGATACCCTATTTTACGACCACGGATGCAGGCCGTGCAGCTGCCAAAGGGATCAGGGCTGCCCGTGAGAACCGTATCGAAGTGAAATCATTACAGGAATACCATAAAGGCGTCAAATAGGGTAATATATAAACAAGAATGTCCATCTTCGGGATATGGCTGGTGTAATATGCGAATTCTGCGGAAATAAGTTCGATACACGAGGGTTAGGCAGGCATCGTGCATCATGCCAGAAGAGGAAAGAAAAAGAAGAGATATCAGCCGGGAAACTGGATGGTAAAGCTGCCCAGAATGCAAAGATCAGGGACATATTCGAAAAGGTAAAGACGTTGGAGAACATGCTTGAGGACCTGTCGGACCAGCTTGTTAAGATGATCAAAGAGATTGAGTGAGGAATATGGAAACGGTTTTGAATAAAGACAGAACTCGCTTCAATTTATGTTGCTAATTATGTAAGGATACAATATCTTATCCTATAATAGTGATGCATAGACCTTACGTATTTAGAATAATAGGAATAGGGAAAATATCAATTTATTTCCCTAATTTCTTCAAACAGAAGAAGAACCCAAAGAGATTGCATCTGAAACTAAAGTCCCAAAAGCTATCAAGACAAAGGAAATAACATCAAAGCCCGAAAAGCCCGACAAAATCGCAAGTGTCAAACTATCATCTCCGGCACTTTGGGCTTGGGAGGTTTGGGCGGACTATAGACCCAGACTTTTTGCCTTCGTTTCATTGTATATTCGATTTATTGCTCATTGTACAAATACGATAGCTTCTTCCGTCTCTTTTAAATAAAAATCTTGCAAGGAATAAAAATTAGGATGCGTTCATCATAATTAAATATCTAATTATAATTAAATTTTATTAGTTTTGGCGGAAGGTTTTTATAATATAATGGACTCGCTTAAGTGGCAGGTGGTTTTACTAGATAATATAGCAGTAGGAGCCATCACATAATGGATAGGTGAAAAAATAGTTCTCTTAAAAAAGTAAAAAAATAGCTAAAAGGAATACCTGCATATGGAAAAGGTTAATGTGCGAATCTAAGCTTAAGGAGATAAACATGGGTAATATGGGTATTGTAAAATCTGTGCTTTTTATTTCAGTACTTTTTATTTTAGCAGTGGCATTTTTGTATGGATTGTTTGTGGCGATAATTTTGACAGTTGCAGTTGGAGCTGAATACGGTTTTTTAGCCGCACCGGTGCTTCCTCTATACATTGGAGTATCTTACCTCACATATCGTTTCATGATGAAGATATTTTTAAAGACTGGATAATAATTTAAAAAATCTTTTTAGAGATAAACACAAAAGACAAATAAGTCTGAAATGTAAAAACTATATCTGGATATCGAAATACGACTTCCAGATTTTTTTGCTCAAAAACGATAAAAAAGCTATAATAAAGAAAGAACTAACCAATGATCAATTTTCAAATAATAAGTTACTACGCTGTCATTTCTCAAATGCGGTGCGCCCAACTTGAAGGTTTGCCCTGCGGGAATGCTTGACCGCCTGCGGGCGGGAATAATATATTTCTGCGAGGGCGCAGAGAAACAAACCATCAAGAGGCGCACCGCATTGGTATGATAAGATTCCTTGAATTGACTTTCGTGAATAATACCCATAACTATATCAAAGAACCTGAGAAATAGGATTCCGGTTTCATTGGTTTTTTCCTAAAAAACGCTAGCGAGACAGGATAAGTGAATCGTATGTTAAATCCGGCATTCAATACAACTGATATTACGTTTATAATGATAGCGACCATCCTGGTCATGGTAATGACACCAGGACTTGCCTTCTTCTATGGAGGTCTTGTAGGTCGAAAGAACGCGATTACGATAATGATGCAAAGCTTTGTAGCACTGGGTGTCTCTACGATCATGTGGGTCCTCGTGGGCTATTCCCTGAGTTTTAGCGGAGATTATTACGGAGTTATCGGAAATCTTGATTATGCGCTCCTTTCGAATATCTCTGCTTCCACTCCATCACCAGTAAGTCCTGCATTGCCTCTTTATATTTTCCTTGCCTATCAGTTGATGGTAGCAGTCATTACGCCGCCTCTTATTACCGGGGCTTTCACTAATCGCGTCAGATTCAAGGCATACATCGTATTCCTTGTTCTCTGGCAGCTCCTGGTCTACTACCCGCTTGTCCACATGGTATGGGGAGGCGGCGCCCTGATGCAGTGGGGTGTTAAGGATTTCGGGGGAGGTATTGTCGTCCATGCAATAGCCGGGATGAGCGCTCTTGCAAGTGTTATTTATCTTGGAAACCGCAAAGTCAAAGACCTGCCGCACAGCATTCCCCTCATTGCTATCGGCATGACGATCCTGTGGTTTGGCTGGTTCGGATTCACAGCCGGGAATGCTTTTGCAATGAATGACGTTGCAGTTGTAGCATTTCTCAACACCGCGATCGCCGGGGGTTTTGCTGCATTTATATGGATGATGATGGATTGGAGCATGGAAGGCAAGCCAAAGCTTGTCGGATTCCTGACAGGGGGTCTTGCCGGGCTTGTTGTAATAACTCCCGCTGCCGGATATATTACGCCTGGCTCATCAATATTATTCGGTATTTTTGCAGGGACCATCTGTTACCTCGCAGTAATGTTAAAGAACAGGCGCAAATGGGATGACGCGCTGGATGTATGGGGTGTACATGGGATCGGCGGGTTCCTTGGCATAACGCTTCTTGGCGTATTCAGCACACTTTCGGTTAACAATGACGGAGCAAACGGTCTTTTGTACGGGGGGATCGAGTTCTTCAAAAAAGAGGTCGCAGCGGTTGCCTTCGCATCGCTTTATGCTTTTCTGATAACTATTCTGATATTCTTCATCATTGACAATACCATGTCGCTTCGCGTGTCAAAAGATATAGAAGAGCAGGGACTCGATAAGCATTTACATGGCGAGAAGGCTTATAATAAATAGCAATAAGTCGGTATTATCTTTTTTAGCAATTTTTTATACCGTTGCTTTTTTTTCAATAACAGGATCATAATAAAGGATATTACGGACTATTTTGAAATTATTATTAACAATATATAGTCCCTCAATTTCCTTTCCAGTTAAACCTGCTTTTAATAATTTTACTCTTTCTTCAATAGTTTCCAACATGAATCCTCAAGGTTACCAATTTTTTTTCAACAGTTTCAATTTTCAATTTTTCATTTTTAGATTCTCCGCATTATGTGCGCAAAACATCATCATCATACAGATTATCACAGATATTCGTCTATCTGCGATTGATATAAGTATACTGAAAGTTTATACAGTTATTAAGGTTTTAAAATCAATTATACGGTATATTATAGCATTTTTTAGTTTTTTATCGTTCAATAATTAGTTAATTCAATAAAACCCTATTTAGGCATCTTGATTGCTGGATCAACCCATAACCCAAAGCACCATTATGCTTGCACTGGAAGAGACATGCACACCCTCTCCATCCCATTCCAGACCTGCCCCCGGGGCTCTCTTTACTCCATTAAATATTTTTTACCTTTACCTGATCCCCAGAGCATTCGCAATCGGCGCCGGAGGTTTTATTGAGCTTCCCGGGGCTACTTCAACATTCCTTGCCCACAGGAAAAGGCATGTATGGTATGTTGTCGTGACATACATGGAAAGCGCGATCACAATGACGATCAAAATGGCTGCCAATAATAATGCTATTATCGGACCTGCGATATTGACCAATGAGAAACCGATAAAGATTGCAATTATAATGCCGATGAACGAAATAATTCCTGTAACAAGTCCTACCGCTATTTCACCAACTCCTATGGGAAGAAGATTCCTTTTGATGATCTGGGTTGTTCTTTCTACAGCGCTTCCAAGCTCCCTGTCTTCAATAACTATTGCAGGGATCATGAAATGAGTGCCAACAGTCCAGGCTTTTTCTATAAATCCCAGGATCATACCGGATAAACCCCCAACTCCAATTGCACCTTGTCCTCTTTGCGCCTTGCCTCTTAATACTCCCAGGATTATATTGACAATAGCTGAAATTACTGCAAGATATAATATAGTAAACTTATTTTTCTCTGTTGCAGCCCATGCCTCTGACATAGTAGCATCGCCGTCTTTAAAATAATCATAAACAAGAAACGCTGTCATTCCTGTGAAGAAGTATGAGATGAAATAATTTCCGAGTAAAACAAGAAAGGCAAAGAGATAAAATATATTTCCAAGCTTCAAGCCCGATTCAAGGAAAAGCATGATAATAACTGAAAATATAGTAAAAAACACCCCTACGAATATTGAATAGAATGAAGGTTTAATGACATCTGCATCTTTGCCTATTAAGCTGAAACTCTCCTTTATAAAGGAGAAACCTTTGAATACATTTTCAAACATAATTTTTCACGTTCCTTTTTTCAGATAAGTTAATTAATAATCATTTGTCGCAACCGACATCACTGTAATAACCAAGGTTGCAGGCATCTTTTTCGAATTCAGTCTTTTGTTTTTGCCCTGGTTTAACTTTTACTTTTTTGTCCTTCCCTATGACTGTCCCGTTATGTTTTCCACTAACCGCATCAATGATATTTTGCGGATTCTCTCCACTAAGTATAATGGTTTTAATATTACTTCGTTCGATGATCTTTGCTGCCAGAAGGTCTATCGGGGAATTGGCTCCTGCAACCATTTCAGTCTTCATTATGATTTCAATAAGCTGATGAGGCGTCATGGTTCCAAATTTTTTTGCATCTTTGTCCTTTTTCGGGTCACTCGTATATACACCATCAATGGATGTCGCGTTTATGAGCATATCTGCGCCGATATATTCTGCAAGGACAGCAGAAACAGCATCAGTAGTCTGTCCCGGAGTTACGCCTCCCATTACTATTATTTTGCCGGTCAAGCTTGCGGTTCTTGCTTCTTTATAGTTCAATGGAGGCTCATAATAGGCTGCATCGCCAATGGCTGCGATCAGAAGCCGGGCGTTTATGCGCGTAATATCAATACCTATAAAATCACAGGTGGCTTCATCAGAACCAAGATCTCGCGCAACTCCAATATATTCACGCGCAGCTTTTCCTCCCCCCGTAACAATAAACACCGCGTGATCCTTTCCAATCTCTTTAATCGCATTTGCATAGCTCTTAAAATTTTCAGGCTGCAATTCCTTTGCGAGAACTGATCCACCAATGGAAACAACGATCTTCATGAGCCCTCTCATTATTCTCTGGGGATATTAAATTTCTTATACAAAAGCCACTCCGAACAAATGGAGTATTATTACAATAATTGCACCTGGAATTCCCGCAAAGGCGCAAACAAGTAATGCTGGAAGAGAATAACTTATACCGAGATTAAAAATTACGTTGGCAGCAACAAGAATAATAAGCCCCAGCACAGCATTTATTATGAGATGAGTCGCAGTTTTTAATAAATAATATGCAACAATAACTCCTATTATCGCTAATAATACGATTATAATTTCAAGTGCCACAGTAGTTAAGTGGCTCTCCTTTTAATTAAACATTTCGATTACTTTTCTGGACTTGAAACTTCCAATAAATTCATACCAGTTTTGTACAGCCAATATGAAAGATATCAAAAAGACCATCTGGGCAAGATCAGCCAGATGATACACATTGAGGATCTCTCCTTCTGATATAAAGTTAATAATGAATTTGAATACATTATTTAATGCAAATGAAGCGCCTGCTATTGAAATATATATCCAGGTCTTCTGGATTATCGAATTATTGAGGAATAACCGTGCCCTCAGCAATTCTTTGTCCACTTTGCGCATCATTATAAGAATTTGTCCTATCATGAATATTATTATGAATGCTGCCCCGGCATTGTATAATACCATGAATGTGTCAACAAAATCCATACCGAATGAAGTAATCATAACGCCTCTTTTTCTAAACTGAAGTCATACTTAAGGTGGTATGTATATATGATTTATTGAACAAAACGTGTGAAGCATTAATCTTTAAGCCTTATTTCCCCCAGGGTCTCATATACAGGACCAGCTGGTGTCAGTGTACTTTTCTTGAGTAGAATGGATCCAACATTCATCATGCCAAGATCTATATGTTCCAATTTTTTCAAATTTCCAAGAAGTAAGGACTTGTCCCTTAATTGTTTAACACGGGCAAGGGTTGCATGGGGCGAGAAATGGTGATCTTTTTCGAATTTAAACAGCGAAAGTACACGTTCAACTTCGTCATGCAGCACATCAAAATTACCTTCTGCCCCAAGCCATATAACTTTTATATAAGCAAGTTTCGGGAACACTCCCACCTCTTTTATTTTCGCTTCGAATTGCCTGCAATTTATCTGTGATAACGCGGATAAAATGGAGTCGACATCACTTTCCTTGATATCCCCCAGGAATTTCAGGGTTATATGAACCTGTTCTGGCTCAACGAGTTTTATTCCAGGCATATCCAGGGCAGATCCGATTTTTTTTATTTCAGGAATAAATTTATCAGGCAACTCAACAGCTATGAATGTCCTTATCATATTGATCAATGTAAATACTCATTTAAGCAATAAAAATTATTTGATTCGATAGCTTGATAATAAAAAAGGTGTTTAAAGGATAAAAGGTGTAATAATAATGAAAAGAGATCTGATGGATATCCTGTGCTGTCCAATGTGCAAAGGCGACCTCGTACTTGAAGTTACAGAGGAGAATGAGAAAGAGATCGTTAAAGGGACGCTTTATTGCGGAAAATGTAAAGAGTATTATCCGATCGACGATGGTATTCCAAACATGCTGCCGCCGGAATTGAGAGAATAATTGTATTAAGTAATTACATATCAGTAATACTCATTCCTTACCACTCTTCAGATTGCGTTCTTCCTGATACACTAATTACAGTCTTCAAACCAATTATATCAACAACTAAAATACTGACTCTTACCAGAACTGAGAAGGCCATTCCCAGAGCCGGTGAAATTCCAAAAAACGAAAATACAAGGATTATTCCTCCTTCCATAAGCCCCAGGCCAGCGGGTGATAATGGAACAAACATCAGGATTGTAATAAGGGGATGAAGCAAGAAAAAAATAAAAAATGAAATTTCAATCCCGATAGCTTTTCCTAAAAAGTACCACTGCAATGCAGCAAATATCCATCCCATCGTATATAATATCAAGATTATATTTAAGCTGTCCTTGATCAGGATGCTTCTATCTTTAAAAGAAGAGAGATTTTCAGTAAATTTGTTAAGAAAAGGGATCCTAACCAGGAACTTTGATGTCATTTTTTCATTATTCCATGATACCAATAGCATTAATATCCCGACAACCAGGAGAATTACCGAACCTATTCCTGCATAAATAATGAAATTTTTTTCAATATTCAAATAAAAAGATAAATAAATTATAGCTGCAACAGCCCCTGCGACCTTAAGGATGAATTCAATCCCCTGTGGAGCAAAAATGCATGCCATTCCTTCTGTAATAGGAACGCCAGATTTTTTTCTTAATATTAAAGGTGTTAAAAAATAACCGCTTCTTCCAGGGGTTATATCTCCAATAATCATTCCTCCCATATGTGAAAGAAAAACGTCCTTTAATTTCATTTCGTGCCCTATTTTTTTAAGCAGATAAGATAAACGTAATGCAAGTATCAAATCCAGGAAAAGGTATGAGAGGCATGCCATGATGAAATAGCTTAAATCGGTTTTTTTTAGAACCTCAAATATCTCATTCAGGTTCAGTTTATTCAAAATAAAAGCAATAATGGATACACCAATAATGATTTGAATGAATAAATGAAGCTTCTTCATCTTGGGTTAATAATATCTTGAAGTGTTAAATGTTTCCCATGGGTTTTTGAAAAGATACATTTTTTGAACGCGGAATACGTATCATATCCCCATAGATCGCCCCGTATTTGCGCTTAAGTTCATTATATTTAAATTTTAGAAAAATGCTTAACTCAGGATGGGCTGTAGCATGGATATATTCGTCAGTATAAATACTTACCAGACTATCGAAATCCTTGCGTGAATTGCCGTGAGCATAATTTTTTCCTGAATACCGCCTTATATCACCATTAAATAAAGGAGAAATGTGATGCAATTCGTGCAGAACGGTCACCAGTTTTGTCTTTTGATCCCCGTGATTCAGGAAACGCGGTAAATGAAAATAGACAATGTACAGGATATTTGTTCCATTTATCATAACTTCCGGCGCTGCATATTCAATTCTCCTGACGGTTTTTGTTCTTGAACCTCCTTCAAAAAGCATAGGCCGCAGTTTTGCAACAACCCCATTCCTGTTGCCATTTGAAGGAGACATTGCAATAAGAATATTCTTAACCTTAATATGTTTGAAAAAAGGATGTGTTTTAACAATATCATCCACAAGCAAGGTCATATTGCCTGTGAAATCAAAACCTGTAACGCTATTTTTGCCTGTATTTCCTTGCAGCATCCTTTAATGCCTCAATACCTGGCAGTTTTTCACCGGCCAGGAAATCAATACAGGCGCCTCCACCTGTACTTACGTGGGAGAACTTGTCTGAAATACCCATCTGTTCTGCTGCTGCCGCTATATGACCGCCTCCTATCACGGAGAAACCCGATTTCGATCCTGCCTTGATTAGTTCACGAGTTCCCAGGGCGAAAGGTTCATTTTCAAATACGCCCGCAGGCCCATTCATTACTACGGTTTTGGCATCACTTATTTCCTGTGAGAATTTGACCATTGTTTCTATACCGATATCGTGGATAGGCAATTCAGGCCTCAGGTTACTTATTTTTTCTTCGATGCGTTCATCATTCTTATTCAATGCAACATCTACAGGAAGACCGATATTCTCCGGGAAACGTTTGAGAAGACTTTTTGCTATGTCTATCTGGGGCAGGTAACCCTGCTTATCGATAAAATTAATATTCGCATCTCCGATATTTACTCCGGAAGCTGCCAGGAACACATTAGCTACAACCCCTGTAACAAGCACCCTGTCTGCACATCCCCGCTCAAGCACGTTTTTTGTGACTTTTATAGAATCATCAACTTTTGTTCCCCCAAGAACATAGACGCACGGGCGCTCGCTGCATGATAATCCCCTGTTTAATGAATCAATTTCTTTTTCCATAATTCTTCCAGCTATACTTGGTAATGATTCTGTAAAACCTGTTACGGAAAGATGCGACCTGTGGGATACCGAGAATGCATCGTTCAGAAATATATCACAAACAGCAGCAAGGCGCCTTACCATATGGGTTTTCTTATGGTCTTTTGGCGCGCGTTCAATCGATTCTTCCGAATAGAAACGCGTATTTTCAAGCAGGATTATATCGCCCTTACTCATTTTTTTTATAGTATCAATAGCATGTGAACCAAAAATATCATCAATATAATTAATATTACGCTTCATCAATTTTGACAATAGCCTTGCATGAGGCTCCATCGTGGTAAAATCGCTCTTTCCGGGTCGGCTCTGGTGGGAAAGTATTACAACTTTTGAGTTTTCCAGTTCCTTCAAGGTTATATGGTGGCTCCTGAACCGGCTGTCATCAAGAATGATCCCGTTCGGATCCATTGGCGAGTTAAGGTCAAGCCTGCATAGAACCGTCTTCCCTTTTGTATTAATGTCATCGACAGTGAGGTAGTCCCTGGTCATATTGAGGTTGTTTAATTCTAAGAGGATAGCATTATAATTTACGGAATGATTTCATCATCAAAGATAAATTAGGCGGAAAAAAGAAATATATAATAAGTATTCTATATATGCGTATATAAACGTGGTTCATATTGAATAAAATGCAATTCAAAAGAACCAGCAAAAAATATGATAAAAATATCTTTAAGATATAAGGTCGCACTGGAACTTTATGCCAGCCTGTCTTTCTTTATTGCTGTTATAATACTTATTTATGCCAGTATTTATAGCTGGTTTGACGATAATATATTTATTCCATCAGTAATTATCGGGATTTTTCTTATCGCTTTTATTTTTTTCCTGAGAAACCTGATCCTGGATGTTAATTCCGTTAAATTTGAAAACGACGAAAGCAAAGAGGACCCGAATTTTGTAGAAATAAAACTAATTGATAAGATCACATTAGAACTTATATCCAGCATTTCAAATATTATAATAGCTACTGCAATTTTCATAATCGGAAATGTAACATCAGGAGGAGCTTATCCGGAAGTCGTTTTGATATTGTTCATAATAATTCTTTTTCTCCCATCGATAGTCTTATTGAAATCACTCATATTTGACTTCAATTTGATTTTCATGGACGTGAAACATCGTGAGAATTTTTTAAGTGAATTTGTAAATCGAAAAACCCTTGTTTTTTTTGTTATTGCTATTATTATAATTATTTTAGTATTTTCAAGCAATAAATTGGTCACATCAGTGGATAATTTATATCAAAAATCCATGTCAAGTGGTGAGGAAGACATAACTGATATATCCTCTAATTTATATATCACCTCTATTGCAGGAGAAAGAAAAAATATATCCAGAGGTCCTATTACTGGCCTTTCCATATATCTTGAGGCAATGGATCTGGATTTCAATTTTAATTCCATAACAGTGAAGTTTATAGACAAAAAGATCTCATCAACGTTGGAATACGGTACAAATGCTGATGAATCGCATTTTTATTATGAAGGGAAAAAGACCGGAAAAGGGAATACAATACTAAAAAAGGGTGATGTGGGAATTATCACGATCAACCTGTCATCGACAAAACAGGAGCTTTATTCTTATGAAAGGGGAACGGTACAATTGATCCTGGGTACTGGTAAAATAATTTCAAGGGATTTCAAAGTCCCGGAATTCAAAGGAGAGTCCATGATTTTATTGTATTCTTCAACTTAACCTATATATCGATCTCCACGCCATACACTTTCTCCGGGTTTTCTTTGTGGACCTTCCAGAATACATCCTCTCCCCATTTTCCAATGAGTTGTTTTGTCCTTCTTGGGACTGTTTTTGGTCCCAACACAGACCCTGGTCTTTCAAGGTCATCGATGTAATCGGTTTCCATCATGAAACGTGTTCCCTCGCCAAGGGCTGTTTCAATCGCATTTTCACCCGCCAGGACGCTGGGAAAAATTCCATGTTTTTCGCATATTTTAACCATGGGCGGTGAAAAGTGCTTGATTACTCTTCCATCAGGCAATCCCACGCTTCTTGCAATTCCCGCGATCCCGGCGAGCCCTTCTTCTGTCGCGCTTTCTGTATGAAGCTGCACAGCGCATCCTGCATCCTTTGCAAGCTCAAAACCGTAGCGCATTATATCATTTGATGCATCCCAGATTCCGGGCTCAACTTCATAATGCGGGCGCCCGGATTTTAATCCAACAGCCCGTCCTTCAACCACATATTTGCGCGCAATCTCAAGCCCGCCCCTCATTATCTCAACAGAGCGCGAAAGGCCAAGGCGCCCGTAGTATTTCGTAAGTTCGGCAGGATGCACGCCAAGAACCACAAAAACTTTTACTTTTTCAGCTTCCTGGGCACGCCGGGCGATTTTCAGGATTTTATCAAATACTTTCCTGTAATCTTCGGGTGAGTTAATATCGATACCCAGTGACCAGGGCGGGAGTGAGACAAGAACTATATGCGTGCCGCCCGCGCGCGCGAATTCGCGGACTGCGTCAAGGCATCGGCCTGAGGGGTTGAGGTGCATGTGGTTGTCGAGGATGGGGAGGGTCAAGATTAAAATTCCCCCGCCCATATCTCCATCTCCCCTGCCATCCGCGCCGCCTCCTCCACACATGCATCCAGGTCGCTGCGCTCGATGCAGGGCGCGAGTTTCTTGAGGAATTCTTCGGTTTTGTTGTTTTCTGGCATAATTTTCAATATTTGTTAAAACCCATATTAAGATTTAAATAGATAACCATCCTATAAAGATATCGAAATGGCTACAGTGTCCGCAATTGGAAAACATCAATCAGGATGGATTACAATATCAACAGATGAATATGAATCTATGAAGGAAACCATTGAAGTTCTGTCGGATATCTATATCATGGAACAGCTTGAAAAAGGTACGAAAGATGGCACAAAAGCCAGGGATTTTGAAGAATTAGCTGAAGAACTGGGGATTTAGAACTTATCTTTATTGTTCTTCACATATAAACAAGGATCAAAATGAAAATAATATATGACCCACAAACCGATTCACTCACTTTGATTCTAAGGGAAATGGCTGTCAAAGAAAGCGATGAGATTCGGGAAGGTCTCATAATCGATTATGGGGAAGATAACAAAATTGTGGCAATAGAAATGCTTGATGCTTCTGAAAATATATCTGACCCACAGGCTATTCTATACGAAATCAAGGGACAGAAAGCTGCACATAAGGCAATTGCATAAATCCGGTGATTCCATCTCCCTCGCCAGCCGCGCCGCTTCCTCCACGCATGCATCAAGGCCGCTGCGTTCGATGCAGGGCGCGAGTTTCTTGAGGAAATCTTCGGTTTTGTTGGTGTCTGGCATCAAGCCATCATTTTAGCAGACATACAAATTCATCTATAGTCAAGCCAGCATCCTTTATAATATCCCGTAGCATTCCCTTTTTTAGAAAGCGCTTTTACCGTTTCTTTTCCTGAAATAACAGGAAGCTTAGACACATTACACTTCCACTTCTACTGCTGCAATTGTCGGCATTGAAGGCGATGGCAGATTATCTAATTCAAGACTTTCCAAATAAGCTTCAATAGCCTCTTTAATGTTAGCCAGTGCTTCTTCCATTGTATCTCCTTGTGAATGACAACCCTGGAGAGCTGGACAACTAACTACATATCCTCTGTCTTCTTTATCTTCTCTGATTATAACAGCAAATTTCATTTATGAATTATATGAATACTGTTCGATATATACTTAACCAAAGAACATAAATGTCACGTGAACCAACGCATGGGAATAAATCTAAAAGATTCTACGCCCCTACCTCAATCTCCCTCAGCCCCATCACGCACACAACATATGTCCTCCAGATCGCCACGCTCGATGCAAGGCGCGAGTCTTGCAGGAGTTCTTCGGTTTTTTTTACATCTCACATTATTTTATAGATTTACATATTATTTCTTTTGCCTTTTCCGTAAATTATAAGTTCATTAATAAACTCTTGGAACATGATTAAGAGCATGGACCTTAACAAATACAAAAACCTTACTCGCGGTATCTCTGACACTTATGTGAACGTACATCCCATCCAGCGCGGGGGGGTATTGACAGCAGAAGCGCGAAAAGCCCTTCTTGAATTCGGGGACGGTTATTCGGTATGCGATTATTGTTTCGAATCAAGGGTAGACCTTGTTGATAAACCGCCAGTTCACGATTTTACCGGGGATGTCGCAGAATTCCTTAACATGGACGATGTCAGGTTCACGGCAGGCTGTCGCCATGCGAAATGGGCTGTAATGCACATGGTTTGCGAGCCAGGCGATACCGTTGTAGTAGATGCGCTTGCCCATTATACTTCATATCTTGCCGCAGAGGCGAACAAATTATGCATTGTTGAAGTTCCGCATAATGGTTATCCCATGTTTGAAATTGACCCGCAGGGATATGCCGTTAAATTCGAAGAGATAGAGCAAAAGACAGGAAAACTCCCTTCGATCGCGGTGCTCACGCATGTTGATTACAGGTATGGTAATATCGCTGATGCCGAAAAAGTTGGGGAGATATGCAAAGAATATGGTGTCCCGTTCCTCCTGAATACCGCTTATTCATCAGGAATAATGCCAGTTGATGGCAAGAAGCTCCATGTGGATTTCCTGTGCGGCTCAGGACATAAAAGCTGGGCGGCATCTGCCCCTATCGGAATACTTGCAACAACTTACGAATGGAGCACCAGGGTGTTCAATAAATCAACATGCCGCGGGGATTGGAGCGGGCGCGGATTCTCGAAAAAAGAAGTTGCATTGTTCGGCTGCTCGCCAGTGTTCGGGGCGCCAGTGGCAACGCTCATGGCCTCATTTCCCGCAGTTGTAGAACGGGTAAAGCATTGGGACAAAGAGGTCAGGAATGCACAGTATTTTGTAAACGAGCTTGAGAAAATCGAAGGGTTCCACCAGATGGGTGTCAAGCCAAAACAGCATCCTCTTATGAACTTTGAAAGCCTGCCGCTTCATGAGATCGCAGAGAAGGATAAGCGCAGGGGATATTTCCTGTATCATGAGTTAAAAAAGAGAAAGATCGTTGGTCTTCACCCAGGCATGAGCAAGAATTTCAAGATCAACACTTATGGCTTGAAGCATGAACAGATCGAATATGTAGCTAATGCTTTCAAGGATATAGCAAGAGAAAACGGAATAAAAGTCGAGGAATAACGATGAAATATGCAGAATTGTCAATGAAATTCAGGAAATTTTTTGAACTTCCTTCTTCACCAGTAGCTGTCAGGATCATTAATGACTCTTCAGAGAAAAAAACAAGCAGCCAGCCAATGCGCTTTTGTGAAATGGTAAGAAGAAGCGCTTTTTACGGGGAAAATTTCGTTTTTAGCGTAGAAGAACTCACCTGCACAAGCGCTGAACTTGCTCTTGGTTTCACGGAGCCAAGCTATGGCGAGGTCTATCCGCGAATAAAGCCTGCAAACACGAAACTCGTAAGTGTCAGCTCCCTTGAAAAGACTGAAAAAAAACCCGATGTGGTGATAATAATCGGAAATCCGCGAAAAATAATGCGCGTTTCCACAATACTTGCGCAATTGCATGAAAAACGACCTGTTGAAGTTAAATTCAAAGGAGAGTTCGCAGTATGTGGTGAATGTACTGCAATCCCGTTCATGGAGAAAAAAGTAAACCTGTCGCTTCTTTGCAATGGAGCAAGGATGTTCTCAGGCTACAGGGATGACGAGGTAGTAATGGGTTTTCCACTTGATGATTTTGTCCGGATCGCAGAAAGTACGGAAGAAAAAGAGATAACAAGCGCATTGTGCGGCTGCATAATGGATGATATTCCCGCAGGGGCAGTATCGGCAATCGAAAAAATAGGATTTGGAAAAGGAACAGACCAGTTCTTCGGCCGCTTCGGGAGTGAGATCGTACGATTATACACGCCAAAGGAAAAGGATGGAAAGATCACATCCCTCACACTGCATGTACCAATAAAATTCAAAGATAGCGAGACTGCGTCTTCTGCCAATGAAAAAGCAAAGGAAATCCTTGAGAAACCATTGCTTCACAGGGTAAGGGATAACTGGGTTGATATTGCGCTTCCCCTCGATCTCGGGGAAACGCTCAACAGGGCAAGCATGCGTGGTGAAAAGTTTGAAGCGCTTGTAAAAAGCGGCATTGACACGATATTAAAGGAAACCGGGAAGGTAAAGAGGAAAGCAGCATAATACTTTCACTTCGCACTTTAAAATAGTATATCATCTGTCCTGTCGGTATAGCGTTTTGAAACATTAAGGAGAGATAGCTATAAAGATTGTCATTGACCACCGTGAAATGCGTTCCAGGGTACCAGAAGCGCTTGTAAAACTTGGCGCAGAAATTGAGATCAGCACCCTGAAGACAGGTGATTATGTTGTAAGTGATCGCGTGGCATTCGAAAGAAAGACGGTCGATGATGTTTTCGCAACCCTGATCGAACGCCGGGAGCTTTTTTCACAACTTACGGACCTGGCGAAATCGTACAGGAAACCCATTCTGATCATTGAGGGTGAAGATATATTCTTCTTTTCAGGCAGAAGGATGAACCCCAAAGCGATACAGGGTTTTCTTAATTCCATTGCCCTTATGCGTATCCCGACTATATACACGCTTAACGAGGCAGAAACGGCGCAGGTTATCACGATGATCGCTGCAAAAGAGCAAATAGATAAAACCAGGTCTTTCAATTTACACGGAAAGCGCAGCCGTCTCTCACAAAGTAAAGCTAAAGAATATATTGTATCGTCACTTCCGGGTATAGGGCAGGTTGCTGCAAGGAATCTGCTAAAACACTTTGGCAGCGTGGAAAATGTCATGACGGCGCCGCTTGAGGAACTGATGAACGTGGAACGTGTTGGCTACAGGACCGCAAAAAGGATCAGGGAACTTTCAGGAGGGCGGTATGGATCAGAGTAAAATGAAAATAGAATTCAACGATAATGAAATAATCCTTTACAAAAAATTATCAATTATAGATTATTTGGTCCTGGATTTTTCGGAAATACTCGCAAGAAATAATATCCGTTATGTGCTTTTCTCAAGATATGTTTCTATTCTATTCGGTAATAATGAAACAAATGAAGAAAAGGAAGAACGAAAGGATATTGATATCCTGATCCAGAACATCTCATTTGAGAAATTTTTGAAATTGTGGCTTGAAATCGAAAGATCATACGAATGCAAAAACACAGGCGATCCCATTGATGCATACAATGCCTACCTGAAAAACCATCATGCTGTGAGGATTGCAAAGAAAGATAATCAAATTCCGGAGTTCAGGATAAAGATAGTCAAAAATGAAATGGACAGATTTACACTGAAATACCGGAAAAAGATAATACTGGGCGACAGGAATTTATTTATTTCACCTCTTGAAATGCAAATACCATATAACTTATTCAAGGGTTCTCCAAAAGATATTGATGATGCAAGATACCTGTACAAATTATCCAGGGAAAAACTTAACATTACAATGATGGAGAGGTTCCTTGGCGAATTGAAAATCCCCAAAGAAAGTATCGATGCATATCTCAAGATATAGATGAATATCTTAAGATATAGATAATATATTATACTACAGGGAAGATTTTGAATGTGGTTATGATTTGGATATAATTTTGGAAAATGCTTATTAAAAAATAAAATAATGTTACAATCCATCATGAAAAAAACGATTATCCTGACTTTTACGGCCTCAATCTCATATTTTATTATTTATGTCCTGCTGAAATTTTTTTTACAGAATGAAATCTTTGATTGGCAAAGTGCATTATTAGGTGCCATAATGTTCGGTTTTATCATTTTTATGGTCCATAATTTCGTTATCTGGACAAAGCCAATTCAATGATAAACTTGACTTCAATTGAATTACGATTAAATTGTGCGATATCGAGCTTTCTGCTTCTTTTGTAATTTCTTCAATATATTATACCACTCAAGCATAAAGAGAATTAATCCTGAAAGTGCCATGAATTCAAAAAATTTATAGGTTGTATAATCAGGTGCATTTTCCTCAAGGCCTTCAAGAAATTCATGAAAGATCATAAAAAATCCTGCTATGAATATAAATATGCTACTTCGGTAAAAACTTTTTTTATTGAAAATTATTTCATCTGAATTTGTTTCTTCCTTGTTTATGGATTTCCATGCCAAAATTATTTGAATAGCAAGAAAAACTGTAAACAAGGTAAGTATTATAATTACCCCTTCAATAATTCGATACAGAGTAATATCATCAATTATTCCACCCAATAATCTATCCATTTGAAGAGGTTATGATTTATTAATTTATAAAGATTTTCATAATCTTTCCTTCATAGAATGAATATTTTTAATTTTGTTAATCAGTTCATCCACATTCAAATGAAAGATATGGATGAAATACTTCGTTGTGACCTTGAACGACTACATTACCATAAACATCCACTAAAATACATCCAACACCAAAGTTACCTGAATCCACACCTTTTAATGCCAGCACATTTGTCAGCCAGACATATTTATCATCCGGATATGCGCCATTGAATTTGTAATTTAAAAGTCGTGTTCTCCATCTGCTGATCTTTTTATTTTCAAGACCGATCTTTGCAATTTCTTTCAGTCCTGACTCTTTGATCTTTTTATTATTCATTATTGAAAACCCTTCTGATAAGAATAAAAGTAAATAACAGGATTATAATATGTCAATATTTTCCATTCTCACCTGGCTCCCCCTCCTCCGCCTCCAAATCCACCGCCTCCGCCGAATCCACCACCGCCGCCACTGAACCCACCGCCACCGGATGAAGGCGGGGATGGCGGAGAAGTCATGCCATATGCGCCTCTAAAGTATGTCGGCATGTAGGTCACTGCCTGGATTTCAGGTATTTGTATATTAAGTTGTTTCATGGCTTCAACAACCTTATCCCCGATGCCGAGCGTTGTTGCATAGACAAGCCATTCCTGCCACATCTTTATATCCTGTGGTGCATATTTCTTTATTGATGCGAAATCAGAAAGGAATGTCTTGAAAGCATCCCATTCGAGTTTCTCTTTGTAATAATTTTCTTTCCATCTTCCGAAAAGCGAAGATGAAACAAATAACGGGGGAATAGTTTGTAGTAACAGGACGAGAGAAGTATATATACCAATGGATAAGAGATAAGAAGTAACGACCAGGACTAATAGGAAAAACCCGAATATCATCCAGGTATACTTTTTTCCGCTCTTTACAAATTCATTGGCAGCCTTTTTCTGAGGAACCTTCATTACATCATTCATATTATCCCGAATAATGATCAAATCATACTCAGCATCAGAACTCTTCGCCATGATCTTATTCCTCAAATTTTCAATTTTGTGTTCAAGTTCACTGGTATTAAATAAATTATTTTTTGAGTAATTCTCCAGAAACTTCAGCACCTTAATTTCATATTGATCTTCTCCAGCTTCATGCCCTTTTATGAGAGTTATCCTTAATCCCCCGGATTTTGTGTCTTCTGATCCTTTAATTCCCGGTATTTTGATCTTTGATTGCTTTTCTCCCTCAGTTTCAATTTTAATAATCTCTCGCTTATGCAGGTCAAGAAGTGTTGCATAAAATCCATTTTCATCGTAGTCAAAGGAATCTTTTCTAAAAACAAGATTCACGAGCCATGGCTTCCGATTCCTGGGAACAAAACTCAGGAATTTTGGCACAGTGAAACTTTTCTCCCTGCCGAATTTATAATAAATAAATGCAAGCAATACAGGAAACAGGAACACCATGGCTTTGAGAGCAGAACTTAATTGTGAAAAGATGGAATATCTGGAATTTGCTGAAAGTGTTTGTCGTTTAACGTCAGGTACCTCTCTGGGGAATCCGTCTATTCCTCCTGAACTCGCCGGATTGAGTAATAGCTCGATCTCAAAAAGTGTATCTTTCGGGCTTATACCTCTCACAATCCATGTATCACCTTCTTTCTTTACGTCCATTAAAGAATGTTCAAAAAGCTGAGAAATATAGCCCTGTGGGTCATGAATAGTTATTATTACCTTATTGTATGGCAGATGCTCGTCTGCGAGTTTTAAATTCAGATGGCAGTATTCCTTATCACATTCAAGAGGGGGATGCAGACTAAAAACATAGTTCATTTCATATTTTCCGGCATCGAATCTTACAGGGTTGTAGCTGCCTGCTTCGTTTTGCACAGCAAGGGATGAAATTTCATTTGCATATCGGGCATCTGCACTTGAAATGACTCTGGTGTTGCCTTGAAAATCCTTAATATAAGGAAATGTTCCGGGCGGCGAAGAGATACTGACAAGTTCTATGTGAGGATTTGTTTTTACTGTTGTATCATCTGGTATCCCGTAAGAAAGCGGTACTTTCCAGTCTCGATATAGCATCCTGTATTTGTCCGGTTCTTTGATCTCATAAACAAAATTTTCCTCAAGTGTTCCATTCAGGTACAGGTTCGCATTGTAAGTCTCAACATAAACATCCCCGCATCCTCCTAAACCGCATGCGTTCTCCATGCCAGGCAACCCTCCGGTCAGGTAAAGCCCGGCTAAACCTATCAGCGCTACGATAATCAATAAAATTACGATTTCCTTATTTTCATTCAACCCCAGCTCACCACTGGCTTTTTTAATTCCTCATCAAAGAAATCCAGATATTCCTTCTTGCTCATACCAGCCGAACGTCCAATGAATCTTGAAGGAATAGTATCCATCATGGTATTGTATTCCTGGATAATATTATTATAGGTATATCTGTGTCTTGCGATCTCATCCTCTATATCTTTGACCGAGGTCATCAGTGAAGTTACGGTCTCCGAGGTTTTTAATGCAGGATAATTTTCAGCAACTGCGATAATATTTCCAAGAATCCCGCGGCTTTCAACATCAATTTTTTTCAGTTCCCCCGTACCTGCTTTTCCCACATTTGCCCGCAGGCTCGTTATCTTCTCAAAAGTATCCTTTTCGAACTTGGCATAGCTTTTAACTGCCTCAACAAGCTGTTCGATCATGTCAAGCCGCTTTTTCATCGCAACTCTTGTCTGGGACAGTGTTGCATCTGCTGCATTCCTTAAACTTTTGAGCCTGTTATATGTGGAAAAGAAATAGAATACACTAACCAGGAATATTATTATAAGGACAGATACCACCAGTAAAATATCCATATATATTATAAGTTATTTCATGCACTATATAAAATTTCTGATGCTTGGTGACTCAATTCATTTTTAATCCTTTTTTGAAAGCTGCTCTTCCAGTTCCTTCACTTCCCCATCCCGCCTTTGATACCCCTTCTTCCCGATCATCCCTTTAGCCTTCGCAAAGTGTTCCCGCGCATTCCCTTTATCCCCCATATCCAGATACTCCCACATATTTTAGAATAATCCTATAATGCACTAAAGTTTTATATGTTACTAAACTCAATTATGGCGGATGATATGGCAGCTTTAAAAGAGCAAATGAGCCGATTAGAGATTGTCATTAATGAAATCGATCAAGATCTTCATATGGAAGTAAATCCACAATATCTAAAAAAATTAGAAAAAATAAAGAAACAGAAAGGCATTAGATTCAATAACATTGAAGAATTTGATGAATATTTTTTGAAATGAACCTTACTTCTTCAAGAATTGTAAAAATAAGTAATATAAATTTTTATTTCATTAAGAAAGTGTAAGTGGTTATTCCTCCACCCTCGCCACATTCATATTCCTCTCCAATCCCATCGCCTCAGCCACCGATTCGCATTTTGTCTTCAGAAGATACGCAATCGGTCTGAAATCATATTCAGACATTGTCTCGTAATTTGCCATCCCCTTACTGATAATAAGCGATGCATTCCTGAGCGCTTCCACAAGCTCTGGCGGCGCTTCCTGCAAGCACAGACCAATGGCATTTGAACCCGTTGTGAGCACCCTGTCAACCATTTTGTCAATACCAAGTTCCAGCGCTTCTTTCATGGTGACATCGTTCAGGATGGGCGCGCCCCTGACAACAAGGGTGATCCTGCCCCCGAGCTTTTTTATTTGCTCAAACAGCAGAGTGTCAAACACGATCTCCCCACAGTTGTCGGCAAGATAGACAACGTTGCTCAACATCGTTTTTATCTTATCTGAATCATCCACATCAAGCCCGTGTTTGATCTGCTTTTGCATCGCTTCCTTAGCTGTTGCTTTATCAGCGTCAAACCCGAGCACTCCGAAATCAAACGAGTTGCCGATAATTGATACAAGCACCGCGCGCCTGAATGAGTCTTTTTCAGAAACAAATTCCCTTCCCATGGGCAAAAGCTTCATTGCAGCCGCATTGCTTTCCTTTTTTTTCTCTGAATACGGGTCAATATCTCCAAGTATCCTGTATGCTTCCCTGTGGATCTTTGTGGAAAGATGCGTCGCCGCCCCGTCAACCATGTATTTCCTGAGTACTTCTATCCCTGCGATAATTACTTTTTTCTGCAATTCCACATCTTTTGTTGAAAGTTCTGCCTCAAACTGTACTCTTGATAATAAACACGGCGCACATCTGGGATGGGTCTTCAAAATATTTTCTCCTAAAATTCAAATAATTGTTTCTGCTTTGTTTCAGTCTGCACCTTTCTTTCTCCCATCCCTCTTAACATTTCTCTTGTTACACCAAAATCAGATAATATCCGTTCAACAGGCGGAAGTATCTGTTTATTTATATAATAATCAACATCAATAGGCAGGTTTTTCTTTTGCGCATATTCAGGGTCTTCGGCGCGGTCAACAAAGATCGCATTGCCTGCCACGATCACAAATGGTATCCTGTCACCGACATGTGAGATTATGCCCCTTTTCTGGAGCTTTTCTATTACGGTTATATGTGGCTGCCTGTTCCTGTAACTTTCAATTTTTTTTGTATATTGGCGTGTCAGGATAAGGTCGTCAAAAAGCGGGCTTGTGGAATCTATTGTTTTTATGCTATTTATCGTATTCTTGACAAGAAGAACGGCATCATCCACTTTTCCTTCCTTCAGGACAAGCTCAAGGACTTTCTCAATAGTCTTTGTGGTAAGCTCGCACCAGTCGCGGCGAACTGTCTCCATTCCCTTCACTTTTATCTTTTCCTTAAGACCCTTCGCCGTTTTTTCCTGGATAAGGAGAGCATAACGCTTCTTGGCAAGGAATATGGCGCGCCTAGCAAAAGAGTCAAAAACAAGCTCCATTGGCTTAACAAGAGAATCCGTAACGGTATTTGCGATTGTATTTCCCACAAGCTGCGCCTCATCAAAGTTAATCTCTTTATCAGCAAGATGCACAAAAACGCTGTCCGTATCTCCATAAACCACCGATAAACCAATACGCTTCCCGCTTATATTTTCATCTTTTTTGAAAGCTTTTCCGTCCTTCAGGATTATTTCCCTGATGTCCTTCTCTATCAAGTCTTTCGTTCTCAGGATATTCTCCCTTCCAAAGCTCGTTACTGCGCTTGCAAGGGTCAAGCTGTACAGCCGCGCCCTTGTATATCCTGAATAGCCGTAGAAACTGTTAAGAAGGATTTTAAGCGCAAGCTGTGTGGCATCCAGAACTCGTTTTTCCTCCTCATTTGCTGTTTTCATTTTAGCGCGCGTCTCCTGCCTGCGGTTCAGGAGGTCTTCAAGAATGGATGGCACGATACCTTTTACAACTTTGCTGGAAACAAAAACACCGCCTGTTGGCGCTACTATAACATCAGCTGGCCGCTCTCCCACAACCTCTGTGGTATAACACAGGTTATGCGCCATCATTATGGTCGGGTAGAGTGATTTGTAATCAAGGATGACGATATTCTCAAGAAGGCCTTTCTTTGGAGGCAGGACTTCAGCCCCGGCCAGTTCCTCGCCTTCATCATAGCGCTCATCGGACATTTCCCCTGTTGGGCGCGCAGGTAACACACGGTCATTTTTCATGTATTCACGAAGCATCAGGCTCTCCACCATCTGGGTCTGCCCGCCATCGAGAATATCCTGAAGCAGAGTCCCGCTCACTCTTGCAAGAGCGATATATTTATCGATAAGCTGGAGTTTCAACAGGAAAAGAAGTGCGAGTTCAGAGTCGCGTCTTGAATATTCGATGAATTTTGAAAGCTTTTCACCATTATCTTTCCAGTAATCTTCCATTTCAAGGAATGGTATTTCGAGTTTTTCAGAACCCAGCAATTCCTTTGCCGTATTTCTTAATGTATATTGTTTGAGCGAAAATTCCCTGCGAAGCAAAGGTAATACATCCACAGCAATGCGACCCATCACGCTTATTCTTGTAACATTCCCGATTTTCTTATAATAGAGATCCCTGCCATCTCTTCCTGCGATCGGCTCTATCCGTGCTCCTTTTCTATTAAGAGTTCTCATCCTGTCAACAATATACGGAATATCAAAACTGTTCGAGTTGTAACCCACGAGAATATCAGGGTCATATTTCTTTATTATTTCAAAAAATCGCTTCAGCATGGCTTCTTCGCTGCCACAACTCTCGGTTTCATCATCTGCTTTTGCATCCTTCCCAACAAGCACAAGTGTTTTCTTTCCTTCAAAATCAGGCGCAAAAGCAAGGCTTATTAACACAATCGGTGATGTTTCAGGCACCGGCATGGCGCCATTTAATGGCAGGCACTCAATATCGAATGCAAGATGGCGCAGTGGTGCGTTTTTCAGGATTTCAACAGGTTCTACATTCCCTGATGTTATTTTAAGGTCGCTTATGACCTCATTACTTATTGTATCCTTTTCCGGTTCTGCTTTTGCCCAACCCATGCCGCCAAGCCCTTTATCCACCATATACCTGTTCCTGAAAAGGATGTCTGTCTCATATATCTCATCAACCATTTTTCGGATATCATCGCGGATGATGGGAACGCTTTTCGGATCATACAGGATGATCTTTAGCATGCTTGTTTTATTCTTGAAATAACCCACCGGTTCAAACCGCTTTACTTGCTCGATCCTTTTTATATGCTCTTTAAACTTTTCCAGCAAAATAGTTGACAATTCAGGCTTTGCTTTTGCATAAAAATAAGGTTCAAAACCTGGCACATGGCAGCATATACTGTTTCCAGATTCATCTCTTCCATAAAGTCTTATTACAGGCAAATCATCGCTGTAGGTATAGTCAGCATTGAGAATCTGGAATTTCATGCAGGTTAGATTTGATTTAATGTGTTTATATGTTTCTTTATTTACATTGAGAAAATATTTTAGATAATCTCAACATACATCAACATTTTTAAATACCATGAGTAAATATTGTAACAAGGTGTAAAAATGTATTGCAGCAAATGCGGAACAATGAATCCGGATGACGCGGAATTTTGCTCAAAATGTGGCACCAACCTGAAAATCTCCACGGTTGCTGTAAACGTATCTTCCAGGGGTGAAATGGGGACTGAGAAAGATGTTGTCCTGCACAGGATCTTTGCCGTAATAATTGATTATTTTGTAATGGTATTTTTATCATTCAGTATTGTCGGTGCTTCAATTGTTCCCGGCCTTGCGGCGGGATCACCGATGACGGCCATGAGCGGTTTTTTCATGAGTTTATTAATTATAATGCTCCTCTGGATATTTTATGGTATATTATTGGAAACATGGAAAGGCCAGACTGTTGGTAAGATGATCCTCGGGATTATTGTTGTTAAAGAAAATGGAGAGCCATGTGACTTTTTAGCAGCGCTGTTGAGAAATGTTTTGCGGATAATAGATAGTCTACCTTCCTTTTACATATTGGGATTTATCGTTATGGCGATCACAGAGAAAAGACAGAGACTCGGGGATCGCTTAGCCGGAACCGTTGTTGTTAGGATAAAACATTAAGTCATCAAACAAAACCTGCTATCACATTCTTCCTGTATTCTGAAAAACTGTCCTCCAGTATCGCTTCCCTTGCCCCTATAACTAGTGACTGAATAAAGTGAAGATTATGTATGGAGGCAAGCCGAAGCGCCAGCAATTCGGATTCCTTAAAAAGATGATGCAGGTATGCTCTTGTATAGTTCTTACACATGTAACATCCGCAATTTTCATCTATCGGTGAAAAATCCATTGCAAATTTATTCCGCGCAATATCAATGCTCCCTTTTGATGTCATAAGTGTCTGATGCCTTGCATTTCGCGTGGGGAAAGCACTGTCAAAAATATCGATGCCGGATTCGATCGCATTTAATATCTCTATCGGTGAACCCACACCCATAAGATAGCGCGCTTTATCTTCAGGGACAAGAGGAACGCTAAGCTTCAAAACATCATTCATTATTTCCTTGGGCTCACCAATCGACAGGCCGCCTATCCCATAGCCGTCAAAATCCATCTCGATCAGTTCCTCAGCACATCTTTTTCTCAATTCTGCAAAAGTCCCGCCCTGGAGTATTGCAAAAAAGAGCTGTCCGTGATTTTGTTCCACATTTTTGGCCATGGCTGCCCACTTTATTGTCCTTTCCATTGATGCTTCAACAACTTTAAACTCACTACCGTAAGCAGGGCAATCATCAAGTATCATTGCCACATCGCTTCCAAGCAGCTTCTGGTTCATAAGACATATTTCAGGAGTATAAGAATATTTTTTCCCATCCCGCAGGTTCTTATAAATAATCCCCTCATCGTTGATCTTGAATGGAAAATCCTTTCGTATCATCTGGAAGCCGCCGCTATCCGTGAATATGCCTCCCTTCCAGTTCATGAATTTGTGCAGGCCGCCGCCTCTCTGAATAACCTCCATGCCTGGAGAGAGCAACAGGTGGAAAGCATTGCTTATCAGCACTTGTGTTCCCATTTCGTACAGTTCATCGGTTGTAATGGTCTTCACGGTCGCTTTTGTGGCAACGGGCATGAATGCAGGAGTATTGATGATGCCATGTTTTGTCATGAGTTTTCCTGCTCTTGCTCCTGTATTTTTATCTGTGTGGATAAGCTTATACATATTATTTATTCCCTTCCCTGAAAACAAGCATTGCATCCCCGAAACTGTAAAACCTGTATGAATGTGATATGGCTTTATTATAAGCCTCCATCAAGCGTTCCCGGCCTGCAAAAGCGCTCACAAGCATCAAAAGCGTGGATTTCGGGAGATGGAAATTTGTGATCATAGCATCGATTTTTGACCTGAACTGATATGATGGATAAATGAAAAGCTCACTGAACCCTTCTTTTTCTATTATTTTCCCATCAATGCATGAACTCTCAAGTGCCTTTACCGTTGTTGTTCCTGCTGCTATGAGTTTTCCTGTTGTCCCATTGATGATATCTGCATTTTCCCTCCGGACAGAAATATATTCAGGTTCCATTATATGGTTTTCTATATCCTGAGCCTGAACTGGCGTGAAAGTCCCGGGGCTTACATGAAGAGTGACATAAGCGATGTTGACACCTTTTTCTTTTATCCTCTCCAACAACTCGTTCGTGAAATGAAGACCGGCTGTTGGCGCCGCAATTGAGCCTTTTTCTTTCGAATAGACCGTCTGGTAACGGTTCTTATCATCGAGTTTTTGTTTGATATAAGGAGGCAGCGGCGCTTCCCCTATTTTTTCAAGAATATCAGGAAGATTCCCATTGCAATTGAAATTAACAAGATACCTGTTTGTATTGGGCTTCTCCAGGATCCGGAGCACTGTTGCTTCAAGCTCACCAAAATTAATTTTTGTACCTTCCCGGATGTTCTTCCCGCGTATCATGCATTCATAACCAGCGTCATTTCTTGAGACAACAAGCGCTTCCACATGACCGCCTGTACTTTTTTTGCCCATGAGTTTTGCAGGTATTACTCTTGAATCGTTAAGAACAAGGGTATCTCCGGCCTCAAAGTAATCCAGGACGTCGCAGAAAAAACGGTTCTCGATCTGTTGCCCCACCACCATTAATTTAGATGCATCTCTTGGTTCTATTGGAGATTGGGCGATAAGTTCTTTGGGAAGATGATAGTCAAATTCGGAAAGTTTCATTGACTGCTAAGTTTACATTGTTGTTTAAGTAATTTTTTATTTATCGCTGATAAGATGTTTAAGCCCAAGGTCTTCAAGCGTATCTCTTGTATCATCTTCAGAAGGCGTCATGAGCTTTATGAATTCTGAGACTGATTTATCGGAAACCCCGGATTCATCCTTGATAAGATAGCTTAGTTCCTGTTTTCCTAATTTTTTACTGAGCGCATCTTTATTGGTTGTATTTTTGATCAAATTGACAAGTTCATTGATCTGTGATGGCATTACAGTATCCTGCGGCCCATGGAATTTCCTGTAAAGCCTTTCTTTTTCAATCTCATCTCTCAGTTCATTTTCCTCAAAAACCAGTTTTGAAAGACGAAGATAATGTATAAAATCATCAATATCGGTTTTAGTGGGCTCCTGGAATCTTGAAAGTAAATCCTTTATTTCTCCATTTATTTTGTTCCAGCTGATTGTTTTTTTTATCTGGTCTTTAATTTTTTCAATTATTTCTTTTTCAACATTCTTCGCCTGACCGCCATATTTTAATGTCAGGTATTTAGCATAATCGGCAATATCCCGTTCAGTGGGTAATGTATTTTTATCCAAAAAAGTATATATTTCTTTTTCCATATCACCATCTAAGATAGGTTCCGGTTTTTTCTTTTTCTCCACAAAATCAAGGGTTTTGTTCCTTAATGTATTTCCAATATCGTTAGCCGTATTTTTTCCTGCCAGTATACTTATATTAATTTCCAGAAGGTCGATAAATTCCTTATAATCGCTGATATTTGATCCATCATTCAGGCTTTTCTTCGTCTTTACATTATTTACAATTCCACCTGCCAACTCCCCGAAATATACTTCCAGTGTCTGAATACAATACTTTTCAAACTCACTCGACTCGGCCATAATAATTGCACTCTTTTATGCGATGATACTTATATGATACTTATGATCATAATAGTATAAAAAGATGGTGATGGAGTCTCCATCATTTATCGGATCAAGAGCTCAAACTTTCTTCAATATTCCCCTTCCTGCAATCACACCAGTTGCCGCAGCATTCACAATATCCCTTGAAAGCCCTGCACCATCCCCGGCCGCAAAAAGATTCCTGATGCTTGATTCCATGTCACGGTTAACAACTACCTGCATCGAATAAAATTTTATCTCAGGGGCATATAATAGTGTTGAATCCGACGCTACACCCGGTATAATCTCATTTAATACATCAAGCCCTTCCCTTATATCTGTAACGATGCGGTGCGGCAGGGCCATGGAAATATCACCTGGCGTCACATCTTTAAGTGTATTTATTACCTGGTTCTTTTTAAGCCTGCTCTGGGTGGTTCGCCTTCCGCGACGCAGATCGCCCATCCTCTGGAGCACGGGTTTCCCACCGCCGATAGTTGTTGCAAGCTTTGCGATAGACCTTCCATAGCGTACTGTATTCTCAATGGGTTCGGTGAGTTCGACCCTGACGAGAAAAGCGAAATTCGTATTCTCCGATTGCTCATTCGTCATGGAATGGCCATTAGTGGCGATAAAATCCTCATATTCTTCTTTTACCACAAAACCCCTCTCATTAGTACAGAAAGTCCTCACAAAATCATCATATGTCTTTGTCTGGATGTGGAATTTGGGATCATGATTTATGTATGTTATCGGATCCATTATTATCGAAGGGACTTCAACCCTTACTCCTACATCAATGGGAGCATATTTTGCCTCAATTTTGTGTTTATGCAAAATCTCATCGATCCATTTCGCGCCTACCCTCCCGGGCGCAATGATAGTAAAGCGGGAGCTGATCCTTGTACTGTCCGATAGAACAACACCTGTGCAGGTATTTTCTTCTATGACCAGATCCTCTACTTTCGTACCAAGCAGGAACTCAACGCCTTTCTCTTTCATGTCCTTTTCAAAATTTGCAATAACTACAGGCGCATTATCAGACCCGATATGCCTCTGGATAATTTCAATGAACCGCGCCCCGACAGACGCTGCCCTTCGCTTTAGTTGCTCCACCTCGTCGCCTTTAGGAATATAAAGATGGTCAGGAGCTCCGTATTTCAGGAATACCTTATCCACATAATCAACAAGCTGCCATGCATATTCAGTAT
Source organism: Candidatus Methanoperedens sp. BLZ2 (assembly GCF_002487355.1). Classification (GTDB taxonomy): domain Archaea; phylum Halobacteriota; class Methanosarcinia; order Methanosarcinales; family Methanoperedenaceae; genus Methanoperedens. Next base: position 83,081 of record NZ_NTMG01000068.1, on the reverse strand, counting down.
CCCCTGTTTGCTCGGCAAGATCCCCCCCGACGTCAGGGCGAAGGTTCAGGGTCCCATCAGAATATGTCCCTGCGCCGCCCACGCCGCACATAATATCGCATGGGTCGCAATGGGTGCAGATGCCGCGGCGCTTCATTTTGCATTCCCGCTCTTTAATATCACGGCCCATGTCTATGACAAGGACATCCATCTTTTCGGCAAGCTCATACGCTGCAAACATCCCTGCAGGTCCTGAACCTATAATAATGACATCATATTCTTTTTTCTGCATCATGATATTACTTCCGGAAGCGAATCAGTATCCTGTGCAACTTTTATCTCGCGAGCCATACGCCGCCCCATGGATAAATTTTCTTCTATAAGATCCGAATATGGCGAACCGGAAATGAAAAGATTAGTCCCTGCAACTATGCGGGCTGATATTTCAAAAACCTTCAATTCAAGTGTGTCTGTTACAACAGTTTCAAGACAGAATGGCCCGATCATGCCCCCGAACAACTCAAGTGATCTCTCCACTACCTTCTCCCCCATCTCGAAAATCTTGGGGAGAAGCGATTCCCGGATCATAAGAGGCAGGTTTCCTGTCACTACAAAAGTCGGATATATGCCAGCTTCTGCAAGCTCAGTCGGAGAACCGATCCTGAATATCTCATCAGCATTTGATTCAACACGCCTGTCGATGCCAAGCAGTTCAAGGGACCCAATACTCAGCTTATAGCCATCATGCTTAATTGGTGAATAGAAATAATGCATGTAATAACGTGTCCCGAGAACGAATTCCTGAATGGTGTATTTTTCAGCAGGATTGATCCGTTTCTGGAAATCAGAATAATTCTTGACAACAAAAAATCCCATTCCGCCTTTTGCGCCATAATACTTGACCATCATAGGAGAATCGATATCTTCCGGATTCTTTATCTGGCGCGGCATTTTTATTCCCGCTGATTCCAGCCATTTGCGGCTCATATCCCGGTCTGATTCCCATTCAAGAACGCTTCGGTTTCCGTATGTGGGAAGGCGCAGCTTCTGGAAATTTTCAGGGCCAAGATATTCCACGAAAGACCCGTGCGGGATTATGATCGCATTCTTTGCTGCAAGTTCTTTTGTTTTTAAAAGGATTTCCTTATAATCCTTTACAATGAAAAATTCATCCGGCTTTCCCTTCGGGAAGGCATCATAGAATTTTGGGGGCGATCCGACACTTATCCCGATGGTCTTGAAACCCTCTTTCCTGGCCCCGTCAAATATCTGAAGGCTGCTATGTGAACAAACAGTAGCAATAGCTATATTCTCCTTATCGTAGCCATCTAAAATCCTGAGTATCTCCTTCTTTTCTACCATTATGCACCTGTATAGTGCAACAGTTATATATTTTACCGGGTTAATTAATGTTATGGCTGATACTCTTTAGTCTCATTAGAAAAAACAACGAGCAGGTTTCAATTATTTCCATTCATACATTTCGACATGTGGGGTCTCACATTGCAGGCAGCTTCCGCACATCAAATTCACATTGAACTGTGGCGCTTTGCAATCCTCGCATGGTGTGCATACCTCACAACCCTTCTTGCATTGGCGTAAATCCATGATAATACATATTTTGCCATACTAAAAATAGATTGTGGTTCAAACCTCCTGAATAAATTATGAAGTGGTCATTCAGAATATAGTGGCATCCGCTGAACTCGGAGATGACCTGAATCTGAAGTTTGACCCTAAAGTAGTTCTTTTATTGTTCGGTTCCGGAAAACTCGTCATTACTGGTGGAAAGTCTCCAGAAGATTGCGAAAATGCATTACTTCGCATCAGGAACATTCTTTTCAATTTAAACTTATTGAGCCATCCCTGAAAGTAGTTTTGATCCTGCAACCACCTGTTACTTACTTGCCACAATAAGTGGGGATGGACCGGGCGCATCAATAATTGTCATATCCTTAAAACCTGCATCATCAAGCCATTCTGTGTATTCTGCCATCGTAAAAGTATTACCTTCCGTGCTGTTTACAAGCATATTTGCAGCAAACATCAAGGGAAAGACTGCACATTTACGTTCGTCATCAGGTATCATTTCAGCAATCAGAACTTTCCCACCATGCTTTAGCGCCCTGTGAACCCGATAAAACAATTCGCGGGTTTTCTCTGCTCCTTCTGTATGGCAAATATGCCCCAGTATGACAAGGTCATATTGTTTCTCATCGAAATCCACCTCTCTCAGGTCCCCCGGCAAAAAGGTGAATCTCTTGCCAAGACCAAATTTATTCACCACCTTTTTTGTTACTTCAAGCACATTCGGCCAATCAAGGGCTGTTACATTTGCACCTTTATCAACCTGTGCAAATGCAATGCTCCATGCACCTGAACCCGTAGCAACATCAAGTATATCCAGGTTTTTCCATGAAGAACCCGCACCAAGCGCTTCTGCTGCGGCCTTTGCGCAGGGATAGCTCATCGGAAAAATTTGAACCACCATCCTCTCAAAGAACTCAGGACCCTGTTCTTTTTCAATTCTCTTGAAGGGTTTGCCTTTCTTAGCCGCATCGGTCAGGTGGCTCCACGGCTCCCACAGATCATCCCCATGCTGCACAAAATCCCCGAAGTATGATGGTTTGCCTTTAACGAGGAATTTCTCCGAGAGCGGGGTAAGATCGTATGTACCATTGGATTTTATAAGAAAATCCAGCGATGTGAGCCCGTTCAGTATAATCTCCATACCTCGTTCGCTTGCTGATGCAGCTTTTGCAATTTCAATAACAGTATGGTTCCCTTTAGCAATATGTGTGAACAATTCAAGGTCTATCGCCGTAATTAGCACCCTTGTTGTTGCAAAGGCAAATGTTGTCTCAATTATCTTTTCCGGGTTTGGTTCCTCGCTATTCATATTCCTTTTTCTCCTATATTTTATCAGAATTTAGCAGCTTTCCATTCCGATTTCCATCCTGAGCCCTTCTGCTTTCAGTGAGATTTCCGGAATTGATCTTTTCCCCCATTATCGTTGCCCTGATATCTTCGATGACATAATATTTTTTCCATTCAGGCACGAGATGTGAACTACCCCCCTTTCGGGCTGGGGCTTCCTACGAGTATGCTTGTGGTGCTAGTTTCGGCACCATAAGCCCTGTTTGTCGTAGATTACCAACAAATTGCTGGTAGCCAGTCCACATGGCATTTTGTGATAGAAACCGTAACATGATATAGATAGAACTGTTCCTATCCCTATCAATCACGTTCCCGCAATCACAGTTCATAGTACGCTTCCAGAGAGGCATATCATGCTCTTTTCCACATACATAGCACCTCTTTGACGTTTTCCGCTCATCGATTTCTATTACTTTCTTACCTATAAGTTCTGCTTTGTAGGTTAGAAACCTAACAAACTGAGATAAATATCCATTATTTTGAGTTGATCTGTTGAGACTTTTCTTTGCCTTCACTGGTAATTTTGTTTTTGTCTTTTTAGATTGAGCCATTTTCTTGACATCAAGGTCTCCGATAATGATCGTATTGGCTCTGGTGTTATCTACCATCTTTCTTGTGAGTTTGTGCTGAATATCTTTTATCTGGTTGCTGCATTTTCGGGTTAACTTGTTTTTCGCTCTATCGAGCCTGTGCCAGTGCTTGCTTCCTTTTATGCAATGGTCTCTTCGTGCCTGGAGTTCATCGACTTTTGGATTCCAGTATTTATCCGGTCTTGGATTTGTTGCTTCAAAAAACTTTGATTCTGTGTTTATAGCAGTTATGGTCTTTGTGATCCCAAGGTCAATCGCCTGATATAATCCGTTGTCTACATACGGCTTTTCTGTTACTTCGTGGACAATACCCAGATAATATTTCCCATCTTTTTGAAATACAGTTACCTGGTATACCCTGCTATAGGTTCGCAATAACTCGAATACCAGAGGTATCTCATTATAAAAATGGGATAATGAGATTGTCTGGTCTTTGATCTTGAACCCGGATTGGTTATATATCATAGTAGTGAAATACGGCTTCCCTTTGAACCCCGGTGGATGTGCATTCTTATCACCGTTTACCCTCTGTTCTATGAACGAGCTATAATCCCCGTCTAACCCTCTCAAAACCATCTGTAGTACTTTCGAATATACTACCGAATATCTTGGGTACTTTTCTTTTATGGCGGGTAGATCATTCTGCTGTTTTTTGTAGTTTACCTTGTATTCTGTTTTACCCCATGGAAATACCTGAAATGAATCTCTCAAGTTATTGAGTACCCATTCCTTTCTTCGTTCAGCCAATGCAAAATTGTATAGTAGCCTGCACTGCTCAGACAAATGCCATAATACTTCTTCCTGTTCAGGTGTTGGATGTATCCTGATCTTTTCTGTTAGTTGCATACTATTACTCCCCTTGCCCTTGATTCTCAACATATTTATTCAACTGTTCCAGCGTTACCTGACCTGTTGTAGCTAAGAAATACGACGGAGACCAAAAGGCATCACCGCACAACTTCTCTTTTATCTCTGGGAATGTTCTTCTTATCTCCCTGGATGTTATGGTTTTTACTGCATTCAGGTACTTTGGAATTTCCAACGTAGGTTTTGACCTGAATATCATATGGAAATGATCTATGTCGCAACCAATATCCAGCACCTCTACATGAAAGGTTGTACTGATGTCATGTATTTTCTGTTTCAACAGATCAACGATCTTTTCATTACCAAAGACTTTTTTTCGATACTTTACAACCTGAACCAAATGATACTGTAAAGTGTATACAGAATGAGCACCGCGTTCGAGTTTGTATTGCATAGTTACCATTATTCATTTGAAACTATATGGTTATTTCGGTATCTGATGCACTTACCCAGGGGGCACGATTCATCCCCTCCCTCTCGGAAGGGGACTTCTCTACCCCTTGACCCAACGAGTTAAATAAAACCCTCACCTAAACAGCACAATATTAACAAATCTGCGTTTATCTGCGTTCATCTGCGGTTAATTGAACTTATATAAATCGCAAAAACCTATGGAAACTTATGAGCAAAATATTTGAAATCACCCATCGCGACGCAGCAGCAAGGATAGGTAAACTCGTTCTTGAAAAGGAATTGTCAACCCCTGCTATTATAAATCTTCATGAAAAGGATTGCCCGATAATCGATTCCGGTTCTGTCTGGAAAAGGGCTGTACCTGTCGAACAAAATGATAACAAAATAATCATTCTTCCTCATAAATCACTTCCCCTGCAAACAAGAGAAGAGATTATAATAGAGCTAAAAGTGCCACTTGATAATTCAAATCGGGCTCATACTGGCCTTGTTGTACATCCATTCACCAATGAATATCCGGAATCTGAACTTTATGTCCTCGGAACAGCAAAGCAGCTTGAGAACAGGGCACGGGAGCTCGTGGATTCAATCATCCGGCTAAAGGAAAACACCCGTGCGGACTCTCTTCTTTATGCTCCGGCCCTTGCTGCACCTGAAAACCTGGCACTGCTCCTTTATCTTGGAGTGGATCTGGTCGATGAGACCTTTCCTATTATCAAAGGATACCAGGATATTTATCTTACAAATTCAGGAGAATTCCACCTCGACAGGCTGCACGAATTCCCATGCGCATGCACAGTGTGTTCTTCAAAAACACCGCAGGAAATGCTCAAATTACCCAAAAAAGAGCGCGCCCAACTGATGGCACAGCATAATTCCCTGAAGCTTGGCGAAGAACTTCGATCCGTCCGCGAACACATCCGGTCAGGAAGTCTTCGCGAGTATGTGGAACGACAGTGCAGGGCGCGCCCATGGCTGACAGCAATGCTGCGTTTGATGGATATGCAATATGATTTTCTTGAAAAAAGAACTACGATCCTGAGATCAAATACACTGTATGCAAATACCCCGGAATCACTGAACAGGGTCGAGATAAGAAGATTTGCGCAGCGTGTATTGGAACGCTATACTGCGCCTGATCTTGATACGCTTGTGCTTCTTCCATGCTCAGCCAAAAAGCCGTATTCGGTCTCCCTCTCGCACCAGAAATTCATAAATGCTCTTGGTAAAAACCGCAAATTTGTCCATGAGGTAATAATCACTTCCCCGATGGGAGTTGTCCCGCGCGAACTTGAATTGATGTATCCGGCAGCGCATTACGATACTCCGGTAACGGGTCACTGGGACCTTGAAGAGAGAGCATGGGTGGGAGGATGCCTGCGGCAATATCTTCAAAAAAATAAGTACAGGAATATTATAGCACATGTGCATGGCGCATACAGGGAGATTTGCGAATCCGTAGCAGACGAGCTTGGGCTTGAATTTATTTATACGGCTGATACTGGTGTAACGTCACATGAATCTCTTAAGAGCCTTGAGCTTGCTGTTTCAGGACTTGAACTTAAAAATACCAGAAAAAGAACAGCAGAGCAGGGAAAACTTGACATGATGCGGGCAACTGCGGATTACCAGTTCGGAAAAGGAGCAAGCGACCTGCTTGTTCCCGACGATGCAATTATCAGGGCACCGTTCCCCAAATTTCAGTTATTTGCAGGAAAGCAGCTTGCAACATTGATCCCCCAATATGGAGCTCTTGCACTTACTGTTGACGGCGGGATACGTCTTCGCGATCATCCGTATTACAGAGTAACGATAGGCGATTTCATTCCGCACAGCAGCATCCTTGCGCCTGGAATAATGGATGCTGATCCGCAGATACGCCCCAATGACGAAGTGATAGTTATTGGCGAGAGATTTTTAGGGGTCGGAAGGGCGAACATGAGCGGATGGGAGATGAAAGGATGCGGGAAGGGCATGGCTGTGGAGTTGAGGCATTCGACGAAGATTGATAAGTGAAATAAAAGTGGTAATATTGTGAAATAGCAGTTTAAACCATATGTAAATGCTTGTCACAGAGAATATTTGAAGTGAACAGCAATATCGATATTCGAAGAACACTGGTTTCACTTTTATGCAACCGTTTAGCATGTGGTCTTGCATAAAAAGTATTAGTTGTTTCATCTGTAGTAAGACTTGGGCGCAAAATATGCGCTCTAAATATAGAGGTGATAATATGAAGAAATCAATATTGATTGGAATATCTATTGTAACTGTACTTGGGATACTTATTGCAGCAGTTGCACTGGGCTTTGGCAATCCAGGAACAAAGTCCAATTCATTTGCTAATACTGAAGTTAATGAGCCGGTAAAGAAGGAAGAAGTCCAGATGACACTGGCAGATACAGGGATTTCTGATTCTGATCCTAAGATTGATATAAAAGGGGCAATCCAGTATGCTCAGTCGAATGTCTCATTCAGGATTATCGAACCATCGTACATTCCTTCCGGCTATAAGTTCGAAAGTATAGAGGGAAAAAAGTTCAAAGGAGCCACAACCGATATCGATATGGCGTCGTTTTCCTACAAAAATGAAGATGAACAGTTAACTATTAAAGAGACACTAGTGATAAAAACCGAACCGAAAACAGAACAATTCACTCGGCAAGACACCAGAGAAATCGTAGATATAAATGGAATTGAAGGTCGTTATTCGGAAGAGAACGGCATAAAAATAATTGGCTGGAAGATCGGAAACCTCAGCTTGAGCGTTATGAGCTGGAAGAACGAAGGTCAGAACCAGACAAGCAGTTCCCTCAATAGAGAAGAGATGATAAAGATGGCAAGGTCTATCAAATGATCCTGCCATTGAATTTTTTCTGGATATGATCATAAGTGGCTCTTTGATGGGAGCAGGCTTCTGATTATTCAGAATTCATTGAATGAACAACTATCGTCTGGAAGAACCATCACAGCAACATCACAGATAACCGAATCAATAAAAACAACTCCCAGAGCGCCGGATTTTGGCGCAACGCTTGCAACAGGGATTCTATATACAATCTATTTATTTAAAAGGAGGTACAATTGATAGCTCAGGCTAAGGAGCAAGTTCGATGATTTCAAGAAAAACAGGGACAATGGTGCTGGCAGGCGCTGTGCTGATGGTAGCAGGTGTTATCGTCACAAGTATGCTGCTTGCTACAAAACCATCAATTATCCAGATAAATGATGGGTCTTTCAAAATCCTTGAACTTCCTTACACTTATACCAGGAACGACGCGTATGTTCTTGTTATCGGCTCCACAGTCGGCGGCATGATGCTCTCGTATATCTTCACAAACCTGCTTGCAGCAGGAAAAAGCGAGGTTAAGGACATGATAATAATAGAAAAACCAGTGGAAATCCCGGCTCCCCATACGGATATTGCTGCTATTGCAGAGCATGTCAACGATGAATCGTTATTGATCGATGCTGTCTTAACCGCACTTGAGGGTGATGAGAAGAAGCTGGTTAAAGAAATAGCAGACAACGGTGGTGAAATGCTCCAGAACGAACTTGTGCTTTCACTGGATTTCTCAAAAGCAAAGGTTTCAAGGATGCTGACCGATCTTGAAAAAAGAGGAGTGGTGGTTAAGAAGCAGTATGGTCTGACCAATAAGATTGCCCTGGCTGATAAGCTGCGAGGTGAGAAAAATGAGAAATAAAATGATAACTGGAGCGATAATAGCAGCAGTATTGCTATCCGGGATGGTGCTATTCTGGTATTTTACACCTTCAGAAATCAGCATTGTAAACATAGATGCGCCCAAAGAAATCGCGATAGGACAGTTGGATGAGCTTAGAATCAATCTGCAAAATAATGCTTCGGAGGATGTAAATGTAACAATAAACGTGAAAAATGCATTTGTAGATGAAAAAGGGGAAAGTTTAAAAGGATTCACAATTCTGGCATATGGAAATTTGAGTAATATGTCCAATTATAAGTCTCTCAATGCAGTCGATAGACCCCAAAAAGAAGTTCTATTAAAACCGGGCAGTAATATCATACTTGTTAGCATAGGATACCAGGTACCAGGCGCACAAAAAGTCGAGGTGGAGGTATACCAGCAGGGAAAATTCGCAGATTCAAGAATAATCGAACTCAATGTTCTCAAGCCGACAATTGAGATTTTTCTTGAGAAATATAAGAGCACAAATGGAACCAATGAAATACACTCTGTTTATGGTTATTTGCGACTAAGAGGAAAAGGCTATGCTCCGGGTGTAGCAGTCAATATCTCGGTAATTGATGAAGAAACAAATAAAACAGTTAAGACGGTTACAAGAGGATATTCTTTACACAGTGAGGAAGACATACCATATTCCTCTCAACCCCTTGTGATCTGGCAGAACCGTATTTTCACCTACGACCCGGTGACGGGGGCAAAAATAGATACCCAGACCGATACATATTCACCCATCGTAGTTATTGAGCTTGCTAAGGATGAATCTTCCACAGAGAAATATGCAAGGTCTCCTGTTGTGGTAAAAGGCAAGATGGGAGATAGATACAAAGTGGTTGTAACCGCAACGTGGGTAGACCAGTTTGTGAGTTCTGAAATGAAGATACCTTCATCCCTTGCGACTTATAAACTGCCGTATCCGTATGGAAGAAAGGTTCAGAAGTGAGCGGTAATAAAAGAGAAAAATTTGAATGTTTACATGGATAGCTATAACGACGGATCCATTCGAAGTTTAAGAAAATCTTGTATGAGTTAGATGTGTAGATGATTGTCATTGAAATTATTTGTAGAACTACCCTGAAAGTACTACAAAATCACAGGAGAAAACTTGGCCAAATTGACATTCGAAAAAGTGAAAGGTATGAAATGGATGAAGTGTGAGAGTGAACCATCCAGAATTTTTCAGTCGATGCTACTTGTCTCAACCATTGGATTTACGATACTATCAGGATGCGTATCACAACAGCCCGGGATATTAAAAGTCAATCTGACAGACTATGACTCCCTCGAAAGAATTGAAGGTAATGTTACAATCCCCAATATTGTAATAATTGGCGTTGAGTCGATTAGCTCGCCTGTTTATAGGGGAACGTCGACTAATCTCAAACTTTTCATAAGCGGTAACAATATCACCAAAGGAACTGGGATCTCCCTTGACTATAAAACACTGCTGCTGCACACGGATGGTCATTTTGAATCCAATTCCGGCGTTGTTGAGTTAATCCCCGATAAGGAGATGTTGGTCTTCAAGCAAACCATCAAAGGATGGGATGTACCCGAGAAGCTACTGTATTCCAATCTGACGATCAATATAAGTCCTAAAGCTGCTGATGGAAGTTATTACATACTTGTGGCTGCAAAATATAAAGATTTACAGGTCGGGAACGGTATATTGTCCTTTAAGATCGGTAAAGGCACAAAGATGGATTTGCAGGGGAGAAGCGAAGATGAAGAGAAGCTGCTGCATATGGGAACGTGGAACATAGGTTATGAAAGATACGAGTCCCCTCCCTTAAATTATACTGAAAAAGAGGATGCGAAAGCAATAGCAATCAATGATTCATATCTAAAGGGCAGGAAGTATAATATCACCGAAATTTCATCAGAGACCTACGATCTTCAGAATTTTTATGGCTTTTTGCCTGTTGTCACTGTGGACATTGGAGAACCAGATAGACCTGGAGAAATAGTCCGCTATACAATCGACCTTGAAGAAAAGAAAATATTTAAAATGGCCATAACTCCACGAAAGCCTCTTGTGAAATATTTCGCAGGAAAGGCTTTTGACGAAAGTGCCGGGAACCTTACGAAACGATGGAGTGGGGAGAATTTTACAGGCTTCTGGCATGAGCCTGGGACAAATACCTCAACTGAAACACTGGTAATAGATCAAAACGTATTGAATACCACCCACAGGGTTATAGAGAAACATAACCTGATATATACAACAAGCCCGGTACTTTTGAAGTACAATGTCTATGCACATGCCAACATAACTCCGTCCGGCATAGATGGTTATTATTCTGCAATCGGCTGGCTGGGTGAAAAATATGTGTGTTTGCCTGGAGACAGGCTTGCGAGGATAATTTTAGAACAAAACGCTACTGAACTGAAAACTATGGTCACAGGGGAGACATGGAAATTTGGAGAGGGGTATAAGATTTATATCAATTCAATAGCTGCAAAGGCTACTGGAAGGCAGGGATGGTTTTCACTTTTTAAGGATAATAATATAATTGAAAATGTAATTTTCCCACAGATATATACTTATACCTATCCAGGGGATGCAAATTACAGCATTCCAATCTTTGTTACTTACATTTCCAACATGCGCTCGTTACCTGAATCGGATGCAGTAGATTTCAAATATGCATGGCTCAGGTCCCAGGATATTGTCGAGATCGGGAAAGGCGTTACCTTCGGCGCCATGGAAGTAATTTCTGTTGAAAACGGTACAATTGAACTCAGGAATAAAGATCCGATTGATCTGTCTCCTGGAAATGCTACCCATTTGATGGGGGATATCAGCATTCAGGTTGAGAATTCTAAAACTGGTTTAATATTTTATCCAATTAAATGGAGAGTTTGAACTTCCATATGCTTAGTTCAGCTGTAGCTATGCTACATTTTTATTGAAAAATATGAGTAATGGTAGATAACGGTTCGCAGATACAGGTTACCCAAGATTTCCACCTATTCTATTAAATACTTTACCAGGTTGCCATGAAAATTCCTTTCCCAAAATCATTCTTTTCGCTCTTTTTATTTCTAAAAATCCATTTTCTTTGAGAAATTTGATACCTTCAATATTATCAATTGGTAAAACTCCTTTGTTTATGATTGAATATCTTAATTTCATTAATTCAATCCCAGCCTCTACATTATCAGCAATAATCAAACCTTCTCCTAATCCTGGTATATAATAACCAGTTAGCTTTCCATTTTCTTGATAAACATAAGAATTCTCTAATTTATCATTTAACAATACTCTTCTATCTTCGCCTGTTACAATTTTATCTAAAAAAAATATATTCTCAATATTTGTGTTTGTATATTGAACAACATTTTTTGATCTATAATAATCTTTTAACGGTTCTTTTCTTTCAAAGAAAACATATTCTGTTTGTTCTTTAAAACCTGCTTTTTTATAAATCGGATATCCCATATCAGTTGCAATCAATGAAATTGTTTCAAAACCAATTTTTTTAAAATTTCCCAATAAATGGTGAACTATCAAGCTTCCTATTCCTTTTCTTCTAAATTCCGTATTTACTATAATATGAGCTAACCAGGCTGAATTATTCAATAAGATCGCAGTTCCTATACCAACAATTTTATTTTCAATAACAACTTTAATTGGTCTGCAAAAGGGAATATTTAGATAATGTTCGAATATTGGTATTATATCTGGCCAGCCATCAGGTTGTAATTCTCGAAGATAGTGAATATCATTTTCTATTATTGGTTCAACAATCATGTTTGTTTTCAATTAGTTTTTATCCCTCTTTTGTTTTACAATTTTGGATAACAGGATCAACACAATCAAAGTGCATATTTGGTTTATATTTTTCGCGTTCACGACGAATTATTAGAGGTAGTTGTTTATATCCTTTATAATTTGGGCGGTGAGCGCTTCGCACGCTCTTTTTTTCATGATGATGTCTGTAGTGGTCAGCAACATTTAAGTGCATACGAACATTTACTATTTTAAATAGAGTAGGAAGATCATGTTAATTAAGAATAACAGGAATTTGAATCAACAACTACACAATTTAGCATCTATTAATGGAGCTGACCATTTTGGTGTTGCAGATCTTTCACAAGCCCATACGGCTATACTTGAACAGGGAGGCAGTTTCATAGCTGGCTTTCCTTTCTCAATCTCTATTGGGATATCCCTGCTTAATCCAATTGTTGATCTTTTGCCACAGCGAAATGAAAAAGCGGTAAGAGTGAGCTACCGTCATAACGCTTATGATATAGTTAATTTACGGCTGGATCTTGCAGCTTCGGTTATTAGCGGTTATCTCCAAAAATCCGGGTTCAGGGCCTTACCGATTCCTTCCTCAAAGCGTGTAGATGATGAACGTGTTTGTGCATCTTTCTCACATAAGCTGGGTGCTGATCTGGCCGGACTGGGATGGATCGGAAAGAGCTGTTTATTTATCACGCCAGAATGCGGACCAAGAGTCCGTTGGGCAACTATACTGACTGATGCACCACTTGAATCTACCGGAAAGATGCAGCAGGAACAATGTGGAGATTGCAAAGAGTGCATTGACATTTGCCCGATACATGCGATCACAGGGAGACCATTCAGATCGAACGAACCACGAGAAGAAAGATTTGATGCAAGAAAATGTGACCAGTATTTTGATTCCATGGAAGAAAAAAATGAGATAGCAGTCTGCGGGTTGTGTTTGTATGTGTGCCCATACGGAAGAAAACAGAAAATATGAATGAATTGTTAAACTTTAAGGGATTAACATAGAAGTATCAGGACTTCAACACTGAATACATATCACTGACACTTTTCATGACCTTGAAACCCTTGTCAGTGATCATGTAATCACCGCGCTCATGGCGCTGCAGGATCATCCCGCTGTCAAGCAGTTTTTGCAGGTGGAAAAGCAGATTGCCCCCGCGAAGCCCTGTAAGTTCGGAAAGCGCGGAAAAGGTTTTTGTTTCTATTGCTATCGCTTTTAAAATTTGCAGGCGCTGTTTATTGGATAATGGTTCAAATATGCCGGCTATGAATCCTTCCGGAACAGGGGATATCTCATGTTTTTGTTCTTCATTTGAGCTGTATATCTTGAGAGAACGCATTAAATTGACCTGGTTCCCAAAGAGGCCCTGTACCTGTGAAAAGCATTTCTCGCACTGCTTTGATGGAGCATTACTTCTCATGTCATTTAATTCGGATTGGGTTTTCAAAATAGCATCTTCACTGACATTTTCATTCTTTAATAGACCTGCATTCTTTTGCAGGAATCCTGTAAAGCTTGATTTACATGTATCCCTCATATCACATTTTTTGACCATGTTGCTTTCAAGACCTTCTTCAATGTCATCAATAACGTATCCTATGATCGCATTTGTAAAATTAGTCCTGGAACCCGAAAGAATGTGATCAAGGTGCTGCTGGCCTGATCTTTCCATAAATCTTTTCATATCATTATGTATCTCATAGAGCTTTTCTTTTATTTCGAGGAGATCCTTTTGAGACTTTTCTTTTTTATCAGCCATATACGAGTTGTTTTATTATATCAGTTTAAAAAGGTTTCTATTACAACTATCAAGGTTATATTTGTATATTGAATTGAGGTGTAATAAATGCCAGAATGGAAATACACGAACAAAAAAGTAACAGGTGAGAACATGAGCGTCAAAGAAGAGATCCATGCCCAGATCGTCGGGGCACTCAAAGGTGCGAAATTCCCGATAGAGACACCGGAAAAGCTTATTTCTGCATTCCCTGACGGTGCGAATTGCGGATGTAATCGTTCAAAGAGCAGGGCTTTAAGCCCTGTTTTTTTAATGGGCGATCAGCATTTATCTGCAAAAATTATATAATATTCAATATATAGATATCCTGCGGCGGTACGATATGTGCCTCTGTTACCATTCCGGATTTTACTATATGCTTTTTGCCAGTAATATTTTTCATATAGGGAACAAGCTCTCCTGGCTCCCTCGTCACAACTTCACCCCGCAGTCGCCCGCGTGCTTATGAAGATCGAAGCCGCAAGCTCCATGGTCAAAGCTCAATAAATTTCCGCCACGATCTTATTCCATTCAACATTCTCTTTTTTCTCAGCGCCTGATCGATCTTCTCAGGAAACAAACCTTAGTTATCGGAAATTTATCGGCACTGTTTAGAAAAGGTATCGATCCATCCCGCGAGCGGGGCGAAACCGCTAACTGTTTCTTCGAGAAGTTCAGCTCAAACGGCACTCCTGGACTTGAGACAACCATCGAAGAAGTGATCGTCAAGACCTTTCACTCTTTATGTACCGAGATTATCAAAGAATTCAACTATTGAGTCTCCATATCATGAAATTAAGGATCGCCGCAAAACTCACCCAGATTATATATGGGATAAGCAAAAGACCTGCTGTTCTTGATATCTTCATGAAAATCATTATTGTAAATGCTATTGATATCCACAGGATAGAAATTTCTATCAGCCCGGAAAGTGGGGACCGGAGGCCGAAGAACGCTGCCGACCACAGCACGTTCAGGATCAACTGGACCGCAAAGATGACAAGAGCATTTTTGACCTGTTGACCTTCAAGACCCCTTCGCCATACCAGATAAAGCGAGATACCCATCATAACGAAAAGAGTGGTCCATACCGGAAAGAATAACCAGTTCGGAGGGGCAAAAGAAGGTTTGGTGAGCGTTGCATACCATGTCGGTATCGCCGGGATCGTAAAAAACGAACCAAGAAAACCCGCGAAAAGACATATTGTAATGCTTACGATCAGTTTGACCGACTCATGTACATTCTTGTTTATCATGTATTATCTCCCTATTTTGAACTGATTCATAGCTCTATCTTCTATCAACCAGGCGCTTTGGTCTGCCCTTTATCCGGTAGAGTTCCAGATCCCGAAGACCTGCAAAGTTGAAAATGATCTTGAACATTCCTTCTGCATGTACTTGCTCAAGGAGCGGCTTATATCTGAAAAATGTCCGCAGGAAGTTCTCTTCAACAGCTTTTCTGTCACACTTATCCCTGTCAAGACATTCAACGCTCACTCTCAAAATCGTCTCTCCTTCATCATCGCCGCCATAAAGGAATGCCTCATATTCCCCTGTAAGGTATTCCATATTCTCGCGCTGGAATACTCCCCGCTCCACATCCACACGGTTAAAGGGAGTTTCTGCGACCCAGAAGGTCTCAGATTCACGTTGGGGATTCATGATCTTCATATGAGTCCTGCCGCAGGCGCATCGTTTCCTTGTGATCACAGCTGTAGTGTCTTCGGTATCATAGTTCAGCAACAGGGTACCGGATTTTCCACCTACTGGCAAAAGCGTTGTAAGGACGATCCTGCCGCAGTCACCATCGCGTACAAAGTTTTTCAATGCAGGATCATAGATGTCAAGGTGAACCAGGTCTTCAGGCACGTGGAGCCCACCCAGATCGGTGCACTCACCGCACATCGTTCCTTCCGTGCTCCCGTAGGTGTTATAGACCTGGCAACCCCACATCTCGGCAAGGTATGCACGCGACTCATCGGCAAAACTCTCCCCTCCGACAACAAGGCGCCTGATACTTGATTCCTGAGGAAGGATATTTTCATTTTTCATCTGCCTGGCAAGAGCCAGCAGTTTGAAAACGCTCCCGACTATCCCGGTGGGCTTATAATTCTTTATGACGCGGGATGGAAATGTGCACTTTCCTATCGGGATGATCGTTATACCAATTTCACGGGCAGCAAGGGTCATTGTATTGGCGCCGATGTTCATGCCATATGACGCACAAACAACCACCCTATCGCCAGGGCCAAAACCCTGTGAGACAAAGCTCCTCGCATATTTTTCAGCATACCGTTCCCAATCCTGCCATGTGAGAAAGAATGCTTTTGGAGTCCCGCTTGTTCCTGATGTCTCATGAAGTGTGAAAACCTCCCTCCAGTCTACACTTCTGAACTGGAAATCTGTACTTTCCGGCGGCTGGTACTCTCTTATTGTTTTGCCAGATATTATGGGCAATTCCCGAAGATCTTCATGTGTGCGCACATCGGATGGATTTATTCCGTGCTCCTTGAACCACTTTTTATAGAAAGGCGAGTTTTCGCTGGCATACTTGACAGTATAGCGTATACGCTCTTCTATTAGCGAATCAAGATCTCCCCTACTCATGGTCTCTATTTTTTCATTAAAGAACACAATAACAGATACAACCTCAAGAATAATATGGTTTCCTATTGATATGCAGGCGTTAACTATATCATTATCGTAGAGCAGTTTTAATAGGATGACAGTGCAAGCCCGTTACTTATTTTATTGCCATTTCAATTCAAATAAACCCCAATACAATAAAATAAAAAAGTGTCAGGATGGGTAAAGTAAAATATGGAAAAGCAAACTGAGAGCAGTAATCTTTCTACAGTATCGCTTGTAAGGTGCCAGACCTATGGTCAATCAAATATCGATGCTGCGGTTGAAAAGGCACTGGAGCTTATTGGCGGAATTAAAAGCTATGTTAAACCCGATGATCGTGTTCTTCTGAAGATAAATCTCCTGACAGGTGATGTTCCTGAAAAAGCAGTTACCACCCATCCGGCGATTGTTCGGGCTATGATACGTCAGGTTAAAGCAGCCGGGGGCATCCCCCAGGTTGGCGATTGCAGCGGCTATGAGGGGGGGCCAAATTATAAAAGATACATTGCAGCATGTCGTAATACCGGTATTATGAAAGTATGCGAGGAAGAAGGAGCCCGGATCCTGCATCTCAGTGCAGAGTCTATCGAGGTAAAAAATCCCGGTGGCCGCATATTCAAGAGCTTCATTTTATCAAAGCAGGTCCAGGAAGCTGATGTGCTGATATCTTTACCAAAACTCAAGACCCACGGGCTGACATTATTTACCGGAGGGGTGAAAAATAATTTCGGCTGTGTAACAGGTCTCAATAAAGCAAAAATGCATCTTCGTGCCCAGGACCCGGAAACATTTTCCCAGATGCTTGTGGATCTACTTGGCATAGTGCGGCCTGAATTGACAGTAATGGACGCAGTTGTTGGTATGGAAGGGAACGGACCCAGCAACGGCACGCCAAGACAGGTCAATGCAATTCTGGCAAGTTGTGACCCTGTGGCACTTGATGCAGTGGCCTGCAAGATGATCGGTATAGACCCGTTCATGGTACCTTCCACCCGCCTGGCACACGAACAGGGCATGGGAACTGGAGATATTTCCCATATCGATGTATCTGGAGAGGATATGAAGGACATGCAAATTGAGGACTTCAAACTTCCTTCGGGTACTGCATCATTTTTCCGTGCAAGGGGTCTGATGCGTTTCCTTCGCAGTATGCTGGTTGCAAAACCTGAACTGGTAAGACAACAATGCAAAAAATGCTGGATATGCATGGAACACTGCCCTTCTGGTGCGATATCAAAAAAAGAAGACTATCCTTCATTTGATCATAAGAAATGTATCAGATGTTACTGCTGTCAGGAACTGTGTCCAGGTAATGCCATTGAATTAAAGACTCCTTTTCTGGGCAGGTTTGTGAAAAATTAAATTATATTATCAAGGTCATAATTTTTTGCATTAACTGCAAGAAATGGCTCTTGACAAGGGTTGTAAAAAGCGTGATTTTTCCGCTAAAGCGTGCCAGAGCGCCCGGAATGTCCATTGTGCGGAAGCAGGATTATGGCTGCGCTTAAGCCATGGGAAGAAGAGGAAATAAGATCGCGAAAAAGAAGAGGTAGGACAAATCAGAAGAGGAAAGAAAAAGAATGGCGCAGGTTTTCAAGAACATGAACCTTATTCTCTTGCACGAGAAGACTGTTGCGATTGCGCTTGCCTCAAGGGGTATGGGCATGAGATTGCTTCAAGGGTTATCGGGAACTGAGGGAGGATAAGGAGGAGTTCTACAGGGATATTTTGATCGTTGAGAGGAATTATGCGAAGACGAAGAGGTTCTGGGAGTGGGGGGAGGATGTGAAGCATTTTATAGATAACCACGAACTGTGTCTATTCCATATTTTTTCTTTTGATCATAAAATTCATCCAATTCAATTCTACTCGCAATTCTATCTGTAGAGCCACTTCTAACATAGATGCCTTTATCCCTTAGTGTATAGGGCTTATTCGTTCCCTCATTAATTCTAATGACAATTATCGATCCATCATCAGTTGTAACCTTTTTTATATCTGGCGCAATAAACGGGTCACATCGACTTTTGAGACTACTTACTATTGCTTCTTCAATTTTATCCTGGTCACATCCTACAATGTTTGACTTATCATCCACACCAATGAGTATAGTTCCTCCTTTACCATTGGCAAAGGCTACAACTGTTTCTGCAAACTCTTCTTTATCTTTATTATTCAGTTCTCTCTTGAACTCAACATACTGATTTTCACCTTGTTTTAGCATCGTAAGAATATCACTTTCTTTAATATCGATTACTACATCTTTTGAGGGTGAACTTGGCCAATTTAAATGAATTCTTCTGAAATCTAGAATTTCTCCATCGTTCCTTAATAAATAAACGCTTATCATATCAGGTATGAAATCAATATGGATACTCTTGGGATTTTTATCAATATGAAAATCTTCGATTTTTATATGCTCTCCCTTTTCATAGTACAGTTTTCCGACAAGCTCTCCTTGATGCACACCGTTAACAGTTATTTCCAAATTCAGATGATTTGAGCCTATTGTAAGTTTGTCAATCTTGAGTTGATAATTTGGAATAAAAATAAAAATGCTGCTTGGATGATTTTCTAAATCAAAACCAAAATAATACTTTATTGCTTTTTGAGCGTATGGGAAGTGAGGATACTGGGGGCTAACAAGTGGTTCACTCGGTGGATGGCCCCGTTCATTATCATCTAATCTGAAAATATAATTATGCATAGGCCAATCATTCTTATACGCATCATCGTTGCTGGAACGATAGCGCCAATATGTATCGTATTCAAAAGTTCCAGTAGCTTTTACATCAGGGCAGTCGTTGATTTTTAAATCTCCTCTCAATATAAAATCATCAAGCATAATTAAAAAATCATCAATAGTAATACTGATCTTGTTTAAAATAAAGCCATCATATTCTAATTTTTCGGAGATTTTTTCATCTGTATTTGATAGAATAATTTTAGTAAATGCATTTTTCCAAGAATCTTGAGCTTTAGAAAGTGCTGTTATAACCAAAGCTGATTTGTAAGTTCCTTCTCGTTTTTTTATTAAGTTTTTTATTTCATCTCTGATTTGTTGATCAGCAGGGGATAAAGTATTATCGTCTCTCATACATACACCATTTGTTATTGTTTGCCTGACTGTTTCAGATATTCAATCTATTTTCTATACCTTGTTTTAATTCTTGTAGCCCTTCACTATTTTTTAAATATTTTAAAACTCTATGATGTCGAAGGTCAAAAGGAATATCCTCAATATTTTGAGTTATTGGAATCACATTTTTCCCTAAAGTATGAGCAATACCAGCCTCATAAAACACATTTGAATTTTTTCCTGAAAAATCTACAATAACAATTGAAGAACAATAAATTAACTCAAAAATATCTTGAATTATAGTGCTATTATTCCAAAGGTCATCTACCCGACTGCATTGCATATTAACATTAGAACAAGCTGCCTTTATAGTTTCAAGGACCTTATCAAATTTCATATCAAATGGCATCATAACAGATACTAAATTATTTACAACAGACCTTTTGGGAATAGTGAATACTGAAGGTGAAAAGGTAATTACTGTTTTCACTTCTTTTATATTAATTGAGGTCGAAATAAAACCATCTATAACTTTACAAAGAGTTACATTACCTGTATTTTTATCTTTTTCAACAATTAGATTTTGTGATTTGAGAAGTTGATTTACTTGTTCTATTGCTCGTTCGTGATTTAAATCTATAAAATTAGTTGGATCTAAAAGGTGTTCTATAACTCTTTTTAATTCCGGCGAAGGGAAATCAGGCTCTAAACTCGGTTTCTTATTTAACTCTTCTAAAACGTTAGCAACCCACTTACTCCTCCAAGGAGCTTCATGGCGATAATCCAAGTCGATTCCTCTAAAAAACGAGGTCAAAAAAGATGTTGAACGGTATGGAAAATTCTTAGGAGGATTATCTCCACAAATCATATCCGACAAAGCATCTATCACGCTTGGTTTTAATTTGGTCATTGTTTATCTACTCATTTAATTCTATTTAAGATAAATCTGCGCTTTCTACATATTGCTCCCATATTATTTCATCATCTCCAAATCTCCCACCGCCGATTTCTGCGCCCCCTCTGTTCGAAAATTTGCGGTTGACTTGAAACGGCTAATTTGCAGGTAAATATGGTGTTAAAATGCGGCTGTTCTTTGCGTTGTTTTATGCGATATTCACCGCAAAGCTCACAAAGAGCGCAAAGCTGTGGCGTCCTTTGATTATGTGTTCATGCGCCGCAAATGGATTTCACATCTGCGTTTATCGGCGTCCATCTGCGGTTCCAAATTTTCAAATCCATTCATTGATGCTGAAATATCGGCGCCGATAATTAAATAATATAAGTATATTAAATATTGGGCGCAGGACAGGAGGAATGAGGAGCAGAAAGACCTTTTTAAAAATCACTTTCACACCGCTATGCTAATCCTTTTAGACTCCAAAGACATCTTAACAAAACAAGAAAAATACCTATAAGAGATATAAACATGAATTCAAAGGATGCACTTGTTGTTTTTGAGGGAACTAAAATACGGCGAACATGGAACAACAACGAATGGTGGTTCGTTTTAGAGGATATAGTATATATTTTAACCGATTCCAGCGACCCCAAACAGTATATTCAAAAGATGAAACAAAGAGATGAACCCCTGGCAAAAGGGTGGGTACAAATTGTACATACCCTTACAGTAGATACTCCGGGAGGGATGCAAAAAATGAATTGCGTGAATACAGAAGGAGCATTCAGGATATTACAGTCCATTCCATCCCACAAAGCCGAACCTTTTAAATTATGGCTCGCAAAAGTTGGCTATGAACGTGTGCAGGAGATAGAAGACCCGGAACTGGCACAAAAACGGATGAAGGATATCTATAAATTGAAAGGCTACTCCGAGGAATGGATCGAGAAAAGAGCAAGGGGGATCGCGATAAGGGATGAACTGACTGACGAATGGGATAAAAGAGGCGCAAAATCCAGACAGGATTACTCTATTTTGACTGCTGAGATATCAAGAGCTACTTTTGGATTGACACCCGCCGAATATAAACGATTAAAAGGATTGAAGACTGAAAATTTAAGAGACCACATGGATGATATTGAATTGATACTCACAATGCTTGGCGAGGCTACTACTACACGATTTACACGCGACAGGGATTCACAGGAGTTCCCTGAGTTGCGAAATGACGCAAAAGATGGCGGAGATGTAGCGGGAGCGACACGAAAAGATATCGAAGGAAAATTGGGAAAAAGCGTGGTTTCAAGCGATAATTATCTCGAAGCGCCGGAAAAGACAAAAAGAATAGGAAGAAGTTCGAAAATTTGCGGTTGACTTGAAACGGCTAATTTGCAGGCAAATATGGTATTAAACTGCGGCTGAGCTTTGCGTTATTTAAAGCGATTTTCTATGCAAAGTCCGCAAAGCTGGGGCGCCTTTTGATGCTGGGGTCATGCGCTGCAAAGGGATTTCGCATCCGCGTTTACCTGCGTTCATCTGCGGTTCCATATTTCCAAAACAGTTCATTGATACTGAAATATCGGCGCCGATAATTAAATAATATAAATATAATAAATATTTGGAGCAGGAAAGATGAATGATTTATGATTTACACCTTAACTCAGCTTAATCAACAGTATTAAAATCTTCAGATATATCTCTCAGATCATTCATGAAACGATTATCTTTCACCGCTGTTTTTAGTTCTTGAATTTTCTGTTTGAAACTATCCTGCCTTTTTTTCATAATTAAAATTACTTCCACAATTTCATTTTCAGGAAAATCCTGAGGAACCTTTATTTTTAGTTCATGATTTCGGGGTATCCTTAAAATTTGTTTAACAGCTTCCAAGTCATTCCTCCATTGATTTGAATTTCATCTGATGTTTTATATAGTAGATTCTTCTTTACATAAAGCTACACACTTCATACACTTAAAAAATTTTGTTAATATCTGAAACGCCCTATAAAAATTGCTGTTTGCGCAGGAATTTGAACCTTGTGTTCTCGCATGGAAAGACCGCGACGATCGCGCTTGCTTCAAGGGATATAGGCATGAGACTGCTTAGAGAGTTATCGGGAAGCTGAGGGAGGATGAGCAGGAGTTTTACAGGGATATTTTAACTTGACTTTGTTACATTAATACTTAATTCTTGTAAGACACTGTCTTTAAAGAGTTATACCTGCCTGTCTTCCAGAAAAAGTCATGAACCAAAATAAAAATATTCAATCACCTTTACTTTTTCCTGTAATTGTCCAACAAAGAACAAGAGAGTTATCACTAAACACAGTTGGTTGGTATAGTCGCTGATTTATCTTTGTTTATTTCTACGGTGATGAGATTTTCTTGCTGATAAACGTGCTTTGTGTTTTTGCAGGATAATCGCCAGAATTTCCTCTTCTGTAACCTCTTTTCTTGGCATTATGACTTCAAGAATTTCCTTAACATCCTGAACTGACGTAATAGGAGCCTTTTTACCAAATTCAATCTGTAGTTCCATAATAAACAACATAGCAAGTAGAGTCATTACCATATGATGGTGCCAGGCTGTCCAGCCTCTTACCTGATAATCTGCCATTTTGGTATTACCTTTTGCATCTTGTAAAGCCCGTTCCATCCAGTACCGACTACATGACATTCGACCCAGTCGCTCAATGCTTGTATCGGCAGATGCATTTGAGAACTGGTATTTTGTTTCGTTATCTCCTTCATCTTTACGAATGATAAGCCAGGTTTCTTTTCCAGGCAGTTTATTCTCGACAGGATACACACGCAGACATGCAAGTTTGCTCCAAAGCTCTTTTCTCTCAGTCTCTCTGAGAAAAACACGATGATATTTGATGTCTGGATGATCTATCAGTTTCTGTACTTTCACCGGTTCTGGCTCTGCTTGTGCTAATTTTTCTATTGTAGGATTGCGTCCACGTGCTCCTTTTTTCTCAGGAATTTCTGTTTTTGGTAGATTCAACCATACCTGTGTGTCGCAGGGAACATCAGCGATATAGATCAGTTCACTGTTATCGATCTCACTACGCAGCCATGGCTGTTCTCCATAAAAGCAGTCCATTCCAATCCATGCAAACGGAACTCCACGCTCTCTTGTATCTAAGATCATTTCCAAACCAAGTTCTGCTTTGGTTTTGAATGTAACATCGTCAGGTACACCACATTGAATGCGGCGAACTGGATCATTTGCCCAGTCTTCAGGAAGGTACAACCTCTCATCAATCAAGGTTCGTCGATTTCCATTGGTGTATCCAAGATAAACGCCAACCTGGCAGTTATCCACTTTCCCCAGACGACCACAATATTGCCGCTTCACTCCAACAGAATTCATACCGGATTTTTTGAAGCCTGACTCATCGATATGAATCGAACCGTTGTTTTTATCTCCGATTAACTGTGTTACATCTTTCTGGATTTGATCAATCACAGGCTTTTCATCCCAGGGCGAATCTGAGATGAAATTCTGAAGCACCTGATTGTTTGTATCAGGTACGTTTCTGGCATAATTTACCATGTTGCCTCTCCCTTTCTCAAGAAATATCCCCTGAAGATATTGAAATGATTGTTTCCCTAAGCTGCGTGTCTTCGTTTGAAAACTTAATATATATTTCTTATGGAACTGCTTTAGCCTATTGGTTGATACTTTTAAAGACGGAGAGGTTCTGGGAGTAACTATTTATGAATTCAATCACTATATTTTGAATATGAGTAAAGCAGTACAGGAATGGTTGATTGAAAATGCACTGGAGCAGTACAGGGATAGGAAAATAACGATCGGCAAGGCGGCAGACATGGTTGGCATTCCTATTCGTGAGATGATAGCTACCGCTGCAAAGACGGGAATACCATTCCAGTACAATATTGACGACCTCCAGGAAGATTTTCGTGCAGCAGAGAAGCTATGATAGTCAGCAATTCGACAATATTGATCTATCTTGCAAAGATTGGCAAACTCAATTTACTTAAAAAATTATTCACTGAGGTTTTCATACCTGTGGAAGTATTCAATGAAGTAGTCGTTAATGGAAAAGAGCAGCAGCATATTGAGGACGGCTGGATGGCAACGTCTAAGGCTTCCACATTTTGAGAAAATCCACCCTCTCAAAATCGCCATCGTTGGTCGCAATATTTTCAATTCCGCAAACCCTGCAACAAGCGCAATGCAGCGCATCAGAAAATAATAACCCATATTCCATCGAGATATCCAGTGTCTCATCCAGATGTTTAGAGGTATCGATGATCTTGAATCCATAATCGTTAAGGACTTCCCTGCTTGCCTTAAATGGCTGATCCAATTTTTTAATATAATCCGGATTGCTCTTAAGAAATTTTATGGCCTCCTGAGAAGTCAATTTCTTTTTGGAGTAAACTTCAAAAAGCACAAGTTTATGGAAAAACTCATCAAGTACTGTTGAGTTAATATATCCATCAACTTCTCCATATTTAGCCCTTCTTAGAAAATCTTCGCATGTTTCAGTATAGCGAGTATTTGTAAAAGCATAAATCAGAATACTTGTATCAATAAAAACTGAGCCTTTTGCTAACTGCCCTAACCCCAATCAAACCAGCTCTTCTATATCTTTTTCTGCAATCTCCAGAACAATATCTTCAGGAACATCTATTTTGGTTTTAACGATTGGCTCTTTTTTCAGTTTTACTAATATCTCTTTTTCATTAGATTTTAAAGGCCTATTAAGCAAGAGCGTTCTTTTATCAAGCATTGTTCCATATATCTGTGCAGACATTTCTACCTCTTGGAAGAGATTTAGACTCTCAACCAATATATACATTTTCTAAGCAACTTCAGGATAGAAGGCATGATGTGTTGAAATCTTCAAATGTACCTTTCAATCATTCATCTGAGGTTCTTATTCTTAAACCCTCACCCTCTCCCCACACTCATTTCTCCTGTAAACCCCGAACTCGCTGTTCTTTAAAACCTCTCCACCAAACACAGGCCCATCCTTGCATACGCGCAGGCCATCCACGCAGCATGCCCCGCAAATCCCGATGCCGCATTTGATATAGCGGTGAAGGCTGAATTGTGCTTTTCCAGGGTCGACTTTATCAAGGACTTTCTTCATCATAATTTCAGGGCCGCAGCAATATATCCGGTCATAATTTTCCTGCTCAGGAATCAATTGGGTCACATATCCGTGTATTCCTTCTGATCCGTCATCTGTCGCGACCATCACCGATCCTGCGGCTTCAAAACGTTCCCTGAATACAAGTTCTTCCTTTGTCTTTGCGCCAAGAAGCGTTGTGACTTTTAGTCCTTCTGAACTCGCTTTTTCAGCAAGAGGCGAAAGCGGAGCTGCCCCGACCCCGCCTGCAATCAGCAAAATATGATCTCCTTTCAATTGGAACCCGTTACCAAAAGGTCCGCGGATGCCAATTGAGTCGCCTTCGCCAAGTTTGAACAATGCTGATGTTGCAGTCCCTACTTTCTGGACAGTTATCGCATTATTATATGAGAGCGCCATCGGGATCTCATCAACGCCGCGTATCCACGCCATCACGAACTGGCCAGGCTCCGGATTAAAAGAGGTATCAAAGAAAAAAGTCCTTACCGTTGGCGTTTCTTCCACTACCTTTGTTATTACGGCATTCACAGGTTTCATATTTTATGCGCCATCCCATAAATTTCATTGAATGTCCATTCTTTTTTTGCCAGGAATGTTTCCATACCCTTTGATATGTCGTTGAAAATATTGATGTTATTCCCCACAGCAGAGCCGATTTCGACTGCAAGGGCCCCTGCCATTATGAACTCTACCGCATCCTTCCAGTCCGAAATCCCGCCAACGCCAATCACGGGTATATCAAGAGCATCATAAAGATCATAAACACACTTTATTGCAGCTGGCTTTATTGCGCGCCCGGAAAGACCCCCAAACCTGTTTCCCAGTAGAGGATAACCGCTTTCGATATCTATTGCCATCCCCCTCACAGTATTTATCGCAACAACTGCATCAGCCCCTCCCCGCTGGGCTGCCAGTCCAATACTTTTTATATCTGTGACATTGGGCGTTAATTTTACCCAGACCGGCGCATCAGTTGCGGTTTTTACTGCCACCGTGATATCTTCCACAAGATTTGGGTCTGTACCGATATCTGCGCCATAACCGTGAGCATGCGGACAGCTTACATTCAGCTCAAACGCATCAGCATCCAGTGTTCCTGCGATTTGCGAAAAATCAAGAGCGCATCCCCCGAAAATACTTGCGATCACAGGCACACCCGAATCCTGCGCAATATCAATTTCCTGCTGGAAATTCTTATAAGAAGGATTTGGAAGACCCATTGCATTCAGGTAACCGCAATCCACTTCAATCATGCTTGGATTAGCGTGCCCGGTTTTTGGCTCGATCCCCAGGGATTTTGTGATGACCGCAGCTGCTCCATTATCCGCAATCCGCTTGAGTGAGCCGCCTGTTGTCCCCATGACCCCTGCTGCAAGAAGTAGCGGATTTTTTAGTTTCAGTCCTGTTAGAGTTAGTGAGAGCATCAGGGCTAACCATGTTAAGACCGTACTTAGCTTTTTTTATTTGGGAACTTTGACTCACAGATATTTTAAGGCCATGAAATTGATACCTATGTTCATTAAAATCATACAGTATGAAAAACAATACCAAATACATAATAATTTTATTCTCATTAACATTTATCACTAACCAGGTATCTGCCGCTGAAGTAAAAATCAGTCCAGTAAACCAGACAGTAACTCAAGGTGACATATTTAATCTGAATGTATCTATTGATCCATCAGGTACAGAAACTGCAGGTGTACAGTTGAATGTCGAATTTAACAATTCCATGCTTTCCTTAAATAATGTTATCGAAGGGGAATTTTTTAAACAAACAGGAGCCAGTACATTATTCAACAAGGTTATATTAAATAATTCAGGCGTTACATCAATAAGTGTTTACAGCGCTATTCTTGGTCCTTATAAAGTATCCACTCCCGGAACATTTTTGACTATCAACGTTACCGCTACAGGTTCGCAAGGACAGGCCGGAATATATCTTTCCAATGTAAATATTGTTGATCCGGCCGGGAATTACATAACTGTTAATGTAATTAATGGAAGTGTAAATATCGATAGATTTTCCAGTACACTTCCATTGGTAAGATATATCAATGGTACAGTACTTGACAGCGTCACTAAAGCAAGTATCATCGGTGTGAACATATTCACCAACACCAGCATTTCAACAACGACTGATGCATCAGGGTTCTATTCACTGGCTGTTCCTTATGGCACATATGATCTTACGGCTGAATTCGATCCGAAGTATTATTCGAATAGTACAACAATCTCAACAACTTCAAGCGCTGTTGTAATGCAGGATATTGAACTCGTTAAGAAGCCGACAGGAACTATAACCGGAATTGTTACACACAATTAACGATGGAACGGAACAAGAGCCTGGGTACGATTTGATGTTGATGTTTACCATCCTCGCTCAAGCCGGATCGCCTTTGGCATGCAGTATGTTAAGCATATTGTGCATCCGATACAGAAACTTTTGTCCACGATTTCTGCCACAGTCTTACCATTTTTCTCAACAAGCCTGTAAATCCTTGGCCCTTTCGGGCAAACTCTTATACATTCCCCGCATCCTGTGCATTTTTCATCATCAATGAATATATCTATCATGTTTTCCAAACACATATATAAACAATAATGCTAAATTAAAGCGCATGTCTGGAAATACTTTTGGTACACTTTTTCGGATGACAACATGGGGTGAGAGCCACGGCCCTGCAGTAGGTGTTGTCGTTGACGGCTGCCCCGCCGGCCTTTTACTTGATGATTCTGATATCCAGAAGGAATTAAATCGCAGGCGTCCGGGGCAAAGCGGTATAACAACCCCGCGCAAGGAAGACGATAAAGCAGAGATATTATCAGGAATATTTCTGGGGCATACCACAGGCGCGCCGATATCGATACTGGTGCGAAATAATGATGTCGATTCAAGCAAATATGAGGCTCTTCGTGACACTGTGCGCCCGGGACATGCGGATCTTACTTATGAATTAAAGTATGGATCCCGCGATTGGCGGGGAGGAGGAAGGTCATCAGCGCGTGAAACAGCTGGACGTGTTGCAGCCGGCGCAATTGCAAAGAAAATTCTTGGTATGAATGGCGTTGAAGTGTTAGGTCATGTAGTTGAAATCGGGGGTATTCGCGCAAAGACTGTGGATGTTGAACATATCCGTGAAAATACGGAGAAAAACCCTGTCAGATGCGCGGATATGGATGCTGCATTGCAAATGGAAGCAATGATCCATGCTGCCAGAAGCGAAGGCGATAGTGTAGGCGGGATCGTTGAAATTATTGGCCTTGGGGTCCCTGCCGGCGTGGGTGAGCCGGTATTTGATAAGCTGGGCGCTGAACTTGCAAAGGGATTAATGAGCATAGGCGCTGTGAAAGGCATAGAAATAGGCATGGGATTTAAGAGTTCAATTATGAGAGGCAGCCAGATGAATGATCCGATCGGGATGCAGGAGGGTAAGCCAAAGCCCCTTACAAATAATGCAGGAGGGATCCTTGGGGGCATCAGCAACGGTGAACCAATAGTTTGCAGGATCGCAGTGAAGCCAACACCATCGATTTCAAAAGAACAGTGCACAGTAGACCTTAAGGCTCTGAAGGATACCCGGATAAAGATAACAGGCCGCCATGACCCATCCATCCCGCCGCGCATCGTGCCAGTTGCGGAAGCGATGATGGCGCTTGTGCTTGTTGATATGATGATGAGAGGCGGGTTCATAAGAACATCAATTATAGGATCAGTATGAAAAAAATTAACAATGAACTCGGACAAACTCAAAACGAACTCATGCCATCTGAGTTCGTTCCAGTTTGTTTTAGTTCTTTGTTTTTTTCATGTTCATTTATGAACCACAATTCATGGCCGACTTTGCGTACATTGTGGTGTTTGATTTTATTAAAAAACAAACCGCAGATTCCGAGTCGCGCCTC
The DNA here is from genome assembly GCF_002487355.1 of Candidatus Methanoperedens sp. BLZ2. Taxonomy (GTDB): domain Archaea; phylum Halobacteriota; class Methanosarcinia; order Methanosarcinales; family Methanoperedenaceae; genus Methanoperedens. The sequence continues at coordinate 53,388 of NZ_NTMG01000068.1, read as the reverse complement.
GGAGGGACGCAGATGAACGCAGATTTGCTATATCGGATTTGGAAAATATTAACATTTTGCGTTATTTACGGTGTTCAGATTGTTATTTAGGAGAAAGCTATTCATGAAATTCAATCCCGATGAGATAAAAGAAGCAACAAAAGGAGATTTCGATGCTGCCTGGAACGAAGGCAAAAAGTACGTTCCAAACCCCGGCATCAATGAAAAATACCCGCGCATATCATTGAAATACGGCAAACCACACCCGGTTTTTGATACCATACAGAAACTACGTGAAGCATATATGAGAATGGGTTTTGAAGAATTCATGAACCCTATCATAGTGGAAGACAGGGATATCCACAAACAGTTCGGATATGAGGCGCTTGCAGTTCTTGATCGCTGCTTTTACATAGGCGGCCTCCCAAGACCAAACGTGGGAATATCGGATGAAAGAATAATCCAGATAAAAAATATCCTCGGAGACATTGGTGATGAGGGTGTGGAAAAGATAAGGCTGATCCTTCATTCATACAAGAAAGGTGAGATAGAGGGAGATGACCTTGTCCCCGAAATGGCCTCAGGATTAAAAGTCGCGGATTCCAAAGTTGCCATAATGATAGACCATGTATTCCCTGAATTCAAGTCACTTGTTCCCGTATCTTCACAGAATACACTTCGAAGCCACATGACATCAGGATGGTTCATAAGTCTTGGCGAAATGTGTGAGTACCGGAAAGTGCCGCTTCGCCTTTTTTCCGTGGACAGGGTATTCAGGCGCGAGCAGGCCGAAGATGCAACGCGCCTTATGGCGTATTATTCAGCATCATGCGTCATAATGGATGAGAACGTGAGCGTTGAGGATGGAAAGGCTGTGGCTGCGGGGCTTCTTTCGCAATTTGGTTTTTCTAATTTCACTTTCAGGCCCGATGAAAAGCGAAGTAAATATTATGTGCCTGATACCCAGACCGAAGTTTTTGCCTATCATCCGAAACTTGTAGGTTCAAAGACAAAATACAAGGATGGCTGGGTTGAAGTCGCAACATTCGGGATTTATTCGCCATCCGCCCTCTCACAGTACAATATACCATATCCTGTGATGAACTTAGGGATGGGGGTTGAGCGCCTCGCAATGATACTGCATGATTCTACGGATGTCCGCGCTTTGACATATCCGCAGTTCCAGTACAAAACCAATTGGGTCATGTCAGATAGCGAAATAGCATCAATGATATTTGTCGAAGATGTGCCTGTTACGGAAACAGGAAAAGAGATACAGGCTGCGATCGTCAGGACCTGTGAGCAGTATGGGAATACCGTAAGCCCCTGTGAATTCACAGCATGGGAAGGGGAGTTGTCAGGGAAAAATATCCTGGTCAAGGTCATTGAGCCCGAGGAAAATACAAAGCTTTGCGGACCTGCTGCGATGAACGAGGTCATTTCTTACAGGAACGACATTCTTGGACTCCCAAGGACTTCAAAGTGGGATGAGGCATTCAAGAACGGTGTCAGTTCAGGCATAAGATATATTGATGCATTCGCGGCACGCTGCGCAAAAGAGATAGAGGAAGCTGCAAAGAATGGAAGCGGCTGCGAAATAAGAGCCAGGATCATCAAAGTGCCCTCGGAGATCAATATCATGATAGACCCCATAGTACAGCGGTATATCACAGGATTACAGAAAAAAATAGATACAAGAGGACCTGTATTTACAACGGTCAGGATGGAGATCGTATCTTGAAATTACGAGCTGAACCTTTTACTTTAGAATGGCGGCCTGATAATAAGGAATCTGAACGAAATTTGCGTAATAATTTAAATCTTGAATGGTGCGATGCCGTACTATTTAATGTTAATGCAATAAAAAAAGGAACTGGAAAAGAATATGATGCAATTTTGTTGAGTGAAAATAAAGAGGCGATTTTATTTTTTGAGTATAAAGATTCTCCAACAACATATCGGAATTATAAAGGAAAAAAAGCTCAGCAAAAAAATAGTTATGCAAAAAATATAGCAAAAGCTTTTGGTTTCCGTTGGTATAATTTTATCGTAGTGGTTAATAAGAAAGGACAAAGTAATAGTAAAAAAGGAGATTCTAGAGTTATTCTAATGGATGAACTCAAAAATTATGTATTGCATAAAGAAGATGAAAAAGTTGTTTTTAGTAATGAAGAATATGAGATTGAATTACTCCAAACAAATGATGTACTTAATTCTATAGATAAGGTTATTAATAGATATAAAAATGAAAAAGGTTCAGTCGAATCAAATGAAGTATTTGAAGATTTGGTAAAAGTTAAAAGACAAATCGAACAGGTGAATAAATGAAGCAAGCTGGATACGCCATTGCATACGGCGCAGGAACAATAATCAACGCGATTTCCACGTGGAAAGGCGCTGCATTTGGTATTGACTTAAAAACACAAGCTGAGGTCATACTTACAGACAATAAGGAAATAATCGGCTATATGGAAGAAGGCGGTGACACAACCCTTATCGAACGCAGTGTTGAACTCACACTTTCACGCTTTGGCTCTAAAACCGGTGCCAAAGTGGCAACAAAATCCCAGATTCCCATAGCAAGCGGGCTTAAGAGCTCAAGTGCTGCCGCAAATGCGACTGTTCTTGCTACACTTGATGCGCTTGGCGAAAAGCTTGAACCTCTCGAAGTGATTAAAATTGGTGTCCAGGCAGCGCTTGATGCTAAAGTCACGATAACAGGGGCTTTTGACGATGCCTGCGCCTCTATGCTCGGGGGATTTGTGATAACCGACAATAAGAAGAAAGAGCTCATCAAAAGAGAAGAGCGGGATTCACAGGTGCTGATACTGGCCCCCGGAAAAAGAGTATTAAGCTCCGGGACAAATGTACTGCGTTCACGGCTTATTGGCAAGTGGGTGGAAATGGCATATAAGGAAGCAATTGCGGGAAATTACGAGAAGGCTATGACCCTGAACGGTTTCCTGTACTGCGCAGCCCTGGGCTTTAGCACAGATCCCATGATGATGGCGCTTGAATTGGGTATCGATGGAGTAAGTTTATCAGGGACAGGGCCCGCCTACACCGCGCTTGGAAGTCCTGAGTTGCTTGATAAGCTTGAACCCGTATGGGAGCGATTTGGCGGAAAAGTGATAAGGACAAAAGTCAATAATAGCGGTGGAAAAGCATGCCTCTGAAAGAAATAAGGGCAAAGATAGAAAGAATCGATGCACAGATACTGAGTCTTATCGACCAGCGAACTGCCCTTGCAAAGGATGTGCTTGATGCAAAAAAGGCAGAGTCTAAGCCGATCAATGATGTTGATCAAAACAAAGTGGTGCTGGAAAGAGTTGCGAACCTGGCAACTGAGAGGGGATTGGATGGGGAAGAAGTAAAGAAGATATTTGAGATATTGATCCGTATGAATATCGAGCGCCAGCATGAGATGAGAGGGGAAGGGAATTTGCCTTAATTCCTCATGCTCGTTACAGGGCCTGGCATCCTTCCGCCCCTTAAAATAAAATCATGCGAACTGAAAGTGCTAATGTTCATCACATAGGTCTCACCCAGGAGCCCGCCAAAATTAACATAATCTCCTGCTCTCTTTCCCGGAACCGGAATTAACCTTACCCCGGTCGTTTTATTATTGACCACTCCTATGGCAAGCTCATCTGCAATAATTGCTGATATTGTCTCTGCATTTGTATCCCCTGGAATTGCGATCATATCAAGCCCGACTGAGCAAACTGCTGTCAGCGCCTCAAGCTTCTCGATTGAAAGCGCGCCAACCCTTACTGCCTCGTTCATGCACGAATCCTCGCTGACCGGGATGAACGTGCCGCTTAACCCGCCAACGTTTCCTGATGCCATAGCGCCGCCTTTTTTCACGGCATCGATAAGAAGGGCAAGTGCAGCAGTGCTTCCTGGCGCTCCCATTTTCTCAATGCCCATCATCTCAACGATCCCGGCGACAGAATCGCCTACCTTTGTAGTTGAGGCAAGCGAGATATCAACGATCCCAAAAGGCACTGAAAGATTATGTGCAAGCTCTCTTCCGATTAGCTCCCCGGCTCTTGTTATCTTAAATGTTGTGCGCTTTATGACCTCAGAAAGCTCGGTGAGGCCGCAGTCCCTGTTCTTTTCAACAACACTTCGGACAACCCCGGGGCCGCTTATCCCGATGTTTAGCGAAAAATCAGGCTCTCCCACTCCATGGAAAGCCCCTGCCATGAAAGGATTATCCTCAGGCGCGTTCGCAAAAACCACGAATTTGGCGCATCCGATGCCGTTCTCTGTCCTGTTTGCTATCTCTTTCAAGGTTTTCCCGAGCCTTATCACAGCATCCATATTCATACCTGAAACAGTTGAAGCCACATTCAGGAAAGCACATACCCTTTCCGTACTTGAGAGGACCTGGGGAAGCGAGTTTATAAGCCTTTCATCAGCCTGTGTCATACCTTTCTGGACAAGTGCGCCGAAGCCACCGATAAAATCAATACCAACATCCTTTGATGCCTTATCAAGGATCTTTGCGATCTGGTAAGGTGCATCAGGCTCGGCGCATGCTTCGATGATAAGTGAGACCGGAGTTACCGATATCCTTTTATTGATAATGGGAATGCCGTATTTATCTTCAAGTTTCTGTGCTTCAAGGATAAGTCTTCGTCCATAGCAAGACACCCTGTCATATACGTTTTCCTTGAAAATATCAAGGTCTGAATTGATACAATCCTTAAGGTTTATTCCCAGGGTCACAGTCCTTATATCAAAATTATGATAAAGGGTCATCTGGACTGTTTCAATTACTTCATCAAGTGAATATTCCATGTATTACACCTTAGTATCATGGGGTGGAGAAATCTCCGCGCCTTCAAGAAGGGGATGAATCGTTCCTATTGAATGAGGACGATACTCACCCAAAAAAGCATTTGCTGAAACGGATTTTGGGGTGAGCATAAAATATATATGGTTTCCACAACAAATAAATCTTTGCTGAAACGGTATGAACAAGAATGAAACTATCAAAGCTACTTTGAAAGCTACTAAGAAAAAGAGAAAGAACCAGACGTGCAGAGTGTATGAGCTAAAGATAGACCAATCACATCTCAATAGTGAATCTAAAAAGAAATTACATGGATTATTCTTGGAAGCCAAATGGCTGTACAATCATATTCTTTCACAGGATAATGTTTTTGATCTGGATTTTGATGATAAGATTCAGGAAGTGCCGGTGAAGGTTAAAACGGATTTTGAGCTTCGTCCTCTTTACTATTTATCTTCTCAGATGAAACAAAGTTTAATCCTAAGAACCCAGGATAATATCAGAGGACTTCATAAACTCAAATTGAAAGGCAACAAAGTAGGAAAATTGCAATACAAAAGTTTAGTACAATCAATTCCCTTGAAACAGTATGGGAATACCTACAAGATGCTTGATAAGAACCATGTCAGAGTACAGGGAATCAAGCAAAAGATAAGAGTGAGGGGTTTAAAACAAATTCCTGCCAAATCCGATATTGCCAATGGTACTCTTATCTGCAAGAATGGCGAATATTACTTATCGATAACTACATATCAGGCCAAGAACGAAAAGGTCATTCCTAAAGGGGAGCTAGGTATTGATTTTGGTCTTGGTAAACAATTGATATTAACGAATGGCATAGCTATTAACTATTCTTATCACATCGAAACTCAGACGACTATGCAGACAGCTAAGCAAGCAGGAAGAGCACAGCAAGAACTGGTACAAGACCATAATCAAGATCAATAAAGAATATTCCAAAATTAATAATGTCAAAAAAGATATCAAATGCAAGATAGTTTCTCATCTAAAAGATAATAATAGAATAATATGTTTCCAGGATGAAAATGTAAAAGCATGGCAGAGGATATGGGGAAGGAAAATCCTATCAACATCAATTGGAGGGATAATCAGCACACTCAAGCAAAAGGTGCAAACTCCGGTTGAAATAAATAGAATGTACCCATCAACCAAAACATGCTCCGATTGTGGAAACATTCAGGATATAGCACTTGATCAACGAGTATATATCTGCAATAAATGTGCTAAAGTTATGGATAGAGACCACAATTCAAGCATGAATATCTTGAATGAAGGACTAAAACAAATAGGTACGGTGCGTACCGAATTAACGCCTGTGGATATTGAATCCTCTACTCTAATGTCCCTGAGATACCTAAACAGTATCCCATATGTTAAAGCAAGTTTGGTCTACGAATCAGGAAGCTTCACAGCTTTAGCGTGAGGTAGTTCACACCCTGTGCATGGTCTTAAAGATATTCTCATGCTGGACCTGGATCTTTAAGTCCATCTCATTTTCTATTACTGAAAGCTCTTTTTTCAATTGGGTTATGGTGATAGAAGAATCAGTGATATCGGCAAGCAGCGTCATCACAAAATATCCGCCCATTATTTTCTGATTTAAATCTTCGATATTGATATTATGAGCGAAAACAGCATTTGAGATCCTTGCGATTATTCCTTTCTGGTCTTTTCCGATCACTGTTATAAATACCTGTTCTTTTGTCATTGGAGCCTCATTCGGGATTGTTATCTTCTTCACACTTCTATTTATATTAATGTGAATCCTTATTATTTGACTGGAATGAATACAAAGAACGTAAAGCTACCTGATAATTCAAGAGAACTCCAGAATATCCAGCATTTCGTAGGCGGAACCCACAACATTTTATTGGTGTTAGTCGGCGTGTATTTCGGAAAAGACGATACCACGCTGGGTATTATAATAGCCCTTCTCACGTTCCTTGTTTCACGATTATCATCTGAAATATCATATCAAACATCTATAAAGGTTGTAGAAGAATATGGTAATTCCAGATAGGATCAGGATCCGCAAAACTCCACGAACGCCCCTGCAAAACCCGTATAAGAAGCTGCATGCAGGTGCGCATAGGCTGCCATTGTATTGTTGACAAGTATCCCGTCATACTCACCTTTTATTCCGATCCCGCGCTCAAGCTTAATTGCAAATTCAGTATTATCCGGCAGGTCAATTATCTCAGAATGATGGAATTCATGACCGATAAAAGAAGCCTGGGCTTTTCCGATCACATTATCTTTAATGAAACTGCCGATATTATAACTTACGACTCTTTTATGCCCCATCAGTGTCTTTCCGGGAAGCGCACCTACCATTTTGAAAGTCCCGCCTTTCATTTCTGCCATATTATAATTTCCGCTTCCGGAAACATTTGTTGTGATCTCCTGCGTCAGGTACATCAGTCCGCCGCATTCTGCATAAATCGGAAGACCGTCTTTTGAAGCTTGTTTTATAGCTTCACGCATGGAAATATTATCTTCGAGTTCATTTGTGAATAATTCCGGATAACCGCCCCCGATATACAACCCATCCACTTCAGGCAGAGTCCTGTCATTCACAGGACTGAAATATACAAGTTCGGCTCCTGCAAGTTCAAGCAATTCAAGGTTATCACGATAATAAAAATTAAATGCTTCATCAAGCGCCACTCCGATCTTTATCTTGTTTTTTTGAGGATGCGGCCTGAATATTTTCTCTGCTGGTTTTTCAAGCGTCCGGGCAGAATTAGCGATCGAAATAAATCTATCGATGTCGATTCCTTCTTTTATGATCTCCTTTATCCTTCCCAGGTTCGCATCAAAATCCGCTACTCTTCGCCGTCCTTCCATAGCAGGGATCAAACCAAGATGCCTCATGGAGATCTTCATCGAGTCATTGCGGGGTATTACTCCGATGACCGGGGTATTCGTGTAAGTCTCAATCGCGATCTTTGCTTTCTCGGCATGTCGCTGGCTTCCGATGTTATTCAGGATCACACCAACAATATCAACTTCAGGGTCAAACGACTTATAACCCGATACAAGCGCTGCGGTACTTCTGGTAATGCTTCTTGCATTGATCGTAAGAATTACAGGGCATTTTAATATTTTGGCGATCTGTGCTGTGCTTCCGATATCACTTGTTGCTTCAAGCCCTTCAAAAAGGCCACGTACACCTTCAATAATAGCAATATCTGCTCCACTCGTTGCATGGGAAAAAACCTCACAAACTGCTTCCTCTGACATTAAATAACCATCAAGGTTTCTTGAGAATCGGCCTGTCACTTCCGTATGGTAGCTTGGGTCTATGAAATCAAGACCCACCTTATAAGGCTGGACATTATAGCCCATATCCTTAAGAACCGACATTATGCCGATCGATATAGTTGTTTTTCCGGCTGATGAGCGGTCGCCTGCGATAAGAATTCTGGGGATATCAAGATTTTCGGTCATATTTTTTTAACTCTTTAGATGGTTGTATTGTAAGAATTCAATTGATGGTAAAAGTCAAAGCTTTTTATGCTCGTCTTTGCGGCCTCTGCGGTGGATTTAGTGCCTATCCGAAAAATCAATAAATAGTATATTTTCGAATGAACCACAGAGAGCACAGAGAACACAGAGACGTGTTTAAAAAATCTCTGTGCTCTCTGTGACCTCTGTGGTTTTGGCTTTTCGGATAGGTTCTTAGCCAAACACCGCAAAGAACGCAAAGCGTTCGATAGATATATTTCTAATATCAGGCGCTTGACTGTAAGATGAAAATTAAACCGCAGATAAACGCAGATAAACGCAGATGGATAACAATGGAACACGGATTGCACGGATAACGCGGATACGCACGGATCCGTGGAAATCCGCCCAATCCGTATCATCCGTGTTCTAAGTCGCTGTATGCTTCTGTACCATGCCGCCATGATTACTGATCCAATTTAACAAATCTGCGTTCATCTGCGTTTATCTGCGGTTCCATTACTAACTACCTCCAAAAATCAAATCCGTGTCAATTCCCTCAACCTGCTATCATCAAGCGGCACAGGGATTTTTCCTTCTCTTTTACCCATAATGCTTTTTGCGAGCTTACGGTACACCGCTGCGATCTGCGAATCGGGAGCTTTCTCAATAACCGAATAACCATCTCTTTCGCAGGTCTGCACCAGGACATCTTTTGGAATAAAAGCAAGAAGCTGGCTTCCGACCTCTTTTGCAAACTCGCTGACGATCTTTTCCTCATTCAAAGCGCCGCGCGAGTTGCATATCACACCATTAAGCGTCATTTCAAGGCGGGAAAGTCCTTTACAGATGTTGTTCGCAGCATACAGGGGCATGTATTCGCCTGAAGTGAGCACATATGCCTCGTTCACAAGCCCTTTCTTGACAGGCGCAACAAAACCACCGCATACGATATCGCCGGGCACATCATAAATAACAAGATCCGTGTCCTCGATGGCGCGTGAAATTTTCTTAAGAAGGCTGATAGCAACGATAATTCCCCTTCCTGCGCATCCGATGCCGGGTTCAGGGCCTCCGATCTCAAGACATTTTACCCCTTTATACCCTTTGAAAACGATATCTTCTTCCTTTATATCTATGCCTTCCCTCATAAGGTCCATTATTGTAGGAATGCGCCTTCCCTGCAATAATGTAATGGAGGAATCACTCTTTGGGTCGCATCCGATTATAGTAACGCGGTACCCCTCATCAGCACATGCGGCGGCAACATTTGAAGCGGTGCTTGATTTGCCGATCCCGCCTTTTCCGTAGATAGCTATCTGCTTAGGCATCTTTGACCATCTCCCTGAGCGTTGCCCCGAATTCCGATTCCACGATGTGGGATACTCCCAGTGTCTTGGGATGAAGGTCGATTTCTACCACAACATGAGTGTGCCCCATCTCTTTTAAGGGAATGACCTGGCGCGGTCCGTTTGTTACAGAGAATAATTCCATATTCTTTATATTATTCATGGGAAGCGCATGAGGAACACCTGATATGACTGCAAAATCATAATCACTATATTTCTCACCGATTATCTTATCCGCAGTATTTCCTGCCACAGGATACTCATCCAATCCTCCGATAATGTGGTGTATTTCAAATCCTTTTTCTTTCAGGTCATCCTTAATTTCCCGCGCATTTCTCCTGTTCTTTGGAAGTCCCACATTATCATCAAGGTTCACCATGTTCACGATATTGGAGCCATATCCCAGCTTTTGCGCAACCTGTGCGACTGCAAGGTTAATATCCGCGAACATGAAGGCGGTTTCTTTCTTGGCATTGAGGATATTGAGTCCTTTTTTACCCTGCTTTATTAATTCAAGCAATCTTTCTGCAACCTTGTATTTGAGATCGCCGCGGTTGGGTTCAAGATATTCCTTGCTGGCCGCGCCGTGACGCTTTTCAACCAGCGTAGCTTCTTTAAGAAGCGCTTTTTGTCTCTCAAATTCAGCTTCGCTGATAATTCCACTGGCAAGCGCGGATTCAAGAGCCATAACAACTCCTTTTGTGTTATCCCTGTAGCCAGCATGCACATCCACTTCAATCACAGGAACATCAGGCTGGACCTGGGTCACTGCCTCATGCAATTCCTCTCCGATTATCATGCTTGCGCATGTGCCCACGATCCCTATGCGTCTGGGATTAAAACGCTCTATTACTTTTTCAAGCACCTCAACAAGGGCATCATGCCCCCCGAAAACAAATCCAGTCTCATCAAGCGATGTAGTGACTACTCTCATGCCGTCCTCTTCAAGAAGCCGGGCATGCTTGAAACTGCATCCGGGAGGGCCATGCAGTATAACAACATCGGTATCAAGGTCTCTTAACGTGTACAATGCGGCTACTATTGAACTGGGCCGCGGGTGCATTATAAGTGGTTCTTTTTCTTTTTTAACAGGCATCCTTTTTCTCCGAATTTAATAGAATTATTAATTATTATGAAAACGATGGTTTTTATAGGGCACTTTATTGGATAATACTTTCGGATAAGAATTTGAATTACCTTCTGGATACGAGCCGGATCATCACAAGATCAGGAGGATCAAGAAGATCAGGAAGATCAGCAGAATCCCGATTTTCTGGAGTTTATACATAAATAGTCTTTAGGCAAGTCTGCTATTTCTGATATTCTGATGCTTTACCCACAGAAACTAAACCTTCAGAGTATTTTCTGATGGTTTTTCGGATTTATTATCCTGATAATTATTTATATAATTTTATATTGTCATTATTTCTATCGGAACATTCAGCTTTTTGTCAGTTTTGAGGTAATATTTATATTTTCAATTGAACAGTTTTATTTATGATGTATTACGACATAAAACATAAGGTAAATAACAGACTTAAATAAAATTGCCATGTCAAAGGCAAATATCGATCCCTTATGGAAAGCTATTCTCCAAACGCTCAATATAAATCAATTACATTTATACTGGATGTTTTTTCATCCGATATTTTCGAGATCATTACATGGATCAGACGACCAGTAGTCGGTGCTGCTGATTATTTGCGTTCAATGCGCAGACTTTATACTGTCCAGAATGAACTGAACCAAATTTTAAATGTGGATTATGAAACACGGGAAAGATTACTCAATGCTTTGACCGAAATTGTTTCCATTAATATTTATGAGGAAGATATTGATGAGATCGAAAAAAAATTGGAAGATAAAATCTCGGAATTGAAGGATTTTGATGAATCTTTTAAAAAGTTGAAAATATTTACAGCTAAACTGGATGCATATCAGCAATTTGAAATATTTAGATTATCTTTGATAAAACTTAATGGAAGAATCTCTTCTATAAGAGAAGAAATAAAATCGAAGATTTGGGATAAAAAAGAAAATACAGGTCAGTTACTGGTACTCGACCAGATGTTTTTCTTAATTCAGGAATTAATAAAGGAAGCTATAAAAAATCCGGAAAAAGTTGAACTCTGGACACGAACAGCAATATCATTGCTTAAACTTGAAGCTTTTCACAGGGGCAAAATCACCTTTGATGACCTTCAGGATTATATATCTGAATTAAGCATCCTAACTTTAAGAGCAGAGTCTATCCCGAAGAATTATAATGCCATTTTTGAAGTGTTAGAGGCATGAAATGAATTTTTCCATTGATACAAATATAATTTTAGGGATAGCCAACAATGGAGACCGGATTCATGAGATGTCAATTGCATTGATAGAAAATAAACGAAATGATCATTTGTTTTTATGTAAATCTGCAATAAAAGAATCTCATAATGTTTTTAGGAATAGAATTAACGAGGTTATTGTAGAAATTTTTAGATTTTTTCCGGATATTTATCATAAATCGAATCTTAGTTCATTGGATTGTCAGTTCTTAATTATAGAAAATTTCAAGAAAATGAAGAGCGAAAAACCCGGAATAACGAATTTTCTGAATCTGGTATTCCACGAAATCTCTCTTTTTCTAAAAGATAATGAAATGGAAGGTCTTCCTACCTTTTTATCCGAACTTTCATTAAATCTATCAAGATCAATTCTCATGAAAATAAGTGAAATCCATCGAAATTTTGAAGTAATAACATTAAAATCTGAGAATCTTTCTGATGTTAAGAAATCACTTGCTGAGATCCACTTCAAGGATTCTTATGATGAGCGCATTTTTCTGGAATTGATAACAAATCTATATGAGATCAAACCGATTGAGTTCTTTTTGGACGACAAGGAATTTGCAAAGAATTGCAAAAAAGGTTTTTCAAATATAGTAAGTGATATGGAATTCGAAATGAATGCTTTTTCCTGTAAACTGTTGAAGACGACTGTTTGATTGTATATTTTCAGTTTTTAGACCGAAAGTTTCGTGGTCTTATCTCAGCTTTCAGGAAGTCCAGAAGGTTCTTTTTCTCCACATTTTTCTCTTTATACGATTATGCATTCCGCCAGATGCGCGAGCAGGTTATATACCGTATTGCCTCCTGTGGTTCTATAGCCAGGCGCATGCTCACGAAATGTAGCAAATTATTATACTGTCCAGCGCTTCAAGAAATTGCAAGTACAGCGCATTTGCCTCATCAATAAGGGCGGCTGCGGCCGGAAGGGGTGGTGAAGGATATGTAGTTTAGATCAATCATACACATTTTTGCTGTGCTCAAAAACCCGACTCAATCACAAATTGTAAATAACTCACTGACAGGCCTCTCCTGAACAGACACCAACTTTTTTATAATCCACATACAATTAAGATGAAACATATATAATTCAAATTGAATTCCAATGATAACTACCCTGAAATCCATCCCCCGCATTGGCGAAAAAACCGCGCGCCGCCTTGTTGAGCATTTTGGCTCTGAAAAACAGGCCATTGATGCCATTATTAGCCAGGATATCGCCGCCATCAGCGAACTTGAGGGAATGACCGAAAAATCCGCGATATCACTTGTTCTGGAGGCTATTGCAATAGATGAGGGCGCAGGTGTCAGGGATTTCCTTAAAACAAATGAGGCATTTGATTTTTATGAACGGCTCCTGGAGCTCATCAAAGGTTTTGCACATACGGATCATGCAAGAAGCAAACTGAGCCTGTATTTCCCTTATCCTTCACGAAAGAAGGAAAAGATACTGCATATCCAGAAAGAGGTCCGGGGAATTCTGGAGATTGCGGGTAAACTCGATGAAAAAGAACTCTCCTTCCTGTTATCAAAAATAAAACCCCTGAAGACGAATTTAAATATACCTGTGATCAGGGACAGGGTAATCATCGCTACAAACACTGAAGAATTTGAAGCTGCTAAAAAATTCCCTGTTTCAGTGCAGCTTGTTTCTGATAGAAGGGAAATTGCCGATATAGCCCGCGGTTATTCGTATGTGATACTTGGTACAAATCTGGCCGGCCTTGATCTTCCGGAGGATATTGAAGTTGATTTTCTTGACATCAAAAAATTAGAGACCTGGCAGGTCGCTCCTGAAAAAGAACTGGCATTTTTTACAAAAAACCTTGAGGCCATCACTTGCTCAATTGGTGTCTTTAATAAGATCAGGCAGCATGCACCTTATTTTTGTGAAAAAATAAAACCAGGGGATATCCAGCAATTATCTTCGGGTATAATGAAACTCTCCGGAGAAACTGATATAAAAAGCGGGCTTGATAATGAAATAGACAGATGTAAATCAATTATCGACAGGCTAAGCGATACAGTTACAAATTCGCAGCAACAGGCAAATATTGAATTTGGATCTCTTATCGAAAAAAGCTCAATTACAGTCAAAGGCTTTGACATGCTCACTGCAATGGATGGGAGCATTAACAGGCTGCTTGAAAAAGAGATCAGGGAAAAATACAACACAGTGACTGCCAATACACTGCGAGGGATTGTGGCTGAACTCGATCTAAACCCGGCAGAGTCACAGTATGTCAATACTTTTTTCAATGAGGAAATATCTCACCCGATCAAAATAAACATACGCGGTGTTGAAGGATTGAAAAACCATCTGCTTCGAAGCATAGCGTCACGAAAGATCGTAATCCTGAGAAATAATGCCCGTTTTCTTTCAAACTTAAAAGAAACCGCATCCCTTCTTGTCCGTGAGGTTCTTGATTTTGATGTCGGATATGCGATCGCCTGTTTTTCAAAGAAATTTGCTCTTAACATACCACATATTCAGAGTGATAACGGGATAGGCATAAAAAGAGGATCGAACCTTTTCCTGGCAAATGCAGTCCCGATAGATTACGCAATCGGAAGATGCAGCATGAATTCCGGCATCGGTAAACTCAAAGATGCGCGTGTGGTCCTGTTAAGCGGCGTAAATTCCGGCGGCAAAACATCAACACTTGATCTTCTTGCCCAGGTTGCCATACTTGCCCATATGGGATATCCTGTTCCTGCGCAAGAATGCGAACTGGGTCTTGTTGAAGAATTCTATTATTTCGGCAAATCCAAAGGCACAATGGATGCCGGGGCTTTTGAAAGCACAGTCAAGGATTTCTCTGCGGTTTCGAACAATAAAACCAAGATCGTCCTTACTGATGAGATGGAATCTATCACTGAGCCCGGAGCTTCAGCTAAGATCATTTCAGGGATCCTTGAGGAACTTGATGATAATAATGGGATTGGAGTATTTGTTAGCCACCTGGCAGAATCGATACTGAAAAATACAACCCACAATATTCGGGTTGATGGTATTGAAGCAAAAGGTCTTGATGAAAACCTGAACCTTATAGTTGACAGGAATCCGAGATACAATTATCTTGCCCGCAGCACTCCTGAGCTTATTGTAGAAAGGCTTGCGCGAAAGTATACGGATATCGAATTCTATGGAAAATTGCTAAAGAAGTTCAAGTAAATGCTCATTTTGGTTTAAGACTGGCTTTATTTGTCTTGAAAACAATCTATTGATTATCATAACTATGATGCTCATGATAGCTTATGCGGTAGATGATCACGCTTTTATGGTGAAAAAATGATTGAAAATAAAGAAGAACCTGAATTTGGTTTTATGAAACTTCTTTCCGGGTATATATACCGCAGATTAAATTTCCAGCATTTTCTTTACTTTTGCGTTTTCATTACATTCGATATAGGAGACACAGTTACAGCTGCTATTATGATGGATTCAAAAGGATTGGGGGTTGAATATAATCCGATAATCCAGTATATCTATTTGAATTATGGACTCTCCGGGCTTATTGCAGCCAAGCTATGGTTGATAATCGTTCCTCTTATGATCGCTTCAACAAAGGTCAAAGACAGCTACTGGTTCATAAATGGGGTGCTGGGATCATTGATAGTATTAGGAATATTAGCCATCCAGGCAAATATCCAGGAAATATCAGGTATTGCGCACATGAGCCCGATGGAGATCAATACAATTTACCTGGTGGTTTTATTATTATTCACATTTGCAGGTACTATAATAGATAATTATACAAAGACAAAAGCACAAAATTCTTTTTCCAACCGGATCAAGGGATTGAATAAAAAATATTCATCTACTTTCAAGTGAATTATCCTTTGTGAATCTTGAACTATCTTATCCGGTTGATTGCTTATGTGATTTCACATATGATTTTTTCTGGCAGCACAGGGGCAGCAGGCTTTCTCCATCCTCTGTGATACCGCACCAGACCGGTACATCATATACCTATCAAGACCTTGTTTTTGCATTAAAGAATGGAGAAGATGTGAACTTAAAAGGCAATGCAGGCAAAAGGCTTGGAAGCAGCCTTGGAGTTGATCTTAAGTTTTTCGGGGGCACAGGAAAAGCCATTAAGTCCGGCTCAATAATCGTTGATGGGGATATTGATACGCGGATGGGTATCAGTATGGTTTCCGGGGCGATATATGTAAAAGGTAATGTCAAACAACCAGCGGGAAACGTTGTGGAGGTTGGATCTGACCGCCCAGGATATCGAAAATTCGTATCTATTACAGATATCCTTTCAGAAGTATCAAATGAAAAAATACTTCCCCCGAATGTTATGGAAAATGGCTGTTTATACGTTAGAGATGGGATTATCCGTGATACGATCGCGGCCCGCCTTGATGCTGACAGGAAGGTCATTGTGGAAGGCGATGCAGGGATGAGCACAGGGATCCTTATGAAGCGCGGGTTTATCAGGATAGAAGGGAATGCAGGCTTGAATACTGCCGTACTTCTGCGTGGTGGGACGATCATTACAGGAAATACGGGAGAGTTCGCTGGTGCATATATGAAAGATGGCGTGCTTATAATAAGCGGGAAAGCTCAAGGTTTTTTGGGTGCAAATATGAAAGGTGGGACGATTTTTTATAAAGGGGATTCCGTGGTCCCGGGTGTTCCGGCTGATGAAAAAGATATAAAGATGCTTATCAGGATGCTTGATATCAGCAAGGTGGAAGCAATGATGTTTAAGAGATATGGGATTAATAGAGTGCTATGAAATTCATAACAACACTTGCATTGACAGCAATAGCATTGATCATAATTACAACTGGGTGCATTTCCAAAGAAGTTCAAGGGGCAAAAATATTTGTAGATGCTGGGTATGCTTTAGGAGCTATTGGTGAAAATCAAACCGATATTCAAAAAATTTCCTGGAATGTAAGCATTGCAAATATCGGTGTTAAAACAGCAGAGAATGTCACAGCCTATATAATTCTGAATCCTGAAATCGTTTCAAGGCAAATTAATCTTGAAGATAATATTGTACAGCTTGGAGACTTGAAGCCTGATGCCGGGAAGGGGTTCAAAGGCAATGCAACATTTAATGCAAACGGCATGAGTAAGCAGGAAATTGCAGCATGGGAGCCATATGCTAAGATAAAGGTAACATGGATTGAAGATGGAAAGCTCACAACCTTTGAAAGTTAATAATAAAAAAGGCGATATATATGGTAGAAACAAAAAGCATTAATGTTAATAGCCGGGGATTTGTCCCTGGCTTATTAATTATTTTTTTCAGTTTAGCTTTAAGTGTCCTGGTTCCTTTTATTGCACCAGCACTCAGAGTTGTGGAGTTAGTAACCGGTGTTTATATTTACAGGCACACTACAGATATTGCTAAGCATAGTATTGCTATGGCAGCTATAACAAGCGGTATACTGATATTCTTGATTATAATTATACGGTGGATTTTTTTATGACATCGAATATAAATTAGAACTCCTCTTGAGAAGTATCATAAATCAGAGAAGCAGGAAAGAAATATCATGATGTAACTCAAATTCTATGGTCATATCATGAAAAAGAAAGAAGTAACTGCGAAAAGCTCCATACTCAAAGATAGAAAATGCATTGTGTGTGGTAATAAATTCGATGTAAAACTTGATGAAAATAATGTTATCCCGATACAGTATTTCTTTTCTAACGAACTTATTAAAAATTTGACTGGTGAAGATGGTGAATACTGGGAATGCGAATATTGCAGTGGTTATTTTGAGGAGAGAGTTAAAGAGTATATGGTCAAGAATTGGGGAACCCGATGTCCGGATTATGAGGAAAACTGCCCATGCTGTAAAGCATGGAAATATTATGATTATCTGTTTAAAATCGAAGAATAAACCAGCAGAATTTCATAATTATTTAGGTGTATCTAACTTCCTTAGCTGTCTTATTTTCTCAAGTCCACCCTCTGTTTTGGCAAGGCGCTCATAGAAGGCATTTGCCATGATTATCTGCGAGTCTATCAGTGGGCCAACCTCCCTGATCCAGATTGAGCGGGAATGCGTTTTTACAAATTCAGCCCATCGTATCACCTGTTCATCGTGAGTCCTGTCTCTCATGATAGCCTCAACCTGCGGATATCCGCTTTTATTTTTGTGATCTCTTTTTCATCAAGGACATCAGAATAGATGATCCGCAAATGCTTTGCATCATCCATGTCCTTTTCTGATTTTAGCAGTTCTTCCTTAAAAGCAATATTCATTTCAATACTTGAAAAATATAGATCAAGCCCGGTAAGAGGCAATTTTTTTCTTGTCTGGATTTGATAATCATCAAGTTCATCTTTTGCCATTTTCAATTCCATTTCAGGAATAAAACGTCCTTTTCTTACATATCGCACACTGGTTTTGTCGCTTAAATAGTCATCATAAATAAGTTCTGGGTATTCTGACTGAATACATTCAAAACCTGCCTCTACAAGATCATTATGCATTTTTATGAATGTATCTTTTTTGATCTTTTCGATTATCAGATCCACATCTTCCGTTCCCCTGCTTCTCCCATGTGCAATTGCCACAAAACCTGAAACAATGATATATTTTGCATGTTTTTCTACTACATCAATAAAATCTTGCGCAAACCTATCAAGAATTGTCCGCTCTTTTACTTCTCGACTCATTCAGGTTATTCAATATATTTGCGTGATAATATATCTTTCCGCAAAAAAAGAGGCGTGCCAGCAAACGTAAAAGAATCAAAAAACTTCACCGTAAAGTCGGTCAAGAACCAAAGTTCATAAATGAACCTGAAAAAAACAACGAACTAATACAAACTGTTACGAACTCCGGTAGCGTGAGTTCGTTTCAGTTCATACAAGGGGATATTGCCAGATGGTGATGTATCCATTAATCTTAAGTCAATTGGTTTTATTGTTAAGTCAAAAACAAGCAATGAACAAAACCACTCAAGTTAATTTCAGGTTCTTCAGGAAGAACATGCAAAGCATTGCTGTCCTGATGCCTCTTGTGCCGGGATCAGATACAAAAGAAAAACCCTGCGACGGCATAATGATCTACAGCTTTGCAACACAGCAGGCGCCATCGATATTCAGGGAAGTGTCGCAGGCAGCAACAAGCTCGGTATTCATTGCCGGAGGACCTCACCCTTCTGCCCGGCCGGAAGAAACGCTGCGATTTTTTGACTATGTAGTAATAAGCGAAGGTGAAGAAACATTGCCTGAATTGATCGATGTAATTCAAAATAAAGGAGATATTTCATCAGTTAAAGGTATTGCTTATAAAAATGAGACGGATGATATTGTTTTCACCGAAAAGAGAAGCCAGGTTGATTTAGATAAATATCCGCCTTTTGATCCGGGGATCATGCACAATACAATTGAGATCACTCGCGGCTGCCCATATAATTGCACTTACTGCTCGACCCCGCAATTATTCGGCCACAGTGTGAGACACAGGAGCATTGATGTCATCTCAAAATATTCAAAGTTCCTCAAAGATATCAGATTCACGTCCCCGAATGCCTTTGCCTATGGTTCGGATGGCATACATCCGCGCATTGAAAAAATTGAATCACTTCTTCGCGAATTGCAGCCCGGAAGGATTTTTTTCGGGACGTTTCCTTCAGAGGTGAGGCCGGAATTCATAGACGACAGAATCCTTGAACTTGTATCGAAATATTGTGAAAATACCACAATCAGCATGGGGGGACAATCAGGAAGCCAGAGGATGCTTGAAAGCATAAATCGAAAACATACCGTAGAAGATATTATCACAGGGGCTGAGAAATGCCTGGAACATGGTTTTACTCCGGTCGTTGATTTCATATTCGGGCTTCCTGGTGAAACTGAATCTGACCAGCTTGAAACTCTAAAATTAATAAAATGGCTGACAGGAAAAGGAGGAAATGTCCATTCTCATTATTTCATGCCGCTTCCAGGCACACAATTTGAAAATTCAACGCCTGCTCCGCTATCCAGAGAAGTGAAAAAGGTAATGGGGGAGATGGCGCTAAAAGGAAAAACTACGGGCGTGTGGTCTTAAGCTTGATATCCTCATTCTCAACAAGCAGCCTGAACTCATCAAGGCTCAAACGTCCGTCTTTCTTGAACTTCTTCCTGGCTTGCTCACGTTTTCCAACATTTTTCTGCTGGTCGCGGTCAAGCTGGTATTCTTTCATCTGCTCAAGATAAACTCCAAGTTCATCACGAAGATTCGGAATTTCCGCCTTCAGTACGCTTATTTTCTTTCGAAGAGGCGCAATGCCTTTGAATTTTTCATTCAATTGGGCATGATAAGAGTCAGCTTCCTTACGCAACGCGTCTATTTCATTGTAAAGCTTTATCATTTCTTCATGGAACTTCTGGGATTCCTGGGCAAGCGCCTGGATCTTAGCATGCAAAGTATCCATATCAGTGTAGATTTCTTTTCCCTTAATATATTCAAGTGAGATCACAGAATGTATCTCATTGGCTTTCCGGGTGGCTTTCAATCTATCGTTTAACTCATTTAAACGGTTGAAAATATTGATCTCATGCTCAAGCGGAATGTCTGCCGCCAAAAAGAGGTTTAACTCCTCTTGATAAGCCTTTTCAAGGGTTTCAAATCTTCCCCTGGCTGTAAGGTTCAATTCATCGCGTGATTTCTTAAGTTCACCTATTCTCTCACTGAATTCTTTCCCCTTACCCCTCATCTGGTCTCTCTGTGCTTTTAATTCCGCGATCTTTGCGTTTGTTTCATCCCTCTTTTTTCTAAGGTCAGCAGCTTTTGGTGACAGTTCCTTGACTCTTGCATTTAAGCCGTCGCGTTTGGCTTTAAGGTCATTTCCTCCCTGGCTGTGAAGGGAAATATCCCTGAATATTGTTTTTAATTCCCTTTCCTCCTGCTCAATCCGCTGTCGCAGGAGATTGATCTTCTCTTTCAGATCACGTTCTGATAATTTTGGATAAACTTTTGGCTTTTCAGTATTACTTCCAGTAATAACTTCAAGATGGCTTTGAGGCTGGACTTCACTGGTATCTACATGGGTCTCAATCTGCGGTTCCACTGGATTTTCAATCTCACTCAACTTTTATTCCCCCTTTTTGTTTCTTCCAGTAATCTAAAGCATTGGTATGGCTTTCGATCCTTCTTTTGAGCCAGTTATGCCTTCCTTCTAATTCTTCTGCCTGTTTATCAAAATCCTTTGCAGTTCCCATATCCTGTTTTGGTTTATTCTGGATCGATATGAATTCTTTATGCGATTCATTCGCCTCATTTAATTTATCAATTATTGCTTTTGAGGTTACGGATATTCCGGCTTTTCTGGCCTCGGTTTCAAAATCATAAAGAAGTTTCTTGACTTCAACTATCGATTTTTCTTCATCATCAATATTTCTTGAATTCTGGAGTTTCTTCTCATGTTCTTCAATTCTGGCTGAAAGACGTGTTACTTCATGTACATTGGGTGATCTGGCCTGCTGCATCTTTTCGATCACTTCTTTAAAAAGGTCTTCCCTTTGTTTTTTCGCCTGGTGGAAATAGAGGAAATATTTTTCATTAAGAACAATTATTTTCGTTTCGTTGGTCTCTATTTCCTTTTTAAGATCATCGGTTTGCTTCTTAACAGTTTCGAGCTTATTTTCAAGCTCGGAAAATTCACTTTTAAAAGCTCCAAGGAACTTATTATGTTTTTCAATAACAAGATCCATTAATGTATTATTGTCAATTATTTCAGTCATATTTCTACCATCTGTGCATGGGGTATCCCATCAATAAAGATCACGGTATCAGGATCGACACATCCGCACTCTACAGCGCATGCAATGGATCTCTTACCGGCGATATTTGCGATATTTGCGCATGAAAGTGCTTCCTTTACCTCATTTTCGCAAACTTCTTCACCTTTATAGAAGCTTTCTTCAAGTTTGAGAACAAGTTTTCCTTCTTTGAATTTCTTACCAAGAATATCCGTATCACAGACTGCCACGATCAATTTGCCGTCCGTATCATATCTTTTCATATACATGTTCAAACAACCCTGAACCTATCATTACTAGACTCAATTATCTCTCCAGCGCTCTTTAACTTTTGTATCATATCCTCAACTGTCTCTTTTTTGATACCTGATTCTTCAGCCCTTGATATAATCTCTTCTATTGGTGCAGCACCCATTTCTTTCTGGAGATCCCTGATTATTTCCCTGAGTACCTTGATCCTGTCCCTCTGGCTTTTACCCATTCCCACATTAACGATATCTGCATCAAGCCTTCCAGTTTCCGGATCTGTCATGACCTGTTTTAAGCTTGCCATCACAATCCGGATGATCCTGCTTGTGTCATCTGTGGTTATGACATTACTCAAGCGTACGCGCGCGCTTGCTTCAGCCAGGCGTATCAGGGCCTCAAGCTGGCGGGCCGTAACAGGAACAGGAGAATCCGGGGCCTCACCCTGTTTCCTCAAGCCAAGATAAAAGTCGATCAAATGTTTCCTTGCATCGTCCTGGATAATCGGGAAGATATTCCTCTTTGTATATGCAATATATTTCCTGAGCTTCTCTGCTTCCAGCACAGGGCGGATGATCTCCATGGCTTTCGTAATATCATCTGTGCTGATACCCGAATTTACTATGTTTTTTCTCCTGGTTGAAAGTTCACCTGCATAATGGGCTTTCAGTATATGTTCTGCGATCGCAGTATCCCTGTTTACCGAAGGCTCATCAGTAAGTATAAAGATCAGGTCAAAACGGGAAAGCAGAGCTGGCGGCATGTTTATTTGTTTTGCAATGGGTTCGTACCTGTCAAACCTTCCGAATTTCGGGTTAGCAGCACCAAGAAGAGCGCAGCGTGATTTCAACGTAGCCATGATCCCTGCTTTTGCTATACTTATGGTCTGCTGTTCCATTGCTTCGTGCATGGAACTCCTGTCGTCCGCTTCCATCTTGTCAAGTTCGTCAACACATGCAAGACCCATATCAGCAAGCACAAGTGCGCCAGCTTCAAGCGTCCAGCGGCCGTCTCCGAACTCATCCTTGACAGCCGTGGCAGTAAGACCAGCAGATGTTGAGCTTTTACCGCTGGTGTAAATGCCGCGCGGTGCAAGTTTTACGGCGTAACGCAGCAACTGGGATTTGGCCACGCCAGGATCCCCCACAAGGAGAATATGCATATCCCCGCGAATACGTGCGCCATCAGGTAAGTGCTTTGCCATGCCAGAAAAAAGCTGAAGCGCCATGGCTTCCTTCACTTCCTCATAACCATAGATCGAAGGAGCAATGGAGCCGATTATCTTTTTATAAATCTCCGGGTCTTTTCCGAGAGTAACGATTTCCTCGATGTCCTCTTTTGATATCTCGATATCCTCGAATTCCTTGTCTTCAATATCGATAGAATTCCCGTCAAGCAAGAGATCAAAAAATGTGCTTTTCCCCTCCCTATTGCTCCTCTGGAATGAGCGCAATACCCCTGATAATACAATGCGATCACCCGGTGATACCAGTCCGGCCAGGTCATCATCAACATCCACATCAAGGGTCTGGGGCTGCTCACCGCCTCTTAAGTCGTCAGGGGACTCCTGTATCCTGAGTTTTTGCGCATCAATGAATTCGGATTGGTCATGGACAAGCTTAAAAGCGCCTTTTCGTCCGCATACATCATTCTCGCACTCAAAAGGCTCAACGAACTTTCCTTCACCCTGGGGCATGAACGTTATTTCACCGCATTTCTGGCATTTAAAAGCGCCATTTATGATCTTTGGTCTTACTTCTGTTGCTTTCCTGATCAGGCCAGAGACTGCTATGAATTTGTTAATATTTTCACTCCGAAGCTCCCTTATCTGGATACGCTCAGGGATTTTGATGATCCTTACGTGCGTCTCTGTAAAAACAACGTCAGCAGGAAGATCAATACTACTGAGAGCTTCGTTCGAATGTTTAATTACAAGGTCGGGATGCTCAAGCAATTCCCGGGCAAGTTCCATATCGAATCGTTCAATATCAGGAAATTGAACAACAAGACTTCGTTTTTCCGGAAAATTCTTTGCCAATTCAAGGATGTTCTCCCAGTAATATCGTTTGAAGAAGTCTTCCCAGACCTGGATAGATGATTGTACCATTTTTTACTACTTAAGCCCGAGGGTATTTCAATGTTTCGAACCGGATTAAATAAACAATTTGATATAACGGGGAGATAGATTAACATGCATGATAGAGATAGAAGTGAAAGCACCTGTTGAAGATCCAAAACAAATGGAAAGATCAATAATTGAGCTGGGAGCTACGCCAATCGGGATAGAAGCGCAGACAGATACATATTATAATGCGCCGTACCGTGATTTCGGAAAAACCGATGAGGCTTTGAGGATCAGGGTGCAGGATGGGAAATCCACTTTAACGTATAAGGGGCCTAAAATGGATAAGGTTTCTAAAACAAGAAAAGAGGTGCAAACCGAAATAAAGGATCTGGATAGCATGGGTAATATACTTTCATCTCTTGGTTTTTCTCCTGTTGCTACCGTATCAAAGAAACGAAAAAATTTCAGGATAGGGGATTTTTATATTTCCCTTGATGAAGTTCGAAACCTTGGAAATTTTATAGAGGTCGAGATTGTGGTAAAAGACCCAAGGAATTACCAGGAAAAGGTTGAAAGCATTTTTAAATTCATCGCCAAATTAGGGATAAAGAGAGAATCAACTATTCGCAAATCATATCTGGAAATGATCCTTGATGTGGATAATAATATTTGTTCGTCTGTAGTAGAATAGATTTATATATTGAATCCTCTTTTTTAAGCAATATGAACGTATTCGGTTTACTTGATCTACGGATCCAGGAAGCCCTGGCTAAGCAGGGATTTACTTTCCCGACAGAGCCGCAGGTACAAACAATACCATCCGTAATGGCAGATGAGCATGTTCTTCTGATAGCACCCACAGGTTCAGGGAAAACCGAATCGGTTGTACTTCCGGTTTTTCACAGGATAATGCAAAAAAAAGCCGGGGAAATGACGGAAAAAAAACGCGGGATTTCTGTCATTTATATCACGCCTCTTCGCGCTCTTAACAGGGATATGCTAACCCGTCTTGAGTGGTGGGGAAAGGAACTGGGATTAAAGGTTGCTGTGAGGCACGGGGATACTACCACATACGAGAGACAGAAACAATCATTAGAACCCCCGGATTTTCTTGTCACTACACCTGAAACCTTACAGATAATGCTTACCGGAAAGAGGCTCAGGAATAACCTCAAAACGGTTACACATGTGATAATTGATGAAGTGCATGAGCTTGCTTCCTCAAAAAGAGGCGCACAGCTTTCCATTGCCCTTGAGCGGCTTGTGGAAGTCGCAGGTGAATTCCAGAGGCTTGGTCTTTCTGCAACTGTGGGAAAACCTGACCAAATCGCTCATTTTCTTGCAGGAACAGATCGGATCGCCAGGATTGTTGAAGTTTCGCTATTAAAGCGGCTTGAGTTCAATGTTGTATGTCCAAAACCCGCAAAGGAAGACCACGAATCTTCCAGAAAACTGATGTGTACGCCTGAGATGGCATCGCATCTTCGGATCATTTCCGGAATTGTGGAAAAACACAAATCCACCCTCATATTTGTTAATACCAGGGAATCCGCTGAAATGCTTGGTTCAAGATTCAAGATGCTTGGACAATTAATCGGCGTGCATCACGGCTCTTTATCAAAAGAAACGCGCATCGAGGCTGAGACTAATTTTAAGAATGGCAGTCTCAGGGGGCTTATCTGCACATCCTCCATGGAACTCGGTATCGATATTGGTGATGTTGACAATGTTATACAATATATGTCACCGCGCGAGGTTACCCGCTTGATACAGAGAGTGGGAAGAGCGGGTCACTGGGTTGGCGAGAAATCAAGCGGGACAATAATAACAACAGGTGCGGATGATGCCGCAGAATCATCAGCCATCACGCGCAGGGCAAAATCGGGCGAGATAGAAATAATCGACATACATGAGAACAGCACTGACACACTCGCAAACCAGATATGCGGCCTTGTGCTTGATTTTGGGAAGATATCTGTTGACCGTATTTTTTCAATTGTGACAAGGGCATATCCTTTTCGAACGCTTAAGATCGAACTTTTAAGGGCAGTAATTAAACAAATAAACGACACCCGATTGATATGGTTTGAGAACGATATGGTCGGCAAAAAAATGAGGAGCTGGCAGTATTATTATGAAAACCTCTCCATGATCCCGGATGAAAGACGCTTTGAGATCTTTGATATCGTAAGCGGCCGAACCGTGGGTGCGCTTGATGAGGCTTTCGTTGTTGATTTTGCAGAAGCTGGAGCCGTATTTATCACCAAAGGTGAAATGTGGCGCATCATTGAGGTGATCAGTGAAAAAAGCATGATCAAAGTTGAACCAATAAGCGACCCTGGTGCTGATGTCCCTAACTGGGTCGGGGAGGAGATACCTGTTCCTTATGCGGTTTCCCAGGAAGTGGGAGCAATAAGAAAGCGTATAATGGAAAAAATCAAGAGCAAACAAGCCGACCAGAAAATAATCGAAGGTTACAGGAAAGATTACCCAACCGATGATGAGGCAGCAAATGAGATCCTGGAATTGGTGAAGAGACAGGTCAAAAAAGGTTTCATAGTACCTTGTGATGATATCGTGGTCATAGAACAGGAAGGAACGTCGATCATCATAAACATGTGCGGCGGGCACAAAGTAAATGATACCCTGGGCCGGGTCCTTACATCGCTTCTTACAGCAAGGTTCGGGGCAAGCGTTGCAATGGAAATAGACCCATACAGGATAAAACTTGAACTTCCTAAATTGTTCAATGCCGAAAAGATCAGGGAATTACTCCTTACAATCAATCCTGACCACATTGAGCCCATCATCGAGATGACGCTTAAGAATTCGATGCTCCTTAAATGGAAAATGGTGCATGTTGCCCGCAAGTTCGGGGCCATCAGCAGGGATGTGGATTATGAGCGTATAAGCATGAAAAAGCTGCTTGATGTTTTTGAGCGCACACCGATGTATGATGAAGCGGTGCGTGAAATATTCCATGATAAGCTTGATATTGCCCGTTCCGTGGATGTCCTTAAAAGTTTACAGGGCAACAGCCTGAAGCTTGTAATCCAGCCTGTAAGCCCGATAGGCGAGGCAGGTTTCATGGGAGGGCGGGAATTGATGGCGCCTGAGAGGGCTGACAGTTCCATAATCATGGCCTTAAAAAGCAGGATTATGGAAGACAGGGTCATACTTTTTTGCATAAACTGCAAGAAATGGCGCTCGACAAGGGTTGTAAAAAGCGTGCCAGAACGCCCGGAATGTCCATTGTGCGGCAGCAGGATGATAGCTGCGCTTAAGCCCTGGGAAGAAGAGGAAATAAAGATCGCAAAAAAGAAGGAGAAGGACAAATCAAAAGAGGAGAAGAAAAGAACTGCGCGTGTTTTTAAGAACGCCAACCTTGTTCTCTCGCATGGGAAAACTGCGGCGATAGCACTTGCATCAAGGGGCATCGGGCCTGAGACTGCTTCGAGGGTTATCGGGAAACTGAGGGAGGATGAGGAGGAGTTCTACAGGGATATTTTGATCGCAGAGAGGAATTATGCGAAGACAAAGAGGTTCTGGGAGTAAGGGAGGATTTGAAACATCATATAGAAATCATTTTATTTCACCTGAGCTTATAGGGATTGACTTAGAACCTATCCGAAAAGTTGAAACCACAAAGAACACAGAGAGCTCAGAGATTTTTAAACATGTCTCTGTGTTCTCTGTGACCTCTGTGGTTCATTCGGAAATGTAATATTGATTGATTTTTCGGATAGGCTCTTAGACTTCTATAAGTAGCTACTATACAAATATCATATCCCTAAAATAATATTAGCACAATCCAACCGGTGACACCCATGGCAGAAACAAAAGATAAAGCATTACAGGACAAAAAACCTGTTCTTCCCACAAAATCAAATTTCAGTGAATGGTATAATGAATTACTTCTAATGGCGGAAATAATGGATGTCAGGTATCCTGTTAAAGGGCTTTATGTCTGGTTCCCGTTCGGGTTCGATGTGCGAAAACGAACTTATGCGATAATCCGTGAACTACTGGATAAAGACCATAAAGAAGCTCTTTTTCCACTCCTTATCCCTGAAAATGAATTCATGAAGGAAGCAGAACATATTAAAGGTTTTGAAAATGAAGTTTACTGGGTCACGCATGGCGGAAAAAACGAACTCGATGTAAAACTTGCTCTTCGCCCGACAAGTGAGACTGCTATTTATCCGATGTATAAAGTATGGGTGCGCTCACATGCGGATCTTCCCATAAAGATTTACCAGATCGTAAATACCTTCAGGTATGAAACAAAGCATACGCGCCCGCTTATTCGTCTTCGTGAGATAACATCTTTTAAAGAAGCGCACACGGTTCATGCAACATGGGACGAAGCTGCTGCTCAGGTAAAGGAAGCCACAGGGATATACCAGGAATTCTACAGGAGACTTGCAATCCCGACAATCGTCTCAAAACGCCCGGACTGGGATAAATTCCCTGGCGCTGATTATACAATGGCAGTGGATACACTGATGCCGGATAATAAAACCTTGCAGATCGGGACAGCGCATCACCTGGGAAGCAATTTCGCAAAGACATTTGATATCAAATACGAGGATATAAACGGCGAACAGGTGCTTGCGCACCAGACATGCTACGGGATCTCGGAGCGAAGTATCGCAGCGTTGATATCATTACACGGGGATGATAAAGGATTGGTGTTCCCGCCGGAGATAGCGCCCATCCAGGTCGTCATTATCCCGATATTATTCGGGAAGAGCGATGAGACACTGGATGCATGCCGCGATGTTGCACAGCGATTAAAGGCAAAAAATATAAGGGTCACCCTTGATGAGACCGATGAGCGCCCCGGGGCAAAATATTACAAATGGGAAATGAAAGGCGTCCCTCTAAGGGTTGAGATCGGCCCGCGCGACCTTAAAAATAACGCAGCCACAGTTGTGAGAAGGGACACAGGGAACAAGGAAAACGTACCCCTGGCAGATATCGAAAGTGAAATCGAAAAACGATTTGTGGCGATCCATGAAAGCCTGTTCAAGAAGGCGCAGAAATCCCTGGAAGGACGTTTGATCGCATGTACGACCATTGAAGAAGTAAAAGAGAATATCTCCAATGGAATCGTTAAGATACCGTGGTGCGGTGTCCGTGAATGCGGCCTTGCTATGGAAGAAGCAGTCGGCGCAGGGATATTAGGGATACCTGAGAGCGAACTTGGGAAAGGAACCGGGATCTGCCCTGTGTGTAAGAAAGAAACGGAAAATATTGCTATAATGGCAAAAACGTATTAGAGTAAGGGCGCTTGCGGCACCTGCAGCACTCGCGGAACTCGCGGCGCTTGCAAACGACCCTACACTTTTACTGAAAAATGCATCTATTTTTTCATCCACTTAAAGTACATTGCGATCAGAATAATGATAACTAATATTATCAATATTGCAGACCATGTCGATATCCCTGAAGAACAATAATAAATAAAACTAATTTATAACGTGGGGTAGAGGGGTAGAGAATAAACCGGACTTGTCCGGTGGATGAATCGTACCCCCTTTCATTGTAATACCTAACCCAAATATATAGACTGTTTAAGATATATATAATTCCCTGATCTGGCTTTTCTTAAACAACATTTAAGAGCATGGAACAGGAATTTATGTATAATTTTATGAGTTTTATCAGGCTTTTCAGTTTTAAAGGCAATGAACTTTTAAAACACAGCAGTATCCTGTTTATAGCTTCTATTATAGCAGGATTATTGAATTATTTATTCCAGCTTTATGTAGGAAGAATGCTTGGACCATCAGATTATGGTATTTATAGTTCGCTTGTAGCGCTGCTCTATATAATGTCCGTACCTTCGTCCACGATACAGACATCTGTAGCAAAACTGGTGTCGGATCACAGCTCTGAGCCTGAAAAAATAAAATACCTGTTGAAGTATGTGTTCCGGAAACTAACTCTTACAGCATTACCGGTATCTGCCCTGTTTTTTATTTCGAGTATCTACATAGCAGATTTCCTGAAGATAAATTCAAATATGTATTTTTTTATTTTATCAATTTTATTGTTTATTTCCTTTCTCGCACCAGTATTGATCGGCACTTTACAGGGTATGCAGATGTTCGTACATATGGGAATTAACAGTGTTGCAGGCACTTTTTTCAAGTTGCTTTCCGGTGTTATTTTAGTTTATTTCGGGTTTGGGATAAACGGCGCATTACTTGCATTGTTCATTGGATCTCTTCTGGCGCTCTTACTTGCTTTTATGCCATTACACTTTCTAAAAGAAAGTAAAGAAGTGAATGGTAATATCAGGTTATTAAATTACTCGATGGTAGTACTTTTAGCAACCATCGGGCTTACTTTTGTGACGAATGCGGATATGCTCATCGTAAAACACTATTTGAGCGACAAAGAAGCGGGATACTATGCCGCGGCAGGCCTTCTGGGGAAAATTATATTATTTGCTACCGCGCCTATCGCAATGGTCATGTTCCCGAAAGCAACCGTGATGGATCAAAAAAATCATAATGGAAGTAATCTGCTCAGGAATAGTCTATTGTACACAGGCAGCATATCATTTTTTATCGTTGCATTATTCATACTTGTCCCGAATTTCATTGTGAAACTATTATTTGGTCCTGAATTCGTGGAGATCAACAGTCTTCTTGTTTATTTTGCAGCGGGCACTGCTTTGTTTTCGCTTGCGAACACTTTTGTTTTCTATGACCTTGCAACACGCAAATACAGGTTTTTGTATGTTCTGGGCGCTGTTTCGGTCCTGGAAGTTGTATTGATTTCCCTGTTTCATGATAGTTCATTAACTGTTGTCAGGATACTTTTTGCCCTGATGGGAATATTGTTCCTCGGTTTATGGTTCTCTGAAAAGAGATAAGCTATAAACCAATTTTTGTGCGGATTTTTTCATTAAAATATAAGATAATCAAAAATATGAATGCAATTCCTGAAATTAAATATCCAATTAAATAAATATTAAATCGTTCATAGTATAATGTGTTTCCTTTAATGCCGGAAGTATCATAAGCGTTCGTTACTCCAAAGTTCGCAAAAGGAGTCTTTCTTTCAAGCTTCCAGTCTTCTGAGTACCTCCGGGAAAAAATAATATAGCGTTTTGAAGGCTGATCGAGTAAATACTTAACAGGAGACTCAATAGTATAATTAAGAGCCTGACCCTTCGATGCTTCTATATTTGTATTTGTCTCATTCCCGGCAACAATGGCAAAGGAAGTTATGTCCCGGGTCTTGCTAATCTCAAGCAGATCCTCCCAATCTTTTATGGTGATCACCCCGTCAGCCTCGTAAAACCTTGAGACAGGATGCCTGTTCCTGAAAACTACAAGATTTTCAGTGTCCCTTACCAGCTCCAGATCTTTTTGTTTATATAGAAAATAATATTGTCCATAATCAACTTCTTTTGTGAGAATTATATATTTCACATTAAGCGGCGCAACAAGTTCACCGAAATTCTCTATTTTATCTTTCTTCCATAACAGGAACTCAATGTACCCTGTAACCGGGTTCGAAGAAGAACTATAGATCGGCCCAGCCTCCATATTCTCCCCCTGTATTACAGGCTTATCAAAAAAGGTGCTTGCCGGATTTGCAATGCGTTTCTGGGGCGTTGGAAGCCATTTGAAGTCCATATAAAGATGCCATGGCATGAACAATATATTAAAGTCCTGTTTATCCTCGTTAAGATAATCGTTCACAGCATACCAGTCCTTCGGATAATCAGCGGTTTTAAGCTGGCCTTGGAAGCCGTCGAATATAGTGAAGGAATAGATGAAAGGAGTTGAAATTGCAAGAACGATCAGGAGCAGCGCTGCGAATTTATTATATACGTTATATGCATTGCTTCCTGGACTTTTTGTTTTTGCGATTTTTTCCAGTTCTGCAACTCCGAGACCTCCGAGATATGCATAAGCCATTACAAGAAGCGCTACAAATTTCTGGGGTTCCCTGAATCCTTTAAAGAAGAATACGTTATTAAAGAGAAATTCAAATACGCTTCCGAATGGACCGGAAATACCAGCGGCAAGCAAGGCAGATAGGACAGCAACTATTCCGAATGCCCTGACATAGACCCCATGCTTCGGATGCCTGTAGTTTAAAGTGAAACCGTGAACTGCAAGAAATAATATAAAGATGAAAAAGAGGTACCAATACGGCAGCAGGTCTTTTGCATACAAGTAGCCGCCGCGCCAGAAACCGTACATGGAGGCTGTTGTAAAGAGAGTGTTGAAGTTAATATCGTGCTTGGTTGTAAAAGTATAAAGATCAGAACTTGTGATCTCACCCAGCAAAGTGTTATTTCCTGTAAAACTCGGGACAAGCCAATACGAATTAAGCAATAGCAGGAATAAACCGATCAAAAGCGATCCTTTTGATATACCAATGACTTTTTGCGCATTTTTTCCGGATTCCAAAATTTTTAAAATATAAAAAATACCAAAAACGATCAACAAAAGGAATGGCGTATGAGTCTCAATAAAAAATACAACCGTTATAAGAAATGCTACGTATAATGATCTTTTAGCGGAAAAAGAAGAAGGGGAGGGGAACTCGAAAAAATCCATGAAAGATTTAATAACTATTGGTGAGACAGCATAAGAAAGCAGGATCAGCCAATGCCCTGCCAGGAACCTGACATAGATAAAAGGATTGATCATGTACAAAAAGCCGGCAAAATATCTTCCTATCCCCCATTCTTCAGGACAGAGTTTGTACATAGAGACACCTGAAACAAAAAAAACAAGGAAAAAAAGCAATTTCTGGATTATTTCATTTGAGAAAAAAATACCGAGGAAATCAAGAAATGCATATATAGGCAAAGTAGAATATTGATTGCCCAATCCATAAAATGGGTCCGATATTCGAAAAGTATCCGGGGTAAATATCATATCCAGGGTTAAAATGTAACCCGGAGAAAAAAAGTTCATGACCAGCACAAGGGAAAGTATTGAAAAGACAAAATAATAAAAATAGTGTTTAGAGAATAGAATTTGCTTTTTCTCTAAAATAGAATCTATCCAGCCTGCCATTCTATTAAAACTGCTCTACAATCATGATATAGTTTACGCCTGTATTTTAATTAGAATCATTCTGCAGCAGTTATGCTTTTGCCTGTGTATGGCATCCTTCAAGTTCGGGCACATATGCTACATAAATGCCATCTTCATCCCGCTCGATTATTATGGTAAATTCTTTTTTCATAATTTTCCACTTATCTAATTTTCATTGATTATATACTACTTCTTAAAAGAGAGATAAAGCTTTCCAGTGGTTATGAGCGTCCTCAGTTTCTGTGATCTCTTTAGAATCTCGTTCCCTATTCGGATAAATATTTTTGCTCTTTCGTTTATGTCAGTCTTTTTCCAATTCTGCTGGGCTAATTTTGCTTCCTCTACAGCTTTTGTTACTTCTTCACTGCCTGCAATACATGCTTATCCAATAATATCGCATGAAGCAGGATTCAAAGATTCGAATTTCCTACCATAGTTTTTCCATTTTCCTCCAATCAATAGTTTTCCATCAAGCACGGCTCTTACCTCATATGTCCTAAAATTTAAAATTATTTATACTATCCTTCCTTCACCAGAATATACATACATACCCCCCTCTCTGGACTTACATCTCTGCAAGCTCTCTGACACCTATATTGAACAATTTGGAGGTTCCAATGAGCTCAGAAGTTAAATGGAAGGTTCGAATAATCTTC
Source organism: Candidatus Methanoperedens sp. BLZ2 (assembly GCF_002487355.1). Taxonomy (GTDB): domain Archaea; phylum Halobacteriota; class Methanosarcinia; order Methanosarcinales; family Methanoperedenaceae; genus Methanoperedens. Next base: position 19,692 of record NZ_NTMG01000068.1, on the reverse strand, counting down.
TTTCCTACACTTTCCTTGGTGAATTGATGAACTTTATTCAATCTTACGCAATTTTTTGCCACATTGAAAAAAAGTTCAATGTTTGATCTAAGTTCTCTGAAAACTTGCCAGATTTCAAGTATTTCAACAAATTCTTTCACAATTTTCTTCCAAATATCTAATAAGTATTTTTTTCCATCCCAAATACTAATCAGAGGAGTTAATGTTGATAAAATTCTTTTTATATCCGTATTTTTCCTTGCAAATATCATCGGAACTAATAAAAATCTACTAATAAGAATATGGTAGTTAATCTTAGATGTGAAGCCTCTATCACACATTATGAAGTCTCCCATTCTCACTTTTCTGGAATTGCAGAGTTTTTCAACAAATTTTTCCAGGATTTTAGCATCATTTGGAGATCCCTCGAATATTTCAAAACCAAGTACTTCAAACGTCAGTGCATCGATTGCCAAGATTACTTTGTAACCCACATAATAGCCTCCGGATGAGGAATGTGACCATTTATACTTTTTACCCTTACCGATTTTATATCTTTTTCTCCATGTATTAATGTCAACAGGAATCGAAGTTGTATCAATTATTACATATTTTCTACCGATTTTATGCGTATTCTTGGAGATTTTAAAAATATTTCTGAAATAACATAAGAATAGTCTTTTTCAAAGGTATCTGCAAGAACGAGTATCTTTATGTAATCTATAGAAATAGGAATGTCTTGTATTTTTAATCGGCTCGCAATTTTTTGTGACCTCTTAGAACCGATCGTTTTAAGTATTTGCTGAATAATTAACCACTTTAGATTGGATAAATCCGGTATTAAAGGTATATTCATATTTTATTCCACAAAATACCTTTAATACCTTATTATTTATTAATATTTCGATTTTAATCGATTATTTTACTAAAATATCTTCATATTGAAGTTTCCTTTTAATTTTCAGATATTAGAATTACTTAGAATTTGAAATAAGATGACGATAAGGTAGATAGTATGGAATAGCTAAAGAGGGGGGTAATGTAAAATAAATTAGGTTCTTGACTATAATTACCCTTAAATATCCCTCAAACCAACAAACATCCATGCATCTCAGCGAAATTATCCAGCTGCTTGAAACCATAGCTTCTCCCTCAATTGCCGAAGATTTCGATAATGGCAGGATCGGACTTGTGCTTGACAGGAGCAACGATATTAAAAAGATCGCAGTCGCGCTTGACCCGACCGACTCAGTCCTTAAAGAAGCAGCACGCATCGGCGCCGACCTGCTCATAACCCATCATACTCTTATATTTGATCCGATAAATCTTATTTCGAAACGATTGTCAGATACCCTGAAAATTGCAATCGATAACGAGATTTCAATCTATACGATGCACACTAATTACGACAAAGCAGAGGGCGGAGTGAATGATGTGCTTGCCGGATTACTGGAATTGAAGAATACAGTTCCCCTTCCTCTGGGAAGAATCGGTGAGATAGAACCAATGAAAGCGCCTGCATTCGCAGCTTTTATCGCAAAAAAACTGGGTACTCATGTCCAGTATAAAGGAGATGGACAGATAAAGAAGGTCATGGTGGTCGGTGGAAGCGGCTTTGGGCGCGAATACATCGATATTGCAATAAAGAACAGCGTTGATGCTCTTGTTTCGGGGGAAATGCGCCATGATGCGATACGATATGCTGGAGGATTATGCCTTTTTGATGCGACCCATTATGCAACAGAGGCGCCAGCGATGAGAAGATTATGTGAGAGGTTGCCTGCTGGATCTGTTTTCATAGAGGATAAGCCAAAAATATTCGTTTTTCCCTGAATCAGTATCAATAGTATTTGCGTTGCGTTCCCACAGATAGACTTAAACCCCCACATCTATCTCCTCATCTGCCTTCACTTCCGGCGCCCTGTGCTTTTCCTCATACTTCCTTTCTGCCGCCCAGATAGATGGCGCATCCTTGCTCCTCCCTTTCGTATCACTCGTGATCCTCTTTCGGATCTTTACCAGCGCAGGCGTATTTATCGCCACACCTGAAATGATCGCCTGGCCTTTTGCAAGAGATGGCAGCTCTGATATCAGGTCCCTGCTTGCGGATTCTACACTCTGGGCTATCTGCTGCTGGTCTGTGGGATTTACTATTCGCATCGTTATCTGGGTCATGCATTGCGAAAGGGAATCTGCATCCAGCTTGCTGGGGCGCTGTGATACGAGGCATACGCCTATCCCGAATTTCCTGCCTTCGGAGAGAATGGTCTTTAAGATGCTCTTTGATTTTGCTTCGCCGCTTTGCGGAGCGAACCTGTGCGCTTCCTCGATCACCAAAAAAACAGGATAGGGGAGGAATTTATCAACATGGGATTCATTGTACCTGTTGTTCTCTGTGCCCTCGCGTGCATCAAACAGGCGGCGCAGCATTATAGAAGCGATCAATTGCTGGAATGTCTCTTCTATGCCTGAAACATCCATTATCGTGAGCTGCCCCACTTTAAAATAATCAGCAAGGGGGATTGTCTGGAAATCATCGAAAATGGGTGCGTACAGTTTTCCGAATCTCCAATTGATGCCTTCGATCGTGGACTCGTTATTCTTGTCCCGGAGCAACTCTATTTCCTGTTTCAATTCATTGCGGGTGAATTGTTTCTTACTATTATTCTTAAGGCTGTGATATGCCGAACGGAACAGCGTCTTCATCTTATCAGACATGGTGCCGTCATCCATAATGCTGATAAAATCACTGACATGAAGATCACTTACCCTGATCTTGATATCTTTTGGTTTAACTATCCTGACTTTCGGACGGTAAGTTGGAGTCACAAATTCTGCGTTGTTTGAAATTTCACCAAGGGAAGAGTATTCCCCGTGAGGATCAAAAATAAGAACAGGAGCCATGTTATAAGGTTTCAACAGCTCTTCGACCAGAACGCCGACAGTATATGATTTCCCCGCGCCGGTTGATGCGATCACAGATATATGCTGGCTCACGATGTCACGTACGGATAATACGATCTCTGTCTTTTCACCAAGCACGTTCCCGATTAATGCAGAACCGGAATCTCCTGCTTTTACTTTACTTATATCTTTCAAGACATCCTCGCCCGCGCGGTCGATTTTCACGCCGCTGGCAGGATTTGTCCTGGGATTTATGAATTCACCCATCAATGCATCAAAATATCCAACGACTGATGTTGAATATGAATAATATTTGAAATCCTGCATGTCAAACCCATAAAACGCCGAAACGTCATCAGGAGAAATCTCCATATCCATAAGAAATTCCTGCGGATACTGTTTGAGCGGCTCCCCATATTTCACCCTGCACAGGATCTTTCTTTCTCCTTCAAGATAGAATGCGAACATCCCTGCAGGAAGCCGCTCACTTGAAATGAATGAAAATCCCTCTTCACCCGAATGATTGACAATTCCGATCATAAATTTCTCTTGATATATTTTCGAACAAGCGCAAACATGGCTCTGCATTCAGGACACTGAGCCTCGATCTGGTCGACCATCGCGATAAGGACATTTTGTGAAAGAGCATCGCAGTTTGAGTGAAAATAAGCGATGCTTTGCTTTCCGTCAATAGTATGGAAGAACTTTAATTCTTCAGGATTTAACATTTCCACTTTGTCCCGTACATCAGGTGGTGAATCGATATCGTATTTTACGATCCCGTTACGGATCGTTCCAAGCCCATGAAGAACATAATAGCTGTTCCTGAAATCCTCATTAAAAGGAGCATACTTGGGCGCCAACTCATGGTTAATATACGGAATAAGGTCTTCGCGTATTGAATTTGTGATGTTCTTTATTACTCCTACAATCAACCCGTCATCTTTTTTTATTTTGACGAAACTTCCTATGCGTTCTTTTTTAGCATCGGGCGGAATTTTTGCCACATATGCGCGCGCGTCTTCAACCCTGATTATGTCTCCTAATGTCATTTTATCCTCTTATCCAATAATACTTATGATTCCATTAAATTCTAAATCATATGTAAAAAGCGTATCAATCTCATGCCTTTCCATAAGTGCGATATTCGTACAATCTGTAAAACTGAAATTCTTGTCTCTGTATTGCAGATAAAGCTCCCATGCCCTCTCAAAGTCGATCGGCTCAATGAACCGGAATATGATTGGTCTGGTTCGCGCAAATCGTCCCAGGTCTTCTGAAAAATTCTTATTGCCGGTCCTGATATAAGCAATGGTCACTGCCTCATCGAAAATATAATCGCTGATATACAATTTACCAAATTCGCCTTTTAAAGCCCTGGTCATGATATCAAGTGCTTTATTATGGTTTCTATCATCAGCATTCCTGGCTGCAACAAGCGCAGAAGTATCAATAAGAAGGCTCATGGATTCCCATAAAGATAGCGGTCAATATCTTCCGAAGAATCTGCAACCCCCCAATACACTGGTTTTTTCAACATTAAGAGGGCTGTATTATCTTCTTTTTTCAGCAATTTTTTTATAGTAGCAATATCGGCATTTGATATTAGTGTATCGAGGATCTTTTTTTCTGTAATTTTAATTCCACTGTTGCGTAATTGTTGATACATAGTATCAAGTATTATTTTTGCATCTGAACTTATTTTAACGCTCATGTTCTCAGTCATATAAGTCTACTTTCTACTTTCTACCAGATAAATGATTTGTCTGGTTCCATTTCTTCAGAATTCATAACCTCTTATGAAAATCTTTTGCACTTCTATGAATCTTTATCCCATGGACATTACAAAAATTCTCAAGCATCCCATAAAAAAGCTCATGTTCATTCGTCCTTATCACAGCCGCATCATGCGCCCGCATCACTATATCGGGATAATTGCCGCGAATGATACATTCTGCCCTTATCATGTCTGCGATCTTATCAACCATATCTTCTTTTTGAACCCATGCAGGAAATTCCACACGTGCGGGAAGACCATTGCCTGTCCTCATGTAAAAAAAAGCGATGTCCTTACTGAATCTTCCGTAATTATCAAGAACAGATTTTGCCTCATCGCCACGCCTGTCATCGCGATCACAAAGAAAAGCCGCTGTCCGCTCGCCCCATAACATATCTGAAAAAAGATGCGTATCTGAAAGTTTACTTTTCCTCAAACCGAAAAGGAAATGCATCATAAGCGTAATGTCCCGTGGCATGGTAGTATCAATAAAACCGATCACGGGGCTTCTGGTTTTTTCTGAAGTTTCAAACAGTTTCATTATTGCTTTTATATAAATTTCCCTCGTATTCTTGTTCAGTACGTTAATATGCGAAAGAATAAGCGCGCCATCAAGCAGGACAAAGATGCTTTTATATTCATTCATCAGGCGGACAATTCCATCGCATTCCATGGAAAAACGGCGTGCATCGACATATTCTTTGCCGAAGGAATAAACGCTTGCTTCTTCAAACTCATCCGGCGTGATTATAATTGCATCTGTCTCCTGCTTATAATCCATATTTTCTGTGTGCCTGTTAAAAATACGTGATATCTGGATCACCGCAAGAGGTATCTCATGATTCTTATCCGAATATATCTGGCTACCATCCACAGCACCCACAGGAACCCCTGAAAGGACAGAATCCATCCATTCCATCGCATCCCTGCGGTTTTTCCAGTTAAATGGGAACGGACGGATGAGTTTTCCCGGCTCAAGAAGCTTCGCGCCGCTATAGGGTGGAAGGTTCTTATTAAGCTCCATGTTTATTATTTTCAGTTTGTCAAGTTCAGTTCTGTACTCTCTGGTCAATTCGGAGAGTTCGAAGTCATAGGATTTTATTGCGGAAAGCTTCTCATCGAATTGAAGGCAGATATTTTTTAAGTCTAACATGATTCAACCCTGCTTTCACCATTGATCTTCTGAACTTTTACTACGTGCGCGTATTTTTCGTTGAAAGTGTCATCATGGGATATGACGAAAACCTGCTTGAAACCTTTGATCCTGGTTATCTGTTCTGACAGGTTCTCCCGCCTTATTTCATCCATATTCTGTGTGGGCTCATCAAGGAATACAAAGTCACAGTTAGAGATATTCTTTAAAAGCGCAAGCCGTACAGAAAGCGCGGCACTCATGCGTTCCCCGCCGCTTAACTGCCTGAAAGAACTTATTTCCCCGCCGGACCCGATCTCAATATCATAATCATTTGTCCATCGAAGAGATGCGCTGTGGTTACCCATTATTTCACAATAGATATTGTTTGCCTCGCTGCTGATCTCCCCGATAAATTCATTTATGACGAATTCCGAAGAAGATTTAATAGTGTCGCGGATGAAATTTGAGAATGACAGGAAATCCCTTTCTTTTTCAAGATTTCTCTGGTTTTCCTTTATTTTGATGAGAATGGATTCCATCTCCGAAAGTTCCTTTGCCATTTTTTGAAGGTTCCTGTTCTTCTGTTTTACGGCTTCGGTTATACTGCTTGCGGTTTTTCCAAGTTCATCAAGCTGCTGGATAGTTTCATTAAGTTCAGATTCTTTGAATTCTTTTGAAAGTACCTCATGGTTACTGACCGATATGTTTAAAGAAGCACCAGCTGAAGCGATGGTATTTTCAAATTCCACCACTTCCGATATACATTCATCAAATTTGGACGCAAGCGGGAGGGCTTGCAAATATTTACTATGCAGGGGTTCAAGTTTATTTATTTTTTCCTCAAGCAATAAGATGGTTGCATCAAGCCCTTCGAATTTTGAAAGATCTTGTATCAATGCATCTCGTTCTTTATTGCTCGAATCCATAAGTTCCGGTACTTTTTCAAGTGTTTTCAGTTCCTTAAGGTTTTTCTTGATATTTTCATTCAATGCCTCAAATTGCTTATCCGGAGATGCTAAAGATTTCAGATCCTGCTTCTTTTCTTCCATCAAATTGTTAACAAGTTCGATTTCTCCCTTTTCGCCTTCTAATGAATCTTTCAAATGGAACCTTTGATTGAGTTCATCAAGCTGTTTCAAACAACTATCTATCAATTTCGGTACATCTTTGCGTGAATCAATATCTGACCTCTTTGAAGCAATGAGGTTTTCAATTATGGCAATTTGCTGTGAGGGACTATTGAGATCTTTCAGGTCTTTTTCGCTGGATGTGATCTCTGAAACAATATTCTTGATATGGTTATTGATAGAATTGATCTCCACATTAAGGTTGAATTTTTCGTTAATCTCGGATAATTTTTCCTGTATTCCAATAAACGCGGCAGGAATATCGGGTAATTCTTCAAGGTCTTTATTTTTTGAATCTGCCAATGCTGTAATATTTTGAAATTCAGTGATGGATTTTGTAAAGTCATCAAATTCCTTTTTCTTAGATTGCAGGTTTTGTGATATCTCTTTGAGTTCTTCGTCGCTTCCTGTTAATGTCCTGGTATATGATGAAGATAAAGAATCCAGTTTTTCCCGGATTGCATCAATTTCCTCTTCTATTCCTTTATACAATTCAAGGTCCTTCTTTCTTGATTCGGCCAGCACACGTTTTTCCTGTGTCTTTTTTTGTGGATCATCGAGTTGGGAAAGTTCCTTTATATTGTTTTTCAAACTTGTTTCTAACTCACCTAATTCCCAGTTCTTCTGATTTATCTCATCATTGAAATAGGTATTAAAATCACTTACTGAGGGACATTTGACGCCATTCAATATTGGACAGATGCCATGCGTTCCTGCAAGTTTCATATTTTTCTTTGTCTGCGTAATCAATGATTTTAAAACTGCACTCCTGCTGTTAAGCTCCTGCTGCGCCTGTTCAAGAGCAGTCTGTTTTTCAGTAAGCGGAATAAGAGACGCGATCTCAGTTTCAAGATTTATTAACTCTGCCTGGATGGTTTTTGCACGCTCTTTTTTTTCATGAGCCGTCCTTAATTGAAAATTAATAGCAGTGAATGATTCAAGCAGGGTTGACAATTTTTTTATTTCGTCAGAAATGGCTTTTTGCCTTTCAATGACCGGGAAAAGTTCATTTTTTCGTGATTCGAGACGTGCGATCTCATCGCGCAATTTTCTGGCAAGAGCTTCCTTTTCTTTCAAAGAAGATATTTCCAGGGACAGATTCTTCAATGATATTTCGATATCTTTCAATTCTTTAATCCTGTTCTCAAACTTGACCTGCCTGCCTTTCATTGGTAAAAGCGTCGACATCTTCTGGTTTTGCTGCAATATCTCCTGTTTCATATTCTCAACAAGCTGCGCTTTTTCCCTAAGGTTTGAGAGGCGCGAAATGAGTTCGGTCATCGGGTCTTTTAGTTCTTTTTGAAGGAGTTGTATGGATTCTTCAAGTTTTCGCGCTGTTTCTATCTTTGGAATAAGAAGTTTCTTGTTTTCTTCAAGTCCCTCATTTTCAATAAAAAGCGTTCTTCTGCGCTCAAATTTTTCAATAAGGCGGCCAATTTCAAGATCTATCTTTGCACACTTTTCTTTGAGTCTATCTCGTTCTGTGCGTGATGTATTGAGTTCTTTTAGCTTCCCCGTCTCTTTATGGAACTCTTTTTCAGCAGGCTCAAGTTCATTTTTGATATCCCTTGCGGATTTAGCCCGCGCAAGGTCAGAGCGCGCCTTTTCAAGCTGCTTTGAAAGACCTGCAAGATGTATCCGTTCATTTGCAATCTGAGTATTAAGGGCATCAAGATGTGCCTTCTTTTCTGTAAGATCCTTTTTTTTCAGGGTAAGTGCAGAAATTCTCTGATTTAACTCGTTGATCTCTTTTTTCAATCCTTCTATTTCAGTTTGTAATGCCACTTTTTCACTTTTCAATTCAGGATACTTCTCAGTGCGAGTTGCAAGCGGGATGAGATCTCTTTCCATTTCCTCGATCGTCTTCTTTATCGCATTCATTACAGGAAGCAGATTATCAAATGCTGTCTTGTATTCTTCAACTTTCAAAATATTATCAAATATATTCTTTCGATTTCTTGCAGCCTCAAGAAATGCAGTGGTAAAAGTGGCCTGCGGTACCCCTATGGCGTTCTCAAAAAGCGCTGGCAGTTCTTCTTCTGACCTGATACTCCGGAACATATTGCCTGCAAGCCATGCCTGGACATCTTTTTTTCCTTTTATCTCCCCAACGGGCGTCCTGATAAAATAATCGCTTCCACTTCCGATTTTCCTGTGTATCGTATATTCTATCTCGTCTTTTCCCTCCACTGTCACGGCAACAAAGCCTGATTTTTCACCATGGCGCAGGAAATCCCCATGATTAAACGGCAGGAAATCAAAGAGCGCATAGCCTATTGCCTCAAGTATTGTTGTTTTCCCGTGCCCATTCTCCCCGCAGATGCCGTTTATGCCTTCAAAAAAATCTATTGTTTCTTCTGAATAAGATTTTATCTTTTTAAGTTCCAGGGATTTTATGAGCATTATTCCCCCATGCGGGAAAGCAGGGTTTGCTGCTGTGCCTGGCGTTTGCCGTTATTCTTGACAGTTTCAGATGTATCCGGACGTATTTTTTCAAAGCACCATCTAAGATCAGTCCTTATTTCACTTTCTTCAATTCCCGCAGCAGCCTTCTTTTTGACATCGATCATGGTATTTACTATTGCATCGACGTTATCCTTGAATCTGGCGTCAAGTTTTACTCGTTCAGAAAAAACACGTTGTTCGATCTGCTCACGTGAAAGCCCCCTTACATCACCCTCATTGATGGTATATTGTGAATTGCTCTTCTCTATTTTAACCTCGCAGGCGAGGGGCTTGAATTCTTTTTCCAGCATCTTCTTTATATGGTCTATATCGATATCTGATTTCGGAAAGTTCAACTCGCCATACAATAAAAGTTCAACAAGAGGTTTATTATCAGAAAGGTTTGCAGGCTGTTTCTTTAGAATATCTCCAATATTTGAATAAAGCGCATCCGGGTTGGCAATACCCCCGATATCCAGCTTAATTCTCCTGACTGGCCGGGTCATCGGTGTTATGAGTTTTGCGCCGCTGTCTTTTACGTGATAGAAACCCTTGGGCAGCCCGTACTCGTTCATGGATATCATTTCAATGCTGCCGGGATTGAATATCCAGCTATCTACCTCATACTGCATATGGTAATGCCCGAGTGCAAGGTAATCCACAACTTCTTTTAACGGTATAAGCGAACTGTAAGGAATTTCACCGGCTTCTGCCTGCTTTACCTGTCCTTCCATCCCAAAATGCATCATCAGAACAGTAAATTTTTTCCCGCTGGCGGATGTAATTTTTCTTATCTCATCTGCTATCCGGGGAATTATTGAGCTGGTATTGGAGCCAAGGTATCTTACTCCAAAGATCCGGACATTTTCAAGTTCGATACAATCCCCCATCAGCTTTACACCGTTACTTTCTTTTAGCCTGATGAGTCTTAGCAAATCCTGCGAATTCAGTATCTCAAGCCAGCTATTCTTATCCGCGTGATAAGCAAGGTCATGATTTCCTTCGATGGCATAAACCTGCGTGGATGGACTTCTTTCTTTGAGTTCACGGAGAACTTTATATGCCTGTAAATAGGTAGGCGCATTTATATTTCTCTTGTGAAAAAGGTCGCCTGATATGAGAATGAATTCAACCCTGTGATCGATGGCATATTTTATGACAGATTGGAAAGCACGAGCATAGTCACGGAAGCGTTCTTCAAGGCCATATTGCGCATACCCCAGGTGGAAATCGCTTGCATGGATGAAGTTCATGTGGTGTTAAGATGGCGTTGGGGGTTAAAAATAGTTGTGGGAGCGGGGTGAAGGTGAAGGACTTTTTCTTGATCAATTTATTTATCTTTATTAAATTCCATTTAACAGCCAGCAAAAGTTTAAGTTCTTGAAAATCCTATATATAATACGACAGTGATAGAACTATGAATAAAAAACTTTTAGCAACAATTTTATTTCTTGGAATTGTCGGATTAAGTGGTTGTGTTCAAAAAGATACTGGGACATTAGCCATAGAAATCACAGATGCTCCTTCCGGTTTAAACATACAGAAGGCTTTAGTGACAATATCTGATGTAGAAGTACATTTAGCCGGCTCTGGCGAAGATGAGAATACAACAACTGAAACAGGATGGGTCACAGTAGTTAAAGAAGAAAAGACATTTGACCTGATAGCAATAAAAAATGTAACAGAGTTTTTGGGAAGTTCAGAATTAAAGGCAGGTAAATATACTCAAATAAGGCTGAATATCAACAAAGCTCTGGTGACAATTGATGGAACAGAACAAGACCTTACAATCCCATCTAAGACAATTAAACTGATTAAACCCTTTAATATTGTTGCAAACCAGACAACAGCATTAATCCTGGATTTTGATGCAATGGAATCTATCCAATCAACAGGAAAAGAGAAGTATGTCATGAAACCGACTATTAAAGTAATACAAAAATAATTTTTTTTCCATTTTTTCCGTCTCTTTGTAAAAGCCTTTATATTCACAAACGACTATTTTCATTTCATGGACAACAGGGGCCTGGCTGGCGCATTCATGTTCGTTGGCGGAGTGCAGTTTGCAATAGGAATGGTTCTTGCAGAAATTTTCTATCCCGGGTATAACGTATCCGGGAATTATATAAGCGATCTGGGGGCTACGTGCCGCGAAACTTGCACGATCTATCAGCCCTCTGCTTTTATCTTTAACACATCCGCCATTTTCCTTGGAATATTTATTCTCCTGAGTTCGTATTGTACCTGGCTTGAATTTAAAAACTATTTAATATCCATTCTTATTGGCCTTTCAGGGCTGGGAGCGCTCGGTGTCGGGTTATTCCCTGAAACAGCAGGTACTCTTCATTTGATCGTATCGCTCATTACTTTTCTCTTTGCAGCTTTGTCAGCAATAGCAGCCAGGAATTTTGTAAAACCGCCATTTAACTTTTTCTCAGTATTCCTGGGGTTCGTATGCTTAGCAGCTCTGGTTTTATTCGGATTGGAATTTTATCCGGGGCTTGGTCCCGGAGGAATGGAAAGAATGATCGCCTATCCTGTCCTCCTCTGGGCGATCGGGTTTGGAGGATATTTGATGCATGACCAATAATTCATTTATAGCAGAAATAAAAATAAAATAAAAATAGATATAAAAAGGAACTATCATGGAAAACCACATAATATGGCTTAACAGGAAAGAAGTGGAGTCACTTCTTGACATGAAAGGGACACTAAAAGTCGTGGAAGAAGCATTCAGGCAGCATGGATTAAAGAAAGTGCAGATGCCTCCGAAGCTTTATCTTTATTTTAAGAATCACAATGGAGACCTGCGGACAATGCCGGGATATCTTGAAGAGCAGGATATCACTGGAGTAAAGATAGTGAATGTCCATCCCGATAACCCCAAAATCGGGCTGCCAACAGTGATGGCGCTTGTGATCCTGAATTCTACTGAAACAGGCGCGCCTCTTGCTATTATGGACGGTACTTATCTTACCGATATGAGAACAGGTGCTTCCGGGGGTGTAGCCGTGAAATATCTTGCCCGGAAGAATGCAAAAACAGTGGGTTTTGTGGGAACCGGGAACCAGGCAAGAAGCCAATTGATGGCGATAAATGAAATTATAGATATCCATGAGATAAAAGCCACAAGTGTCGATGAAAAGCAGACGCTTGCATTCAAGGATGATATGGAATTAAAAGTAGAATGTGAAATCACACCAAAAAAAACCATCAGGGAGGTGTGCGATTGTGATATTCTGGTGACTACCACTCCTTCAAGAGAGCCAATTATAATGAACGAATGGATATCAGAAGGGACTCATATTAATGCGATAGGCGCAGATGCACCAGGGAAGGAAGAGCTTGACCCGTTGATCCTGAAGCGGGCAAAGGTCATTGTGGATGATATCGGGCAGGCATCACATTCAGGAGAGGTCAATGTACCAATATCGAAGGGATCGCTCTCTGTAAAAGATATTTTTGGGGAACTTGGCGAGGTGATTACCGGGAAGAAGAAAGCAAGGACGAATGATTCGGATGTTACGGTATTTGATTCGACAGGATTGGCTATTCAGGATGTAGCGACTGCGGATATGGTGTACAGGAAGGCGCTGAAAGCCAATATGGGGATGAAATTGCAGCAATTCTGATAGAGAATTTTGCCAGGCATTTCGCCTAATCCGAATATTTTGACCTCAAATTTGATAAAATTGACGAATAGATTTAAAAGGATTGAGCGGGTATTATAGAGTGGAAAAGTGGGAAAAATGTTAAGAAATAAAACATATCGTAGATATTATTTTGGAACAGTAGTTGAAATAACGGTATTAGCGATTCTTTTACTGCTAAGCATTGGAATGGTTGGAGCACAGACAGGAACTCAAGATTTAAATATTACGCTAGACAGTTCCGAACCTGTTAACCTGAACATCGAATCTCTTCCTGGAATGGTTACCATGCGCCTTGGATCATCATCTAGCGCCACTACAACAAAGATAATCATGAAGGGATTTGCCCCGAAGACAACTTACCAAAAATACCAGGATGACTATCACAATCTTGTGACTTTTACTACAGACGATAGTGGAAGCTATGCTTATACTCAAGATATATTAAAGCCGCATTTTATATTCATCCAACCGGAACCAGGCAAGATAAGCAAAACGGGTGACATCGTCACTATTGCCGCTGATCCTATATCCAGTACAATATTCATCAGTGATGATGCAACAGGTGGTGACTGCACCTTAGTAGGTACATGGGACAATAGCACAAAGACATGCACCCTGACAACAGATCTGGCTGAAACAGTTCAGATAGATGATGACGGAATAACCTTAAACGGCAATGGGCATATATTAACGGGCAGCGGCACAGGTAGCGGCGTGTATCTTCCGGGAAGGAGCGGTGTCACAATCAAGAGTCTGACTGTCAAAAACTTTACGGATGGAATTTACTACAATAATTATCCACCGGACATTGGTTTTGAAAATACCTTAATTGATAATAATGCAAATTCAAATTATCGCAATGGTATTTACTTTTACTTTGGCGAAAGAAACAACCTGACTAATAATACCGCAAACTTGAACCTGGACGGGGGAATTGTTCTAGAACGTACTGGGTACGACACTTTACTCTACAATAATGCCTCTTACAACAATATATCCGGAATTTATCTGTATCAATCCAGCAATAATATGTTGATTGGCAATAATGCCTCTAATAACGTCTACTATGGGATCTTATCTTACCAGAGCTACGAAAATACATTAAAAAACAATATCGTAAACACAAATTCCTTTGGGATTTTTTTCAGAAGTGGTTATAGAAATACCTTTATTAATAATATCGCAAACTCGAATTATGGAGATGGGATTTTCCTTTATTATTATACTTTTGAAAACAACCTGACTAATAACACCGCAAACTTCAACCGGGGCAATGGGATTGGTCTAGGATTTGCCGACAGCAACAATACACTGCTTGGCAATAATGCTTCCAACAACAATAATAGTGGCATTTATGTGGCCTATTCTCTAGACAACAACACAGTGACTGACAATACTGCCTCTAACAACTCTTATGGCATACATCTATATTTTTCCAGCAAAAATATAATTTATAACAATATCTTCAACAATATAAACAATTCTTGGATAGATGATGATCGGATGAACACCTGGAACATAACAAAAAAGATGGGGTCAAACATAGTTGGTGGCCCTTATCTGGGCGGCAACTTCTGGGCTCATCCTAACGGCACAGGCTTCAGCCAGACCTGCCCGGATAATGATAGAGATGGTTTATGCGATGTTCGATATACGCTTGATGAAAACAATATCGATTACCTGCCACTTGCACTTGCAGTGGAGGTAGAACCCAGCAATCTCATCAAGAATCCTGGATTTGAATCAGGAACAACTCCCTGGATGTTCTATACGGACGGAACCGGAAAATTCACCTCAGCTTCCCCAGGTTATGATGGGAATAATTCTGCAAACATTGTCCTGTATACTGGTGGTACGAATATTCAATTGTATCAAACAGGAATATCCCTGGAACCAATAACCCGATATCGATTAAGTTTTGCAGCGTATTCGACGACAGGACATAATCTAAAAGTAAGATTAATTAAGCACGTTTCACCGTATACTGGTTACGGTCTGGACCGAACCTTCGATCTTAGTGCCAGATGGCAGGAATTCTCAACTGAATTTACCACAATCGGCTTCACTGGTGCGGTAAATGATGGACGGTTGATGTTCTTCCTTGCACCATATGTAAAAGCAGGAGATAAATACTACATAGATAATGTCCGGTTGGAAAAAATCTAATGAGGAAATAAAAAAGTGCTGGATTGTTTCCAGCACTTTTATTTTCTTTGAGCAGGTAATGGGGTATTTAACATGCCAAGTCGGCCTTAAGTCGGGGTAGCATTTGCAATTATCAATAATTACTTATTAAAATTTAACAATACGAATCGAAACTGTCCAATAAAATCTACTATGTTGAATATATGCTTCTTGATCGATATGCTTTGGCACAATTATAATTTGCACTGATGTTAATAAAATCGATACAGATAAACCAGACAGTTTGGAATTATTCAACATAGCAACAAAACCGGAAAGTTTATGTAAGATTTATTATATACATTTTTGACATGAAGAAAGATTCCTTACAATATATCTTAATGGTATTGACACGCAACCTTGAATTACATGCAACATCCGAACAGGTAACCAAATTCAAGAAAAAACATTGCGGGGTAAGATGGGGGAGGTCTCTGGAAAAAGACCTGTTGGATTATGCGAGAAATGCGTATAATTTAAAGCGCTGGATTGAAAACGTTGTAACTTTTATGGTAGAAAACAATATCAGTATATCAACTCGATAAGTAATCGGACTCAAATTACAAACATCATCAACGACCAGATACCTGACCTGCTATTCGCAGGAATCTAAGTATTAAGATGGCTTACGAGTTCGGATTTGCCTGCCCATGTAAAAAACCGCTTTAGCTTGACCTTGCAGATTTGTGCTCCGGCAAAACATTCATTATGTTTTTCCAGAATATACTTATTCACATCGGTTTTATCCCACTTTTCGAGCGACTTCTGCCTGTTAATGTTCTTTAAAAATTTACTATAGTCCATTACGGTTTTCTCTGCCGTACCATTGATTTTGAGATCCTGGAGGAATTTATCGATTATATTTACCATATTCATCAATATGTAAGTATTAAGCAATAAAGCCATGATACAAAAAAATTACAAATTTTTTATCATTTCAGTGGCAAAGTACAAATACACGCATAAATACACTTAGGAATATGTCACACAAAACATTAACAATTCCCTTGATAGCGATTTTCTAATCTCTATACTCAGAGGCAAAGATATCTCACAAATAACAGTGGATATGATAGAGGATCCAAAAACAACTATGATAAATGTCTTTGAACTATATTATTAATGAATTCAGGAAAAACACTGGACATCCAGGACGTTCTCATAGCAGGGATTGTAATATCAAATAAAGAAGAACTTTTTGATTCTTGAACCAAAACCTTTAATCTTAAATAATAACACTAATCGAAATGGAGTAAAAATCATGGTAGTTAAGAAATATAGCGAAGGCGCCATAACAATTGAGATTGATGAAGAAAAGTGCAATGCTGACGGAGAATGTGTAAATGTTTGCCCCACCAATGTTTTTGAAATCGTGGATGGCAAATCAAAAGCCCTGCGCATTGCTGACTGTATCGAATGCTGCGCATGCGTGGATGCATGCCCCACAAAGGCTATCAAGCATCATTCCTGTTAAGTTCCATTTCGAAGCCTAATCTTAAGTTTTTCTGGAAGATGTGCTTTTTGCATATCTTCTATTACTTTTTCAATATCATACTTTTTTCGTTTGAGTTGTATTTTCATTGTATCGGTATCAAGAATCGCAAAAGCAGAATCCAGGTTCAGGTCCCTGGGCTGCCCGACTGAACCCGGATTTACTACTATGCCTTCAGGAAATTCCTTCTTGAATTGTATATGTGTATGACCAAGGACCAAAATGTTAGAATCTGTAATTGCGAGAAATCCAGATTCAACATTCTCAGGATACACATACGCGTCAAAATCTTTCGGGCTTCCATGAACTATGACTATTTTTGTATCCTCTACCCTTATTGCTTCAATATCTTTAAGTTTTGAAATAAATCCAAGATTCTCACAAGTTATTACCTTTCCAGTCCATTCAAGGGCCGCTGCAGCATATGGATTAAATCCCGATGTATCTCCCGTGACCAGCGCCCTATCATGATTTCCCCGGATTGACATGATCTTTCTTTTTTTAAATAATCCAATCGTCTCATTCGGGTAAGGATTATATCCGATTATGTCTCCTGCATGCAATATTTTTTCAACGCCCAGTGCATCCATTTCAGAAAGTACGGCTTCAAGGGCAATGACATTTGAATGGACATCTGCGATCAACCCGATGAGCATATCAATAAATATACTATGGTTTCCCAAATAGTTGACTGCATGAAAAAGGTCAGGGCTTCAATGGGAACACTTGGCGTACTTGGGCTTGAACTTGTACAGATGGATACGCCTCCTACTACGGCATATCTTCAAATATACACCGAAAAACGCTGCATGGCAAATTGCCAGTTCTGCGCCCAGGCATCCGGCTCATCCGCAGACATAACACATATTGCACGCGGCATGTACATGCCTTTTGACCTTGAAGCAGTTGTCGGGCGGTTAAAAATTGCATATGAACGCGGGTACCTTGCGCGCGCCTGTATACAGACGGCGCTTTATAATACATGGTGGGAGGACACGGTTTATCTTATTAAAAGGATTCGCGAAGAAAGCCAGATCCCCATTTCGCTGTCAGTTTTCCCCTTGAGTAAAATCAGGTACGAAGAATTGAAAAAACTTGGAGTCAATGAACTTGTAATTCCCCTTGATGCCTGCACACCCGGATTATTCGATAAGATAAAAGGAAAAACAACAGGCGGACCCTATTCATGGGAAAAACACATTGAAGGGATAAAAACTGCGTCCCTTGTGTTTGAAAAAGTCGGAACCCATTTGATAATAGGCTTCGGGGAAAGCGATGAAGATGCTATAAAAGTTATTTCTGATCTGTGGAATAGTAACGTTAATACGGCACTGTTTTCATATACCTATATACCCGGGACGCAATCAAAACCATCTGATAAAACAGAAAGTGAAACTATAAAACACTATCGAAAGGTGCAGCTGGCAAGACATTTGATCCTGGAAAAGCTTGCATTTTATTCTGATATGAAATTCAAAGATGGAGCGCTCATTGATTATGGAGTACAGGAGGAAGTTATCCTTAATATCATTGAAGATGGAAAAGCTTTCCAGACTTCCGGATGTCCTGGATGTAACCGACCGATGGCGAATGAAACGTTTTCAAAAATATTCAATTTTCCGAAAAAACCTGCCGATGTTGAAAAAGACATTATAAAAAATGATTTGGGATTACAGTCAAAAATATAACCACAATCTTAATTTGCATCCCGGACAAGATTATATATTGACAGGGAGAGGAATACCATGGAAATGTACGAACAAATATTCGAAATAACCGATGAAATAGGTCCTGAAAAGATCATTCATTTGTATGAACCGCGAACAAAAATGAAAGCCATCGTTGTTGTGGATAACGTGGCGGCAGGCCCTGCTATCGGTGGCGTGAGGATGGCTCCTGATGTAACACTGGATGAGGTCAGGAGGCTTGCGCGTGCTATGACCTACAAAAACGTTATGGCAGGTCTCCCTCATGGCGGTGGAAAATCCGGGATAATAGCTGATCCTAAAACCGTGAACAAGGAGCAGGTTATCAGGACTTTTGCCCGCTGTATAAAAAATATCCTGGAATATATTCCGGGACCGGACATGGGTACTGATGAAGCAAGCATGGCTTATGTTTATGATGAAACTTCCCGCGCCGTGGGACTTCCAAGAGAACTTGGAGGTATCCCTCTTGATGAAATTGGTGCAACCGGGTATGGGGTAGCTGAATGCACGGATGTGGCAAAAGATTACATCAATCTTGACCTGAACGGGGCACGCGTTACAATAGAAGGATTCGGGAACGTGGGAAAACCCGCCGCGCGTTTTCTTGCAGAGAAAGGTGCTGTACTTGTCGGAACAAGTGACTCAAAAGGTACGATCTATAATTCAAAAGGATTGAATGTTGAGGAATTGATACGCATTAAGGAATCCACCGGTTCTGTAATTAATTATAAAGACGGGGAGATTTTAAAAACAACAGACCTTTTGCTGATAAATACGGATATCCTTATTCCTGCAGCAAGACCTGACGTGATAAATGATGCAAATGCGGATGTCGTTGATGCAAAACTGATTGTTGAGGGTGCAAATATCCCTATTACCGAAAGTGCAGAAAAATTGCTGCACGACAGGGGAATCCTGATAGTTCCTGATTTTGTGGCAAATGCAGGCGGTGTAATAACTGCTTCAGTCGAATATCACGGGGGAACAGAATTGATCGCGCTTGACAGGACAAAAAGCATGATCAGAAAGAACACAAAAGAACTCCTTGATAAAGTGTATAGCGATAAAACATATCCCCGTGAGACCGCTGTCGGGATCGCAAAACAACGTGTCATGCGAGCTATGAAATACAGGAAGTAACTTTACTCCGCACTTTTAAAGTGCGGAGCATTATCACTATGTTCAGTATCAATTCCCTTACGGGCTTCAACTTCATCACATGCGATGTACGGTTGAGTTACAGGCAGCCTGCCGTTTCCAGATATACCGAGAACGGCAATATTCCGA
>NZ_NTMG01000023.1 GCF_002487355.1 Candidatus Methanoperedens sp. BLZ2 | reverse complement strand
GTAGGCGGCACCTATGTTGATGCCGGAGCAACAGCTAAAGATGCAGTTGATGGAGTTGTAGCGGTAACAGCAGTGAGCACGGTTGACACTAAAGTTGTGGGATCGTACACTGTCACCTATTCAGCAACAGATAAGGCAGGAAACAAAGCCACAGCTGTCAGGACGGTCAAAGTCGTAGCAGCAGCAGGAGATATCACTGCCCCGGTCATCACCATAACTGGCGCAAACCCTGCTTCAGTAACAGTAGGCGGCACCTATGTTGATGCCGGAGCAACAGCTAAAGATGCAGTTGATGGAGTTGTAGCGGTAACAGCAGTGAGCACGGTTGACACTAAAGTTGTGGGATCGTACACTGTCACCTATTCAGCAACAGATAAGGCAGGAAACAAAGCCACAGCAGTCAGAACGGTCAAAGTCGTAGCAGCACCATCCCCTGACGAAAAAGCAACAATAACATTTGTCGTAACTGACAAAACAGGTAAGCCAATCCACGATGCAGAAGTAGAACTTGGCGAAAAAACCATTAAGACAAATGATTCCGGTATGGCAATATTTACTAATGTGGTTCTAAAATCTTACGAATATGAGATAGAAATGGATCATTATGAGGAAATTGAAGGTAAGATCAGCGTCACAGGAGATCAAATCATTACTGTGAAATTAGTCATAGAGGAAGAAGAACATGATGAAGAACATGATGAAGAACATGATGAAGAACATGATGAAGAAGAATCACATGGAGATAAACTATACAGAAGTAGGAATTAGAAAAAGAACTTGACTTAGATTAGAGGTATAAGCGCATTTTGTTAAAGATGATGGGTAGATTCCTTATATAAGGATTTTTACCTCTTCTTCTTTTTTTATTGAGGCAAATGGATTTAATATCACCAATCTGAAGCAGTGCACTCCAGATTTTGTTGCATAATACTTATCGCACATTAAATAAGTAATATAAGGATTTATTATGGTTTAAATTAGTAATTATACAATATAATACTATTATTTAAAAATATATTGATTATAGTACCTTTTTAAACTAAAAAAAACTATGTAAACACTCAATATTATTATATTAGATAACTTGCGTACGAATATTAATGATATTCTGCAAGCGCAATTGCAGTATGAAAAATGAAAAGGAGAAAAACATATGAATAAAAAATTATCAATAGGCATGGTTTTGATACTCTACGCAGCCCTGGCAGGAATACCGAGTGTTATGTCATATCTCATGGAAAAGAATATAATTGTACAATCTTACGGTGTGTCCTGTGGTTCATGCCATGTTGATCCGAGTGCCAACATACCAGGAAAAATAAACCTGACCAGACCTAAACAAGTGACAGGAAAAGAATTTTCACAGCCAGGGATAGATCAGATGGGAATGCCCCAAATAATCTATCCGGGAATTTTCCGCCAACATGAGAAATCATTAATAAAAGAATAACATTTAACCTGGTACATGAAATGCCAGCGATGCAGCAAGAGCGCAGTGATATACCAGAAATACTCAAATGCTCACCTTTGCAAAAATCATTTTATCGAAGATGTTGAGCGAAAGATCAAGCGTGACATCCGCAAATTCAAAATGATTGGAAAAGGTGAGAAGATAGCTGTGGCATTAAGCGGCGGAAAGGACAGCATCGCATTATTGTATGTCCTTCATAAGATTTTCAAGAACCGCCCTGATCTTGAATTTATGGCAATTACGATAGATGAAGGCATCAAGGGCTACAGGGAACATACGCTTTCCCATGCCATTAAACTGACCGGTGAATTGGGGATAAGGCATATAATCAGGTCTTTTGAGGAGGAATTTAAAACTTCACTTGATGCTTTGACCCGGGAAAAAGAGAATGCTGCCTGCACCCTGTGCGGGGTTCTTCGTAAAAATATCCTGAATAAAGCCGCACGCGAGCTTGGAGCCGATAAGATCGCGATAGGACATAATCTTGATGATGAATCCCAGACGATTTTGATGAATTACTTGCGCGGGGACGTTGACAGGTTAAAAAGAATGCTTCCCGGAACTATCCAGAAAGGAATGGTGCCAAGGATCAAGCCGCTTCGAAGTATCCCCGAAAAAGAGGTAGCTCTTTATGGATTCATGAATAACCTTCCCGTAAGTATGGATGAATGCCCGTATGCAGGCTCCGCCCTCAGGAATGAAATAAGGGATATGCTGAATAATTATGAAGTAAAACATCCAGGGACAAAATACTCTCTTCTGGGCGGTTATGAATCTATTTCCGGCTTTTTGCGTCCTGCTGATACACAGATCGTTTTTTGCGAAAAGTGTAATGAACCGGGCAGTGACAGGATATGCAAAACATGCAGGCTGCTCGGGCGAAAATGAATAGTTCACCCTATCATCAGCATCAAGATGCGAATTATTATAAATACCCATCCGAGCGCAACAACGATCCAGATTGCCTTTTTTGCAACTTCCGCTATTGCCAGGAATATTGTCAGTACTACAAGCATTCCAATCGCATCTACAATAGATTGTGGTAAAATGACGCCTGAAATAAATTGAATAAGCTCAACTATCTTCTGGCCAATCCAGTGTCCGATAGTGTATATGAATGAAAGAACGTCTTCCAGTAAAGTTTCTGCCATAGTTTACCCTCAAGCCAGTAACAACAGATGATATACTATTTAAACGTTACCAGAAAAAAAAATTAGTACTGGATATAAATCCAGCACTTTATTTATTCCTCTATTAGATCTTCTATATTTTCTCCAATCGAACCTCATCTATGTAGTAGTTGTCTCCTGCTTTCGCAAACGGTATAAGGTAGAACTGTAAACGTGCATCTGTCACATTGCCTGTGAAACCACTGGTATTAAATTGTTTTGTGAATACGGCCCAGTTCGTACCGAGATTGGCTGTATAATCCAATCCATAGGGAGTATAAGGTGTAACCTGTTTGAACAACCTTACTTTTATATCGTGTCCTGTATTCGAATAAGCTGCGAAACTCAGCTGATAGCGGGTGTTTGGTTCAAGGGCTACCCCTGGTTGATATAATTGCATGTTAGTACCAATAGTGCTCAAAGCAATCCTTGCAGAATTAATTCCTGCATAAGCCGGAGGCCCTACACTGAATGTCCCGACGCCGTTCGTATAGAACAACCATGAAGTCTTTCCTGATTCGAATCCCGGGTTCTTTATGAGGTTTATGGAAGTTACCGGTAATACTGTCAGGACTGCGCCGTTGCTAATTACACTGCCCACAGAATTTGTCACGTTGACGCGGAAAACCGAACCGTTATCCGCTAAGGTCGCTGGCGGCGTGGTGTACGATGCGCCTGTTGCACCTGCGATATCAGTACCATTCTTCTGCCACTGGTAACTCAACGACGTCCCCGTAGCCACAACGCTGAATGTTGCAGTCTGTCCTGTTACAACGGTTTGACCGGCAGGATGAGTTACTATCCCTGGCAATACCGGAGTAGTACTGACCTTCTCCAGCCGTACGTTATCAATGTAGTAGGTATCTCCTGCTTTTGCAAACGGTACAAGCCAGAACTGTAAACGCCCGTCGGTAACATTGCTTGCGAAACCACTGGTGGTAAACTGTGTTGTAAATACAGCCCAGCTTGTACCGAGATTGGCTGTATAATCCAGTCCGTAGGGAGTATAAGGTGTAACTTGTTTGAGCAGCCTTACTCTTATATCGTGTCCTGTATTCGAATATGCTGCAAAACTCAGCTGATAGCGTGTGTTCGGTTCAAGGGCTACCCCTTGTTGATACAACTGCATATTTGTACCAGCAGTGCTAAAAGCAAGTCTGGCAGAATTATTTCCTGCATAAGCCGGAGGCCATACATTGAATGTCCCGACACCGTTCGTATAGAACAGCCATGGAGTCTTTCCTGATTCAAATCCCGGGTTCTTTATTAGATTTTGTATAGTAACTGGTGGCGCAATTGCAGACAGGGTTGTAGTTCCGTCTGTGTAACCTGTTGAAGTGGCAGTTGATGTAATCGTCCCCTGTGCTGTCGCATTCACGCTTATTACAACATTACCGTTGACATTAGTTGTCCCGGTTCCTGTTGCATTGCCGCTAAGAGTAACCGCCGCATTTGATACTGGTGTGACGCCGTCTGTCACAGTGAAGTTCACATTTGTCGGTACTCCGACTGTCACTGTTGTCGGAGTTGCAGTGATGTTCAGTTTTGGAACAACTGGTGGTGCACTAACAGTGTACGGCCTCATCATTTCATTCTCTTCATGCTCTAAAATATGGCAGTGCCACACGTAAAGACCTGCGATGTCCCATCTTGCCTTGATTCTTGTAATCTGGCCGGGATAGGCTATTACCGTATCTTTCCATCCTGTTTCCCCCGGCTCTGGAAGTGTGATAGTGCCAACAACTCCAAACGCTGGATCGAACACCTCTCTGTTCACTACCTGGAACATGACTTGATGCAAATGTATGGGATGAGCATCTACTGTGAAGTCATATATATCCCATATTTCAGTGTCGCCAAGTGTGACATTCTCCGTTACGGCATCGCCCCACATCATGGGCATTCCCATTGGCGCACCTGTTGTTGCGTTGAACATGACCGTTCCCAGCAAAGCCGCCTTCGGACACTGGAATCCGGTCAGGCTTGAATTCGAGCATTCTTCATTAAGTGACAGATTTCTGACCTTATTTTCTGCTCCCAGAGGCACAATTGGCGGCAATGTTATCTGATCAGCCGGAGTGCTCGTATCTGGCGTAGTTGCTGCAACTACCCTGAACTGCATGACTCTACCGGTCGTTGCCGGGTTTGCAGGAGCAAAATCACCGCAGCCTGGATTTGTTATTGGATCCTGTCCTATCGGGCATGGCACACCGCCGCCGAATGGTTCGTCAGGACCAACGTTCTGCAATGTTATGTTTGTTCCGACCGGGATGTTGGTGAAGTTTACTATGACGTCTGCTCGTTCAGCGCCTCCAAGTAAAAGCCTGTTAAGCATTGCAGGAGATGCAAGGAAACCGCCTTCAGCCCCTATCTGCGTGAAGTTCATACCGTTGTCCATCTGCAGTATCAGGAACCGCGAGTTATCGCCATTCAGGAACCTGAGCCTGTATTGCTTTTGTTCGACATTCAGGTAAGGCCAGGTTCTTCCATTGACCATCATACTGTCGCCGAAGAACTCGGGATTCCAGATCGGAGCTATGTCACTTATCGGGGCATATGGACCCGTGAAGCCGTCAAAGAGAGCCCTGCTGTCAGGATAGAATATCGAGCCGTCGTCGTTGAACGACCTGTCCTGGATTGCAATAGGAATCTCTGTTATTGGCTCTGCCGGATTCACTCCCACGAACAGCTGCTGGCCTGGCCTGTTGAAGCCGAGGTTGATGTCATCAGCACCTCCCCTGATAAGCCAGAAACCTGCCGGGCCTTGCATGACATTTAACCTGTCCACTCCCAGAGCATGGTCGTGGTACCATATGGTACTTGCCCTCTGGTTGTTCGGGTAATCGAATACCGCATTTCCCGGACCCCAGGAAGCTCCGGATGGAGCAGTTGTCTTAAATATGTCATAGTACGTTCCTGTCGTGGCATAGCCCGCAGGTATATTATTAGCAGCTGGTAAGAACCATGCTTCTGGATGGCCGTCTCCCTCTTGGATAGCGTGTGCTCCATGCACATGGGTAACAATCGGCACAGGCCCGACATAAGTCGTGGGGTCGGTGCCGTGGCTATCTCTTCCTGCAATCCCTGCGGCAGGATTTGCCCAGTGAAGGGTCTGGTCAACTGGAAGGAAAAACGGCAGATAGTTTCCATTCTGATCAACCAGATCGTTGATCCACTTTACACGCACAGGCCTGTTTGCCGTAGTTTCGATTGTAAATGAAGGTGCATTGAAAGTGCCCGGTGTTGTAGCCGAACCATAGCCCCAGACCGTTGTTTGTGGCATTCCTGTTGGAAGTACCTGCTCCTGGAATTCCCTGGTCGCAATCTCGTAATAATCTATCGCAGGGTTGGGTTGGGTGGTCTTTGGCATCTCAGGCGGTATAATTAAGAAATCCTGGAATTTCGGTATGGTTACAGGATCAAGCGGATTTGACACGATAACAGTTCTCGTTGCGGTGCCTGTGTTGTTTGCTGCATCTGTAACAGAATATGTCACTGTATATGTACCGGCAACTGAAGTGTTTACAGGATTGTTGACTAATATAGAAGCTGTCAGATTACCATCAACATTGTCCGTTGCAATTGCTCCTGCATCCTTGTACATCACCGAACCTACACGCAGGCTGGTAACAGGATTCCTTCCAAGGATTGTAATAACTGGTGGTATTACATCAACTGCCATAACTGCATTTTCACTTATTTTTGAGTCAGGAGACTGATTCTCCTGTGTGATAAAAGGACTATTGTCTGATGCAGAGCTCGCACTGGCAACACTGACATTAATTGGACTGTTCGACATCAAGATTGTCAACAGGATTACAGCTGCAAGAAATAATCCGATTTTTTCAAAAAGGCCATTGGTTATTCTCTTTAATTTAAGTATTGGTTTATAGTATTCACTAACTAACATAACATTTTCACTCCATCTTCTCTATCACATTTTTACGATCACAATAAAAAAAATTATTGTGTCTCACAAATTATTCTCTATGATACTATTTATATTTATCATCATTAAAAAATTTAAATGATAGTGTGAATTATCATTGTATACATGTGCATTATCATGTATACATTATTATTACAACTTATTTTTCACTGGCTGACATTATTGTCAATCCATAATACATTGTGATGGCAAAAGATACAAATGCGGATTATTATGAATACCTATCCGGGCGCAACACGACCCAGGTAGCCTTTTTTGCAACTTCCGCTATTGCCAGGAATATTGTCAGTGCTACAAGCATTCCAATCGCATCTACGATAGAATGAAAGAACGTCTTCCAGTAAACAGTAACAACAGATTATATACTATTTAAACATTCCAAAAAAAAATTAGTACTGGATATAAATCCAGCACTTTATTTATTCCTCTATTAGATCTTCTATATTTTCTCCAATCGAACCTCATCTATGTAGTAGTTGTCTCCTGCTCTCGCAAACGGTGCAAGCCAGAACTGTAGACGGCCATCGCTCACTGTCCCTGTGAAACCTGTCGTGGTAAATGTGGTCGTGTATACCTGCCAGCCTGTACCAAGATTCGCTGTAAAGTCCGGCATATAGGCAGTATATGGCGAAACGTGCTTGAACAGCCTCACAGTCACATCATGTCCTGTCGTTGAATATGCAACAAAGCTCAACCGATACAGTGTATTCGGTTCCAGTGTTACTCCTGTCTGGTACAGCTGGATGTTCGTACCA
The DNA here is from genome assembly GCF_002487355.1 of Candidatus Methanoperedens sp. BLZ2. Taxonomy (GTDB): domain Archaea; phylum Halobacteriota; class Methanosarcinia; order Methanosarcinales; family Methanoperedenaceae; genus Methanoperedens. Next base: position 85,471 of record NZ_NTMG01000023.1, on the reverse strand, counting down.
GCGCTGCTCAGGGCAAGTCTGGCAGCTCTTGTCCCGCTATACCCGGGGGATACTGCAGTGAATGTCCCTGTTCCGCTCGTATAGAACAACCATGAAGTCGTTCCTGATTCGAATCCCGGATTCAGGATAATATTGACGGAAGCTGCCGTTGAAACTGTCAGAGTTGCTGAGTTGCTCATGATGCTGCCCGCAAGATTTGCCACATTGACACGGTAGGTTGAACCGTTATCCGCTAAGGTCGCTGGCGGCGTGGTGTACGATGTGCCTGTTGCACCTGCGATATCAGTACCATTCTTCTGCCACTGGTAACTCAACGACGTTCCCGTAGCCACAACGCTAAAGGTTGCGGTCTGTCCTGTTACAACGGTTTGACCGGCAGGATGAGTTACTATCCCCGGCAATACCGGAGCAGTACTGACCTTCTCCAGCCGTACATCATCAATGTAGTAGGTATCTCCTGCTTTTGCAAACGGTACAAGCCAGAACTGTAAACGCCCGTCGGTAACATTACTTGCGAAACCACTGGTGGTAAACTGTGTTGTAAATACAGCCCAGCTTGTACCGAGATTGGCTGTATAATCCAGTCCGTAGGGAGTATAAGGTGTAACTTGTTTGAGCAGCCTTACTCTTATATCGTGTCCTGTATTCGAATATGCTGCGAAACTCAGCTGATAGCGGGTGTTTGGTTCAAGGGCTACCCCTTGTTGATATAACTGCATATTTGTACCAGCAGTGCTAAAAGCAAGTCTGGCAGAATTATTTCCTGCATAAGCCGGAGGCCCTACACTGAATGTCCCGACGCCGTTCGTATAGAACGTCCATGAAGTCTTTCCTGATTCAAATCCAGGGTTATTTATAAGGTTTATGGAAGTTGCTGGCAATACTGTCAATGCTGCGCCATTACTCATTACATTGCCCCATGCATTTGTCACATTGACGCGGAAGACCGCACCGTTATCAGCCAGTACTGTAGTCGGTGTCATATAAGTCGCCCCAGTAGCGCCCGGTATATCCGCCCCGTTCTTCTGCCATTGATAACTCAACGGTAGAGTACCTGCTGCTGTTACACTAAATGTAGCTGTCTGCCCTTCAATAACCGTCTGGCTTGATGGTTGCGTTATGATAGCTGGAGCAGTGGGGTATGATACTCCCGTATATGCTGATGGGGTACTCAACACACTGGCAACAGGGAAACCGATTGATGGGGCGGCGTATACCGCAGTGTCACCGATAACGTTGGAAGCCAGCACACGGTAGTAATACGAAGCGTTGGCCACAGCAGTCGTGTCTGTAAAAGTCATGGTTCCTCCGAACGCACCGTTAGCGCTACCGGCAACCGTGAAATTGGTCAAGCCTGTCGTGAAGTCTGTATTCTCTGCCCTCTGGATAAGGAAGTTTATCTCATCAGCAGAGTTATCTTTCCATGTCAGACTCACCCTGACCGGATTATTAAGCCAGATAGCAGTCAGGTTGGAGGGCGCATCCGGTACAACAATAAAACCAATCGAGTGCATCATATCCATCTCTTCATGGGCCAGGAGATGGCAATGATAGACGTACTCCCAGCCGAAGTTGATTAAGTTGTTGATAACGTTAACAGGTTCCCCATGCGGGTCTTTGAATCCTCCAATTGGCGCCTTCAAGGGCTCGCCCAGCGGCATGGTCGGGTCAAGCGGACGAATGCTATTTTTGACCTTGAAGGGTTGCGTGGGGGCGATGGGTCTCAATGCTATGATTGTGTCTTGAAGCGGATTTACTCTGAAGGTTTCCTTCCACCCAAGCTCATTAAGATCCGGCACCCTGCGGGCATTGTCCCAGGCGACACGGTTGATCAACTGTGCATTGAACAGATGGACGTGAATTGTATGCGTGTCCACGCCGTTATGCGTGATCTTCCATATCTGCGTCCCGTCACCCAGCGATCCGATTTGAGTCCCGTATACTGAGCCTTTGATTATCTCAACAGGCGGGGATAGGTAGGGCAAGAGGATGAAATCCTGGGCACCAGCCGCAGCATTTGGCAGCTCAAGCCCCAGCATAGCGCTCATCCGTCCATATTCCGTGTCGAAAACTTCTCCCATCTCATCCTGGATTGCCTTCGGCTGGAACGGGATGGTCGCCGTGGCGCCGGAGACTGTTTTGAAGGTCCTGGAGCTGTCAAATATTCTCGCGAATTGATCGGCCGGGAAGATCTTGTCATAGGCTGAGTCGTATTCAGTCTGGGGTATGATTATCTCGTCCTGGGATACCTCAAAAACCCCCCTCTTCCCTGCGGCTGTGTTATTGGCGAACACTGTCTCTAATGTGGGCAGATCGACGGCGACCGGGGTACCGGTGACATTCGTCCCTACCTTGATCTGCATGATGGTGCGTGTATTGGGACCATAGCCCGGCAAAGTAGTGGGTGCACCTCCAACATCCGTCAGGTCAGGGTTGCCCGTGTAGTAGTCATAGCGCGTGTCGATCGCCGGGAAAGGCGCTGGAGCATCGTTATACAGAATGAGCGTCTTACCCGCAAATGCGGAGAAGTTTACGATCACGTCCGCCCGTTCTGCTGTTCCCAGGATGAGAGTTCCCTTATTCACAACTCCCATATCGAAATTCGTCTGGTCCATGTTCCAGTCAACCGGCTGGTTGGGCAGTTCCACAGGTTTAGGCAGGAAACCGCCTTCAGTCCCTATCTGGATAAATGACGGGCCAGCAGTAGCCGGGTCAGGCACACCGCCCTCCCTTCCATCGGTCGGCCAGTCAGCCGGGAAACCCGCGGTCGCAACCGCAGGAACCATCTTTACTTCTGTATTAATTCTTCCATCTGCGGTGGTGACAGCAGTATCGGCTACGTATAGCTGCAAATTAAAGAAACGGTCATCCGCTGCATTCAGGATGCGGAACCTGTAAGCCTTTGGCTCCACCTCCAGATAGGGGTAGGCGGCGCCATTGACGATAGGTGTGTCCATGAAGGCTTCTGCGGCCTCTGATGGATTAGGCGTGGCGGGCATATATGGCGGCTCCCAGGGCGTAAGGCTGCAATCATATTGCCCGTTCGGGTACGAACCCTGCGGAGGGGGCGTCGGGAGGCAGTCAGGATTTGGGATCGGCGGGTAGGTGATACCCGTAGTGGGAGGCCAGAACCAGGGCCCATAGTGCCAGCGGCCAAAAGCGTTCATCCCGCCCGCATCCGCCGGGTTCTGGTTCGGCATGTAGACATGCGGGTACCAGAGGTCGCCGGTATTAACACCTGTAATTTTTCCGGTGATCGGGTCTCTTGCTCCTGTTCCCCAGTTCCACGTCGGATCCTGCGCAGCGATCGTAGTGTTGTCTACAAAGGTCTTGTCCTGGATGATAAGAGGTATCCCCACATCCGGGAGGACCTTTATATGGCCGGGGTTGACCCCGGATATATCAGTACCGTTGATCAAATCCTGCTCCACCTGGTCCGTCAGCAGGTAACCAGCGGCTTCGCCGGCATAAACATTGAGACGGGTGATGCCGAATGAATGGTCATGGTAGAACTGTAATCTTGCACTCTGCTGGTTGTTATAGTAGAAGGTCATTGACCCGTCTCCGGGGTCTCCCATGTCCGGGACGTTAGACACGCTGACGCCCTCAGGGTATGATGTCGCCTCGCCAGCAGGTGTGATCCACTGGTGGGGCGTGCCGTCGCTTATCCACGGGACATACCCTCCATGCAGATGCAGGGTACCGCGGTTCTGAGTGAAGTTCCCATTCAGGTTCGACCCCAGAGGTAACTTCGTAACGGGATCAAAATTAATGTTGAATTGGCCTGCCCCCATTACTGTTGTATCTACAGGCAGGAAGAGATCGCCTCCAGCGCCTGTGGGAAGCTTATTGGTGAACTTGATGCGCACAGGTACGTCGCGCCTGGCGACGATCAGAGGGCCGAGCTGATGGACCGGTGCAACGTCCTGGCCGTTTTTAACCTGCACATAACCTCTCAGTCTGGTCGGTGGAAGGTCCGGGTGCATCTTCTCGTTGAATTCTCTCAGTTCGATTTCATAGCAATCGGCTACCTGGCCTGAATATGTGCATGTATCCGGGACAGCAACAGGAATATACTGTCCCAGGTCGTTTGCATTGGCAGGTCCCAGACCAGGCAGCGAGTCCACGAATTTCCTGATGCCGCCGGAGACTCCTGTGGCATTGACCGTCGGTATCGGGCTGTTAGCGTAATTCGGGTAAGGGCCGAAATAGTGCGGTACTCCTCCCGGGTCCATTCCGGCGGGCATGGCAAGCGTACCCACACCAGTTGCTGCAGCAGTGCTTATCCCCGCATCCTTACGAGCTTTTTTGTAACGTTCTGCTGCTGCCTTTCTTTTAGCCGGAAGATCCCGTTTATCTTTAAGACTCTTCGCGGCTTTTTTCTGCTTCTTCATATATTTATCTGATATTGACTTGGCATCAGGAGCATTTGCATTTACTGTCAAGATGTCCGATGTGTCGGCTGCGCTGACGGAAGATGCATTGGAAGATGTATCGCTGACCGCACTTGCAACACTGCCAATACTGCCGCTCATCAGCAATATTGTAAACAGTATTCCGGCGGCGAGCAGTATTCCGATGATTCCAATGCCTGCGCTGAATGTTCTCTTTAGCTTATCTCCAGGTCTAACCTGAATAAAATTAACTCTGGTTTGTTTTTTTTCCATATCCTTACCCCATCCACGAAAATCTTAATTATTGATAGTGGACGTATTATGTTTGAAAAACATACTATATAAATATATCTGTATTAAAAAATTTAAATAATAATGCTAACAATTATGATCATTTAGATTTTTGCTCGTGGCATCAGGATACATATAATCAAACCCATTAAAATAAAATACGACGTGACATAGTACATCATTTTATTTTATGATCTTATCTGGAAAAGTATTAATATTAGCCGGTCAGATTAATGCCTGAATTTAATGTGACATTTCAGTTAACACCAATTTAGGAGATTGTATTATATTGAGATCAAAACCCTTGTTATATACCCCCGATTGGCTTGTATCATTTCAAAAAGAAATAGCCGGAGCGTTATTTTTAACCCCGGATACCGGGGAAGTAATCTGTGAGTACAGGAAGAGATATGGCATGTCGCAGGAAGAATTTGGGGAGCTGATGGAGCTGCGCCGTGAATCTATATCGCGGATAGAGAATGGAAGTGTAACCCCGACATTTGATTTTGCGAAAAAATTCGTTAATGCCATGGCGCTGATCGAAGCAATCCGGGTGGAGAGGGCGCAGCATAAGGAAATCGATATCTATTTCCTTGAAAATCTCGCAAAAGAACTGGGGTTTGACAGGGAGAAACTCGAATTCATGCTCAAAGTGGCTGTAGAAAGTTATGATAAAAAACTCGTGAAGATCCAAAAATCACTAAGGAGATAAAAATATGACAGAAGATTCGGTTGTCTGGCTTGAAGAAGTCGGAAAAGAAGATATTGCGATCGTTGGCGGAAAAGGTGCAAGCCTCGGTGAGATGCTGCGGGCTGAACTGCCTGTCCCTACAGGTTTTGCTGTGACAGCGCAGGCTTTTCGGAGATTTATTGATGAAACCGGGATAAATGATGAGCTTTTCGGTTCCCTTGAAGTTGATGTCGATAATGCGGATATCTTGAGGAATGCTGAGAAAAAAGCTAAAAAGATCATAATGGATGCTAAAATGCCACTGGATATAGAAAACAGCATCCGGTCAAAATATCGGGAAATGTGCAAGAAAGAAAACGAGGAGGTTTTTGTAGCGGTCCGCTCAAGCGCGACAGCCGAAGATCTTCCGGATGCAAGTTTTGCCGGACAGCAGGATACTTTTCTTAATATGAGGGGAGAACAAAACATTATTGATGCAGTAAAGAAATGCTGGGCATCTCTTTATGGGGCGCGTGCTATCTATTACCGTGTTAAGCAGGGTTTTGACCACCGGAAAGTAAATCTGTGTGCAGTTGTCCAGATGATGGTGGATGCTGAAAAAGCAGGTGTGATGTTCTCGTCGCATCCTTCATCCGGAGAGCCCCTGACCATCATTGAAGGCGCATGGGGACTGGGCGAGACTGTAGTATCAGGTTCGGTTTCCCCGGACTATTATATGGTAGACCGGAATTCAAAAACAATAAAAGAACGAAAGGTCGCTACCAAGAATATCATGCATACAAAGGACCCCAAAACAGGGAAAACCATTGATCTTCCTGTGCCATCCGACAAGAAAAATGCAAAGGTTCTTGATGATGATGAAATTTTAAAACTTGTTGAATTCGGGGAATTGCTGGAAGACCTGTATGGAATACCCCAGGATATTGAATGGGCAATAAAGAACAAAGAGATTTTTATTCTCCAATCAAGACCGATCACCACGATCAAGAAGAAAGAACCAAAGGAAAAAGCCGCAACTACTGCTATTCTTGAGGGTCTTGGCGCATCCCCTGGTATTGCATATGGCCAGGCAAAGCTGATCGTGGATTCAAGCGAACTTGGCAAAGTCAAGGACGGTGACATTCTTGTGGCTGTCATGACCACGCCGGACATGGTTCCTGCGATGAAGAGAGCAGCGGCTATAGTTACGGATGAAGGCGGTCTTACATGCCATGCAGCTATCGTATCGCGGGAACTGGGCTGTCCGGCTGTTGTAGGAACGAGAAAGGCAACTGAAATTTTAACAGATGGTATGAAAATAACCGTGGACGGGGAAAAGGGACTCGTATTTGAAGGTAAGAAAGAAATTGCAGTCCCTGAAGCTGCACAAAAGGAAAAATCAGTTATATCATTTGCAAAATCAAAACCAGTAACTGCAACTGAAGTGAAGGTTAATGTTTCAATCCCTGAAGCTACGGCGCGGGCTGTTGAGACCCAGGCAGATGGCGTGGGACTTTTGCGGATCGAGCACATGATCCTTGGTCTTCCCAAGCATCCCAAGCAGTACATAAAGGAAGGAAAGGCAGATGAGTATGTTGAGGAGCTTGTTTCGAGAATCCAGACAGTCGTTGATGCCTTCTATCCAAAACCGGTATGGGTAAGAACACTTGATGCGCCCACTGATGAGTTCAGGGCTATGGAAGGAGGCGAGGGTGAACCAATTGAGCCAAATCCGATGCTTGGATACCGCGGTATCAGGCGTGACCTGATAGACACGGAACACTTTGAGCTTGAGGTAAGGGCATTCAAGGAATTGATAAAGCGTGGTTACAATAATATGGGTATAATGATACCACTTGTACAGCATCCATCCGAGTTGCGAAGGGCAAAAGAGTTCATGCGGAATAACGGGCTTGACATTGACAAGATAGATATCGGAATAATGGTTGAGATCCCTGCGGCTGCGCTGATTATCGATCAGTTCCTCGCCGAGGGGCTAAACTTTGTGAGCTTTGGCACCAACGACCTGACGCAGTACACGCTTGCGGTTGACAGGAATAACGAGCATGTGGCGCACTTATATAATGAACTGCATCCTGCCATTATGAAACTTATAGAGCATGTCATCATCGAGTGCAATAAGGCAGGCGTGAAGACAAGCATCTGCGGACAGGCCGGGAGCAACCCCAGGGTTGCAAAGAGGCTTGTTGAGCTTGGTATCACGAGCATTTCCGCGAACATTGATGCGGTTGAGACTGTGCGGGATATGGTTGCGAGAACGGAGATGCAGTTGCTGCTGAAGGGGGCGAGGGAAAAGAAAAATTCATGAAAAATCAATATTTTGGGGACATTAGGGATTTGTTTAAGTATGACTTGATTTTACGAATCTGCAAAGAAAATGCATTAACTGAACGTGTATTGTTTATCCCAATGTTAACTAAAAACGATGGGAAATTAGATGGGAATAAAATCGATTATTCTAAAGCAAAGGCAGGAACTAAAAATGAAGAATTAAAATGTTACTTAACAAATTGCATACAGAATAATCGAAGAAACGTCGCTGAGATTGAGTTTTATTTCAAATCAAAAGGAATGGAAATATACATACATAATGAATCATTTGTTAAAAGTGGAAGAAAGAACTATTTTGAAAAACTATTAAAAGAAAAATTACCCTTTTTTTCACACTGTTTAATTTTTTTAGATCCTGATATTGGATTAGAAGTCAAGGCTTCTAAAGAAAAACATCTTCTTTATGGTGAAGTTGAAGAACTTTATAATAAGATGGATGCAAATTCTATATTAATGATATATCAACATTTTCCCAGAGAATCCCACGTTGAATATCGGTGTAGGCGAGCTAAGGACTTGAAAAATAAAACAAAGGATTTTCCGTTACAAATTTCCGACAATGAAATTATATTTTTCTTTTTAACGAAAAATAAAGATGTAAAAAGTCAGCTTGAATCAAAATTAAATTATTATAAAATTAAATATCCAAATTTGGATCATAATTTCAATCAAATGATGTGTTTGTAGTTGGTTTTTTGACTTCCAATACATGATTTTAGTATTTCAAATTCTACAGATGGTATCCGAAATTATTAATACTCTAAAACGGCATTGAATAATTATGAAAGTTAGCTTGAAAGATAGCAGGAAAAAGAAAACGAAAAAAGGATTCAAATTTGATTGGTAAGGTGGTTTGACAAAATTGAAGGATAAATATACCTCTGTACAACTTCAACATAATGCAATGGAGTGGAAATAACATGAAGAGAACCATTAAAGACATTAAAGAGATTTTGGAGAAGGCAAAAGCTACACTTCAAAAAATCTACGGAAAAAGACTAAAAGGCATCATCTTATACGGCTCTTATGCTCGTGGAGATGCAGTTGAAGGCTCTGATATTGATCTTATTGTTCTTCTGGAGGATATGCAAAACCCGATAGACGAATTAACAATGTGTTCTAAAGAAATTCATCAGCTTGATCTCGCCTATGATACCCTAATATCCATAATCCCTTTCGATCTAAAGCAATTTAATAAAAGAAGATTGCCAATCATTCTTAATGCCAAAAAAGAAGGTATTTCAATTTGAAAACAGAAATTGATATACTTGAACTTCTCATAAAAGCAAAAGAGAGCGTTAAGGCCGCTGAAATGCTATTTGATGGTGAATTTTATGATTTTTCAGCAAGCAGGTCTTACTATGCTATGTTTTATGCCACTGAAGCGGTATTACTTTCTAAAAATCTATCATTCTCAAAACACTCGGCAGTGATCGCTGCTTTTGGAAAGGAATTCATTAAAACACAAATATTCCCTCAGAAAATGCGCGATTATCTGGTATCTGCTTTTGACTTGAGACAATTGGGTGATTATGGGAGCCCAAGCTCAATAAGTAAAGATAAAGCTCACACTCTTATAGAACAGGCAAAGGAATTTATTGAATCTGTCGAGGAATATTCCAAGAAATGATTACCGAAAGCGATAAAAAAATAATATTCCGTTTAAGAAAGTTAATAACCTATTAACACATGATATTTATTAATGTCATTAGATTATGAAAAAATAGTTAGTAATATATTGAAAAAAGAAGATTATATTATTCTTTCTTATTTATTTGGATCATATGCAAGAGGGGATATGAATTCATTAAGTGATTTAGATGTTGGTGTTTTGTATGCTTCTGAAATAGATTCGCATCGAAAATATGAACATAGATTAAAACTCACTGGAGAACTTGCAGCAGCCTGCAAAATTAATAAAATCGATATAATAGATATGGAAAAAAGTTCGGTTTTATTGAATTACAACATTATCAAACAGGGAAAAATCTTAAAATCTTTAGATGAAAATAAAAGAATAGAATTTGAGACTATGATCCTTTCCAGGTATTTGGATCAAAAATTCCATATAGAGCGGCATAACACACTGGTTTTGAAATCTATCGCTTCGAGGGGACTTGTATGAAGGACGAAATCGTATCAAAGCTTGAACTCTTGTCAGAATATGTCAAAAACCTTCGAAGTTATAAAAAATATAGTGTTGAAGAAATAAAAAATGATTTTACAATTCGCGGAGCACTGGAAAGATATCTTGAGCTGAGTCTGGAATGTTCTATTGATATCGCAGAGATGATAATATCTTATGAGAACCTGAAAAGACCTGACAGTTACAGGGAAGTCATACTTACACTGGGACGTGCCGGAATAATGCCTGAAGATTTTGCACAAAAATTCTCGAATGCAGCAGGCCTTAGAAATGTTCTTGTCCACCTGTATGCGAAAATCGATATTGATGAGATATATCTCAATCTGACCGAAAATCTAAAGGATTTTGATACATTCGCAAGGTTCATAGCAATTTATCTTGAGAAAAAAGGTGCTTCATAATTATATGACTGCAAATAAGCACATTCAGACAAATATTAACATCAAAGAATATCTCGGAAGACATGAGAACGATTTAAAGAGCGATTCGTTGTTCAAAATGGTTGGTTCTTTTAAAACAGAGGAAGGAGACTTCAGCGAACGGGGCGACTGGAGACAATAGATGCTTGATGATGATTTCAGAAAAATGAAAAATTAAAAAAGGAATGATCTTCAGATCAATGCGGCTGTAATACCCATTACTCCTGACTGGATGATAATCGCAACTGTGATTATTACACCTGCCATTTCAAGGGCTACTGCTACATTTCCTTTCTTGAGTTCTGCGAATTCATCGATCCCTTTGGTCAGTTTATCGAGAATATTCAATGCAAGATATATTGCTACAATTGCAAGCACTATGCCAAGTATTAATTGAACAATGCTGACAACGATTATTGTTATGCCCAAAGAGGACATAAGACCAGCATTAATAGCCTGTGAAATTCCCACTGAGATACCTGCAACTCCTGATTGAACTACAATACCTATCGCAATAAATACCGATGCTACAAGGATTCCTACCGCAGTATTACCTTTGGCGATTTCCTTTTCTTCATCAATCCCTTTAGTTATCTTTCCTAATACGGAAAAACCAATATACAATGCAGCGACTGCAAGTATAATTGCAATAACTAATTGTATAATCCCTACGACTGCGTTTACTAGTTCCATATATTCACCTCACGCTTTTAGCGCAATCTTATATTGCAATTAGGGTAATATATAATTATTGTGATGGCTTTAATATATTACATTCAATCAAGATACACAAGTGCTTTATTCGGGCATACCTTAATGCAGCGCATGCACAAATTGCATTTTTCATGATCCACACTGGCAATGCCATCCACATGCGTCAAAGCCCCGGTTTCGCAAATACCATCGCACTTCCCGCATTTCTTACATCCGAGAACAATAATAAAATCTGCGGTTTTCATTCATAATCTATTTAAACTTAAAGGTATAGATAGGTTTTGTACTAATTGTGCAAAACACAGGATTATTATGCCAAGATCAATTCCGGAAATGATCCGGGGAAATTTCAAATGTGACGATATCGCAAAGTGTATCCTCGGTCTTAAAACCATCGATATAGATGCCTACAAAGTACTTGTAATAAAGGGGCCAATGACGGCTGAAAGCCTGGGTGAGATCCTTACCCGTGAGAGAAGCACTGCTTACAGGTCTTTACAGAACCTGATGACAAGCGGTCTTGTTCACCGCGAGACAAAAACCATAACCGAAGGCGGGTATTACTATGAATATAAAGCGCTTGAACCTGCAAAGCTAAAAGAGATGGTAGAAGGAAACATCGATGACTGGTATAATAAAATGAAGAAAATAGCAGCTAATATTGATAAGGAAATAATGAAATAAATATTTATGTATAATTATATATTATACTATAACTTCAAATTCCAAAAATATTATCGCATACCTCTTCTGTTTTTTCCCTGAATTCCTTCCGGGAAAAACCCATCATTGCTGCTGCTAACATGGCACCGCCTGCGCCTACTCCTTCCTTCACATCCCCATCTTCATACATACGAAGCCCTTTTCTCCTTGACTTTCCAAAACCCGGATCAGCAGCAAAAGATTCGTAGCCCAGGATTTCAGTCATTCCCCTGAAATTAGCGCTTTTATCGTCAGCAACATATTGCGTAGTTGCAATGGAAACATCACGCACAAGGCCAAGATGTTTAATGACGCTAAGGACAGATACCATCTGGGTTCCGCCAGCAAGGACAGTCTTTTTATTGAGCCCGTCAACAAGTCCTGCCGCTGCTGCCATCATCGGGTCTCCAAGACTTTCAACTGCATTAAGCGGGCTGTTCCTTAAGCTTCCAAAAGATATTCCTGAATTTTTCATTGCTTCTTCTACCACTTTATTCTTTATTTGCAGTGGATTTTTCGGAAAGCTCGATGAGACCTTACCGTCATATCCAAGAGCCCTGAGCACACCCATTGCAGTAGTTGTCCCGCCGGGCACGCTCTCACCTATAATCACAAAATCCGAAAGTTGTCCGAGTTTTTCGCCAAGTGCCTTTGATTTGTTGTAAATGTCAAGCGCATCAACAACTGCATGACCTTTTCGGATATCACCGCCAGGACTGGCATTCAGGTCTATGGTGGGGATCATTGGACGGACGCGAAGCCCGGAGTTAATAAAAATATGGGGGACCCCGGTTAGCAGCATTGATGCCCTTGTCAGGACTGCGGGAGAGGGGGCGCCTGATGGCGTCATTGCCGGTTCATTAATGCTTATGGCATTTCCCGTCTCCACAAGTTCTGCATCTGCGGCAGGAGTAAAATCAGTGAGTTCCGGGGATTTTCCTGCTGCAGATATATTGGGGATTTTAGCCGTTTCCGTATTTGCAAGTATGCAAAGGAACAGGGGTTTTTCAGGGCTAAAATCCGGGTTGGGCTTAACCCACATTTTCTCCTATAACTGGTTTGATGTTTCTATGTGGATCGAAGTCGGGCTTTTCACGATATTTCCCATTTTTGCACCAACCAGGTTCTCAATACCTTTCTCGGCTGCAATATCCACAATGCGCTGGGTTATAACACCGTCAAACACTATACTTTTGATGTTGCCATTTGCATCTTTCAATGCTGTTGCAAGATCACGAACCGGCACTTCATTGATCGTATTATTATTTTCATCTATGAAGCGAGCGCTAAGGGTGCCGCTCAAATCGGTTATGTGTTCCTGAAAAGGACTTTCCTTTACCTCTTTTTCATATTTTGGTTCTTTCCTGGGTTCGAATCTGGATTCAACTCTTGGTTCAGTTCTTGTTTCTGCCCTGGATTCAAATCTATGTTCTATCCTTGGTTCCGCTTTTGTCCTTTGTCTTTCCTGTTCTGCAACAGGTTCAATTTCTGCAGGTCCTTCCCTGACAGGTTTTGTTTCCACTTCTTCCGGAAGTATGGGTTCGCCTTTTCCGGCCTTCTTCTTTGTTGCTGCAAGTATCGCTATTCTTCTCTTCTTGTTAACCTGATAATAATCAAATGCCTGCTCAACAGGTATTTTCTGCCTTAATGATTTTACAACTTCTTTCTGGACAAGTTCCTCAACGCCTTTCCCGTCAGGGGCCCGGGCAATGAAATCCACATCTGCGACCTGGAGCAATTCCTTGATGATCAGTTCTCCGCCCCGGTCTCCATCCGTGAAGGCTGTAACAGTCTTCTTCTTGCAAAGATCCGCAACCGCCTGCGGCACATTCGTCCCGCCAACAGCTATTGCGTTCTTGATGCCGTAGCGAAGAAGGTTCAGGACATCTGCCCGCCCTTCAACAACGATAATGGCATCGGAATCAAGCACATTCGGGCCCATGGGGATGTTATCTTTCCCGTATGTGGTCATTTCCTCTATCCTTACGGATTGCCTTACCTCATCAATGATCTCCTGGCTTTCAGGAAGCATTTCATCGAACATGGCTGTAAGGACCTGCTTTGCCCTGTCCACTATCTGTTTTCTTTTCGAACTCCTGACATCTTCAATTTTCACAATGCTGATATTGGAAATGCAAGGGCCGATCCTGTCAATGGTTTCAAGGCTTGCTGCAAGAACTGCGGTCTCAACTTTATCAAGACTTGAGGGTATATCTATTGTTCCTGCCGATTTACCCATGTTTGATTTTATGTTGACCTCAAGCCTTCCGATCCTGCCGCTCTTTTGCAGTTCCCGCAGGTCAAGGTCCGCGCCTATTAACCCTTCGGTTTGTCCGAATATTGCCCCGACAACATCCGGGCGTTCTATTACTCCGTCTGCTTTTATCGTAGCATGAATGATATATTTTGTTGTATCTGAATTTTGCATAATGTACCCTCCCTTTGAACCGTGTTAGAAAAAGATATCATTAATTTGAGCTTTTTTTTGAAAGTACCTATCCTGAACTAAAGTACCTTATTAGTCCCGGACTCTTTGACTTTCTCTTATAACCCAAACCGTGAATGACAAGTAACATTGATCTATCAGGCCACAAATGGTATTTGTGACCCCTCTGTATAATTATGAAATATCTAATTCTAACGACTTTTCGCTGGATGATGTTCGCATGGATGCATGATTTTTCCATCTATGCAAACCCGTGCTTAATAAGATATATCCCTTTAAAAACCTTGCGGTCTTATGGCGAAAATATCATAACGCAGATTATAATCATAAATAGATTTGTTATATTTTCTTATATTTATTCATATACAATAATAATATATCGCCAGTATCTCTCCTCTTTCCGAGTTAAATTTATATACTATTATAGCTATCGTCTACTTCCCCAACGAGAGAAAAAAATGCCCGAATATACTTTGTTTTTAGGTTGTATCATCCCCGCACGTTTCCCTTTCATGGAAAAATCAACCAGGCTTGTATTATCACAGCTCGGCTGCATTCTCCACGATCTTGAAGGGGCTACATGCTGCCCTACAAAAAGCATAATCAAGCCGATCGGAGATCTGGCATGGTACGTAACAGCTGCAAGAAATCTGGCCATTGCGCAAAAAGCAGGCCATAACCTTCTGGTTCCATGTAATGGTTGTTACAGCACATTAAAATCCGTGGAAGTCGAAATGCGTATAAATCCCGGAATGCGGGACGAAGTAAACGCAATCCTTGCTTTCTCCGGCCTGGAATATACAGGAGCTGTCGAGGTAAAACATCTTGTTGAGGTGCTTCATGATGAGATCGGTTTACCGAAGATCAAACAGCACCTCATAAAATCATTCGACGGCATGAGAATAGCACCCCATTATGGCTGCCATATGCTTCGTCCCAGTTCATCAATAACCTTTGATGACCCCAATAAACCAAGAAAATTCGATGCATTGATAGAAGCACTCGGTGCAAAAAGCATAGACTATGGAACAAAAATGCTGTGCTGCGGCGGCAATCTCAATACTGCTGATGAACCAGAGGAGGCAACGGCACTTGCACGTATGAAACTGATGGAAGTCACAAAAAAAGCGGATGCGATAACACTTACCTGTCCATCATGCTTCATGCAATACGATTCACGCCAGTATATGATGCAAAAAACAGGGGAAAAATTGAACGTCCCGGTTCTATTTTATCCTGAATTGCTTGGTCTTGCAATGGGTTTCTCAACGCAGGAACTTGGAATGGATATGCACAGGATCGATCCGGCGGAATTCCTGTCGAAGTGGGATTTAAAATATAAATACCTGAAAACTTTAAAAGAAGTGTTCGACCTTTCCGCCATCCGTAAATGTTACGAGTGCGCAGCTTGTGTTAATGACTGCCCTGTTGTAAAGGTAAACCCGGATTTCAATCCAAATGAAATAATCGGAAGATTACTTTCAGGTGAACTTGAGGCCGTTATAGGATCCCACAACATCTGGCAATGCGTTGACTGTTATACCTGTTATGAACTCTGTCCGCAGAAAATGGGAATGAATAAGATTTTTGACAAATTGAAGCATATGGCTGTTGAAAAAGGAAAGGGGCCAAAAGGCTTTGCTGCAAGTATCGAGATGTTCAGGAAAGACGGAAGACTTGGTGAGCCAACAGGTGTGCGAAAGAAACTGAAACTGGCAGAGTCACCAAAGAGCGGCGGGGAAGAATTGAAGAAATTACTTGATCATATTAATAACAAAGGAGAAGAAAATGAAATCTGATGGAATACCGTCCGGATGTGCGATATCAGGATTAATGAGCGAAGATGGAAGACGCATTGGCGGCAAAGTGATCATCCGATCCATTGCCTGCATGCACGACCGTTCAAACGGGCTTGGCGGAGGGTTTGCAGCGTATGGTATTTATCCAAAACGAAAAGACATGTATGCTTTTCACATGATGTTTGATAATATACAGGCAAAAGAGAACACTGAAGAATTCTTCAAGGATCACTTCAACGTTGATAAGGATGAAGCCATACCCACGCAAAGGCAAAATGGCATATCGAATCCTCCAATTCTATGGAGATATTTTCTTGAGGTTCCTGAGAATAAACTTGAATTCCTTTCAGAGAGAGATTATGTCACAAAAACCGTAATGAAGATACACTCCGAGATAGATGGGGCTTTTGTAGCATCAAGCGGCATGAACATGGGTGCTTTCAAAGGTGTGGGTTATCCTGAGGATATAGGGAGTTTCTATAAACTGGAGGATTACAGTGCATATATATGGACATCCCATGGCAGGTTTCCCACAAATACACCAGGCTGGTGGGGTGGCGCTCACCCGTTCACTCTTCTTGACTGGTCTGTGGTGCATAACGGTGAAATATCCTCTTACGGGATCAACAAGCGCTATCTTGAGATGTTCGGTTACAAGCTTGAATTAAGAACCGATACCGAAGTTATCGCTTATATGTTCGACCTGCTCGTTCGAAAGCATAAGCTACCAATTGAAAAGGCAGTTGAAGCGCTTGCAGCGCCATTCTGGAAAGATATTGACCGCATGGAACCGCAGAAAAAGAAGATGGCAATTGCCCTGAGGCAGGTATATGGAAGTACTCTTTTAAATGGGCCTTTTAGCATAATCATCGGACATAACCGGGGCATGATCGGATTGAACGACAGGATCAAGCTTCGCCCTATGACAGCCGCCCGAAAGGACGATATGCTTTACATGGCATCTGAGGAATCTGCGATCCGGGAAATCGCTCCGGACCTTGACGAAGTATGGAGCCCCATGGCAGGAACACCTGTTTTTGGGACATTAAAGGCAGGGGTGGAATAATGGAATCACAACTGCCTGCAGAATTCATTGTTAATATTGACCATGAACGATGCCGAAAATGTAAGCGCTGTGTAATGAATTGCAGTTTCAGCGCTATTGAATTCAAGGATAAGGTCACGGCAAACAACAGGCAGTGCGTGGCCTGCCACAGGTGCGCTACATTCTGTCCTGAAAACGCTATCACTATCATCCATAACCCTCTTGATTACAAAGACGGTTACAACTGGTCGCCCGAGATCAGGAAAAATATTCTCAAGCAGGCCGAAAGCGGCGGCATCATACTGACGGGCATGGGCAATCCCAAACCGTATCCGATCTACTGGGATCACATGCTGATAGATGCCTGCCAGGTGACAAATCCCTCAATAGACCCGTTGCGTGAGCCAATGGAACTTCGCACATATCTTGGCGCTAAACCTGAATACCTTGAATTTGAGGGAAATAATGATGTCAGCCTTAAGACAGAACTTGCGCCGCAGGTAAAACTGGATATACCCATTGTTTTCGCAGCAATGTCCTATGGTGCCATAAGCCTGAATGCCCACAAGGCGCTTGCAATAGCAGCAAAGCGCATGGGGACGCTCATGAATACAGGCGAAGGCGGTCTGCACGAAGACCTTGCAGGTTATACTGACAGGATAATCGTCCAGGTTGCATCAGGGCGTTTCGGTGTAACAAGCAAATACCTGAACAGCAGCGCTCTTGTTGAGATCAAGATCGGGCAGGGCGCAAAACCAGGAATTGGGGGCCATCTGCCTGGCGAGAAGGTAGGAGAGGATATCTCAAAGACCCGTATGATACCTGTTGGCACAGATGCACTATCTCCTGCGCCGCATCATGATATTTATTCAATTGAAGACCTATCGCAATTGATCTATGCAATAAAAGAGACCACAGATTATAAGAAACCCGTATCTGTAAAGATCGCAGCCGTTCATAACGTCG
Source organism: Candidatus Methanoperedens sp. BLZ2 (assembly GCF_002487355.1). GTDB lineage: Archaea > Halobacteriota > Methanosarcinia > Methanosarcinales > Methanoperedenaceae > Methanoperedens. The sequence continues at coordinate 67,527 of NZ_NTMG01000023.1, read as the reverse complement.
CAGCCATCGCAAGCGGCATCGTGCGGGCAGGCGCTGATATCGTAATGATAGATGGCTTCAGGGGCGGAACAGGAGCTGCTCCCATGATCATCAGGGATCATGTAGGAATACCCATTGAGCTTGCCCTTGCCGCAGTTGATGACAGGTTGAGGCAGGAAGGTATCCGCAACCGCGCTTCTATCCTCGTTGGGGGAAGCATCAGGCAGAGCGCTGATGTCGTTAAGGCTATTGCGCTTGGGGCTGATGCATGTGTCATAGGCACGGCATCACTCATTGCAATGGGCTGCCGCGTGTGCCAGAAATGCTACACAGGCAACTGCGCCTGGGGAATTGCGACACAAAAGCCTGAACTTGTGCGCCGGCTGAACCCGGAAGTAGGGGCGGACAGGTTGTGCAACCTGCTTACTGCATGGGGTCATGAGATCCAGGAAGTGCTGGGTTCGCTTGGGATAAACGCGATTGAATCATTGCGCGGAAGCCGTGAGCGTTTGCGGGGTGTAGGTCTTTCGCAGGAAACACTTGACATTCTTGGCATAAAACATGCAGGAATAGGACAGTGACAATTATGAGTATTTTTAATTATGAAAATAAAAAACCGCAGATGAACGCAGATGAACGCAGATTTGTTGATTTTAATTTAATCTTTGCGGTGAAAACACCTATGTTTGATGGAAGTGATGCTTTATGAGAATAGATGCAAAAGGCATGCATTACAGGCCAATGAACAAGATGATCCGCGATGCCGTGGCATCAGGCGAGAAAGAGTTCGAGCTTGATAACATAGGCGGGCAGAGGTATATAGGCGCAGGGCTGAACGAAAATGTAAAAATCACCATTAACGGCACTCCCGGTAATGACCTCGGAGCTTTTATGAATGGACCGAAGATCATCATTAACGCTAACGGGCAGGATGGTCTTGCGAACACCATGAATGCGGGTGAGATCATTGTCCACGGCAATGTGGGCGATATCATCGGTTACGGGATGCGCGGCGGGAAGTTTTACATCAAAGGAGATGTTGGCTACCGTGTGGGTATCCATATGAAAGAGTATAAGAAACAGGTTCCGATCATCATAGCTGGCGGCACAGCCGGTGACTTTTTCGGCGAATACATGGCAGGCGGAATAATGATCCTTCTTGGCATGAACGGAAAGAGTCCGCTGGTTGGCGATTATGTCGGGACTGGCATGCATGGGGGTGTAATGTACATCCGCGGGAAGGTTGACCCGTACCATCTCGGAAAAGAAGTGAATTGCCTTGAATTGAGCGAGGAAGATACTAAACTCATCAGCGGATATCTTAAGGAATACTGTGAGTATTTCAGATTTGACTTTAACGAGGTCATGAGTGCAAAGTTCACAAAGCTGGTGCCGCTTTCGCTTCGGCCGTATGGGAATATGTATGTGTATTGAATATTTGCAGCTTCAAGTATAGATAGCTTGAGGTTGCATCTGATTTTTTTTAATTATTCTTATTCCTTATTTCTGTATCATTAATTTTACTGCTTTAGATCAAAGGTTATGAATAAATTAAATAGGCTGATAACAAGCGTTATTACGACTAAAATCGTCAGTGGTTTTAGATTAAATTAATGTGATCGTTTCAATTCATGCTGGTAATTATCCTATTGTGCCCGTGACAAGAAGTTACATCATGCATTGCCGTGCGCTATCCCTTCCGTTTGGGATAATCCTACTGAGATATGCGCTGGTGGCAACACCGGGGTGTAAAGCTCTCAGGACAACATGGAGAAATTTAAAGACTAAATTAAATGAACTGTTAGGATAAGGATACCATGAAGAAACGAACGTTGAACCATTACAAGAGTCGTAAACATTAATAAGCGAAAATAGTCTGAAACGCTTAAACCAAAAGGTATGGAATCAGACCATGATGGCTGCACATACATTATAGGAAACGGACAAATGATTTCCGGATTATAGGTGGCTTCTAAAGTATCTAAAATTATGCACGATGTAGAACTTGGTAAACCCAATATGCTCCCACAAGGTAGGAACTTCGCAAGGAGTAACAATGGCATAAGGGGCAAAGGAGAGAGTAAAAAGCGAATGACAATTCGTAATAAATTCTTGTGCGATCAAACCAAAAAAGTTAAGAACAAACACGTTCTGAACATGAAAAATTGTTATAGGAGGCAATTCTATTATTCTACCACCAAAGGATATGACGCTTTCAGCAGGTTTGTTTGTCATATTCCTGATAGTATTATTAGGACCGTTTTTAGTAAAAAAAATTGAACATAATCTTGAAGCATTTCTGTTCTCCATGGGTATCCTTGCGGTTACATTGGACCACTTTTTATTGAAAGTATCTGAGGTAGCAGCAGATGAGATCATGCCCAGCTGGAACTTGACGCTTATTGAAAAAGCAATTATTGACCCGATAGAGATCACATTGGCTGTTCTGATAGCAGGATTGTTATTCCATTATGGTCGCAAAAGTCTCAAGGGTTTTACAGATTCTATACTTGAAAAGGTACCTTTAAAAGTTTTCGTGTTCCTGATCGTGGTTGTTCTTGGAATTCTATCAAGCATTGTAACAGCGATTATTGCTGCATTGCTCTTAGTTGAACTGGTCAGCGCTTTGAAGTTGAACCGCCAGACCGAGATCAATCTTGTAATTATCGCCTGTTTTGCAATTGGTCTTGGTGCTGCTCTTACGCCTGTTGGCGAGCCGTTGTCCACAATAGTGATAAAGACAAAATTGCAGGCAGACTTCTGGTTCTTGTTTGATCAGCTCGGAAAATATATAATTCCAGGCGTACTTGCTATGGGAATTCTCAGCATATTCTTTGTTGGAAAAAAAGAGAAATCAAAAGACTCATTGGCAGCTGCAGAAGAAAAAGAAACCTTGAAAGACGTTGGTGTACGTGCATTCAAAGTTTATATCTTTGTAATGGCGCTTGTTTTCCTTGGAATCGGATTTACTCCAATAATTGAATGGTACATTAAAGCGCTATCACCGGAAATCCTGTACTGGGTCAATTCAGTTTCAGCAATATTGGATAATGCCACACTTGCTTCAGCTGAGATAACAAAAGGCATGGCGACATTGCAGATCAATGCCGCGCTTATGGGACTTTTGATCGCAGGAGGTATGCTTATACCAGGGAATATTCCCAATATCATATCAGCAAATAAGCTGGGTATAACCAGCAAGGAATGGGCAAAACTTGGCGTTCCTCTGGGTATAGTGATAATGGTTGTTTACTTTATTGTCCTGTTTGTCCTGAAACTTTAATTTTTTTTTTTTCAGGATTTTTTTTCTTTTTTTATTTCTATTTCTGCTATTTAACCAATAGCAAAACTGAAGACACTTTTGTAATACAGTCCCTTGTCCCGATCAAAATAACAATATCCTGTGGCAACAATCGAATATCACCTGTGGGATTTGTTATAGTTTCTTTTCCGCGCTTTATTGCCAGTACCGTAACCCCATAATTCTTTCTTAAACTAATCTCTGCCAGGGTCTTTCCTGTCAGCCGGGATTCCTCTTCTATTCTAAACGTTTCGATATCAATATCCGGTAAATGTTGTTTTAATTCCGGAAATACAGTATACTTTTGCTCTACATTGCGAAATATCCCATAACCATCTTTGCGGATTTCACTGATATGCTTGTCTATCTCGTTCACAGGAATAAAATACCGATGCAGCACCCTTGAAATTATCTCAATTGAGGTTTCAAACTCTTCAGGTATGACATCATTTGCACCAAGAGAGTACAACGGATTTACTTCTTTCGTATAACGGGTTCGTGCAATTATGTACACCGAGGGGTTAAGCCTTCTGGCCATTTCTACGATCCTTCGCGTGGCAGAGGCATCAGAAATAGCAATTACAATAGACAGCGCCCCCATTAAATTAACATGCTCAAGCACCGCCTCTTTGGAAGCATCACCATAAATTATAGGAACACCTCGTTTTTTCTCAATTCGCACAGTTTCAGGATTCATCTCAAGAACAACAAAAGGAATGCCAGATGCCGATAAAACTCTTGAAACATTCCTGCCATTTAAGCCAAAACCCACAACGATCACATGTTTATTTAGCTTTTGTTTCTTAAAGACATTTTCGTGAAAGCGCCCGAATTTCAGGGTACTGGATATTGGCAGACGTTCAAAATACTCTGAAAACCTGCCGCTTCCCTGTATCATAAACGGGGTGAACACCATTGTAATGATCGCAGATGCCAGAAAAACCTGGTAATCATCACCTGATAGCAAACCAAGATTTATTCCTTCCTTTGAAAGTACAAACGAGAATTCACCGATCTGGGAAAGGGTTACTCCAACAAGTACCCCTATCCTGAGAGGGTAACCCAGCACAACAGGTACAAGCATTCCAACAGTAAATTTGATCACAAGAATTGCAAGCACCCCCAGAAGTACATAAAACGGATTGCGAATTACAGAATTTATATCCAGCAGCATACCAATTGAAACAAAGAAAAGAATAACGAAAATATCCTTAAGAGGAAGTATCTCACTGAATGCCTGGTGCCCGTAATGCGATTCAGAGATCACAAGACCTGCAAGAAAAGCCCCAAGTGCCAGCGATAAACCCACAAGCGATGTTAGCCATGCAGTTCCTATGCAGATAAGAACAATGCTGATCAAAAACAACTCACGGCTGTGTGTTTGTACTACATTGTTCAGTATTAGTGGAACAACGAACCTGGCTACTAAGATAACAAGGCCCATGACAGCAAATGCCCAGAAAAGACTCGATAAAACATTAAAAGCAGAAAAACCTGATCTTCCTGCAAGCATTGGCAAAACTAAAACCAATACTACAACGCTGAGGTCCTGGAAGATCAGGATCCCGGCCGATATCCGGCCCTGCGGAGAGTCCATTTCACCACGATCCGAGAGCACTTTAAATACAATAGCTGTGCTGCTCATTGCAACCAGAAGACCCATAAAAATACCTTTTTCAATGGAAACACCGAAGGAAAGAGAAATTAACAGAACCACTACAGTAACTAAAAAGACTTGAATAAATCCGCCAATAAACACCGAACGGTTGATCCTGACAAGTTCTTCGATCGAGAATTCAATCCCGATCAAGAACAATAATAAAATTACACCGACTTCAGCCAGCACCTCGATCAGGCCCACATCATATATGACTCCAAGCATCGAAGGACCAAGCAGCACTCCCGCGATCAAATAACCTACAATCGGGGCAATGCGAAGGCGATAGAACAAGAAATTAATAGCTATCGCAGCACTAAAAATAATGACAAAATCTCTTAAGAAACCAAGTTCACTCATAGCAATAATGATATTAATAAAGTAACATTACTATAAATATCCTTGGCACGCTTTGCAGTCTGATTTGATCACCGCAAAGGAGTGAATAATATGCCTCAAGGATTATTTATATACAACATTGCCGAATTCTTCTTTTTTGACAGGTTCTGATGGCAGCTGTTTTATGAATTCTCCGGCCTGTTCTTCACCATAGATCATCATATCCTGTATGAATTTCGGATTTCTATCCAGCTTTGTTCCAACATCCAGTTCCCGGAGCATTTTAATGAATCTAACATTAATATGTTTATATTTTCCTTTTTTTAATAATCCCTTTTCTATCCATTCATTTACTTTTTCAATAAAATATAACTCCTGGTATAATGAAAGGTTTCCTGCAAGCTCATTTCGCCGATCCCGGATAGCTCCTACTGATTCTGGTAATTTTGGAATTTTTTCTGGATTGACCTGTATCACCCATATCTCATCAGGTTTTACATTAACTCCATCAACCAAATCCCGTAAAGGAGGATTCTGTGAAAACAAACCGTCCCAGTATTGACTTTTCTTAATTATATTTAACGTACCATCATCTTCTTTCTTCGCAATGAATTCATCAGTTCTAACATCATCAATTTTTAGGTTTGCCTTATTTTTTTCATTGTTAAGACTTAGAGATAGATAATTTCCTTCAACAGATGCCCTGATGGTCTTATTATCATCGATTTTTTCAATTTTTGCTGTTTTTAACCAATCAATATTATAATTCTTTTTTAGAAAGTCAATAAGTCTGACGCTATCGTTTCCTGGAATTTCATCCCAGCTGAACAAATATGTATCAACAGGCACTGCCCGAAAGAAAGTTGGTATTGCAGCTGAAGCCATGATCACATCAGAACTGACCATGGAATTTTTAAAAACGCTGAAATTACCTGACAAAACATCAACCGCCCCAATAATCAATTCAGGTTCTGGATTCTCGAATTCATTAATTTTTTTAAAATCCACTTGCTTTTCAACAAGGCTCTTCAGATATTCCTGATAAAAAGGCAGGAAATCATATGGACTGATCTGTGGGACTAAAATTTTATCCTGAATATAAGATGTTTCAACGATCCATTCATTCAGGAGCATATCTCCAAAAGTATTCGCGGAAATATCTCTCCAGAAAGAGTCAAGCAGCTTGATTGCTTTATCGCTGTCCTCTGTTAATAGGCCATACCATGTCAATAAAGCACATATGGCACCACCTGATGTTCCGCTAAGAGCTATAATATCATACTTTTTCTCATTTTCTTTTAGGATTCTTTTCAGCACGCCTGCGGTAAAAGCTGTATGACTACCTCCTCCCTGACATGCTATAGCAATATTTACCATAAGTATTAAACTCCCCGTATCATTTAATATGATGGTAATTCTGGCTTAAATAGATTATCTCTTCATAACTACACATCTGGAAATATGTCCGGATGTTAAAATTAAAATTAAATCTAAACTTAAACCTAAACCATTACATCCACAAGCCCGGACTTTTTCAAAATATCAACCGCTTTCTGGCATTCCTCACCTGTCAGCGCCCTGTTGATCCGGGGAAATTCATTTGCCCTGTAATGCGCATAATACTGGAACATCAGGTTAAACCTCACCTTCGGGATATTCTCTTTTATCCATTCAATGACAGGTTTTGTGCAGCACTCGATATGGTTTGGAATGACAAGATAGCGCACCAGTATTTCACCCATGGTGTATGCGGTCTTGAAATTTCGTGTGACAGTAGACCAGTAATCCGCAGCATTTGAATATTTTTGGGCGCATTCATCATTCCCATATCGAAAATCCCCAAGATACACATCCACTACACCCTCAAGGAGCTTTGCGACCTCGCTGGAATAATACATGTTGGAATTCCACACAACAGGGACATTGACCTTTAGCGCGTTCAGGATTTTCAGGATGGTGTGAGTATGCGGCGTGGGCGTCACGAAATTCACATTTCTTGAACCGTATGCCCGCTGCAATGTTATCTTACGTGCAAGTTCCTCTGGCAATATTGGAATACCTCTTTTTGGCGCAGTCGATATCTGCCAGTTCTGGCAATAGACGCAGGAAAAATTGCAGCCCGTGAAAAATATCGTATGTGAGGGTACAAGTTCAGGTTCTTCACCATGATGCAGGAACTCGGCAGAATATCGGGAGACAGCATCCATCCCGCAATATCCTGTTTCCTTCTTTTTGCGATTTATTCCGCATCTGTGTTCACAGAAATGGCAATCCTGGAGAATTTTATCGGCAATAGCAACTTTCAGGTCAAGAAGAGAAGGTGCTGCGCGCGGAAGAAGTTCTTCAGCAGAGTTTATATTTTCAAATTTTTCCCGGAATGATTTCATGGCCTCCTCATGTACTTTCCAGAGGTCATGAATATCCGAATCCCGACTGAAATCAGCATGTATGGATTGGGAAATAAGGAACTGGGATGGAAGTTTACTTCTCATTACTTTCAGGTACCTGTGAAGATAAATGGGATCAGAAGTGGAATCAGAGATGGAACCAGAAGCGGAATCAGAAATGGGCATTTTCAAATCTCATGAATCATGATGCTCTTACCTTTAATAATGGTGTTGAGAATTTTTTCTCCACCTGCGCCCTGTGGATCGTATTATAAGTACAGAAAGGAATGATCTTTCCGTCGGGTGTTGCATAATGAACCCCGCATCTCCTGATCCTTTCAAGGTCCATATTATACAGATCCATGAAATGCATGGAGCCGATAAAGAGAGTATGCCTGTGGAATTCCTTGGTAGCTTCCCCTGTTCCTTCCTTTAGAACATCGATAAATAATTTTTTCACATCGATCGATTTTGGCGCCTTTGAGGTATCAATGTACCTGGGTAATGCTGATATAAGACTTCCTATCCTTTTTATTTTTCCAAGGGACTTGCCAATCCATTTGTCTCCATTCAAAGCCAGGTCATCAATGTATTCAAGAAGCCCTTCCACATCGATAAAGCGGGTTATGGGAATAATTTTTCCATTTTCAATATAAAGATATGTGCCAGTTCCGCAATGCGGATGCACAGTGAATTCAATATTGGGGATACCTTCCTCGGCAGTAACAAAATGAGAGATGGGCACGACGAAAGGTACAGGGTAGAAATCATCCGCGGTAATCGCCCCTTCTGTCTGTTCATCAATCAATCTGAATAAGTCTGAAATAGTAATTCTTTTCTCCATCCTCTCTTCTTTATTAATCCTTCCTGCGAATGAAATTGGCTGGAAATTGATCCCTTTTACAGTATCCATATTCTTTATGGCAAAGCGGATAATATCGCCTACCTGCATATCGTTTACGCCTTTTGCAAGTGTGGGAACAAGAGAAACGCTGGTAAGCCCCCCTGTTCTGCAATTATCGATCGCTTTGAGTTTGATCGGGAGCGCATTGAAGCCCCGGTTCTTGATATAGGGTTCTTCGGTCACCCCGTCAAATTGCAGATAAACGGTATGAAGACCTGCATCATTTAATTGCCTGCATAATTCCAGGCTCCTTGAAAGTTTGATCCCGTTGGTTGCCATCTGGACCTGTGTGAAATTAAATTCACGGGCCATCTTTACGATCTCTACGATATCCCCGCGCATCGTGGGCTCACCCCCTGAAAACTGAATGGCAGGGCAGGGTACTGGCTTTTCATTTCGAAGCATCTGCATCATTGCCCTGATCTGGGATAGTGTTGGTTCATAAAGATAACCTGATGCTGAAGCATTGGCAAAACATACCGGGCATGTCTGGTTGCAGCGGTTCGTGACATCAATATTGGCAAGAATTGTAGTTGTCTTATGAGACGTGCATATCCCGCATGACTGTGGGCAATTCCCATCAGGTCCGCTTGGATTCATTACACCTCTGCCATCATGCCAGTAACGTTCAAAACGCCTGAACTGCTTCGGGTCAGACCAGTAGATATCCTTGAAATGACCGTGCTTTGTGCATGTTTTTTCAAGAATCATTTTTCCATTCTCTTCAATTATCGAAGCATCTATAACTGAAAGACATTCAGGGCACAACGATTTTGTTGATCTCATAGACACACACACCCTAGATTCTTTAATAAGGATAATGTTATTTATTATATATGAGGTTTTCCTTGATTGATAGTATATTGACTTAACTTAACCTGAAAACCCAACTCCTATTATATACAAAACCTTTTTAGTACTTAAGGTTATCATTGTTGATAATTAGAATTAAAAATCAAAGGACCAGTGATAAGAGTTGGTAATTGGAGTAACACTTGTAAATGTAGTACCAGGGCAGGAAAAAGCAGCTTATAACGAGCTTGTAAAAGTAAAAGGAATCAAAGATGTATATCATGTGTTCGGGGAATATGATTTTGTTGTGATTAGCAATGTTGAGGGATTGAGCGCATTAAACAAACTTGTTGATACGATAAGAGAAAGTGAAAATATCACGGCCACTCAAACAATAGTGGGTGCTGAACTCTAAAGGGATGCTTAATGGTCATTGCAGAGGAACTGGCAAAAAAGCAAAAGGCCATTAGTATCGCCGAATTTTTTGAAAAGAACAGGCAGATACTGGGTTTTGACTCAGGCACAAGATCCCTGTTAACATCCGTAAAAGAAGCTGTAGATAATTCTCTTGATGCCTGTGAAGAGTCAGGCATATTACCTGATATTTTTATTAAACTTGAAAATACATCAAGGACGAATTTAACCCTGATAGTTGAAGATAACGGGCCCGGGATTGTAAAAGAACAGATCCCCAGGGTTTTTGCAAAATTACTCTATGGGTCGCGTTTCCATGCGGTCAAACAAAGCCGCGGCCAGCAGGGAATCGGCATCTCGGCGACCGTGCTTTATTCCCAGTTAACTTCAGGCAGGCCCGTAAAAATTGTTTCCAAAATAGACCGCGATGCTCCGGCTCATTATTTTGAACTGCTTATAAACACCCATACCAACGAGCCTGAGATACTCGTTGATAAGATCGTGGACTGGGACAGGATGCGAGGAACTCGTCTTGAACTTGAGATGGAAGCCTCTTATGTCAAGGGACGAAGACAATCTGTTTATGAATACCTGAAGGATACGGCGATCGTAAATCCGCATGCCCGCGTTACTCTTATTGAGCCTGATAATAACCAGGTAATATTTGAAAGGGCGACTGACAAACTGCCTTTGCAGGCTAAGGAAATACTGCCGCATCCTCATGGTATTGAACTTGGTACGTTAATGAAGATGCTCCGGTATTGCGAAACAGACAGGCTTGATTCGTTTTTGCGAAGCTCATTTTCAAGAATGGGACCAAAGACCGCTGATGAGATCTGCATGAAAGCAAGCCTGGGTCCTGAAACCGACCCAAAAGCGATCGCACTTGATGAAGCAAAAAGGCTTCACGGGGCATTCAAGATCGTCAAGATCCTGGCGCCATCCACTGATTGCTTATCTCCCATAACTGAGGAACTTATCAGGAAAGGCGTGGGGAAAGAACATATAGTGGATTTCATTGAAACCACAACACGTTCCGCATCTGTGCATAACGGTCATCCGTTCCAGGTGGAAGCTGGTATTGCTTATGGCGGCAATCTCCCAAAGGAGGAAAAGGTAGAGATTCTCAGGTTCGCAAATCGCGTACCTCTTCTATACCAGCAGGGAGCATGCGCCATAACGCATGCAATTGAGAATCTTAACTGGAGAAGCTATTCTTTAAACCAGCCGGGTGGCTCACTGCCTATCGGTCCTGCAATAATTCTTGTGCATGTGGCATCAACGCATATCCCTTTTACCTCTGAATCAAAAGAAGCGATAGCAGATGTACCTGAGATCATAAGTGAGGTGGAACTTGCCCTCAAGGATGTGGCGCGAAGGCTCAAGAATTATCTGTCAAGGCAGGATAATCTTGAAAAAAGGCGTGAAAAAGAAGAAATAATCTATTCGATCCTGCCGCGCATAGCAAAGAAAGTGGGTGAGATACTTGAGCGCCCCACACCTGATATTACCCCGATCATTGCAAAAATAATGAGAAATGTATTTTGCCAGCGCGTGGTGAAGCAAAACGGCAAGGGATGCGAAGTAGAGATACATTTTAAGAATCACGGGGATTCGGTGCATCATTTCAATCTTCATGAGACGCTTCCATATTCTATCCAATCGCCAAGTCCTGAACCCAAAAAGATCCCTATGGGAAAACAGATCGATTATGTGTGGAAAGTCTCGCTTAAACCGGGTGAGCAAAAAGCCATCATTTACAGGCTGGATATAGCTCTCGAAGAAGCTGCAAACCTGCCACAGCTTGTGGTTGAGGGCATTGAGAGCGAACTTGTTACAGGCGCAAAGGCGGTCAACGTATGAATGAAACTGAAAAAAGCAACAAACAGATACGAGATTCCCTCTCAAAGACGACTTTAAAGAAACTCATTCAGGATTTCTATGAACAATTCGAGAGCGAGACTATTCCTCACATCACGCTGCCCTCACGCACCAAGAAGAACATCGAATTGAACACAGACAGCGATGTGTGGGTATATGGTGACAGCGAGAGCATGCGAAGCGCGAAAACCGTAAAGGGCGCAACGCAGCTTCTTAAAACATCGCATGTGGTGGAACTTTTGATGAAAGGGCATCTTGACCAGAACAAAAGCTCAACATTGAGAGAATTGTATTACATCAGCGAAAACTGGGATATCGCAAAATTCAACGAACAGTCTGAAAGCGACCGCCTGATCGAAGACCTTGAGATAATTACAGGCTTGCAACGTGAGGATTTCCATGTGCGCCCTGAGGAGAACGGCGCGACATTGTACGGCCCCATTAAGATCAAGGAACTAACAAAACGCGGCGACCGCACCATGCACTGCCAGGACGAGGTTGGCGAGGCGGGATACCAGATACCTTACAATGTGGAGACCATAAAGTTCGTGGAGCATGATGCCAAGTTCATTATAGCCATCGAGACAGGCGGTATGCAGGACAGGCTTATCGAGAACGGGTTTGATGAGAAATTCGACGCCATCCTTGTGCACCTGAAAGGCCAGCCAGCGCGAAGCACCCGGCGCATCATAAAGCGCATGAACGAGGAACTCAAGCTGCCTGTCGTTGTATTCACTGACGGTGATCCCTGGAGCTTTCGCATATACGCAAGCGTAGCCTACGGCGCCATCAAGAGCGCGCATCTATCCGAGTTCATGGCAACGCCTGCGGCGAAATTTATCGGTGTGCAGGCATCGGATATCGTGGAGTACCAGCTTTCAACTGACAAGCTCAATGACCAGGACATCAAGGCGCTTGAGAGCGAGCTTACTGATCCGAGATTTGATACGCCATACTGGAAGGAGCAGATAAACCTGATGCTGAAGATCGGGAAGAAGGCTGAGCAGCAGGCTTTTGCGGGTAAGGGGCTGGATTATGTTACGGATAAGTATCTGCCGGAGAGGTTGACGGAGATGGGAGTGATTTGATCGAAATGTGATCACTCAGTTTATTTCATTACAAGATTATAAGTACTACAAATTACAAACAAAACACGCAGTAACAATGACTCAGAAACCAAGAACTATTGAAAAATCCATATTTAGAGGAAAAAATACCAAAGCATCAGTTTCATCAATAAAAAAAAAGCCATCTGTAACACTTAGATCCAGCGCCACAGGCAAACCTGTTAAATCCATTCAAGAAATAGGAGCGCCGTTTCATATTATGGATAAAGAAGACATCGAAAAAGAACTTTCTCGGATAAAAGAGATGTTCAATATGACACCAGATGAGTTTTATCAAGCATGGAAAGAAGATAAGGTTCATGGTTTTCACGCATTGAAATTCGGGTGTTTGTATGAATACTACAGGAATGAATATGCGTGAATTTGAGGGAACGGGCGACTGAAATAAAAGGGATTTTTTATTCATCTTGTAAGGATATAATAGATGAACCTCCGTCATTTGAGATCATCCCGGATATTAAATATGCCGACTATGGAACCATTTTTGAAGAAGGAATAAGATTCATAGATGGCTCTTTTTTAAATTTTCTTGAAGAAATAAAGGAGGGGAATATTGAAAGATATGGTTATGAATATATCCGACCTGATACCGGCTTTTTCTTTCACTATCAAAATGAGGGCATTGAGAATGGAATTAGAAAACCGCTTAACCATTTACATGTCGGGATATTGAAAAAGTATGCCAATGGAAATCTATTGGATTTACTTCCTGAAGAGTTAAAAGAACATAAAGGCCCACACTTTAAAGCTCCGGAAATAAAATTCAATGAATTTATGGGAATGATCATTGTTTGTTTTTTTGCTGACCACGGGAGCTGTGAGGAAATGAAAAGAAGTCTGGGAGTGTAATTCATGGCAATCCCCCTGATGCTAAAGATCGGGAAGAAGGCTGAACAGCAGGCTTTTGCGAGGAAGGGTCCGGATTATGTGACGGATAAGTATTTGCCGGAGAGGTTGACGGAGATGGGAGTGATTTAATAAATCGAAAGCATAAAATGAATAAAAATTATGACTGATAGAAAAATATATCAAAATACAGAATTTGTAAACAAATTGTAGAATGAGTTCGAGAAGGTTGGCCTGCCTTTAGAAAAATAGTTTCAACATCACAAAAGATAACTCAGTTTATAAATACATTTATAAATTATCCAACCTTTATTAGAAAATATGGACGATGAAGAGGAGTTACCGGAATATTTAAAAGATATCACAAAATCACTCCCCAAAAAAAAGAAAATTGGCAGAAACTACCCGTGCCCTTGTGGAAGTGGAAAAAAATATAAAAAATGCTGTTTAGGTAAAGATTTTAATGAAATAAATAAAAAATTCTTTGAGAATCATGATCTAAAGCAAAATATAATAGAAAAAGTTGAACGATATCCACAAAATTCTTATCTTATACTTCAGTTAGAAAAAGATGAATTATGCATAAGTACTAGTTATGGACCATACACATTTAAAGAATTTGCATTATATTTTTCGAGAAATAAGATTAAATTAAGCGATCCTGATTTTGAGACCCTTTTTGAAGAAATAAGAGAATTTCTGGAAGAGGATAAATTCTTTACCTGGCGAAGTAATAAAATTGTTGACTTAGATTCAGATAAAATTCACGAAATTGAACTGATATTCATGGGATATCAGAAAGATTTCATTTTGAAAGTGATGAAAGAAACAAATGATACTGTAATTGACATGATGTTTCTTCAACGTGCTTTACTAAATTATGTTGGAAAAATGATTCATGATTTTTTAATTAAAAAAGGTTATACTTCCTCATATCCACGAATGATTGAAGATTTGAATGCAGAGAAGGAAGAGTTAATGCAGGAATTTGAAAAAGACTTCATTATTGACTGTAGGGCAAGTCAAAAATTGCTTTATATGTCTACCTTATTAAAAGAGATTGAGGATAAATGTGACAGTCCTATAGAATATTCTCTAGCAAAAGGGCTAGCAATAAATAACATTGCTTTTATTCAACAGAAAGAGATTACTAAAAGCTTTCCAGAAAAAAAAGATGGTGAGAAATTCTTCACAAAGCCGGATATACTTTTATGGAATGATGAATTTCCGATTGCAATTTATTGCGATGGACACGATTATCATGAAAAGACCCCAGATCAAGCATTTAGGGATAAAAATATAGATAGACGACTTACAATCTTGGGTTTTAAAGTTTTAAGATTTACTGGCTCAGAAATACATAATAATCTTGAAAGGTGTGTTGAAGAGATTAAAAATCTATATTTAGGAGATGCTTATTCTAAAACATCTCAAGAAGTTTTGCATAGACAGTTGCTGAGGATAAATCCTGAAAAATTAAATGATTGGGAAAAAAGATTCTATAATTCTATGTTTGACTATCTAGATGATGATAATAGATTGACTCTTAAACAAGAAAGAATTGTAAAACAAATTTTAGATAAATCGGAGTCTTACAAATCCTCTCCCATCTCAAAACTTGACAAATATGATGAAGAATTAAAAATCATTGAGAAAACACTAAAGATTAATCCAGACGATGAGAAACTATGGTTTAACAAAGGTAATATTCTTTCTGAACTAAGCAGATATGATGAAGCATTAGAATCTTATGATAAAGCACTTGTTATTGAACCAGATTTTGATTTAGCATGGATTCATAAAAGTAATATTCTTTTAAAATTAAATAAATATGACGATGCGTTAAAAGCCATTGGAAAAGCATTAGTGATCGATCCAGATTTTGAGGAAGCGTGGTCAAACAAAAGTAATATTCTTTTTAAATTAAATCGATATGAAGAAGCTCTTGAATCAATTGATAAAGCACTTGAAATTAACTCGACCCTTGCTGAGTCGTGGTCTAACAAAAGTAATGCTCTTTTTGGATTGAAAAAATATAATGAAGCATTAGAGGCTATTGACAAGGCATTGAATATTGATCCAGATTTTTCTGGAGCGTGGTCCAATAAAGGTAATATTCTTTCTAAATTAAAAAGAAATGATGACGCACTTGAAGCCATAAATAAAGCACTTAAGAACGAACCAAATCTTGATGTTGCCTGGAGAATCAAAAGTACTATACTTTATGAACTAAATAGATACGATGAAGCACTAAAAGCGATTGATAAAGTAATTAAGATAGAACCGACTTTACTTTGGGCTTGGTTAAACAAAGTTAAATTTCTGTTTGAATTAAATCGATATGAAGAAGCATTAAAAACAATTGATAAAGCAATTGAGATAGAACCCAATGTTGCTCTTATATGGGATTTCAAAGGTACTATTTTATCTAACCTAAATAGAGATACCGAATCGTTGGAAGCTTTTAATAAAGCACTGCTGATTGATTCCGGTTCTATTGGTGCATGGTCTAATAAGACTAATGTTCTTTCTAAATTAAATCGATATGAAGAAGCTCTTGAGGCAATTGATAAAGCACTGGAAATTAATCCAACCCTTGCTGGATCGTGGTCTAACAAAGGCAATATTCTTTTTGGATTGCAGAAATATAATGAAGCATTAGAGGCCATTGAAAAAGCACTGGATATTGATCCAGATTTTGCTGAAGCATTGTCCAATAAAGGTAATATTCTATCTAAATTAAATAGAAATGATGAAGCCCTTAAAGCCATTGATAAACTATTGAATATAAATCCAGATTCATCTGAAGTGTGGAATTTTAGAGGTAATGTACTTTATTGCCTGAATAGATACGATGAAGCTTTAGAAGCTTATGATAAAGCTGCCGATATAAAACCAGATATTCCTGAAATTTTGTTTAACAAAAGCGGTATTCTATTTAGGCTTAGTAGATATAACGAAGCATTAGAAGCCATTGAAAAAGTGATAAATATTGAACCTGATTTTGCTGATTCATGGTTTAGCAAAAGTAGTATTCTTTTTAAACTCAATCGAGACAATGAATCATTAGAAACTATCATTAAGGCACTGGAGCTAGAACCTAATGTTGCTATTATGTGGAATTTTAAAGGTATTATTCTCTCTAGATTAAAAAGATATTATGAAGCATTAGGATCTTACAATAAAGCACTGGATATTGATCCGAATTTGGCTGTAGCATGGTACGATAGTAGCTGTAATTATTGCTTAATTGATAAAAAAGAGGAGGCTCTATTTAATTTAAAACGTGCAATTGAACTTGATGGGTATTATAAAGGAAATGCAAAGACCGATAAAGATTTTGAAAAGTTATGGGCTGATAATGAATTTAAAAAATTGGTTGAGTGAATCTCCAATATTTAGTTATACCAATCCGCTGCCCCTTGCGCCGCCTAAAATGAGACCGGCGCATCCCTCAAATCTTTGCGCTCTTTGCGTACTTTGCGGTGAAAAGCTTAGATAAAACCACAAATAACGCTAACCAGCGCCCCCATCGCCTTTCCCATGCCCCCATGCGCATCATCCCGGCGGCGCCTGACAGCCCGAATTCCTATAGAGGCACCACAAACCTGCGCCCACCCATCACAAGATACCCGGCGCTAGTCGAATAAACTCGAACAAGATTTCCTAACGCTTCCCCTCAGGCTGCCGCTCTTTAAAACCCCGCGCCTCCCGGTGTCGTCTTAAGAGAGTAAGCAAAGGGATAACAATATTAATAATAGCATACTAATTTAGCTGTGACATTTATGGAATCCTCGATAAATCTCGAAAAGCGGCTCATAGCCCTTGATAAAGAACTCCATGCCATTTTAAACATGGTACGAAAGCAGAAAACATCCGGGAAAAAAACAAGTGCTGTAGAGGATTCTCTTGGCGCATGGGGCTATGATATTGACAGTAAAAAATTCGTTGATAATCTGCGCAGGTCAAAGAGATTAGATTGGATAAAATGAAAGTTTTTATCGATACATCAATATTTGTTGATTGTCTGAGGACAAATTCGGTTACCTCATCGAAAGACTTCCTGGAGACTTTGGAAGGTTCGAACAATGGTTTTACATCCTCTATTGTTGTAGCGGAATTAAGTGTCGGAGCATACCTTTCAAAAAAGACAGATGCTTTGGAAAAGACCCTTAAGATAATCTCAACAACATCTGTAATTGATCTCGATAAAGAAATAGCGATACTTGGAGGCAAAATTTACTCAAATCTCATCCGAGAAGGAAAAGAAATAGAGTTAAATGATTGTCTTATTGCTGCAACTGCGGTTTCATATGGAATCAAAAAGGTGGTGACCAGAAATATAGATCATTTCAATAAAATCAAAGACTTAAAAGCTGTCACTCCAGAAGAGTTGGATTTTTAATTAAAGCGACTGCGCCACCCCCTGAAACCTTGGTGCATTAAATCACGCGCCCCAAAGTGATCAAATAACGCTAACCAGCGCCCTCCTCGCATATCCCCAAGCACATCGTCCCGGCGGCACCTGACAGTCTGAATTATGTTTGTATAAAAGCAATGCAGACCCTGCCCATACCCGGTGTCCAGCAACCTATATACTTGTTCACAAAAAATGAACAAAATGTTTATTATAAATAAACAATGTGTTTAGTAATGATGAACGATTTACAAAGATTGTTTACAAAAAAGAATCTGGTAATCCTGAAAGATCTATCAAGTAAAAATGAAACATACATAAGAGAAATTTCTGAAAACACAGGCGTATCTCCGGCGCAAGTTCATCAGGCAATAAAAATATTTAAAAAATTAGGCTTCATCAGGGAAAAAAAGCTCAAAAATAAAAAAATCCTTTCCCTATATCCAAATAACTTGCTTCTCAGCAAAATCAGGCAGCTTATCAATATTAATGATATGCTCAACCACAGTTCTTTCAAAGAACTGAATAAGCACGGGATTGTCGGCATATACGGCAGTTTTGCCGCAGGAAAAGATACGCTGCAAAGCGATATCGATATGTGGATTTATACAAAAAATCATTCAGATGCCATAAAGCTAAAAAACATAACGCGCAAAATAGAAACAGATTTCAGGAAAGAGGTAAAATTACTGCTCCTGACCGATAAAAAAATAAAAGACTTAAAAGAAAACGACCCTGAATTTTATTTCAGGTTGAAACTGACATCTGCAGGAGAAGATATATTTGACTGAGCTATCTGATTACGTTGAAGAAAAATACGTTAATACAAAGTTGCTAAACAGAGATTTTCTCGATTACCTCGATACCCTTCGCGATGCCAGGCATGAGACTCAATATTCGCTTGGTTTTGCGGAAATAGAGATGGATTTGCATGCTGGAATCGTGGTTTGTAGAGAATTTATGAAAGCGGTAGATGTACTGATCAAATAGATATAGGATATTTACTTTGAGTCATCAAACACCGATAAAACAACAAGCAACGCTAACCAGCGCCCTCATCGCACAGGCATATGCCCCCCGCGCATCGTTCCGGCGGCGCCTGACAGATGGAATTATTATTGCATAGAGGTGCACCAATCTCCGCCCGCTGCCAGGGGCGGGTCTAAGCAGCTGAAAATGAAAGTGATATTTCACACAACTTTCACCACAAACTCATCAGCATCCACAGGCAGTATTTTTGCGAATTTCTTGGTTGCAAGCATCTTGGAAAGCTCTTTCGGGAATCGTATCAGGTAGTTCCTCCCATCCGAAGATATTTTGACTTCATAGCCCTTGATCTCCTCAGTGTGCCTGAGTGCAAACTCTCGCTCTATTCTACTGGAAGTTTCAACGTCTAAAAGCTCTTTACCGCATTTCGGACATTTGTATGCACTCACATTCATTATCATGATATTGCCTCTCTTGATATCGATTTTTGCAGGTTTCATTTTTATATGGCAATCAATGCAATATGCCGGAATTTTGTTATCGAGTTGAACTTCAAAATCTGCTTCCTCACCTGTTAGCTCATCAGGCTGAATATTTTCATAATCAATTTCTTTCTTCTTGGATTTCATAATCATCCTCTCTTTCTCTTATAAAGATCAATCTGCCAATCTGATGCCTTGTATGCAGTTTTAATCTCAGCAATTCCTGCTTCATATACAAAAAAATTTGATTTTCTCCGAAACTTTGGGTGAAATAAGTATTTTCTGTATAAGCATTCATATCATACGTATGATTTTCGTATGATTAGATAAACGTTTCGAAGAACAATCTGCAAATTTTTCTACCTTTGAATCGCATTCCTGTTGTGACAGCTTAGTCTGAAACTCTCAACCTGAACCCAGCGCCAGTCAAAGCACAGTCATCCGGTTGCCCTAACCCTATCATGCCCCCTGCGCCGTCCCTAAAATAAAACTGGCGCGCCACCCCTACCCTTAAATCCCAGCGCCGATCAAAGCATAGTCATCCGGCTGCCTCATCACATCCTGCTCCCGGCGCCTTCTTTTATGAAAATAGAGTGCTGCATACATCTTTTCGCCTTATCAAAAAAACAGACAAAAAGAACAACTAACTCGGACGAACTGAAACGAACTCATCCTACCGGAGTTCGTTCAGTTCGTGTTAGTTCGTTGTTTTGTTTCTGCTGTTGCTACCTTTTCAATTACGGAGTACACAACCTGAAACATCAGGCCAGAAAAAAGCGCCCCCATTTCATAGTCACATGCCCCCCATGCGCATCGTCCCGGCGGCGCCTGAAAGCTTCGAATTATTTGAATATTGCTGCCCCGAGGTACTGTCAAGTCTTCGTCAGTTATAAGTACAATGCTATCTTTCCTGGATCAACCGATACTGATTTAATAAATTATATTATATTAGCAAACGCATACTTGACAGAATCCATCTCGGATAATATTTAAATATCATCAGCTCTTCATCTAACTTCCCCTAAGGGAGCAATATATGAAAAAGGAACCAATACTTCCGGAATCAAGAGACACTACTTTCAGGGATCAGGTCTTAAAAACCCACGTCGGAGAAAAAATCCCGACCTGCATACAATGTGGAATATGCGCGGGTTCCTGTCCTGTCAGCCACGAAATGGACTATTCCCCGCGCGAGCTTGTGCGCATGGTGCAGCTTGGCCTTAAAAAAGAAGTGCTTTCAAGCAACACGATATGGATATGCACGACGTGCTTCTCATGCTCTGTCAGGTGTCCGAGGGGAATTCATCCGACTGAGCTTATGGAAACGTTAAAACCAATAGCGATAGCTGAAGGAATAATAAACAAAAATGCAAAGTTCGATAACGTTTTTTCAAGTGTAATTAAGAATAACGGCAGGGCTTCTGAATTCCTGCTCATCTCCAGATACAGCATGACTGAGCCTCGAATGATAAAACAGCTCCCTTTTGGACTGGAAATGATGGCAAAAGGAAAATTGCCATTATCTATCGACAGGATGGAAAATACCAGGGAACTGGAGGCTATTTTTAAACTTGGAGAAAAAGGGGAATCGAAAATAGAGAACAAAGAGATCAAAGAAAAAGATAGGGAAAAAGATAGCGATAAAGAAAAAGAAAAAGAGCCTCAGGAAACTAAAATGCAAGAAAATGAGAATGAGAAAGTTGAGGCTAAAAAATGAAATATTCCTATTATCCTGGCTGTGCTCAGCATGGAACTGCGGTGGACTACCGCATTTCTGTGGAAGCTGTATTTGGCCGCCTTGGCATTGAGCTTGAAGAAGTAAAGAACTGGAACTGCTGCGGTGCTTTGCATGTGCCGGATAGAACTGTAAAGACAGGGCTGTCTGCAAGAACACTTGCATCCGCTAAAGGGCTTGATATGGCAACTCCATGCAACCTGTGCTATTCAAACCTCATGCGTGCCCAAACCGCACTCCAGGACAGCACCCTTAGAACCAGGGTCAATGAGGCTCTCACCGAAAAATATGATGGTAACACAAAACCAAAACATCTTCTTGAAGTGATCGTCAAAGATCTTGGATTGCCAAAGCTTGCAGAACAGGTTAAAAAACCTCTTAAGATCAAAGCTGTTCCTTATTATGGCTGTCTCCTGACACGGCCAGAAAACAATTTTGACAGCCCTGAGAACCCGAAATCCCTCGATGATCTTATTGTAAGCCTTGGAGCCGAACCCGTAAAATATTATTACAAGACCAAATGCTGTGGAGGCCCGATCCTGATAACGAATGAAGACCTGGCCCTCAATCTTTCAAAGGAATTACTGGTAATGGCAAAAGAATCCGGCGCTGATTGCGTAGTTGTCACATGCCCCATGTGCCATCTGCAGCTTGATGCAAAACAAAAAGCAGTGGAATCAAAATTTAATATCAAGATCGACCTGCCAATTATTTATTTCACGCAGCTTATGGGACTTGCCATGGGTTTTGACCCGAAGGAACTGGGGCTTTCCCGGCATCTTGTTCCAACTGATAAATTGATCGCAAAAATCGGAGGCAAGCAATGACAGAAAATGAATCCCCCAGGATCGGCGTGTACCTTTGCAGGTGTGGAGGCAATATCGGTGATGTGGTTGACCTCCAGGCAGTTGCGGATAAACTCAAAGAAGATAAAAACATTACTGTAAATATCCAGGATTACCTTTGCAGCAGCGCTGGGCAGGATAAGATAAAAAACGATATCGAAAAGGGAAAAATTGACCGTGTTGTCATAGGTTCATGCTCTCCAAAGCTGCATCTTGAAACTTTCAGGGGGATGGCAAAAACAGCAGGACTTAATCCGAATCTTCTTGAAATAACAAATATCCGGGAACAGGCAAGCTGGGTTCATGACAGGGACAGTAAGGAAAGTGTGAACTCAAAAGTTCTGGGCCTGATAAAAGGCGCTGCGGCCAGAATGGGTTCAATAGAGCCGTTAACACCACTTACAAAGGAACTTGTGGACAGGACGCTTGTTGTGGGCGCAGGGATAGCCGGAATAACAACAGCGCTTGAACTTGCTGACTCCCATGAAGTGATATTGATAGAAAAGCTGCCATATCTTGGAGGCCACATGATAGGCCTTTCCAAAACGTTCCCCACTCTTGACTGCTCCCAGTGCATTCTTACGCCAAAGATGGTTGCGGTTCACAATAATCCCCGGATCACAATGTTCACGCAGACTGAGGTAGCAGATGTTCAGGGAAGCCCAGGGGATTATTCCATTACCCTGAAACACAGCCCGCGGTATGTGGATATCAAGAAATGCATAAACTGCGGCGCATGTGCAAGGAAATGCACGGCTGGCGCAATATTTCTTCCATTTGCCCAGGCTGTCCCGCAGGCGTACATGATCGATATGTCAAAATGCAAGAATTGCGGCGTATGTGTAAAAGTATGCCCACGCGATGCGATTAATCTTGAAGCAAAAGAAGAAACAAGTACGATTTCCGTGGGCGCAGTTGCGATCGCTACAGGATTTGAACCTATTGACCCATCCTTTATAGAAGAATATAATTATCCATCTCCAAACATCCTCACAGCTATTGATTTTGAAGAAATGTTATCTGCAAAGAGCAAAACCGGAATGAGATTACAGAAAGCTGACGGGACATTCCCGAACAGGGTCGCTTTCGTACTATGCGCAGGGAGCAGGGATTTCACAGGCAAAGGAAGAAAACATTGTTCCAAAGTCTGCTGCATCTATTCGCAGAAGCAGGCGCAGCTTGTGAAAAAGATGAAAGAGGACGCAGAGGCCTGGATATTCTACATCGACATGCGTTCCGCCGGAAGGAGGTTTGAGGAATTTTATCATCACACGCAGGAAAAAGGCGTTAATTACGTGCGCGGGAAAGTCGCGGAAATAATTCCCAAAACAGATGGCACTCTCATGATACAGTACGAGGATACCAATCTTGGCAGGAAAGGGCGCGAAATTTTTGATATGGTCGTGCTGTGCCCTGCTCTTATCCCCTCAAAAGGGACAAAAGAAATCGCGGATAAGCTTGGCGTATCTCTTGGCGATGACGGTTTTATTGAGGAAAAGCATGTGAAGCTTGAACCTGTGAATACGCTTAACCAGTCTGTATTTGCGGCAGGATGCGTGCTTGGCCCCAAGGATATCCATGATTCAGTTACTGAAGGAATAAGCGCCGCCCACAAGGTCTCGCAGTTCCTCGGTAAAGGCATGATACTTATCCCTCCTGAGAAGCCGCAGATATTTGAGTGCAACGGGTGCGGGGAATGCGTGAAAGCCTGTCCGTATAATGCACTTGCTCTTGATGGAGGAAAAGCGGTTCTTTCGCCTCTTGCCTGTACAGGCTGCGGAATATGCGTGCCCGCGTGCCCGATAAAAGGCATTGAGATAAGAAATTTCACACGCGGCCAGTTAAAGGCGCAGCTTCAGGGAATCCTGAGTGAAGCACCGGGTGTATTAGTGTTCATCGACCCGTATGCATATGCTGCTGCCGATATTGCAGGAGTTAACCGGAAACAATACTCCTCTCTTATCAGGTTCGTGAGCGTTCCTTCCATCCACATTCTCGACGCCGATGTGGTCAATGCCGCTTTTGAATACGGCGCAACTGGCGTTATGCTCATTGAAGGGACGACGGATGAGAAACTCACATCGCGCTCTGACGACCTGTATAAGAAGCTCAAGAAAGATACACGAAAGCACAAGAAGCCTTTGAGGTATTCGCATATCGAGACAGCACAGTATGAAAAATTGACCGACCTTTTGAATGTGTTCGCTTCGCAGGCCGGGGCAAAGGCCGAAAAGAGGGGGAGGAAGGAGAAAGGGGAAAAACCGGAAGAGCAAGAGGATTGAAAAATTTCATCAATGTGACAATAGCTTAAATAATAAACTTAAATCTTATATACTATCGATGTTATAACATTGTTACAACATGCTAAGAAATATCATAAAAATAGGAAACAGCCAGGGAATCATAATCCCGGGAGACATCCTGCAAGGAATGGGTTATCCCGGGACAGTGGAAATAATCCCCACCAAAGACGGTATATTCATAAGGCCAATAGGTGGTAAAACCATCAGGCGTAAGCCAAGGAATAAGGATGAAATTGATGGATTATACGATTTAATGAGATCAAAAATTGAAAGGAATATCAGTACTGGAAAGACGCGGTGGATCGGAAACAGGGAAATGGAGCGAAAATTATAACCACAGAATTAAAAAAAATATCATCTATCGAAAATTTAGTTGATAGAAAAATATATTTCATGGGATTGTTGACCCGGGAAGCTGAAAAAAGACATGTGCAGCCTATTGTTGTGGGCGGTTCGGCTGTGGATTTCTATACTGAAGGAATTTATCCGAGTTATGATATAGACCTTGTGAGCGATAGAAAAGTGATCGGGGAAATATTGGAACATGTATTCGACTTCAAACAAAGTGGAAAGAATTGGATAAATGAACAAATAGGTCTTTATGTAGAGGTTCCCGGCAGTCATCTGGCTGGAGATAAAGATAAAGTAATGACAATAAAAATTGAGAACCTGAAGGTCTATGTAATTGGAATTGAAGATTTAATAATTGATCGTCTTAACGCCTGTGTTCATTGGAAGTCCCAAAGAGATTGTGACCAGGCACAGTATATGATCAGATATTACCGGGATCGCGTAGATTTTGAATATCTGGAAAAGAAAGCCAGGGATGAAGTTGTTCTTAATAAATTTAGAGAACTTTGTAAAGAATGAAATAATTTAATGTAATGCATAAAAATATTATTTCCGAATATTTCTTTCCAGCATTTTGCGTTTTCTCCTTAGGGCCGAGATACTAAAATAATAATATAACCATACAATAACAGCGCAAATCAAAAGGAATCCAAACATATATAACAAAAGTTCTGGTGTATCTTTGTAGTGATATCTTACCCTGATCTTTTGTCCTGTTGGATTATTCCAGATGAAGACTTCTCTTCCCAATGCGTCATGTGTAATATTATCCGGATCTGGCTGGATATATCCCAGAAACATGGTCCCGGCCGTGAAATTTTCAGGTAAAACCACACGTATTGTCCTGTTGCTTTCAGGAATATAGTTAAAATCCTGCCCTCCTGGTATGGTATATGCCACAAATC
Organism: Candidatus Methanoperedens sp. BLZ2; assembly: GCF_002487355.1. Classification (GTDB taxonomy): domain Archaea; phylum Halobacteriota; class Methanosarcinia; order Methanosarcinales; family Methanoperedenaceae; genus Methanoperedens. Next base: position 41,875 of record NZ_NTMG01000023.1, on the reverse strand, counting down.
CTGTAAAATTGGTACTGAAGTTAAAATGGGCATAATTTCTGCCCATAATTGTCTTTATCGTCACATTTACGCTGGCATTATTTCCTTGATAATCTACTGCTACAGGATTCCTGAAAGTCTGGATGCTATCTTCTATCCTGTAATCAACGGATGTCTGGTTAATGACACTGTCTATTACCTGGGTGGAAGAGAGATTCAGATAAAAAATAGTAGTATTTTCCATGCCTGGGAGTTCATACTGCATAGGGTCGCCAGTTTTAACATCAGGGGAAATGCATCCGGCCACCAGAACAGAAAATATGATCAGACCAATAATTAATTTCATGAATGCTCCAATGCTCCAACATGAACAATACAACCCTTAAATATTGTCCTTTGAAAACTTAGTTGATAACATACAGTTATCAACCATTTAATAATCATTATTATCATTATTATATCGATAATTTCATATACTTTTCGCTTTATCAATAATATACATTTATAATATTCTTTAAGGAAGAAAATGGAACCACTGAATACAGGAGTAATTGGATTTGATGAAATGCTAAAAGGGGGTATCCCGAAAGAACATATTGTTGCAGTTCTCGGTTCACCCGGTACAGGTAAATCCACTTTTGCGCTGCAATTCATATACGCAGGTCTCCTGAAAGGTGAGAACTGCGTTTACCTTTCACTTGAGGAAAGCGAAGACACTATCGTCAAGACCGCTTCAATTTTCGGCTGGGACCTGAAACCCTACATTACGAATAAAAAATTGGTTCTGATACGCTTAAGCACGATGAATATCAAAGCAGCAGCCGCCTGGGTCGAAAATGACCTTCCAAGACTCTTTAAGTCATTTAATGTTAAAAGACTCGTTATTGACCCGATAACATTGTATGAAATGTTGTATGAGTCTGAAACTTTGCGCCGCGAACATCTTTTTAATTTTGCGGAAAAAATCAGGGAACACGGAATAACTGTGATCATGACTTCTGAAACTAACAATATCAATCCGTATAATTCAAAATACGGGGTTATCGAGTATATTGCGGATGGTGTTGTTTTATTAAGGCAGGTGAGGCATAACGACCTCCAGTCAGTGGCAACAGTGATCGAAGTCTCAAAAATGAGACGTATTGAACATTCAAGGGATATCAAACCTTATTCCATAACAAAAAACGGAATAGTTGTCCACTCTGAGGCTGAAGTTTTCAGTTAGCGAAAGATAGTCAAACGACTAACTCCACATATGGCCGCCAAGTATCATTTCTGTCTTGTCGTTGGTGCTCTGGTGAATTTTTTTGATCCTGACAAGAAATTCATTCCCGATCATTTCAGGCTGCTCAAAAACAGCATCTATTCCCAGTAATTTAAGGAACTCTTCAAATTCCGTAATGGTTTTGAGGCTTTTCACCCTCAGTTGCACATTTTCAGCGATCCGTTCCCCATTTTTCTTCTTTTTAATTGTGGAAATCATTGGCAAAAGGATACTTTCCCCAAGTTCCTGGCATCTTTTCCTCGCACTTTCCTCATCCTCATCCCATTCTACTGACTGGAATGCTTCCCTGCATACCCTTCCAAAGAAAAAATCCCGCCCGAAATCATTGTAGAATTCAAAAGCATATCTGAGATCAGCGCAATTACTGAGCGAGCTTGTATATTTTACAGGAGGCAGGATCATTTTGGGATCTTTGATGACAACGCCTTCGCGCAATGTATCACCAAAACCTTTTATTATATCCGTAATTGCATCATGAGCTTTCTCAACCTCGAATTCACCGAAAAGATGCACTGACTTGATCCTGAATTCATCCATAAGTTTTCGCCTTTCCATTACAGGCACAGGATTTCCGGAATTCTTCTCCCTTATATCAAATACAAAAAAATCCAGGGACTCTATATTATAAAATATTTTAGGTACATAAGGGCTGTCCGGTCCTACCATTTCACCGCACAGCACAAGTTCCGGATGGTCGTGAAAAAAATCCGGCCCTATCAGGTCATTTACCTTCTGCGTTGTATAAGGACATATAAAACCGCCACGCGTAAGCGCTACAAGTTTATCGCCGATCAGCGCTACCCTGACATTGTAACCGTTCATTTTCTCTTCAACCGCCACTTTATCGCATGAAGAAAAATGTTTAATGAGCGCAGGATATAGCATCAAGGTGCGTGATATCTTAGGAAAGCCCCGCACGATCTCAAATGGTTCAAGAAATACCGCAGTTCCTCCTTCAACAGAGGAAACAGGCTTATCGAACCTGAATAATTCATGTTTCCCATATACATACTGTATAGTCTTTCTTTTCAGCGCCCCTGTAATGCTATGTTCGGGAATATCCAGCAGGCTGGATATTTTTTCAATATCAAGTTTATTCGTTAATTCTGAGACATCCCGTCTCATCCTTTTGCCGCCATATATTTTATGATCTCTCGCCTGCTGATAACGCCAACCATTTCATCCCTCAGGTTCAGTACAGGCACTCCGCCAATGTTTTCATTAAGGAGAGTCGATATTACTTCAGTTATAGGAGTATTTGTCCGGACTGATTTTACATTGCGGGTCATAATATCACCCACGATCAGATTCCGGATTCTTACATCCTGCTGATTGTCAGGTACAAGATCCCTGAAATTCATCATCGCTTTTGCGACATCTCTCTCAGTAATAATTCCTACTATATCGCCATTTTCGAGGATAGGCAGTCTCCCAATGTCGTTATCAAGCATGATACGCCTTGCATGGGAAACCCTGTCGCCCGGGCTTATGGTAATCGGCTCTTTCATGACCTCAGCAGCATATCCCTTTATACCCTTTGCATTTTTCAGGATCTCATGAGGAGTTACCCAGCCCAGGATGTTACTATTATCCGTAACGATCAGGATGCCATTTTTCCTGTCCATCAATGCGATCGCATCTTCTATACCCATATCAGGGAGTACCCCGGTGAAGGTATCCGTTGTCGCAGCTGCAACATGCAGCGATGACGCCGGAAGATTTGAAGTCTTCCATGTCCCGAGTTTGCTGGCAATGCTTCTCATCGTGATTACACCCGTAGGCTCACTTCCATTGAGGACCAGCAGTCTTCGTGTATCATATTTATCCATCAGGTCCATTGCATGTGATATCTTATCTGATTTATGCACAGTGATTGGTTCACTCATTATGTTTTTTACTTTCATAGTATCACCTCACATTGTCAATATAGTCTTTATTATGTTCTCCCCTGTCAATATCCCCTTGACTCCATTTCCCAGTACTGAGAGCCCGTTAATCCTTTTTTTAATCATCAGGCCAGCGGCATAGGTCGCAAGGTCATCATAATTCACATTGATGATCGGGCTTGACATTATATCTTCTGCGACAAGGGGTACTTCGCTTATATACCTGTTCTGTTTTCGCCCCGCAGCGCTCTCTTTTCGTGTCATTTTTATTTCTTTCTGCGGGAGGCCGCCTGTTTTGTCCCTCATTTCCGTGAAGGTTAGATTTGAATTGGTTATTATACCCACAGGCATATCGTTATCTTCAAGAACAATTGCCCTGTCTGCTGAATTTGCCTGAAGTTCATGTATTATATGGCTTATCGTATGATGCCTGTGGACAGTTAGTGCTGGATCAATTTGCAGATCCTTGACTTTCATATCAAGATCCAATTTTGAGAAATACCTGATAAGATCCCATTTTGTGGCTATTCCTATGACTTCATCTTTATTATTCACTACAGGTAACCCGCCGATATTATTCTCAGTCATAAGTTCGGCCAGTTGCCTTGGTGTCGCATCCGGAAATATCGTTATGAGGCTCTCGGTCATTACCTTTCTTACAGGTATATCATCGATCGGGCGCCTGCGCCACTGTGGTTCGGCCTGGTTGAGCCTCTTTACGATATCTTTCTTTGTCACCATTCCTATTGGCTTGTTATTTTCAACAATTACAAGTCTTCCGATCTTATGACGAAGCATCAGGTTCCTTGCACGCGCTACATTTTCATCAGGCGATACAACAAAAACAGGAGCGCTCATTATATCTTTTATTTTCATAACAACCTCTTAATCTTAATCAGCCATTGCACGGACAAAATCACGTTCGGTTATAATTCCTTTCAATTCACCATCTTCCAGGACAGGTAGTGAGCCAACATTCTTATCAAGCATCACATTTGCAGCCTCTCCAAGGTCAATATCCGATTTCGTAAAGATTATGTCCCTTTTTACAAGAGTGCTGACCGGAACCTGGAAAACTTCCCTGGCGTTACCGGTAACAAGCCTGTCAAATATATCACCGCTTCCCAGGAAACGCATAATATCCGATGCTGTAATAATACCGATAAGTACATTATCCCGAAGAACCGGAAGTCTCCTGAAACCATTATTGATCATGGACCTGGCTGCTGCCCCTACTGACATATCAGAAGGTGCTGTGACTACTTTCTTGCTCATGTATCCTTCAACTGTTTTACCTGTAATTATACCGGATAATAGGAAAACAAAATCCCTCTCGGAAACGATGGCTTTCACTGTGCCATCTCCATCCGTTACAGGGATCCCTCCGATATTCTCTTTTATCATGGTATCCAATGCATCTTTCAATGAATCTTTTACATTAAGGGAGATGACATTTGTTTCCATGATTTCACTGATGCTGCCATTGACAGCTGCAAGCAGATTGCCTTTGAATTTGTTTTTAACTATCAAATTCCTTTGTCCGCCGCCAAGGAAATCCACTATATCCTGTGATGTAATGATCCCTTTCAGGTGATTTGTCCCTGCATCCGCTACGGGAATTCTTCGGAATCCGTGATTCAGCATCGTCTTTACTGCCCCGATCACAGACATTGTAGGGGGAATAGTGATGACCTCGTTTGATGCTATACTCATTATGTCCCCTGTTTTTTCTGATATCCTTGATTTGAAATCGATGGGTGCCATATTCCGCATATATCCCTTTCTACCCTGCTTTGCTATAATTACATTATTTATAATTACATTATTCCCAGATTTATTCATAAAACACCTTTAGATGAATGCTTTAATTATATCGTTCCTGTCAACTATGCCAACAAGTTTTCCGTCATTTGTTATTGAGATCCTCCCCACGTCAAGTTTCATGAATGCCTGTATTGCTTCCGCAAGCGTTGCTTCAGGGGATAATGTATATGCCGGAGTGCTCATTACCTTCTCAACAGGTGGCGACATCGTGGATTTTGTTCCCTGTTCGTCTTCTCTTTCAATCCTGGCATACCCGGCATTGATTATATTGCGCCGTGTTACCATGCCCACAAGTTCTCCATTTTTCAACACAGGAAATCCTGACAGACCTGTTTCTTTCATGTTCAGCCAGACTTTGGATATGTGGTCTTTGTTGGAACTGGTTATTACATCTGTGGTCATTATTTCATGGATCTTTTTGTGAGGTATTTTATCAACCTTAAGGTTCCTGAAAATGTCAACAACACTTAGTATCCCTGCAAGTGTCATATCCTGTCCCGATTTCAGGACAGGAACACGTCCCATCCCTGCATCCATCATTAATTTAGCAGCTTCCATCATGTCCATCTCCGGATATATGTATGGGAACTCTGATGTGAAACCTTCAACAGTTACATTCGATTTGGTGGAATATATATTCAACAATTCTTTTTCTGTCAGTATCCCTATTACCCTCTTTTTTGCATTGACCACTGGCAGGGTCCTGTAATGTCTGTCCCGCATCACCTGGCGCGCATGCGTCATAAAATCCGTATCCCGTATAAAAACAGGATTTTTGGTCATTACGTCTTCAACTTTCATAACATACTCCTTTTATCATGTATAATTATGTTATATGTTAATAAATAATTATTCAAAATCCTTTGCGAATTGCTGTCCTAGGTTTCCCTGCAGCTCTCACAGAGAAGTTTTCCTTCTACTTCTAACAAGTTATCTGAAATGTATCCGCAATCCTCACAGATACCTTTAAAAACCCGTCCTTCTGTCTCCATGGAAAATATTTTTTCCCTGTGCATCTTGATCAGATCTGAGAATATGCTGCCCATTTCAGCGGAAACAGCAAGAAGATCAGTATCCGTAATAATACCAATCAGTCTCCCGTTTTCCACTACAGGCAACCGCCGTATCTCCAATTTCACCATCTTATGCATCGTTTCGGTGACGTCATCTGTCGAAGATATTGAAATAAGAGGTGTGGTCATTAATTCTTTAATGGAAATATCATCCGGTCTTAAATTCTTTGAAACGATCTTTTTGACAATATCACGCTCTGTAACTATACCGACTGGCTGTTTCCTGTCTGTGATAATGACGCTTCCAACCTTGTATGTAAGCATTTTCTTTGCTAATTGCTGGACATCACATTTAATGTCTATGGTTACAACGTTCCTGGTCATTATTTCTTTCACCGGCATTTTAACTTCCATGTTTTCAGTCCTCCCTAATGTATAACTATGTTTTTGGAGTGTTTATATGTTATGCTGGGTAACTATAAATGAATCATAATTCCAATGACTCAAATTGAACTATTATCAAATTTAATGTATTGTGCTTTACTGTTGTTTTACTGTTGTAGCATCTTTACCATTTTAATAGCAGCTTCAACCGCCCTTTTGCCATATTCCACTCGTTCATGGGCATCAAGCCTGCTCATCCCAGGACCGGATATCCCCAGGGTTATGGGTTTTGAAAATTCAAGCGCAAGATCAGCGATTTTCCTTGAAGCATGCTGGATCACGATTTCATCGTGTTTTGTTGCCCCCTGTATAACGCAGCCAATGGTTACTACTGCGTCTATTGTTTTGTCCTGCGCCATTTTTTTTACGGCCAGGGGCATGTCAAAAACTCCAGGCACATAATATATTTTTTCAACTGTGGCGCCAAGGAACGCCGCATGTTCTTTTCCGAGCGTCTCCATCTGGATAGTAAGATCACGGTTGAATTCTGAAACAACAAATCCTAATTTAATACTCATTTTGGCACCTGATTGGTTATATTATTTGGAACATCTATATATTTTTCGTTACAGTTTTGTAAGAGTTCATTTTGTGTTGTGAACAAAAAGGGATTGTGAAACATTTATATCCCTTATTAATGTAATGAAAGCCAAAGAAGGTATCTATTATGGTTAAAATATACTATGACAAGGATGCAGATTCAAAAATATTGAAAAAGAAAACGATTGCAGTTATTGGTTATGGCAGCCAGGGAGCAGGGCAGGCGCAGAACCTGAAGGATTCAGGACTGAATGTAATTGTCGGTGTCAGGCAAGATGGGGAATCATGGGCCCAGGCAAAAGCCGATGGCCTGACGGTCATGACAATGTCTGAAGCAGCAAAAAAAGCTGATGTCATCCAGATGCTCGTACCCGATGAAATACAGGGTGCCATTTATGCTTCTGAGATCGCCCCGAATATGAAGAAGGGCAAAGCATTATGTTTCTCGCACGGATTTAATATCCATTATAACCAGATCGTTCCGCCAAAGGACGTTGATGTAATAATGGTCGCACCAAAAGGTCCGGGTTTCCTTGTGCGCAGGACATATACAGAAGGCAACGGTGTTCCCGCACTCATTGCGATATACCAGGATGCAACGGGAAAAGCAAGGGACATAGGCATGGCTTATGCAAAAGGAATTGGGGCAACAAGAGCAGGCGTGCTTGAAACAACATTCAAGGAAGAAACAGAGACCGATCTTTTCGGTGAGCAGGTTGATCTTTGCGGCGGAGTGACGTGTCTGATGAAAGCCGCATTCGAGACACTTGTTGCAGCAGGATACCAGCCTGAGATCGCTTATTTTGAAACATTCCATGAAATGAAACTCATAGTTGACCTCATTCATGAAGGCGGATTGAGCAAGATGTGGTACTATGTGTCAAATACTGCCGAGTACGGCGGCCTTACCGTCGGGCCAAAGATCATCAATGAACTGTCTAAACAGGCCATGAAAGAGGCGCTTCGCAGGATCCAGAGCGGGGAATTTGCAAAAGAATTCGTTCTTGAAAGCAGAGCCAACAGGCCGGTCCTCAATGCTCTTGAGAGACAGGAGAACGAGCACCAGGTTGAGAAGGTCGGAAAAGAGCTTCGTTCTATGATGAAGTGGTTGAATCCAGAGTAGAGATTTTTTTTGAGGGATCGGGTAAATCCCGACCCTGCACATATTTTTTAATATACTCCGAGATATTCTCTTGACTTCATCGCTTGAAGAACCATTAGTCTATATATATCAACAGACAGATTGAAGATAGTCGATATTTATGCCAGAGACCATTACACAAAACAAGATGGTAATAAGCTTTGATGCTTTTAATAATCTTAAGAAATTAAAAGACGAACTGGAAGCTTTGATAGAAACGATCGAAATATTGAATGATGAAAAGCTAATGAAAGGGATAAAAAGCTCCAGAAATGATGTAAAAGCAGGCAGAATACATGAGCTGAAAACTATTGATGAACTTGATGAAGTCTGGGTATGAAATTAATTTATACAGAGGAGTTTAAGGGAGATATAAGGAAGATAAGAGATAAGAAAATCCAAAAAAGGATAAAAAAGCTAATCCAGAAGATTATCGATAATCCGGAAATCGGAAAACCACTAAAATATGAGCTTTTTCCCCTTCGTAGTGTTAGAATACCACCATTTCGGATTTTATATGAGCTAAACGGCGATATTATGATCCTGCATAAGTTTGAAAACAGGAAGAAAGTTTACAGGTAATGCAACTATTTTTACGAATTTAAATCTGTAAAACAGTATGTTTTGAATCATTTTCTGGAAATTAATAACCACAAAAGTCACAAGAACACTTTCACATCGCTTTCCAAAGATATATAAGGAGATGGGGCGTTTGGATAGTATCAGGCTGCGAACGCTGCGAAAGGGTGCAAGGCGTTCGTGGAATGCGCGGTCGGAAGATGGAAGGGTGAAGATGAGACGGGATTATGGAAATGAGGGCGCGGAAGAGGGCGGGCGAGTACCTATGAAAGAGGAGGATTTGAATTGATTGAGGCTGTAAAAGAGATCGGAGAATACTCGCTTGAAAAGGCTGGAAGACGATTAGAAGACCCTACGGATATCGTAATTGAAGATCCAGATAGTAATGGCACTTATAAACATATTCTTGGTATTAGAGTTAATAAAAATGAAAATGGTTTTGGATATGTTGGTATCGAATTAGAAGAATACAGCAAAAGCAAGATAAAGCAATATCTGTATAAGCAAGGGGCTCCTAATGGAACTGATTTAACACCCACAAGCAGGATTACAGATATTGAAAAGACCTTTTCTAATAAGACCATTAAATGGTTTACGAATATTACCAAAGAAAATCAAATCATCTTTATAGGTGAGGAAATTGAATTTCTTAAGAGATTAAACGACTGTTTAAAATCAAATACAGATGCAATTTTATCGGATTTAACAATTAAATATAATACTCTTGATAAAAAGGATCCAAGCATAATAACTGTGTTCATTTATTCTCCCGAAAAACAGTATATCGGAGACTTCCCAGTTTTCAGAAGAATTTTACTTGAAAAGACTTCGAAAGGTTATTATCAAAAATATGGAAAGGAATCCAAATCCACTAATAAAGTTTGTTCAGTTTGTAGAAAAAAGTCCGAAGAGGTATTTGGTTTTGTCGGAACCTATGAATTCTATACCGTTGATAAGCCTGGATTTATTAGCGGTGGATTCGATCAATCATTGGCATGGAAAAATTACCCTGTATGTTTGAATTGTGCCTTAACATTGGAAGGAGGGAAAAAATACATCTTTGAAAATTCAAAATTCAGATTTTATGGGTTCGATTATTTTGTCATTCCAAAACTTTTAAATCAAAATAAAAGAGTTGACATTTTTAGAATTTTAGAGGATTTTAAAGGAAAAGATCCAAAGTTTGAAAAGAAATATATTCGACTTTTAGATGCTAATGAAGATGATATATTAAGTATTCTTGCAGAACAAGAAAATTTTTTTAATAATAATCTATTAATTTATGAAAAAGATAACTCTGCATTCAGGATTTTACTATATATCGAAGATATTTTACCTTCTCGATTAAAGAAACTTTTCCAAGCCAAAGAAAAAGTTGATAAAATTGGCATTTTTAGTGAATACATATTGAAAGAAGGTAAATCATTGGAATTCAACTTTGGAAACATTTTTTCATTTTTTCCCAATCCTAAAGGAAAGGGGAAAATGGAATCAGATTTGAGTTCAATCGATAATACCGTTCAAGCTGTAAAATATCCTTCTAAGGGTAAGGGCAATATAGAACAGGATTTAAGCACTTATTTTCTTGAAATAACAAATAAAATTTTTACAAATAAGAAAATTGATTATTCATTTTTAATGTGGGGAATAATTAAGAAAATTCGAAGAGATTTTCAAGATGAAACAAAATCAACAAAATATCTCACCTTAAAAGGTTTTCAACTTCTTATTTATTTAAATGAGTTAGAACTTCTTGACAATTTTAACGGAGGTAAAAATATGAATGAAAAGAGCATCACAAACCTACTGCAAGGAACAAATTTACAGTTAGAGGAGAAAGTAAATACCTTGTTTAAAGAATTTTCAGATTTCTTTAATAAAGATTCGAAAAAAGCAATATTCTTAGAAGGTGTATTGACGCAATATTTATTAAATATTCAATACAATGATCGAAAAGCTACGCCATTTAGAATAAAACTTCAGGGATTGAAATTAGATGAAAAACATGTGAAGAAATTGTTGCCCGAAATTCAAAACAAGCTTGAAGAATATGGAAAAAATTATTATAAAAATCTGGAATTTTTAATTGGGAAATATATGGTTCAATCTGGAGAAGGGTGGAAAATGTCAAATGATGAAATAAGTTTTTATTTTGTATTAGGTATGAATCTCTCAAATCTATTTAGATCAACAACGGAGGAGACACATGAGCAATATAATTACAAATAGGTCAGAACTCGTATTTTTGTACGATGTGAAAGATGCAAATCCAAACGGAGATCCTTTGGATGAAAATAAACCAAGAATTGACGAAGAAACTGGACTCAACCTTATAACAGATGTCAGGCTTAAGAGAACTATCCGAGATTATTTATATAATTTTAAGAAACAAGATATTTTTGTGAGGGAGATCTCTGATGAAGAAGGACATATTCAGGACGCAAAGTTGAGGGCATCGGACTTCTTAAAACATATTCCCTCTGCGGAATTAGAAGGCAAAACACTTCAGCAACAAAAAGAAATAGCTACCGCTGAAATCTTGAAGAAGTGCATAGACGTTAGATTATTCGGAGCAACAATTCCATTGGAATTGAAGGTTAAAAAAGGAAAAAAGACCGAAAAACCTAAAGAAGATATTAAGGAGCAAACTGAAAGCAAGGAACAAACAAGCTCATTAACTTTTACTGGACCAGTTCAATTTAAGATAGGTAGATCGTTACATAAAGTATATATAAAACACTTCAGAGGTACTGGAGCATTCGCTTCAAAAAAGGGTGCTGAGCAAAAAACATTTCGTGAAGAAGATTTTCTGTTTTACTCATTAATCAACTTCTATGGAATCATAAATGAAAATGCTGCAAAAGACACAAAACTTACCGATGATGATGTAAAGTTTCTTCTGGATGGTATATGGAATGGTACAAAAAATTTGATATCCAGATCAAAAGTGGGTCAAGTTCCGAGGCTGCTTATAAAAGTGAATTACAAAGAGAATAATTACCACATTGGGGACCTCAATAGTATGATTTCATTGGTAAAAGAAGTTCCTGATGAAGAGTTGAGAGACATATCTCAAGTTAAGATAAATCTTACAAAAATAATCGATGTCCTAAAAAACAAAAAGGATTTAATTCAAAATGTTGAATATCAAATTGATGACAGAGCAAGATTTGAATTAGAAGGTAAAGAAATCACGATTAATGAAGCCTTGAAAACCACTGGAATTCCAGCGCTGCAGTTATCATCGTAGGGTATATGGATAAAATATTGGTATTCGATGTTTGGGGTGAGTATGCACATTTTAGAAAATACTATACTACAACATCGCCTCTTTCTTTTTCAATTCCACCAAGAACAGCAATTAGTGGGCTTATAGGGGCTATCTTAGGTCTTCCAAAAGATGAATATTTGAAATATTTCTCAAAACAACAGGCGCAGATTGCAGTTAGAATTCTGAATCCGATTAAAAAGGTCAGATTAGCTGAAAATCTGATTAACACAAAGGATGATTATTTCATTCCAATCAAAAAAGGCGCCCACAGCCCTCGAACACAAATAAGGTTCGAATTTGTGAAAGATGCAAAATATAGAATATATTTCTATCATATAGATCCAATTATATTTAACAAAGTAAATTCTATGCTTTTGCACCATAAATGCGTCTATACCCCCTGTCTAGGAATCACCGAACATATTGCTAATTTTGAATTCATTGGAGAAAAAGCGATAAGAGAAAAATCATCCACTGAGTTTATAAAATTAGATTCTGCTCTCCCTACTGACTCGATCAAAGAAATCAAATTGGAAGATGGAGAATATTTTTCTGAAACCATTCCAACGGAAATGGAACTGGATAGATCATTAAAGGAGTACAGAAAAGTTATGTTTGAAAGAAACGGTGTTCAAGGAAAAGGAATAACAGCAAAAGTTGATAGATATTGGGAATTGGAAACTAATGAATCAATCATCTTTCTTTAATCTAAAATCCCATCCGGATAAATTTTTAATTGATCACCTTAGAAATGTGGGATTATTTTGTAAAAATACTATACAATCCAAGAAAATCAACTCGAATATTTTCAATTTAAATGATGAAATCTTGGCCAACTTTTCATTTATAACAGGGGTTTCACATGATTTTGGAAAAGGAACAATTAATTTTCAAAATTATATAAATGAAAAAGACGAAAAACGAAAAAGTTCGCTTAAAAATAATCCTGAAACAAGACATGGACTACTTTCTTCGTTATTTACTTACTTTGTTATAAAAGAATATCTTAAAGATTTAAAATTTGAATTTTTACCGATGTTAGGTTATTTTGCAGTAAAAAAACATCATGGAAATTTAGGAGATGTAACAAATGAAATCTTAGACTTAGATGATAAAAATGTAGAAATCTTAAACAGGCAAATTAATTCTCTGTGTTTAGAAGAGCTCAAACTGATTTATTTGGAATTATTACCAAATATTGATATAATTAAATTTATTAGTACTTATAAAAGCATTATCAAAGAAATCAAAAGCAATAGAAGAACTTTTTCTGATCATCTGCAAAATGAGAAATCCATCCAAGGGGATGCGCCTGGATTACAATATTATCTTTTGACTCAACTTTTTTATTCTATTCTTTTAAATTCCGACAAATTAGATGCATCGGGTATTCAAGAAATTGACCGTAACAATGCGATTCCTTTAGATTTGGTTGATAATTATCGGATAATCAAAGGCTATGATAAACCAAAAAATAAAATGGATATTATCAGAAATGAGATTTATTCAGATGTTATAGGAGAATTAAAAACCTTAAGTTTAGATAATAATATTTATTCATTGAATGTTCCGACTGGAACAGGAAAAACACTTACTGTATTATCTTTTTCTTTAAAACTGAGGGATAAGATTATAAATGAAAGAAATTTCATGCCTAAAATTATATATTCACTTCCTTTTTTAAGTATTATAGATCAGAATTTCGAGGTTTTTGAAGATGTATTTAAAAAAGTTCAGGGCTATACTCCAACAACCGATATTTTATTGAAGCATCACCATTTATCTGATATTTTTTATGAAACCAATGAAAATGTTGATTACGATACTTCTGAAAGTTTGTTACTAATTGAGGGCTGGAACTCTGAAATAATTGTAACTACTTTTATACAACTCTTTCACTCTTTAATTTCAAATAAAAATAGGTCATTAAGAAAATTTCATAACATTATAAATTCAATAGTTATTCTTGATGAGGTTCAATCAATTCCTCATGAATATTGGCTTTTATTCAAAGAAGTTATCTCATTATTTTCAAAATGCTTCAACACTTATTTTATTTTTGTGACTGCGACGCAGCCATTGATTTTTGATGAAAGCAAGAAAGAAATTGTTGAACTTGTAACAAATAAAAAATATTATTTTAATAAATTTGATAGAATTGAATTAATACCAAACCTTCAACCTTTGCTTCTCAATAATTTTAAAGAAATCATAAGAAGTGATGTTGAAGAAAATAAAGATAATAATTTTCTTATTGTACTTAATACAATAAATTCTTCAAAAAGTGTTTATCAATATTTGGAATCATTAAAAATTACAGGCATAAAATTGTATTATCTTTCCACAAACATTACTCCTTGCCAACGTATTGATAGAATAAACGATATAAGAAATAATAAAGCACGAAAAATAATTGTCAGCACTCAACTTATTGAAGCTGGTGTGGATATTGACGTTGATACTGTTTATCGTGATTTTTCAACAATGGATTCAATAAACCAAGTTTCTGGAAGATGCAATCGAAATTATTCAGAGGGGAAGAAAGGGCTGGTAAAATTATTTATTCTGAAAGATGAGAATAAAGAATATTATAGATATATCTATTCACCTTTTCTGATCGATAAAACTAAAGAAGTCCTCAAAGAAGCTCCTGAAAGAATAAATGAAAATTACTTTTTAACCTTAAGCAATAATTATTTTAAAAAAATCAAAGACAGTGGAAGTGATGATGTATCTAATAAGATTCTTTCATTTGTCCAAAAATTAGAATTTGAACAGTTATATAAAAACTTTAAACTTATTCAAGAGGACTACTATAAAATCGATGTATTTATCGAATTGGATTATTTTGCTAAAGCTGTATGGAATCAATATAAGGTGATAAAAGAACTAAAAAATCCAATTGAAAGAAAAAATGAATTCTTAAAAATAAAAAAAGATTTCTATGAATATGTAATTTCAATCCCCAAGAATAAGGCACCTAAGCCTGAAAATGAAACTGGGATAGCCTATGTTTCAATAGAAGAATTAAAAGATAGGTATGATTTAGAAACTGGATTTATACCAGGTTCAGGAGGAACTTTACTGTTTTAATTATGATCTTTCACTTCATCCCGCCCCCCTCTCCTCGCATCCCCCAGGCGCGGTACATGCGGACAGGCAGCGCAAAGAGCATACGGAGAAACCATATGATCAGGCAAACCTACCAGCAATTTAACAAATCTGCGTTCATCTGCGTTCATCTGCGGTTTGTTTTAGACTATTTGTTGCTGCCTTATTTCTCTATGAAACCTGCGCCTGCAAGCGATAGCGCCGGATTTTTAACACAATTAAATGATATATTTTTTAAAATAAACTATGCGAGGAGATGTGAACATTAATACTAACCTCCGTAGTTCCAATAGAACACGGATGACACAGATCTCGCGGATTATCACAAATCCGTGTGCATCCGCGTCATCCGCGCAATCCGTGTTCTATCGTTCGATTTTTCACCTGATCATATACACCAAAGTTAACAAAACTGATAACTATGGTGCATCAAAAAATAAACAAGAAATACCAGGACAGATTTCCAAACAACCATCGATCACCAGAAAACCCCGCCAACGGCGGCGCATCCCCGGGGTCTGGGGGTCACAACCCCCAGCGCCGTTACTGAAACAGATCGAGAGTGAATAATTAGTAGAACAGAATAAAAGAGCCAGTGTTTAAATAATTATAAAGCAGAGGAAATAATGATGAAAAATCAAATTGTTCATGTGCCAAAAGTAAACGATCAAAAAAAATCGAACATAGACCTCGACGAGTTGATCATTAAGCTCAGGAGTTCAGGACTTGTTCACTCGATCATTCTTTTTGGATCAAAGGCAAGAGGAACTGAAAAAGAAAATAGCGATATAGATATCTGTGTCATTCCAAAACCGGAAGTTAAGATTACACTTAAAGAGAGAATATCACTTAACAATTCTGTCCCGGACAATATCGATATTTCATTCATAGATGAATTGCCAGTTTATATTCGTAAAAGGATTTTTCTTGAAGGGAAGGTGCTATACACGCAGGACATGTATCACCTATTAACACTTTCAAAGATCAATGATATGGAATATGAACGATACAAAAGGCTCACCGGGGAATACCATAAGCGCGTAATGGAACGCGTTAGAGCCAGATTGGGATGATGATCGTGGATAAAGATAGATTATTTGAGAAGATAGATGAAATGGAGAACTATCTGAGGGAACTTGAGGAATATCTCCCGGAACAAGAAGAGGATTACCTGAATAATGGTCTCAGGAAACGAGCATGTGAACGTGCTTTCCAGCTGGCAAGTGAGAATTTGCTTGATATCTGCAATTTGATCATATCTGAGAAAGGATTTGGAATACCGTCGGATAGTAAAGACAGCATAAGGAAGCTTGCAGAAAATCAAGTATTACCAGTGTCACTTTCCACCAGGCTTGAAGAACTTGTAGGATTTCGAAACCTGCTTGTACATCAATATGGTCGTGTGGATGATTCGAGGTCATATTCTTATCTAAACCTGGAATTGAAGGATTTTTATGAGTTTATAGAAATCATTGACAGGTATATAGAAAATGAAACCTGATAAAAAATATGAAACATATCGCATCAAAATCTAAACAGATATGAACCTCAAAACCTTCACACTCACCCTTGCATCCAACCGCCACATAGAAGGCACATCAACACAGCTTCGCGGTTTCTTTGCCACTAAATTCAACGAATACGCCCTTCTCCATCAGCACAAAGCCGATAAATTCATTTACAGCTATCCACTGGTACAATACAAAATGATAAACGGCGCGCCCATGGTCATCGGCATCAATGACGGCGCCGAAGTTTTAAAACAAGTCTATGATAAATACGATGAGATAAAACTTGGGGATGAGGTTTATGAGATCGTTGAAAGGGGCATCTGCGTAAAGAACCAGGAATTCGGGCTTTCAGAGAAGATACATTCTTACGAGTTCGCAACACCGTGGCTTGCTCTTAACCAGGAGAATTATATGAGATATTACGGTTTGAAGGATGGCGGGGAAAGGTTTGATTTCTTGAGAAAAACACTCACTGGAAACCTGCTGTCCATGTCGAAATCGCTGAATTACCAGGTTCCTGATAAAATAAAATGTGATGTCCAGGTAAATATCAGGAAACGCAGGTTGAAAGACGTGAATGTAATGACCTTTATCGGAGGTTTCCATGCAAACTTCATCATACCCGATCATCTCGGTCTGGGAAAATCAGTTTCAAGGGGTTTTGGCTCAGTTGTCATGAAAAATGATCCTGAAATGAACTTTAATAATATATACCAAAGCTGACAAATATGATAACTCATGATATAATGAAACAAAATTATCAAAAGTCAACCAATATGGATGCTGAAGAACTTATAATAAGGCTGAAGAAAGAATTCGAATTCATAAAAGACGAAGCGCAAGGCATCTTACTTTACGGTTCCTATGCTATGAATACTGCAAATGAACGTTCAGATATCGATATCTGCCTCATCAAACCTCGAACGACCGGAATTTTGAAAAGCATCTTTCAAAAAGTCGGCGGCAGATATGATATAAAGGTCTTTGAAGATCTGCCCCTGTATGTTAAAATGGATGTTATAGAAAATTACAGGGTGATATATGGCAATGAGCCCTCTATTTCTTATTATCTTTATCATTTCAGGAAAAATTGGGAAGATATGTTGCACAGGATAACCGGCAACAGATTCAAAACAGCAACGGATATGACCACAACAAGGAGGAAATGGCTTGAAACAAGAAGACAGGTATCTTACAAACCTCAAAATGATCATCTTAAAAGTGGCTGATTATTAATGCAGCTCGTAATAAACACGCGCGGTGCGTATCTCAAAAAGGAAAAGAACTGCTTTCTCATAAAGAACGATGACAAGAGCTTTGAAGTCTCGGCAGATAAGGTTGACAGCATCCTCATAACCACATCAGCGACCATAAGCACGGATGCGATCGAGTTCGCTGTCGAGAACAATATTGATATTGTTTTCCTGGATTTCCATGGAAATCCTTTCGGAAGAGTATGGCACTCAAAACTTGGCAGCACGACCCTTATCCGACGCCGTCAGCTTGAAGCCGAAGCGTCCGTCCTGGGATTTAATCTTGCGCGCGGCTGGATAGTGCGCAAGATCGATAGCCAGCTTGATTTCCTGAAAGACCTGAAAAAGAATAGGCCGGATGATAAAGAGCTGATCGAGCCAAACATTGCGAAAATTGCAGAACTTAGAGAAAATCTTGCTGGCATGAAAGGATCACTTGATGAAAAGCGCGGCTCTATCATGGGGACTGAAGGTATGGCATCACTCAATTATTTCAATGCCCTTAGCAATATCATGCCGGATGCCTGGAAATTCAACGGCAGAAGCCGCGATCCCGCGCAAGATGCTTTTAACTGCCTTCTTAATTACGGCTACGGTGTCCTGTATTCGCAGGTCGAGAAAGGATGCATAATAGCAGGACTTGATCCCTATATGGGCTTTTTGCATACGGATAATTACAATAAGAAAAGCTTTGTTTTTGACCTTATTGAGATCTTCAGGATACATGTTGATAGAACGGTTATGAACCTTTTCTCAAAAAAACAGGTGCATGAAGGGCTTTTTGATAAGATTCCCGGAGGCTTGTACATGAATAAGGGGGGTAAAGCGGTTTTAATAACAGCGATCAATGAAATGCTTGATAAGGATATTGACTATAACGGGCGCAATGTCAAGATAAGGAACACTATACAGATGGAATGCCACAGCATAGCGAATAGCCTGATAAAATAAAGACTTGATGAAACAAATAAAATAAAAACCTGCAAAAAAAGGAGGAAATCAAATGACAATGGTCTGGGTGGTTTATGACATTACGGATAATACCACACGCAAAAATGTGGCGCGTATCTGTCTTGACAAAGGGCTTTACAGGGTGCAAAAAAGTGTTTTTCTTGGCACCCTTAATGCGAACGAAAGAGATTCCCTGGCTCTTGAATGTGAAGATGAGATCGATCCTGATGTGGATTCAGTCTATGTTTTCCCCATGGATGATGAATCTTTCAGGAAGGTCAAGCTCCTTGGCCAGGCTTTTGATAAGAAGCTTGTAAGTGATGAAGTATTAACAAAATTCTTTTGAGGACTATGTCGCAAGGAGATACGATAATAACTATTTCGGATGTGCTTGAATACCTTTTCTGCCCGCGTTTTATTTATTATATGCATTGCCTTGCCATCCCGCAGCATGAGGAATCAAGGTTCAAGGTCATAAAAGGCAGGGAAGTGCATGATGAAAAGCGGATCACTAACACCGAATACCTGAGAAAAAAGCTTGGGGTTGTGAAAAAAGAAATAAATGTTTTCATAGCCTCAAAAAATAACCATATCAAAGGTATCGTGGACGAAGTCCTTTTCCTGGATAATGGAACTGCGGCTCCTTTTGAATATAAGTATGCCGAGTTCAAGGATACTATATTCCAGACTTATAAATTCCAGCTTGTGCTTCATGCGTTAATGATAAAAGAAAACTACAAGACCGATGTGAAAAAAGGGTTCATTTGTTTCACGAGAAGCAATAATCATATTGAAGAGATCATTTTTACAGAAAAAGACTTCAAGAAAGCAATCGAGATCATTGATGAAATCCTTGTAATTATTGATAAAGGCTTTTATCCCGGCAAGTCCAAATATAAGAATAAATGCATTGATTGCTGTTATAGCAACATCTGTGTGTGATTTTCTTGTCTTTATATACCAATCCATAATTTTGCAGCAAGAAATCCAACCGCAAAATCTAAGCCATATTAACCCTTATTTTGCCTTAAACAGGTGAAAATCTGTGGTATTCGAGAGGCACATCCATTAAAACAAGGATTGAAACATCCTTTTCCAGATTGTAGTATCTCAAAAATAGATGATTCGAGAGGCACATCCATTAAAACAAGGATTGAAACACGATGATGCCCTATTTTTTGGATATACTGGAAGCAGAAACGTAATTCGAGAGGCACATCCATTAAAACAAGGATTGAAACTTAATATTTTCTGGATAATATAATTTTGAATCTAATATTCGAGAGGCACATCCATTAAAACAAGGATTGAAACTCTCCTACCTTTCCGCTTTAAAATTATGAGGTGAAATATTCGAGAGGCACATCCATTAAAACAAGGATTGAAACTAATGAAAAAATAATGAAAAATGGGGATAATACCATTCGAGAGGCACATCCATTAAAACAAGGATTGAAACCTCCAACGATCAAAATAGATTTCCCTACAGTATAAGATTCGAGAGGCACATCCATTAAAACAAGGATTGAAACTCTTTTCTACGTGTTGCGAATCTTCCGAATTGAAATTCGAGAGGCACATCCATTAAAACAAGGATTGAAACTAATATTCAACTGCATAAATGAGAAGTTCCCTATAATTCGAGAGGCACATCCATTAAAACAAGGATTGAAACTAATATTCAACTGCATAAATGAGAAGTTCCCTATAGTATTCGAGAGGCACATCCATTAAAACAAGGATTGAAACAAAGCATCATTCATAGATGCCCTAATTGTATAAGATTCGAGAGGCACATCCATTAAAACAAGGATTGAAACCCAACATAAGCCTTATAGTTGTTTGCCATCTTGTCAGATTCGAGAGGCACATCCATTAAAACAAGGATTGAAACAACTATCTTATTTATTTTTTATGGGAATCAAACCTATTCGAGAGGCACATCCATTAAAACAAGGATTGAAACATATTTCTGGGGATGAAAACAAGAAGCGGAAGCATATTCGAGAGGCACATCCATTAAAACAAGGATTGAAACGGACTAAATACTGCTTGTACTATCTGGAAAACAAGAATTCGAGAGGCACATCCATTAAAACAAGGATTGAAACCGCTTTCAGATACCGCTGATGCTGTGATAGAAGTCAATTCGAGAGGCACATCCATTAAAACAAGGATTGAAACTGATCTTCCGGGATAGTCTCTTTTTCATTATTCAATTCGAGAGGCACATCCATTAAAACAAGGATTGAAACAAAGCTGCCGTATTCGCTGTAATGACTGTTTCAAATTATTCGAGAGGCACATCCATTAAAACAAGGATTGAAACAACTCTTCATCCTTCATGCACATCATGAACCCTTATTCGAGAGGCACATCCATTAAAACAAGGATTGAAACTACATGGCGATGTTAGAGCATGCGTGAATTGTAGATTCGAGAGGCACATCCATTAAAACAAGGATTGAAACCAGGTGTAAGCGCTGCGGGGAATGTTGCAGATATAATTCGAGAGGCACATCCATTAAAACAAGGATTGAAACCCAAGCTGGTTATTTTCCGTACCTCTATCCCGGAAGATTCGAGAGGCACATCCATTAAAACAAGGATTGAAACAGGATATTGTATAATTCTAATGCAGCCATAACAAAATTCGAGAGGCACATCCATTAAAACAAGGATTGAAACACAATAGAAATTATTTTTTGGATCTGGCTATCCAATTCGAGAGGCACATCCATTAAAACAAGGATTGAAACTGCAAACAGTGCTTCCGTTGTTGAATCTTCAATCTAATTCGAGAGGCACATCCATTAAAACAAGGATTGAAACCCAAAGAAAAATAGAGATGATTAAAATGGCTAAAGGATTCGAGAGGCACATCCATTAAAACAAGGATTGAAACAAAATTAATTTTCGTAATAACCGTTACGGTGATCTCTATTCGAGAGGCACATCCATTAAAACAAGGATTGAAACCCGCCACAGTCAAGACTGGTTGACATCAATCGTTAATTCGAGAGGCACATCCATTAAAACAAGGATTGAAACATCCGACGCTGCTAAGCCCCGCGACACCACCAAAAATATTCGAGAGGCACATCCATTAAAACAAGGATTGAAACTCACAACTTTTCAGCAGAGATATGAAGGTGTAATCATTCGAGAGGCACATCCATTAAAACAAGGATTGAAACTGTCTTAATTCACCCTGCGAACGCGTAATTTTGTAATTCGAGAGGCACATCCATTAAAACAAGGATTGAAACTGAAGATATGTTCGCCCTGCTGCAAGTATCTCAGATTCGAGAGGCACATCCATTAAAACAAGGATTGAAACTTGTTTTTCTTAATCTATTATTTAAGTTAATATAATTCGAGAGGCACATCCATTAAAACAAGGATTGAAACTTTTCATGAATTCACAGACGCGACTGCTACCTGGGATTCGAGAGGCACATCCATTAAAACAAGGATTGAAACGGAAATCCCTTCAATCTTGCAGCTCCAGGAACGAAATTCGAGAGGCACATCCATTAAAACAAGGATTGAAACTGTGCCATTAAAAATGTCTCCAAAGGCTTTTTTTGATTCGAGAGGCACATCCATTAAAACAAGGATTGAAACTTAATATGGCTCCGAATAACAGAACAATAATAAAATTCGAGAGGCACATCCATTAAAACAAGGATTGAAACAGATAGTGACAAAATGCTCACCACATCGAAGGCAAATTCGAGAGGCACATCCATTAAAACAAGGATTGAAACAACTCATACCATGTATGGCTGAATAATATGTTGATAATTCGAGAGGCACATCCATTAAAACAAGGATTGAAACTTTCCAAGCACAGCAGCAATGATGATCGCAATTGCATTCGAGAGGCACATCCATTAAAACAAGGATTGAAACAGATAGTGACAAAATGCTCACCACATCGAAGGCAAATTCGAGAGGCACATCCATTAAAACAAGGATTGAAACACTTCTCCTGAAAAATGAGGTTATAACTCTCCAAATATTCGAGAGGCACATCCATTAAAACAAGGATTGAAACATTCTACAGGATCCCGTCCAAGCCTGTCCAGACGAATTCGAGAGGCACATCCATTAAAACAAGGATTGAAACTCATCTCATCATCGTCATCAAATACAGGAGAAAAGATTCGAGAGGCACATCCATTAAAACAAGGATTGAAACCAAGGGCTTTTTTGGTGTCGATGAGCCAGAGAGTATTCGAGAGGCACATCCATTAAAACAAGGATTGAAACCAGTGATCGAGGAGTGGGCGTAGATGGCAATCTATATTCGAGAGGCACATCCATTAAAACAAGGATTGAAACATTCTACAGGATCCCGTCCAAGCCTGTCCAGACGATTCGAGAGGCACATCCATTAAAACAAGGATTGAAACAGATAATTGATTGCTGCGTGCGCCTGTGTCGTCATGTATTCGAGAGGCACATCCATTAAAACAAGGATTGAAACCACCAGCAAAGGCTGCAACATTTGTAACGGTCAATTATTCGAGAGGCACATCCATTAAAACAAGGATTGAAACGATAATATTCGGGAAGGGATGCTCGCTGCGAGGAAAATTCGAGAGGCACATCCATTAAAACAAGGATTGAAACTGACTTTGAGGTCTATCTCCTTCCGATACTTTTCATTCGAGAGGCACATCCATTAAAACAAGGATTGAAACTTGCTTTAAGTCCTATGGACTATGTTCAGTGAACACAATTCGAGAGGCACATCCATTAAAACAAGGATTGAAACTAGGAGATTAATATGCCCACACTTCCACTAACAATAATTCGAGAGGCACATCCATTAAAACAAGGATTGAAACTAATTAAATACTGCTGGTACAACTGAGATAATACTATTCGAGAGGCACATCCATTAAAACAAGGATTGAAACCCAAATAACGCTTGCTCAGAATCAACAAATTCATCTTATTCGAGAGGCACATCCATTAAAACAAGGATTGAAACTTGTTTGCTCTGAGTATGTCGTTAGAATGAGTTGAATTCGAGAGGCACATCCATTAAAACAAGGATTGAAACCATACACCAAAGGTAAAAAGAGAGTTGAACTTAGATTCGAGAGGCACATCCATTAAAACAAGGATTGAAACTGGAGCGAATAAGTCCTTAAGGATAGAGTGTTCGGATTCGAGAGGCACATCCATTAAAACAAGGATTGAAACATTCGGTCCGGAGCATGGCAGGGCGGAAGTAGTGGATTCGAGAGGCACATCCATTAAAACAAGGATTGAAACTTAAGCCTTCTTTTCGCTAAAGAATAGCTATTATAGTATTCGAGAGGCACATCCATTAAAACAAGGATTGAAACTATAAAGAAACTATCTCTTTCTCTCTCTCTCTCTCATTCGAGAGGCACATCCATTAAAACAAGGATTGAAACTATCATCCGACAAAGCAGTCGAACCAACAAGCATATAATTCGAGAGGCACATCCATTAAAACAAGGATTGAAACACTTTAGTTGATACTGTTGGTAGAGATATATCTTTATTCGAGAGGCACATCCATTAAAACAAGGATTGAAACCATAGCGGACGGATATATAGCTGACGCAGTAAATGCTATTCGAGAGGCACATCCATTAAAACAAGGATTGAAACATGTTTTTTGGCTAATACCAAAACCGGATAAACATTATTCGAGAGGCACATCCATTAAAACAAGGATTGAAACGGTGGTACTTTGTGTTGTACTATTAAAGGTTATTGCTATTCGAGAGGCACATCCATTAAAACAAGGATTGAAACTCTATTATTGATTCAGCAAGACATACTGTTATAGAATTCGAGAGGCACATCCATTAAAACAAGGATTGAAACAATACAGCTTCGAGAACTCTATCATATTCTTTCTCAGATTCGAGAGGCACATCCATTAAAACAAGGATTGAAACTAAAAAGAATATCTGATGATGACTGGTGGGCGTTTGATTCGAGAGGCACATCCATTAAAACAAGGATTGAAACTAGTAACAGCTCTTGGCGCAGCAGTAAAAGCTATTATTCGAGAGGCACATCCATTAAAACAAGGATTGAAACTTCAGACAGGGCGCAGATGGATACTGTACATGCACATTCGAGAGGCACATCCATTAAAACAAGGATTGAAACTACATAACTCAACTCCCTCACGGCAAGAAGAGTACATTCGAGAGGCACATCCATTAAAACAAGGATTGAAACTAATTTATATGTTTTCCATGATACGGGGGTTTTCCATTCGAGAGGCACATCCATTAAAACAAGGATTGAAACTCTTGTTGAAAGACCGGTTCAGGTAAAAGTTACTGTATTCAAGAGGCACATCCACTAAAACAAGGATTGAAACCTGGTGCAACTGCTCCAGTAAATGACTGTGAATTCATTCAAGAGGCACATCCACTAAAACAAGGATTGAAACGGCGTCCTATACGAGTAGGCTAAGCCTACTCTTTTTATTCAAGAGGCACATCCACTAAAACAAGGATTGAAACGGATCTATTCGTTCGACGGATCGCTGCTGTTCTCATTCAAGAGGCACATCCACTAAAACAAGGATTGAAACTCGTATAATTGAACGGCCAAAAAGAAATACTATAGAATTCAAGAGGCACATCCACTAAAACAAGGATTGAAACTACTTACTTCTAAAGTTCTAAAGTAAGAGGAGGTGAATTCAAGAGGCACATCCACTAAAACAAGGATTGAAACGTATTATGCATGTTGCCATAGTTTATCCTCTATTATTCAAGAGGCACATCCACTAAAACAAGGATTGAAACTTCAGGAAGTAATAAAAGCCGAACCTGAAAATGACTATTCAAGAGGCACATCCACTAAAACAAGGATTGAAACCATGGCTACAATCTGAACCCTCATCAGATCGCATCGAATTCAAGAGGCACATCCACTAAAACAAGGATTGAAACTCGTGAACAGGACAATAGTGATCACTGAGTGGGTAATTCAAGAGGCACATACGGAGTTCAAAGTTGAATTTGATGGCTATCTATCCAATGTCAAGATGATAGGTGGAGGAATGGTCTGTCCACCCGGCAGAAACAGAGCGCCCGAAAGTGATGGATAGAGCCATAACCGCAAGCATGCAGGGCATGATCCTTAAAATAAAGGTCAAGAAAAGGCGACAAGTTTTCAAAAGGCAATGTGGCGATGATCCTTGAAGAGCAGAAGATCACGCAGATACTAAGTCGAAGATTGAGAGCCCGCACCTGGTTCAACGAAAGGAACCTTCACATCAGGATACCACATCTGCATGAACGTCAGCAGATGATATTTCATGAGAACAGGCAAAGGTACGGATACTATCAACAGGAATAATATCAATACCACTGCTGCGATAAGCCCGTAGGGTATCATTACTGCCCATAATAAGAAACTCCCTGAGCCCTGTCCCAGCGCTGATAATATAAAATATAATATCAAAGCTGGTATGAGAAGGATAAATAATATTACCATAAAAAGCATCAGTGCCATTATACCTACCACGATTGACCCGGCTATCCAGGCGAAAAATCTGGCCACCCAGTAGACCACGATCTGTCTCCAGTCTTCTTTGAATCTCCGCACGACCTTCTTTATGGCCATTATTATGCCCACTCTCTGATACATCACTACAGGTATCGCAAGACTTATGAACGAACTTATGATGCCGCTGAGCACGGCGAATATAAGCGCTATGCCAAAAAACCACAGAATACTGCTGAAGATCAATCCAGGAGTAATAGTGCCTGATGGGAGTTGCCGGAACACCGGTAACATTGCCAGAATAAATAATGATAAAAAAACTACACTCAGAGTTATCTTTATTATAAACAGATTGAACCCGGGATGCATGTATTTCCGGAAGTATGCTCTGATGGCAACTTTATTCGTAACCAGGGATTCTACAAATACGAACTCCAGGATGCTGGATAATAGAGTGAATAGCAGTATTATGAAAATGATAAGAGCAAGACCGATCAGGATATATGTTTGGTACTGATACCAGAACTGTGTTATTTTACCGATGATCTCTTGTGTTGATGGTGCTTCCATGTTCCGGTCATCAGTCTGCCAGCTTGCCGGGAAGTTGAAGTTCGGTATTCCCATACCACCTCCGCCGATAAAGAATATAATGATCCCGAGCCTTATCCATTTCCAGAAATCGAAAGGCTCGGCAAGAGATTTCTTTGTCCGTTTGATCGCCGAATTGAATGCTTCTAAACCATACCAGCCCATAATCACTTGTTATACTCTCAGTTATAAATAATTTATGTATAATAATTCTTAGACGTCACTGACCTCGGATTTAAACCCAAAAGGCATCGGGAGGCCATTAGCTCCTCAAAAATCATATAAGGATAAACTTGAACGGTCATATCCAGCGCCGGACTTTCTTTTTGTAATCCAGGTATTTTTCTCCAAAAATCATCTCAAGGTTCTTTTCTTCAACAGGGATAAAAATTAATTCCATTAAAATTACAAAAATGACCGGAAAAATGAATGTAATAAATGTACCTAAAAGAATAGCCTCGCCTAATAATATTGTGGTCATTCCTAAATATATTGGTTGGCGGCTAATGCAAAAAGGACCTGTAATCATCAGTGATGTAGGAATTCCATCCGATTTTATTGTTGTTCCGTTCTTTTTGAATAAAGAAAAAGCCCAAATAGCCATTATGAGCCCAAAGATAATCAGAACAATCCCAGAATAAGTATATGGGGCGTGAACTATTCTTTTAATAGGTAAGGCTATGAAAACTATTAACAGTATTAAAGTTCCCATTCATAAGGCATTACTCCTTATTGGGTGTAGCCCTACACCCTCTATTCCTTTTGCGAATGCATCAGGAATTGCTTTTCTTATAATGTTGTAAGCACCGTTTACATCTGAATTTAAGATTGTACCATTTTCTGATCTGAAAAGACCTCTTGTAAACCTTACACCTTTGTAAGTTTCTTGATGACAGATTGGTTCTGAATCAAGGAATGAACACTTTGAAGTATGTGATTCTTGTTGCAGTTTAACTGTTATTCCTTCTGTTTCTGCTTTATATTGAAGCATTTGAATTAACTTAAAGTGTGGAATTTGAACGAAATTCTGGTTGTTCTTCTTTCCCATATTGGCTTCTTGTTTCCAATTATCATTCTTACCAATCACAATCGTTCCAATGTTGTTTTCAAGACAATAATCAATGGTGTATCTTGAAATCTTATGCATTGTGTCTTTTATCTTATGATTTCTTTTAGAATTAAGTTGAGACATTCTTGTTCCAAATTTAATGCCTTGTTTATCATAAATTGATTGAAGTTGTGCTTTTTCTTTATTATAATATTGATTCATGCTCTTTAAAATACCGCCTTTAATAACAATTGGTATTTCACCAATGTTATTTGCAATAGTTACGACATTTCTTAATCCTAAATCAATTCCTATAACCCTATTTCCGTTATGTATTTTTGCATACCATCGTTTGTTTATTTCACCTACTTCTGATTGTTTTTTATAAATTATTTCACAAATGTAATTTAAACCTTTTGGGATTAATCGGACTTCACGTAAATTTGTGTTATCAAGTAGTCTTGTTTTGATTTTTAAAGGTAATTTTTTTGTGAAGGATAAAATATGATCTTTAATTGTGACCTGTTGATTTGTAAATATCAACAATGCTTCACCATCTCTTGGTTTATAATTAGGTATTTTTGGTCTTCCTATGAATTTATCAGGATTTTTTGACCATTCTTTTATTGCTTTGAAAAATGAATTCCAGCTTCTATCAAGAACCTTAAGTATTTGTTGGGCTGTTTGAGCATTTAAGTTTTTATAATTTTCAGATGTTTTTAATGTTGCTGCAAGCGTATTGGACCTTATCCAATTACCGTTCATGAAAAATTCTTGTCTTATTAAATAATTAGCCTCGTTCCACAAATTCTTTGATAAATGACACAATGAACTAAGTTCATCAGTGCCTTCTATTTGAATCTGTTCTGTTCTAATCAAGTTCATCTGTGGAAACCTCAATGTGTTTATTATTTTTACGTTTGCTATAGAGTTTCATTGAAGAACAATGAAGTAAAGATACTATTTATTTGGTTGGACTTCAACCCTTATTGTTCCATTTGAAGCATTCTTGTGAGTGTTTGTCTGGAAATTCTTAATAAGTTTAACACTTCTTTGGATTTCATATTGTTAGTGATACTGTTTGATTATATTATTATATATTATGATTCGTTAATTGGACTATACAAAATGTGATTCATATCCTCTTAAGATAATATGAATGTCTTCTATATTAATTTTTGTTATTCATTATTTATTCCGGCGCCGACTCCTTGTATTCTGGTAGTTATTTGTGGAGACTTATCCGGGAACATGACAACGAACATATTATTAATGTCAAAATAACGTATGATGAATTATTTAAGCCCCCAGAACAATAAGCATCTGAATTAATATGAAAGGCTCTTATTGTAATCAGATGAAGGAGTAATAAAATTCATGTTTAAAAAAGTCCTGATAGCCAACCGCGGTGAAATCGCGATCCGCGTCATGCGTGCATGCAGGGAGCTTGATGTAAAGACAGTGGCGGTTTATTCCGATGTAGATAAAAATGCGCTATTTGCAAAATACGCAGATGAAGCACGTCCCATAGGCCCTGCGCCTGCCTCACAGAGCTACCTGAACATGGACAACATTCTTGAAGTGGCGCATAAAACAGGCGCAGAAGCTATACATCCTGGTTACGGTTTTCTGTCTGAAAACGAGATTTTCGCAGACAGGTGCAAAAAAGAAGGGATAGTTTTTATCGGCCCTTCAGGCAAAACCATAGAAAGTGTTGGCAGTAAAATCGCGGCAAAAAAGACCATGAAAGCTGCGGGGATCCCGGTCATACCTGGCAGCAAGAACGGTATTGATGATCTGGATTCTGCTGTTGATGTGGCAGAATCTATCGGTTATCCTGTGATCGTTAAAGCCTCGGCAGGCGGCGGCGGCATAGGCATGAAAGTGGTCAGGAAGACCGAAGAACTGCGTGAAACCATCGAATCCACCCGCAGGGTGGCAAAATCCTCCTTCGGGGATGCAACAGTTTTTATAGAAAAATACCTGGAAGAACCGCGCCATATCGAATTCCAGATACTTGCAGATTCCTACGGGAATATTATCCATGTTGGTGACCGTGAATGTTCTATCCAGCGCAGGCACCAGAAACTTATTGAAGAATCGCCGTCTCCCATAATGACACCTGAATTAAGGGAAAAGATGGGTTCTGATGCAGTGAAAGCGGCTGCTGCTATAAATTATACTAATGCGGGAACGATCGAGTTCCTTTATTCAAAAGGAGATTATTATTTCCTTGAAATGAATACAAGGCTCCAGGTTGAGCATCCGATAACTGAAATTGTAACAGGAGTTGACCTGGCAAAAGAGCAATTGAGGATCGCCTCGGGCGAGGCGCTGACATATAAACAGTCGGATATCCAGCAAAGAGGCTGGGCTATTGAGTGCAGGTTGAATGCGGAAGATCCGCTTAATAACTTTACACCTGCGCCCGGTAAACTCAGGAGATACCGCTCTTCCGGCGGTCCAGGCGTACGTGTGGACAGCGGCGTACACACAGGATTTACCATTACACCGTACTACGATTCTCTGATCTCGAAACTTACTGTATGGGGCAGGGACAGGAACGAAGCTATCGCCAGGATGAAGCGCGCATTATATGAATATATAATCGTCGGTGTAACCACCAACATACCTTTTCATAAAGCCGTTATGAATAACGAATATTTCAGGCGCGGGGAGTTGACTACTCATTTCATTGAAGATCACAATATCATAAAAGAAGTGGAGAAGATCATAGAAGCTGAAAAGGAGAAGGGTGCCACGCTTGCATCTGCCCTGGGAGCAGAGGATAAAAAGGTGGCAGCAATAACAGCGGCTGTTGGTACATATATCCGGAATGCAAAGCTGGGTGAGCTAAATGAACATTAAAGATAAGATACTTGAAAGACTAATTAATAATAAAGGCATGCGGATTTCCGGAGAACAGCTCGCAAGCGAACTTTGCGTTTCAAGGACTGCCATCTGGAAACATATCAAGGTCTTAAGGGATGAGGGATATATGATCGATTCGTCAACAAATCTCGGGTATTCACTTATCGAAACACCTGACAGGCTGACCCCGGGTGAAATAAAAGCCGGGCTTAAAACAAAGGTTATAGGAAAAGAGATAAAATATTTTAAAGAGACAGAAAGTACAAATATTGTAGCCCATGAGATAGCTGGATCAGTAGATGAGGGCACTATTGTAATAGCTGAAGCCCAGACAGCAGGACGCGGCCGTCTCGGGCGCAAATGGATCTCTCCTGAAGGAGGAATATGGCTTTCCATCATACTTAAGCCAAAGATACAACCTTCACATGCCCCCAGGATTACGCTTCTTGCAGGTGTTTGTGTTGCCAGGACAATACGGAGTCTGGGTCTTCCTGCAAAAATAAAATGGCCGAATGACATTCTTATTAACGGGAAAAAAGTATGCGGCATCCTCACAGAGATCCGGGCTGAAGCTGACCTCATTGATTATCTTATTGTCGGGATAGGAATAGATGCAAATGTAGATACAGAATCATTCCCCGATGATATCAGGGATAGTTCAACATCACTTAAAAAAGAAAAAAGAGCTAAAATAAATCGTGCTGGCTTTGTCAGGAAATTACTTGAAGAGTTTGATGAATTGTATCTGAAATTCCAGGATGAGGGATTCAAATCCATACTGGAAGAATGGAGAAACATGTCGGCTACAATAGGTGAATGGGTAAAGATAACCACACAGGCGCATTCAATATATGGTGAAGCGATAGGTGTGGACAATGAAGGAGCACTCATTCTTGAAACAAGTGATGGACATCTTGAAAAGATCGTATCCGGGAGTTGCGAACATTTAAGACGCACCTGAAACACTTCAATATGGAAGGATAACAAAGACTATGCACAATGATTTGAAAGAACGCGTGAAAAAGCTTGAAAACAATTACAATGGGAAAGAGTTCCTATCTATCGTGAATGAGATCAAGAAAGATAAGATTAATGATGATGAACTTCTCATGCAAATTGAAAATTTAAGTCGAAAAAGATTTGAGGGAAAAGTGTCTTTGACCCCTGGATTATTTACCGGGAACTTATTGGAAATTACTGCCACAATTGCTGCTATAGTTCTTGCTTTTCGGGTAAATACAGACTGGGTGCTATATCTATGTGCCCTCATTCTTATGGCCACACTGCATCCGCTTTCACATTATTTGACAGGCAGGCTTTTCGGGATCGGATTCACACATTATTATCTAAATGGCCCTGCACGCATCGAGCCTACTCTCAGGATCAATTATTTTTCATACCTTAAGGCAGAAGGCGTGAAAAGGGCGCTTATGCATGCTTCAGGTGTCATCGGAACCATTGCGGCACCTTTGGTCGCGGCATTGATAGCCCTGGATAAAGGAGCTTTGGGTGTCGCAATGAATCTTATGTATTTTTTCTTATTGCTAATTGTTTTTGAACTCCTGACTTCAACCAAGATAGGGGATTTGATGAAAGCAAAGAGGGAGTATGGGTACAGGTAAAAATTTTGTAAAATTTGAGACGTGGGAGGAAAGTAATCAGAAGCAGCCCCAACATCTTGCTCTCGTCGGCACCGGGATTCGCATGAAGGGGAGAGGCGAGGAGGCAGCAGGAATGGGGGAAGTTGGGATTACTAGAAGCACTTGATTTTTATAATTAAATCATGATATTTTTTTGATGCAGTTTTAATGCTTCAGCGCTTATGCTCTAAGGTACGGAGCGTCTGGATAAAGACCGCAGAACAGCAGCTTTTCTATGAACTCGAAACAGAATATGGATTCCCTCGGGCAACCTGCCGCTCACTCGTTCAATTGATGCAGGAATTTTTAGAGGAGAATTATGGAAATCTAAGTAGATGTCTTAAAATCCATTTGAAAAATAAGTTACATTTTCATAAATTTATATACCATAATCACCATACAAGGACTGAAGAATTATGGTTTATGATATCGTCATTATCGGCGGCGGGCCTGCGGGTCTCACTGCGGGAATTTATGTAAAGCGCGCTATGCTGAATGCTGTCCTTCTTGAAAAAATGGGGATCGGAGGACAGATAATAGTCACTGACAAGGTCGAGAACTTCCCGGGTTTCCTTGAGATATCAGGCGCTGACCTTGCAGCGAAATTCGAAGAACAGGCACGCAAATTCGGGCTTGAAATGAAAGGAATGGCAGAAGTTGATTCGATCGAGGATAAAGGAAATATCAAGATCATTAAAACAACAGAAGGCGACATAGAAACTAAGTCGGTCATAATAGCATCCGGCACAACGCCAAAAAGGCTGGGTGCAAAAGGGGAGGTTGAATTAACAGGCAGGGGTGTTTCATATTGCGCTACATGTGACGGTTTTTTCTTTAAAGAAAAAGAGGTTGTAGTTATAGGCGGAGGAGATTCCGCGATCACTGAAGCCATTTATCTTACAAAGATGGCAAAAAAAGTAACTGTAGTCCACAGGCGCAATGAGCTGCGTGCTGAAAAGATCAACCAGGAACATGCTTTTTCAAATCCGAAAATAAGTTTTATCTGGGATTCGGTACTCGAAGAAATTGTGGGGAAAAACGTCGTTGAGAAGGTCGTTTTAAAGAACCTGAAAACGAATGTGACCTCGGAGGTAAAAACAGATGGCGTCTTCATATATGTGGGTTTGATCCCAAATACAAAATTTGCAGATGTAAAAAAGGATGAACGGGGATTTATAATCGCAAATGCTAAAATGGAAACTTCTGTTAAAGGCATATTTGTTGCAGGAGATTGCAGGGTCACACCACTTCGCCAGATAACAACAGCGGTAGGTGATGGGGCGATCGCTGCGGTATCCGCAGAAAGGTATCTCGAAGAATTATAATCGAATTAATCAAAATTGACCAAGTTAATCAAAATGGGAAGCAGGGAAGTGTGAACCAAAAAGAATTAAATCCGGATGATTGCATATCCCTGGAAGAAAGGGAGCATTTACTCAACGGGTTACACAGATATCTTATATGGGTGGGAGAAAAAGTACCAGAGGAAGTAGAGATTAATGGGGAAAACATTAAACTCCATGAATTAATATGGCGTTGCATACATAATAAGGAGCTTTCGGAACAGGAAAAAGACCGTTTACTGGAACTTGTGACTTTTCTTGAAACTAAAGCGAAGTATGATGAGGAGATCCTTTTAAGAGAAGATATCACGAAAGAAGAGGCAAAAAAATTATATAATGAGATCGCAAGTTTCATACGCGCAATTATGGATCTAAAGGAATGTGAAGCAGGTAAGATCAAGTTAAAAGATCCAAGTGATGATATCAAACAAAAAGTCGATGATGCACGGCGATGGATAGGGTTTTTGAAAAATGTGGGTAAGAAAAGCCTCCTATGATTAACTATAATTTAAGCTTCATTAAACGGGCGTTCTGGCCGTCATTATAGTATTTTTCAGCTATCCCGAACTGGGAAAATCCAAGTCTCTCATAGAATCTTTTCGCTTTAATATTATCCATCCTGACCTCAAGAATTATCTCAGTGACTCCCTCCTTTCGGAAAATGTTAATTATTTCTTTTAACAGGTTGCTACCAACACTCCTGTTTTGATATTTAGGGTCTACTGCAAGTGAAAATATGCGTCCTACTCCAACTTGTGCCAGAAATCCTGCCACATAGCCTATAACAAAACCGTTAATGTCAGCTACAATAAAAGTATCGGGATATGTCTCATAGAACTGCATGTAAAGATAAGGGTCATGCTCATTAAAAACCTTCCTTTCGATGTCGATGACCCACTGGAAATCAGAAGGCTGGAATTTTCGTATAATTATCAATTTTTCTCCAATAATATATGACCTGGTATTGGTCTGCCTGTTAAACCATGATGTATAAAAGTATTACTATGGATGGAAAGTGAACTGCTCCGGCTAAAGCCACGGAGCGTCCCGCTGCATTGATACTCCGCTGAGATATCCTTGACGGGCGTTAATTCCGGTAGTTCCTACCGTACATCTATTCTCGATTAATATTGCAGACACCTGATCTCTTCCCATGACAAGACCACAGGAAGGACAACTATGTACCCTCACTGAAAGGTCTTTTGGGACACGGAAACCGCAAATACAGGTCTGGGATGTTCCTGCGGGATTAACGAATTCAACTATTTTCCCGGCACATTCTGCCTTGGATTTTGTGAATTGCATTAATTGATACCAGCCAGCATCGGAGATGGATTTAGCAAGACGAGGGTTTTGCACCATGTTTTTTATCTGCAAATCTTCAAACACGATACGGTCATAGGAATCCACAAGAACCTTGCTGGTCTTATGAGCAAAATCTTTTCTTTGATTCCCGATCTTTCGATGTACTTTTGATACTATCACCCGCTGCTTATTCCTGTTCTTTGACCTGAGTTTTTTCCGGCTTAACCGCTTCTGTTCCTGTTTCAGCTTATCCTCTGATTCCCGCAGGAACTTCGGAGGTTTGATCTGTTCCCCGTTACTCAGGGTTATCAGGTCGATTAATCCAACGTCTATTCCTGTTTTGGTTTTGACTTCAACCGGGATAGGCTCTTCGATTTCACATGAAAAGGAAACATACCATTGATCAATATTCTTTTTGATGGTACAGGTCTTGATTATGCCTTCAATCGGTCTATGCAGGATGATCTTGATAGCTCCAATTTTTGAAAGGTTAAGCTTTCCGTCTTTGATTGAAAAACCTGATTGGGGATACGTGAAACTATTGTATCTATTTCTTCCTTGAAACCGTGGATAGCCGAACCCATTAAAGAAATTCTTGAAACTGCGATCCACTCTTTTTAAAACATCTTGAAGCACTTGACCATATACTTCTTTTTGATATTCTGTTTTTGTAGCTGTTAAATCAAGCATTTGATCGTATTTGCTGATCCATTCATGTTTTCCCCACGGGAATACATCAAATGATTTTCTAAGCCGATTAAGCTCTGCTTGCTTCTTTCGTTCTGCAAGAGCATTATTATAGAGATACCTGCAAGTTCCAAGCGTTCTATTCAAAATAACCTCATGATTTTTGTCAGGGTATATTCTGAATTGATACGTCTTTTTCATGCAGCATCGACATTATTTTTAGATTATATATCGCTTATGATAGAGTGGGGTGAAAGTAATCTATTCCAAGGGGAACGATTCAGCTCAAGCCTAAAGCATTGGGCGATCTCTATCCCTTGACCCCGCGCAAAGTATAATTATATATTCAATGATTATGATCATGTTTATATACATTATAATATTTTAATCCCGTATAGATTTAAATAACTTGAAATCTTGATAGGTAATCCCTGAAAAGGATTATGGATAAACAAAAAATTATTTAACAAACGTAATTAACCAATTAAATAAACAATACTTAACCGGGGTGATTTAAAATGAAAGTTGCTGTAATAGGTGGTGGCGCCATGGGGCAGCACCATATAAGAATATACAGAGAAATGAAAGACGTAGAACTTGTGGGGATATGTGATACGGACAGGGACAGGGCTATTTCGCTTGCTAAGACAAATAATACAACACCATATTTTGACCACAATGAATTACTAAAACAGGATCTTGATGCAGTAAGCGTGGTAGTGCCAACGACTTTTCATTCAAGAGTTGCCCTTGATGTTATCAATTCGGGAACTCATTTGCTGGTCGAAAAACCAATAGCTGATACCCTTAAGAACGCTGATACAATGATAAATGCAGCACATGATGCAAAGGTAAAGCTGATGGTAGGACACATCGAACGATTTAATCCTGCGGTCTCAAAACTAAAAGAGATTGTAGATTCCGGCATGCTCGGTAAGATAGTGTCCATTTCTTCAAGACGGGTCGGGCCATTCAATCCCCGAATACGTGATGTCGGGATAATAATGGATCTTGGCGTGCATGATATTGATGTAATTTCATATCTTTACGGCCGCAAGATCAATGAAGTTTATACGATAGCAGGCAAAGATATTCATTCATTCGAAGACCATGCATCAATCCTTTTAAGATGCGATACGAATCTTTCAGGAATGGTAGAAACAAACTGGCTGACACCGCATAAAATACGGAATCTTACTGCAATAGGGTTAAAGGGTGTTGCATATCTTG
This sequence comes from Candidatus Methanoperedens sp. BLZ2, assembly GCF_002487355.1. GTDB lineage: Archaea > Halobacteriota > Methanosarcinia > Methanosarcinales > Methanoperedenaceae > Methanoperedens. Next base: position 4,857 of record NZ_NTMG01000023.1, on the reverse strand, counting down.
ATTATATTAAACAGGCAGTGGAATTGCATGATGAAGCATGGGTACGCACAGCCAAGGTTGAACCAAAAGAGCCTTTAAAGAATGAACTGGAGCATTTCATTAAATCCGTAAGGGATAACACAGCCGTAATTTCCAATGGGGAAACAAGCAGGCATGCCCTTGAGGTAGCAATGGCTGCAATTGAATCATATGAACAAAAGAAAGCAATAGGAATTGCTGAAAAATAAAATTTTATCTATAAACTATATAAAAATTTATTTATTGCAGATTTCGTGGTAGTTCTTATCTCCCCTGCCAATCCCTTTATACACAAATCCTTCCTTGATAAAAGCATCAGGGTCGATCACATTCCTTCCATCGATTATGACAGGATGCTTATGCCCTGATAATTTCTTTATGGCACTGGCTTTAATATTTAAATATTGTTTATGCCCTGTAAAAATAACTATCGCATCTGCTCCTTTAATGCTCTCTTCAAGATCCTGGGAAATTTTAAGGCTGCCATCCTGGGATACATAAGGATCGTGTATCGTAACTCTGGCGCCATCTTTTTCCACCATATCCAGATAAGGTTCAGAAGGCGTATTTCTCGTATCATCAGAATTATTGATAAAAGCCCAGCCAAGTAATGCTATTTTTGAACCGTTGAATTTCTTCCCTATACTTGTTAATCCCTCATTTGTAAGATTATACATATGCTGGGGCATGAAATCATTTATTTTCCGGGCAAGGACATAAAGGGACGCAGATTCCGCGGGATAATCCAGTTTTGAACCGGAAATTTTGACTCCTCTTTCAAGATGATAAGTATCTTTTGTTAAACAATGCCCTCCGACGCCTGCTCCGGGGTAGAGGATGGCTCTTGTTATTCCTTCTCCTTTTAAGCTGTCAATGCCTGTTCTTACATCATAGACATTTATTCTCATAGCTTCGCAATAAAGGGCTAATTCATTGATAGCAGCAATTTGTAAATCCCTGAATGTATTCTCAGCAGTCTTTGTAACCTCGGCTGCTGTTGAATCCATGGGTATTATTTTGCCTATGGTGAGGACAGGGGTATAGAGTTCAACTGCGCGGCCGGTACTTTCCATATTTATTCCGCCAACTATCCTGTCGTGTTCCCGGATATTGCGTATCAGTCTTCCAACCATCACTCTTTCAGGAGCATGGGCAAGCGCGAAATCTTCACCTGGTATAAGGCCGGATTCTTCCTTCAGGATATCTGCTGCAAAATTTTTTGTAGTTCCGGGTGTTATCGTTGACTCAAGAACTACAAGAATTCCCTCTTTGAGGTACTTTCCGATCTGGCGGATTCCTTCTTCCAGAGCGCCAAAATCAGGCTCAAGCTCCCCCTTATCCTTAAATGGCGTCTGGATGGCAAGTGTGACTGCATCCAAGTCTCTAATTTTTGAAAAATCAGATGTGCTTTCAAATTTACCCTGTGAACGGACTTTTTTGATCAGGTCTTCAAGTCCTGGTTCTTCTCCTTTAAGCGGGCTTATTCCATTATTTAACATTTCGATTTTATAACCTGAACTCTGGGATGCTCTCTGGAAGCCCCATACAAAATCAAACTTTTCTGCAAATAAAACCGCTGACGGGATCCCCACATAGCCCATTCCGACCACGCCAACTTTGCGGATCGGGCCTTTTTCTTTTAATATTTTTCCAAGTTTGCTCATGTGTTATTCTTTTGTTGAATTGATCGTTCTAATAATAAATTTTAGTATGGCAGTATAATTCATTTCAGGTAATATATCATCAAAAAGGCATTCACAGGAAGGTTTTTCCAATTATGTATACTGAAATGAGCATATAAGAAAAACAATCTATCACCAATAACAAAAATGATGGCATCGCTTAATCTAAAGGCTAATATAATTGTTAGGATAATTATTGCCATAATGTTTGATATTTACAGTTTATTTTCGCATGGAATTGAAGAAACTATCGGAATTCATGTAATTCTTTCAAATCTCTTCTGGTGGACATCGTTAATTCTGGTCATTACAGCCTACAAGTACAGGCGTAACTGGAATGTGGGTGAGATGCCATGGACATACCTGTTCCTGACATTTTTATTTTTCGGGATCCGTGAATTGGGACATTTTTCCAAATTACCTGTTTTAGATTCAATAAGACACATTTTTGGCATAGGCTCTGCGATATTCATGACAGCCGCATTAATACTTATTTATATGAAATTATACAAAAGAAAAATTATCTCAAAACCTATGAGTTTTATTCCGTTCATATTTGCTCTTGTATTTCCGATCCTTTTTATTTACCTGTATTTTTCCGGAATGGAAAATGAAACTATAAAAAATATTTTTTTTAACCTTGAAAATATTATGTGGATAACAGGAGGCTCAATAACAGTATATACAACTTATATGCTTGGAATGAAATCAACGGGAGATTTTGTCCACGTTTTTATGTTTTTCCAATTCGCTGCTATTTTTGCTATTTTATGGAAATTCCTTGGTTTAATAGGTACAATCAGCTGCCCCATTCCTTATTCTATCCGCGAACTCATGGAGACATTATTTGGAGTAAGTGCAATAATCTCCATGTATATCCTTGAAAAAATGTTGAGAAAATTATCCAGACACATTTCATAACGATAAAAATGACTACTAAAGCGGAATTATATTTACTTGCACTTTCGGAATTGGAAAATTCCACCGGGGATATCATATCTACAGCTATCGTAACATATGATGGGCTTATTATGGCAAGCACCAGATCGGATACCATGCACAGGGAAACATTTGCGGCTTATGGAGCGGCTGCATTCAAACGTGCTGGTGAAACCATGGAAGAGCTAACGGGTGAGAATATTAATGTATTAATATATGAGTCAGAAAACCACATAGTTGTTACGGTTCGGGCTGGAAAGCATGCAATATTGATAGTGCTTACAGGAAAGAATGTCCAGATGGGGCTTGTGCTTATGAATGCCCGGAATACTGCCATGAAGATAAAGGGAATATAAAAGTTTTTACATTGCCATGAAACGAACACAAGCAAGAGCAAAACTGTGGTTAATAAATAATAACGAAGAGCCAATCATAGGAGAAGGTAAAGCAACTCTTCTTGAAGCCATAAACAGTGAGGGTTCCCTGAACAGGGCATGCAAGAAAGTGAAAATGTCTTACAAGCATGCATGGCTTTTGTTAAAAGAAATTGAAGAAAGCATTGGAGAACCCCTGATAATAACACAGCGAGGCGGCCTGGATCAGGGAACATCCCTGACTGAAAAAGCATTGAATCTGCTTGAAGAATTTAATACATATCAAAATTTACTTAACCAGACGGTTTATGACAAAACTTTCTGGGAGGCGATCGGATTGAAAATATCAGCAAGGAATCAGATGAAAGGCAGGATAATCGAGATTGAGAAAGAAGGTCTTATTTCAAAGATCAAGATTTCCATTGAACCTGCAATAATTACTGCAATAATTACAAAAGAGGCTGCAGATGCCATGGATATCAAGAAAAACGATGAAGTGGTAGCGGTAGTGAAGGCTACTGAAGTAATGATCGGAAAAGAAAAATAAAATGTCTGGAATTTAAGATTATAGAACACCAGTCTCGAAATATTTTCGAAACTTTTATTAATAAGCGTTATGTTTGAGTGAACATAAGGTGATTATGATATGAAAATCCTGTTCACAAAAATAATTTTAGTACTTATCCTGAGTTCACTTATAACCGGCTGTACCCAGCAGGCACCCACCGAAAATATTAAAACCCCTGCAATAACTTCTACAATAACTTCAACAGCTTCTACAACAACTCCAGTCTCAACAATATCTACCTCTGCCCCGCAGAAGCTGCGTCTGGCTACCACAACTTCAACCTGTGATACAGGATTGCTCGATGTGTTTAACAAAAAGTTCGAAGAAGAAAATAACGTAGAAATGTCAACGATATGCGAGGGAACAGGTAAAGCAATAGCTACAGGCGAACTCGGAGCAGCAGACGTTCTGATGGTCCATGCAGTCCAGTCTGAATTAAAAGCTGTCGCTAACGGCAGTTTTATCAACCGCACTTATATGATGTACAATTATTTCGTGATAATCGGACCAGAGAACGACCCGGCCGGGATAAAAAATGCCAGCAATGCTACAGACGCCTTCCGCAAAATCGCATCAAAACAGGCTCCCTTTATTTCCCGCGGTGATGAGTCAGGCACTCACGTAATGGAAAAATCGATCTGGAAAGCCGCCAATATCACACCTGCAGGGACATGGTACCAATCAGTGGGCAAAGGCATGGGAGACACGATCACAACCGCTGACATCAAGAATGGTTATACACTCTCAGACAGGGGAACATATCTTGCAATGAAGGATAAAATAAAATTGAAAATTCTTTTCGAATCTGACCGGAAATACCTTTTCAATCCATACCATGTCATGGCTGTGAACCCTGCCAAATTCCCGAATGTGAAGTACGATCTTGCATTGAAATATATTAACTATGCGACATCTACGGAGGGACAGGATATAATAAGGAATTATGGTAAAGACAAATTCGGGGAAGCGCTTTTCGTACCTGAGGAAGATGCCGGGAATGTAACAAGTCCCTGAACTGAGGTCAATTACCCCCGAATAGAATTCGGGGGCATGTTTGATGCTCCCGAAAGAGGTTTATAACTATGTTCCATCTCAATTCCAATATTGGCTTTGACTTCATCACATGCTATAACAGGCTGATTGACAGCAGCCCTTGCAGCAATATTGATAGCTGCAATGTGGTCAGCATGACCAGAGAAATCACACTTAACACACCTGAACGTATCCCGGTTTGCTGGTATTCTCCCATTATAACAGGTATTTTGAGCCGCCCGTT